>DASVPY010000069.1:0-54410 GCA_036389395.1 Pyrinomonadaceae bacterium
CGCGCCAGCGCGAATAAAACTAGGGCGGCCTTCAAGGTTGAATGCTAATGATTCCTCGTTAGCGTGCTGACGCACGCTTGGCGGGCAGGGATGCCCGCGCTCCCGGCGGCGACCTGCGCGTTCATAGTCAGGTTCTGTCATTCTGCCCGCGGCTGCGTTCAATCTGGCATGACCGTTGCTGAACCTCTGCGAGACTTGACCTTGTGGTCAGTCACCTTGACCGTGAGAGGAATTGAACTGCGATGGCCGCAACCCAATCGTTTCACTCTCAACGCGGTTTCTCTCTCATCGAGTTACTGATCGTCGTGCTCATCATCGGCACGCTCGCCGCAATCGCCCTGCCCAACTATTTGGAGTCGCGCCAGTCCGCGCACAACGCGTCGGCGCTCGGCTCGCTCCGCCTCATCGCCTCGGCCGAAGCCTCCTACCGCGCCGCGCACGACCAGTACAGCGACCTCGCCGCCCTCGGCGCGCAAGGCTATCTGAACGACCCGCTGCTCGCCACGGGCCAGCGCAGCAACTACTCCTTCACGATCCCCGCCGGCACGCTAAACGCCGACTTCTACGAGGTTTCGGCCGCGCCGAGCATCGCCCCCTGGCGTTACTACTACATGGACGTGAGCGGCGTCATACGCGTCCGCACGGGCAGCCCCGCCGACGGCAGCAGCACGCCGATCAACTGAGTCACCGCCCCCCCCGCCGCGCCGCCCGCCCGCCGCGCCCTCTCTCGTGTCGCCCCGCCGCCCCTAGCGGCCCGCAACCCGACGGCGCGTGCGCCTTCGCCCGGAAGCGCACGCGCCACTTAAAACTCTCCCCCAACACCTGCGAAGCCGCGCGCCGCCTCGTCTGACGGGCGGGCGACGCGGTCGTCTACCTGACAAAATCCGGCAGGCCGCGCCTGCCGCGTTTTGTTATCCGCGCCGCCCGGCGGCGTCCGGCCCTAACGAATCGCCCCACTTTTCGCCCGCCCGCCCGCGTCGCCCGTCTTGGCACGATGCTTGTTTCTTCGCGCTAGCGCAAAGTCGCGCAAGCGCGGCGCGTGGCCTGAGACGACGACCGACGGCGCGAGACCGATTCCAACATTCCGACCGCCACTCTGAAGGAGCACCAAGAACAGATGCAAGCCAAAGCCGCCCAGAAGGGTTTCTCGCTGATCGAGCTGCTGATCGTCGTCGCGATCATCGGCATCATCGCCGCCATCGCGATCCCGAACCTGCTCGCCTCGCGCCGCGCCTCCAACGAGGCCTCGGCCATCGCCTCGCTGCGCACCATCGGCACGGCGCAGGCCACCTACCTGTCCACCGTGGGCAACAACACCACCTACGCCGCCAACCTGCCGGCCCTCCAGGCGGCCGGGTTGATCGACAGCGTCCTCGGCGCGGCCAACGCCAGCACGAAGACCGGCTACACCTTCACCATCGTCGCGCAGGCCAACACGACCTTCTCCGCCACGGCCGTCCCCGTCTCGGCCTCGACCGGCACACGCAGCTTCTTTACAGACGAGTCGGGCGTCATACGCATCGGCACGACCGTCGCCGGTACGCCCATCCAGTAGGCGACGACTTGATCAGCAGGCGGGAAGTTCGGGGCCGCCGCCCCGAACTTCCCAACGCCAACCTCGCCACCCAGACTTTTCAACACAGGGAGACTTAAAGAGACATGCAACCGAAGAAGAGCCAGAAAGGCTTCTCGCTGATCGAGCTGCTGATCGTCGTCGCGATCATCGGCATCATCGCCGCCATCGCGATCCCGAACCTGCTCGCCTCGCGCCGCGCCTCGAACGAGGCCTCGGCCATCGCCTCGATGCGCACCATCGGCACGGCGCAGGCCACCTACCTGTCCACCACCGGTGCCAACACGACCTACGCCGCCAACCTGCCGGCCCTCCAGGCGCAGGGGTTGGTTGATAGCGTGCTCGGCGCGGCTAACACGAGCACCAAGACTGGCTACACCTTCACCGTCGCCCTCGGCGCGACCAACACGCAGTTCACGGCCAACGCCGACCCGGTCTCGGCCTCGACCGGCACGCGCCACTTCTTCACCGACGAGTCGGGCGTCATCCGCGCCGACAGCGCGGCCGCCGCCGACGTGAACGACACCCCGATCCAGTAAGCCACGGGTAAGAGCACCAACGCCCGAAACAGTTGCGGGGTCGGAACGTCACATTCCGTCCCCGCAATTTTCTCTTAAGCGGCGCGGGGCCTGAAGCCTGCCGCGCCCGCCGCCCGACGTGAACGCCATGCGCCGACCGACTCCCCAACGCGGTTTCTCGCTGATCGAACTTCTGATCGTCGTCGCGATCATCGGCATCATCGCCGCCATCGCCGTCCCCAGTATGCTGGCCTCGCGCCGCGCCGCCAACGAGTCGGCGGCCATCTCGAACCTGCGCAGCGTCAGCTCGGCCGAGCAGACCTACCGCATCACCCTCGGCAGCGGTCTGAGCTTCGGCACGGCCGCCGAGTTGCGCGACAACAGTATGCTCGACGACCTGGTGGCCGGCGCGGGCGCGGCCACGACCGGCGGCGTCAAGAGCGGCTACCAGTACACGATCACGGTCGCCAACGGGGCCGCGCCGCAGTTCACCGCCACGGCCGAGTACCGGCCGCTGCAAGGCACGCGCAGCTTCTACACGGACGAGGAAGGCATCATCACCTTCGCCAGCGGCAACGTCGCCCCGGCGCGCGGCGCGGGCACGCCCGTCCAGTAAGGCTTAAGCGCCGACGGCTTCCAATCGTCCGTCGGCTTTCGTCCGAGAGTCCGCCCCTCTTTCGTTTGAGAATCCGGTTATGCGTGAGATGACCGTTGAGCAGCCACACGCCGCGCGCGCCCGCGCGACCGCGGCGGCCGAGACCGCCGAACGCGACGCGCGCGGCGCGACCACGCGGCGCGTCCTGTCCATCGCGCGCAACGCCTTCCGCGAGGCCGTGCGCGACCGCGTCCTCTACAACCTCGTCCTCTTCGTCCTGCTCCTGACGGCGGGCGCGATCTTCCTGGGCGAACTGTCGGCCGCGCAGGAAGCCAAGATCATCGTTGACCTCGGCCTCGGCGCGATGCTGCTGTTCGGCGTCTTCATCGCCATCTTCGTCGGCACGGGGCTGGTCTACAAAGAGATCGAGCGGCGCACGCTCTACGCGATCCTGGCGAAGCCGGTCGGGCGCGGCGAGTTCCTGCTCGGCAAATATTTGGGGCTGTGCCTGACGCTGGCGGTGAACGTCGCGGTGATGGGCGGCGGCGTCGCGCTCGCGCTCACGTTCGTGCGCGGCGGCTACGACCCGCTGGTCGCGCGCATCTGGCCGGCGGTCGCGCTCGTCTACGTCGAGCTGACGCTGGTGGTCGCGGTCGCGCTGCTCTTCTCTTCCTTCTCGTCGCCCGCGCTCTCGGCGCTGATGACGTTCGCCGTCTTCGTCATCGGCCACTTCAGCGCAGACCTGCGCACGCTGGCCGCCGCCAACGGCACGCTCGCGGCGCGCGCCTTCTGCGGCGCGCTCTTCTACCTGCTGCCGAACCTCTCGCACTACACGGCGATCACGGACGCGGGGCACGGCGTCGTGCCGGCGCTCGCGACGTTCGCCGCGGCGCTCGCCTACGCCTTCGTCTACAACGCGGCGCTGCTCGCCGCCGCCACGCTCGTCTTCAACCGCCGCAACTTCAAATGACCACCTCGACGCCAGCACGCGCCGAGCACGCGCCGTCGCACGCACGCCGCCGTTTCAACCGGCGCGAGTTGGCGCTGCTGTGCCTGATCGCGTTCGGGTTGTCGGGCGCGGCCGCTCTGTCGCACTGGCTCGTGCCGCGCCACCTGCCCGCGGCGACGGCGCGCGGCGCGCGCGAAGAGTTGTACGTCAGCCCGACGGCGGCGCGGCGCATGAGCCTCGGCTTCAACGGGCTGGCGGCCGACTGGTACTGGCTGCGCTCGCTGCAATACGTCGGGCGCAAGGTCGGCGCGCACCGCGGCCCCGTGCAACTCGACGACCTCAGCCCGGTCGGTCTCGACCTGCTCGCGCCGCTCCTGGAAACGGCGACCGCGCTCGACCCGCAGTTCCTGCCCGTCTACGAGTACGGCGCAATCGTCCTGCCCGCGGTGGATGTCGAAGCGGCCGTCCGGCTCGTGCAACAGGGCATCGCGGCCAACCCGCGCGCTTGGCGGCTCTACCATCACCTCGGCTACATCTACTGGCAGCGCGGGCGCTTCGCCGAAGCGGCCGGCGCGTACCGGCGCGGCGCGCAGGTCGAGGGCGCGCCGGAGTGGATGCAGGCCATGGCCGCGCAGATGTCGGCCGCGGGCGGCAGCCGCGCGACCGCGCGCGAAATCTACCGCCGCATGTACGAGCAGGCCGACGACGCCAGCTTGCGCGCGCTCGCCGCCCGCCGCCTGCTGCAACTGCAATCTTGGGACGAGCGCGACGCCCTGCGCCGCGTGCTCGCCGCCTACCGCGAGCGCGCCGGCCGCTGCCCCGCCGCCTGGCGCGACCTCGCGCCCCTCCTGCGCGCCGCGCGCTGGCCCGCTGACGAAACGGGCGCGCCCCTCGATCCGTCCGGCGCGCCTTACGCGCTCGCGGGCGACGGCTGCGACGTGGAACTAAGCGCGCGCTCGGAGATTCTGAAGTGAACGGGTGAGGACGATGGCTGCTGCACTTGAGATCGAAAATCTGACGAAGGACTACGAGGTCGGCTTCCTGCGCAAGCGGCGCGTGCGCGCGCTCGACGGGCTGACGCTCACGGTCGAGCGCGGCGAAATCTTCGGCTTCCTCGGCGCGAACGGCGCGGGCAAGTCCACGACGATGAAGCTCCTCATGCGCCTCATCTACCCGACCGCCGGGCGCGCCGCCATCCTCGGCCGCGACATCAACGACGTGCGGATGCACGCGCGCATCGGCTACCTCCCCGAACACCCTTACTTCTACGACTACCTGACGGCCCGCGAGCTACTCGTCTACTGCGCCGAGTTGTTCGGCTACACGCGCCGCGACTGCCGCCAGCGCGCCGAAGAACTGCTCGCGCTCGTCCGGCTCGACGAAAAGAGTTGGGACAAGCAACTGCGCAAGTTCTCGAAGGGCATGTTGCAGCGCGTCGGGCTGGCGCAGGCCTTGGTCAACGATCCTGAAATCGTCTTCCTCGACGAGCCGATGAGCGGTCTCGACCCCGTGGGGCGGCGCGAGATACGCGACCTGATCGCCAGCTTGCGGCAGCGCGGCACGACCGTCTTCCTCTGCTCGCACATCCTCGCCGACATCGAAGTGCTCTGCGACCGCGCCGCCATCCTGCAACGCGGCCGGCTCGCGCACTCGGGCCGGCTCGAAGACCTGCGCCGCCACGCCGGCACGCGCGCCATGGAACTGATCGTAACGAACGTCAACCCCGACCGCCTGCGCGCCGCGCTGCGCGGCCTGGCGGCGCACGTCACGCCGACGCCCGGCGGCGCGCGCGTCGAAGTCGAGGCCGAACAACAGGTGGACGCCGCGCTCGCCGCCGCACGCGCCACCGGCGCGCGCCTCGTCTCCGTCCAACCCGTCGGCAACCCGCTCGAAGACCTGTTCGTCGCCAGCACGAACCGGGAAGCGGTCTAACTACACTCGCCATGACGAAACGTAACGCCGCGCTCGTCGCGCTCCTCTGCGCCGCGCTCCTGCCCGTCGCCGCGCGCGCGCAAGGGCGACGCGAGGCGCGGCTCGTCGTCGCCGATCCCGCCCCGACGCCCGCGCCCGCGCCGTCGCCAGCGCCCGCGCCCGCGCCCCTCGTCGCGCCGCCGCCCGCGTCGGGCGGCGTGACGTGCTGCCGCGTCATCTGGAGCGTCTCGCTCGGCAAGCTCTCGAACGGCGAGACCGCCGAGAAGATCAGCATCAGCGAAGCGATCTCGCCCGCCATCTACAAGCCGTCCGTGCTCATCTACTCGCCGCCGGGCTTGAAGACGCGCCCCGGTTACAGCCCGGAGGTGGACGTGATCCGCAACGCCGATGGCAGTCTGCGCCAGGTGAAAGTGCCGGTCGCGCTCGCCGACGTGGTCGCGCCCGACGAGTGGGGCTTCGAGTTGCGCTTCTACCCGGCGGCGCAGGTGGGCGCGAAGGCGGGCGGGCTGTACCGCTTCAGCGGCGCGCCGTCGCGCGTCTACCAGGTGCGCAACCCGAACCCGCCCGCCGCCAACCGCGTGCAGCTTTCCGAGACGAAGGACGGCACGACGACGCTGCTCGGCGAGTGGGTCTTGGACGAGGCCGGCAACGCCTGCACGATGACGAAGGACGGCGGCGCGGAGGTCGTCACCAAGCAGTCGGTCGTCAACCCCGCGGACGCGCGCGAGCGCACCGACACCTTCATCACGCGCCACGACGATAAGATCGTCATCATCGAGCACAACACTTATTACTGCTTCCCCTGGGGCACGGCACAGATCAAGCAGGTGGTGGAGGACGACGGCGAGGTCGAGACGACCGTGTGGACTTACTACCAGGACAAGAGCGAGGAGGGGCGCTACGGCAAGGTCGAGTCAATCACCTACCCGGACGGCTCTTGGGAGGTCTACGACTACTTCGGCGACTACTGGCACGGCTGGGAGGAGCGCATCGTCAAACGCGGCGACAAGAACACGCCGAGGCAGCCGTGACGTTGTGCGAGGTTCACCTGACGGTGAAGCCGGTCACGTCGATCTTGATGTTGGCGCGCACGTCCGTCTTCTTGAAGCCCTCCATGACGAGCGACGGCTCGAAGACGCGGTTCGGCTCCAGGCTGAAGGTCTGCTCGGCGTTGGGCGGGAAGGCGAAGGTGCGCGTCTGCAACGGCTGGTTGTTGAGGTCGAGCACGGCGGCGCGCAGCTCCAGCCCGGTCAGCGTGCGACCCGTGAAGTTGCGCACCTTGGGGCGCATGGTCATGACGATGTCGCCGATGGGGCGCGTCGCCTCGTAGGCGTCGTTGTCGGGGATGAAGTCCACGACGATCTTCGGGCGCAGGGCGGCGAACTCCGGCGCGCCCGCGCGCACGGCGTTGGCCAACTGCTGCTGCGTCGCCTCGTTGTTGCGCGGGCGCGGGCGCGTGGCCCAGTAGACCATCAGCGCCACCAGCAGCGCCGTCACCACGCCGATGGCGATGAAGACCTTGCGCCGCGTCGCGTCCGCCGTCTCGATGCTCTCTTTCGTAGTGGCCATAGAAGAACCGTGACAAGTGACAGGTGACAGGTGACAGGCGGGCGGAATTTTAATCCCGTCGCCCCTCGCCTGTCACGCCCCACCTCTGACACCTGCCACTCGTCGTTCGTTCCCGGCTTTTTACCTGTCACCCGTCACGGCTTTTCTTCAGCCCGCGCGGGCGCGCGGCTCGACGAGGTGGAGCGGGGGGCGCTCGGCGCGGATGAGCGAGCCTGTGCCGGTGCGCGGGCGGGCGGCGCGCGGCCAGGTGATGCGGAAGGTGCTGCCCGCGCCGGGGCGGCTGTCCACCGCGATCTCGCCTTCGAGCAACTCGACGATCTTGCGCGTGATGGCGAGACCTAAACCGACGCCGCTGTAGGCGCGCGTCAGCCGGTCGTCCACCTGGCGGAAGCGCTCGAAGATGAAGCCCAGGGCCTCGCGCGAGATGCCGATGCCGGTGTCGCGCACTTCGAGCACCCAGCGCGCGTCGTCGGCCGCGGGCGCGGCGCTGATCGTGACGACGCCGCTCGTCGTGAACTTGACGGCGTTGCTGACCAGGTTCGCCATCACCTGCGCCAGCTTGCGCCGGTCGGTGACGACCGTGCCCAACTCCGGCGCGATCTCGGCGCGCAACTTGACGCCCTTCTCGCCGGCCGGCTGCCGGTAGTGCGCCAGCACCTCCTCGGCCACCTCCGCCACCGACACCTCTTCGAGTTGCAGGGCGGCGCGGCCCGCTTCGAGCCGCGAGTAGTCGAGCAGGTCGTTGACCAGATCGAGCAGCGAGCGCGCGTTGCGCTCGACGCGCGCGACCGCCTCGGCCTGCAACGGCGCGAGCGGCAACTCGCGGTCGCGCATGAGCAGTTGCGACAAGCCGAGGATGACGTTTAAGGGCGTGCGCAGCTCGTGCGAGACGTTGGCGACGAAGGCGGACTTCAGCCGGTCGTGCTCGCGCAGCCGGCCGTAGGCGTCCATCAGCTCGCGGTACTGCCGCACCTCGTTCGTGATGTCGCGGAAGACGGCGACGATGCCGGCCTGGCGTTCGCCCTCGCCGATCAAAGGCGTCGCGCTCACGGCGAGCACGCCCGCCTCTTTCTCTTCGCCGCTGCCGCGCAGGATTTGCACGTGCTCGCCGGAGACGTGTTCGCCGCGCCGGAGCGCGCGCCCCAAGGGCGTCTCGTCGGCGGGCAGCAGTTGCCCTTGCTGGTCGCGCAGGGCCATGTCGGCGATGAGCGCGTCCACGCCGTCGCGGAACTCGCCGGGCGGGCGACTGAGTATGCGGGCCGCCGCCGGGTTGACGCGGTAGCGCCCGCGCTCGTCCACGATCACCACGCCCTCGTCCATCTGGTTGATGACCGACTCAAGCTCGGCGGCGCGCGCCTTCTCGGCGGCGAAGGCGTTGGTCGCCAGCTTCTCGGCGCGCACGCGCTTGGAGACTTCCGAGAGGATCAGGATCACGTCGCCGCGCCCGCCCGTCTGCTCGGTCGTCGGCCACATGATCACGTCCCAATACTTTTCGCCGCCGCCTTCGCGCGCCCCGGTCACGTCGCGCGCGACCAGCTCGATGGGCAGACCGTAGTTGACGAAGGAGCGGCGCGTGCGGCGCACGTCTTCGACGACCTCGCTCAAGACGGCGAGACCGGCCGCCGCTTCGTAGAGACCGCGCCCGGCCAGCGCCTGCGCCTCGCGCCCGACGAAGCGCGCGAACGTCTGGTTGACGCGGCGCACGATCAGGTTCGCGTCCAGGACGACGACGCCGAGCGGCAGGCTGTCGAGCACTTCGGCGATGAACGCCCCTTGCGTGCGCAGCTCGTTGAACTTGCCTTCGAGGTTCGCCGCCATCACGTTGAAGCCCTCGGCGAGCGTGCCGACCTCGTCGTCGGTCTCCACGGGCACGCGCTCTTGCAGTTGCCCGTCGCCCAGGGTCGAAGCCGTGTGCGCGAGCTGGCGCAGGGGCTTCGTGAAGCGCCCGACGGCCCAGACGGCGAGGAAGCCGGAGGCGGCCAGCGCCAGCAGCCACGTCGCCGCCAGCGTGGCGAGCGCGCGCCACGCGGGCGTGTCCTCAGAGAGCGGCACGCCGACGGCGACGCTCCAACCGTAGCGGCCCAGGTTGTGCGTCGAGGTGACGCGCTCGACGTTGTCGCTCCAACGCTGCGCGCTGACTTCGGGCGACGGGCTGAGCAGCTCGACCGTGGGCGCGACCGCCGCGGCCGGGTTCGGCACGACGCGGCCCGAGGCGTCGCGCACGACGACGGTCGCGTGCGCGCCGGGCGTCAACTGCTGGTAGAGCTTGGCGTAGAGCGCGGCGGCGGTCGGGGGCGCGAGGTCTGCGCCGGTCTGCGCCGCCTGCGGGTGCGTTTCGAGCCAGGAGTCGAGCGCGCCCTCGGCCGCCGTCGTCTCGATGTGCGCGATGGTGGTGGACTGCTCGCTCAGGCTGCGCCGGTAGCTGCTCAACTGCGCGAGGCTGACGATCAGGAGCGGCAGAGACAGCAGGGCCAGGAGCACCAAGAGCTTGGTGCGCACGTCCAGGTGAATGTGCTGGTGGCCTGCGCCCGTCATACGTCCCCGTCCAGCTTCGACAGACCTTTGCGCCGGTGCGGCGGCGGCCAAGGTGTCGCGCGCGTCCGCACGGGCGGGCGCAGGCTGGCCGCGTAGATGACGAGCGCCTGGATGAGCAACTCGTCGAGCAGGGCGTCGGTGCGACGCAACGCGGCGCGCAGCGCCCTCAGGTCGCCCCCCGTGGCGGCGTGCCCCTCGCGCCACAGGAAATCTGTCAGAACCTCACGCAGAATTATCAACTCGCGTGCCACCTCGTCGAGCAGACAGCCCTGCTGGAAGCGCACCTGCGCGTGCCGGCGCAGCCAGCGCGCTGCCTCGGCGAGTTCCGGCTCGGCGGCGGCGGCGTCGAGCAGCCGCGCCCAGTCGGCGAGGATTTCCGCCAGCGGCTCGATCAACTGCCGGTAAGAGAGCAGCGCGGGCAAGTCCGTGCGCCGCTCGGCGTAGACGGCGTCGGCCCAAGTCTGCGTGAGCGCCGCCTCGTGCGCGCGCAGCAAGGCTGTGAACCCGACCGGCATAAAAATTTTCGCGGACGGTGGTTAGCCGCCGGCCCGCGCAAGGCCGGCGCGGATAGTTCCGAGTCAGTGGACAGTTCCGAGTCAAAAGCGCGGCGCGCGGCGTCCCAAAAGTTTTCACCCGCCCGCGCGCGTCTTCATCCGCCGATAAGAGTTTTCAGCCCGCCCTCAGTGAGTTTTCTCACGCGCCCGCGCGCCCGCGCCGCGCCAACAGGTCTTCGAGCAGCCGCTCAAGGCGGTCGAAGTCCACGGGCTTGGTCAGGTACTCGTCGCAGCCGGCGGCGAGGGCGTCGGCGCGGAAATCCGACGTGTCGTGGGCGGAGATGGCGACGATGGGCGTGAACGCGAGACCGTCCAGTTGGCGTATGCGGCGCGTGGCGGCCAGCCCGTCGAGTTGCGGCAGGCTCAAGTCCATCAGGATCAGGTCGGGGCGCACGCGCCCGGCCGCCTCGATGGCCTCCTGCCCGTTGACCGCCTCGACCACGCGGTAGCCGCCCATCTCCAACAGCCGCCGCATCATGAAGCGGTTGTCCTCGAAGTCTTCGACCAGGAGGATCGTCGCCTCATCTCTCAAGTCCGCCGCCATTCAGTGCCTCACCTTCAGACATCCGCCAGGCGCGCGCCGCCGGATCGTCAGCCCGCGCCGTATCAGTAGCAAACACTCCGGATTTTTGTTAGAATGCCGCATCGAAACGCGACACTGAAAACACAGTCTTCGGGTTTAATTCGTACAATCCGCGCGCAACCTTGTAGCGCCCGCGCAGACGATGTACGCAAGCCCGCGGCGCAGAGGTTCACGAGCTAAATGAAGCCTTTAACGTCGGAAGCACACGACGCCGAAGCCCTACAGGAGTTGGGCCGGGCCTCCGTCCAGGTCATCCACGACCTCAAAAATCAGATCAACGGTCTCAAACTTTATGCCACATTCCTGCGCAAGCGCCTGGAGAAGACCGGGGGGCGCGAGGACGAGCTTGAGACGGTGGCGAAGCTGAGCGCCGGGTTGGAGCGGGCGGCGGCCGATCTGACGGCGCTGGTGCGCTACGGGCGGCCGGTCGAGTTACGCCGGGCGCGGGTCGAGTTGGGGCGCGCGCTTGCTGCCGCGCTCGAACGCGAGCCGGACGAGCCGGCCGCCGCACCGTGCTACGGCGACTTCGATCAGGCGACGCTCGTCGAGGCGTTGAAGGCGATTGACGCAAGCGTGCGCGCGCAAGCGCCGGGCACGCAGAGCGCGGCCGGGGGGGCGCGCGCCGCCGTCAGCCTGCGGCGCGACGAGACGACACGCGCCGCCGTCATCGAGTGGCGCGGCGCGCAAGGCAACGGCAGCGGCGGCGACGCGGGCGACCCGTTCAACTCCTTCGCCGGCAGCCACGGCCTCCGGCTCGCCCTCGCCGCCAAACTCATACGCGCCCACGGCGGCGCGCTCGAACAAGACGGCGGCACGCTCCGCGTGCGCCTACCGCTGACGGCGTGAAGCGCCGTCTGTTAGTTGTTAATCGTTAACTGTTCTTAGTTAGTTGTTAGTTGCTCAAGCTCAGCCGCAGCCGCTCGCCGACGGCACACGGACAGTTAACAACTAACCACTAACCACTAACTAAGAACAGTTAACAACCAGCACTCATTCGAGGGAGACTTAAGGTGGATCGCAAAGACGTGCGCATACTGGTCATTGATGACGAGCCGATGATGGCCGACTCGCTCAAGCAGAACTTGCTTGAGGACGGCTACACGGTGGACACGGCCTCGACCGGCGCGGAAGCCATCGAGCTGTTCGACACCGGCGGGCATCACCTCGCCATCTGCGACATTCAACTGCCCGACATGGACGGTCTGACCATCCTGCGTCACATCAAGGACACGCGCCCCCCGACCGAGGTCATCATCGTCACCGGCTACGGCTCGGTCACGCGCGCCATCGAGGCGACCAAGGCCGGCGCGTTCTGGTTCTTGGAAAAGCCGTTCGACTACGAAGTCTTGCAGAAGCTCGTCGAGAACGCGCTCGAACGCCAGGAGCTGCGCGCCGAGACCGAGACGATGCGCCAGCGGCTCACGACCCGCACCGAGTATTTCAACATCATCGGCGGCTCGAAGCAGATGCAGACCATCTACGAGACCATCGAGTCGGTCGCCAAGGCGGACGCCAACGTCCTGATCGTCGGCGAGTCGGGCACGGGCAAGGAGTTGATCGCCAACGCCATCCACTACAACTCGCTGCGCGCCAAGAAGCCCTTCATCAAGGTCAACTGCGCGGCGCTGCCCAAGGAGTTGATCGAGTCCGAACTGTTCGGCCACACCAAGGGCGCGTTCACCGGCGCGCACGCCGACAAGGACGGTCTGATCCAACACGCCGCGGGCGGGTCGCTCCTGTTAGACGAGATCGCGGAGATGCCGGTCGAGTTGCAGCCGAAACTGCTGCGCGTCCTGCAAGAGCGCAGCTACCGCAAGATCGGGTCGGAGAAGACCTACGCCGTGGACTTCCGCCTGATCTCCTCGACCAACCGCCCGCCCGCCGACGCGATCCGCGACGGCCTCCTGCGCGACGATCTCTTCTACCGCATCTCGACGATCACGATCCACGTGCCCCCCTTGCGCGACCGCGCCGAAGACATCCAACTGCTCGCCGAATACTTCCTGAAAATGTACGCGCGCAAGTACCAGCGCCCGATCAGCGGCATCTCGCAGGCGGCGTACCAGCGGCTGTTCGGGCACGGGTGGCCGGGCAACGTGCG
The DNA here is from genome assembly GCA_036389395.1 of Pyrinomonadaceae bacterium. Classification (GTDB taxonomy): domain Bacteria; phylum Acidobacteriota; class Blastocatellia; order Pyrinomonadales; family Pyrinomonadaceae; genus QHXQ01. The sequence goes on from DASVPY010000069.1 coordinate 12,910, forward strand.
CGAGTTGCAGAACGTGACGGAGCGCGCCGTGCTGCTCGCCAAGGGCAACAAGATCGAGCCGGTCGATCTGCCCTTCGACAACGGCACGCTGCCCGAAAAGGCCGCGGGCAGCGCCGCCTGGGACGTGCCGCCCAACATGACGCTCGAAGACATCGAGAAGCTCGTCATCGAGAAGACCTTGCAGCGCACCGGCGGCAACAAGCAGGCGGCCGCCAACCTGCTCGGCATCTACCGCCCGCGCCTCTACAGCAAAATCCGCAAGTACAACATAGACGTGAACGCGCTCACGACGGCGGCCGGCTGAAGCCGGAGTTCAACGTTCAAGGTTCAAGGTTCAAAGTTCAAGGGCAGGCCCGCGCGACGGCGGCCTGCCCTTCAGCTTTGAACCTTGAACTTTGAACCTTGAACCTTGAACTCAGTCCACCTGATACGTCGCGACGCTGGTCGGCGTCTCGAAGCAGCGCACCTTGTAGACGCGGACGCGTTCGTCGCCGACCTGCGCGGCGACGCGTTCGAGAATGTAGCGGGCGAGGTTCTCGGCCGACGGGTTCAGTTCTTCGTCGAAGGGCGGCAGCTCGTTGATGTTGCGGTGGTCGAGGTAGCGCACGACCTCGTCGGCCGCCGCCTTCAGCTCGCCGAAGTCCACGAGCAGGCCGATGTTGTCCAGCTCGCGCCCGCGCGCGTAAATCTCGATCTTGTAATTATGCCCGTGCAGGTTCTCGCACTTCCCCTTGTAGCCGCGCAACTGGTGCGCGCTCGAAAAGTTGCGCTCGATCATCACTTCAAATGTGCCGGCCATGATGTCCAAAGTTCAACGTTCAAGGTTCAACGTTCAAGGTTCAAAGTCTAAGGGCGTAAGACCAGCGAAGCAAGCGCCGCCCCCTCGGCGAGCGCCGCCACTCAACTTATCCGTTCAACCTCGAACGTTGAACTTTGAACGTTGAGCTTATCCCCGAAGACGCGCGCGACTTCGTCGAGGTCGCTGGTGACGCGGCAGGGCGGGAGGCTTTGGAGGAAGAGGCGACCATAACCTGCGGTGCGCAGGCGCGGGTCGAGGACGGAGAGGACGCCGCGGTCTGTGGCGCTGCGGATGAGGCGGCCCACGCCCTGCTTCAAGGTGATGATCGCCTGCGGCACGCTGTACTCGTAGAAGCTCGACCCGCCCGCGTCTTCGATGAACCGCTGGCGCGCGGCCACCACCGGGTCGGTCGGCACGGCGAACGGCAGCTTGTCTATGATGACGCAGGAGAGCGCCTCGCCGCGCACGTCCACGCCCTGCCAGAAACTCGCCGTGGCGAAGAGCACGGCGTGGGGCGTCGCGCGGAACTGTTCGAGCAGGTAAGACTTCGACGCCGCGCCCTGCACGAGACACGGGAAGTCTGTGCGCGGCGCGACGCGCTCGTAGAGGGCGCGCATCCCGCTCAGGCTCGTCGAGAGGACGAACGCGCGCCCGCGCGTCACGCTTAGCAGGCGCAAGACCTCTTCGGCCGCCGCCTCGGCCCACTGCGGCGCGCGCGGGTCGGGCATACGCGCCGGCAGATAAAGCACAGCCTGCCGCCGGTAGTCGTAGCCCGACGGCGCGATCAGCTCTTCGACTTTAGAGGCGCGCGCGGCCGTCGCCGCGTCAGCGTCTCGTTCGGCCGCGTCGTCGTCCGCCGTGCCGACGAGACCGAGGCGGCGGCGGATGAAGGAGAAGCTGCCGGCGCTCGCCAGGGTCGCGGAGGTGAGCACGACCGTCTCTGTGCGCTCGAACAGCTTGTCTTGCAAGAGCGCCGACACGTCTATGGGCGAGGCGCGCAGGAAGAGGCCGCGCCCGCGCCGCTCCAGCCAGTAGACGTAGCGGCGGTCGTCGCCCGCGACGATGAACTCCATCTGGAAGCGCAGCTCGCGCACGCGCCGGAGCAGGCTGTCCACTTCGGGCGGCTTGTCGCGCAGGGCGTCGAGCGTCGTCTCCATGCGCGCGAGCGCGCCGTCGAGCGCGAGGTAAGACTGGCCGAGCGGCGTCGGCTCGATCTCGCCGTGCGCGGTCTTGCGCGCGAACGTGCCGGGCAGCACAGGCCCGCGCCCCTCTTCGCCGCGCCCCTCGCGGAAGCCGAGCCAGAAGTTGTCGGCGAAGCGCGAGACGCGCGCCGCGCTGCGCGTCAACTCCTTGTTCGCATCAACGTCCGAGATGGGCAGCGCGCCCAGGTCGCGCAGCAGGTCTTCGACCTGATAGCTCGACACCTGGAAGCCGAAGTATTCCGCCGCCACGTCCTCGATCTGGTGCGCCTCGTCGAAGACGACCGCGCCGTAGTCGGGGATGACCGCGCCGTACTCGCCGCCGCGCAGGGCGAGGTCGGCGAAGAACAGATGGTGGTTGACGATGACGATATCCGCATCTTGCGCGCGCTGGCGCATACGCGTGATGAAGCACGGATCGTAATCGGGGCACTTCTGGCCGAGACAGGTCTCGGAGCGCGCGTCTATGTGCCGCCAGAAGGAGAGGTTTTCGGGCAGTTGCGTCAGCTCGGCGCGGTCGCCCGCGGCGGACTCGCGCGCCCAGCGGCGCACTTGGTCGAAGTAGTCCACGTCGTCGAGGCCTTCGAGCACGGGGCTGTTCTCGGCGCGCTTGATGCGTTGCAGGCAGGCGTAGTTGCCGCGCCCCTTCATGTAGGCGGCGGTGAACTTGCGCGGCAGCACGCGCTGAAGGAACGGGATGTCCTTCTCCATCAACTGCTCTTGCAGGTTCTTCGTGCCCGTCGAGATGACGACGCGCGTGCCGCGCCCCAGAGCGGCGGCGACCGCCGGCACGAGGTACGCGAGCGTCTTGCCCGTGCCCGTGCCCGCCTCGACGAGCAAATGATGCCGCTCCTCGAACGCGCGCAACACCGCCTCGGCCATCTGAATCTGACCGGGGCGGTACTCGTACTCAGGGTGCGCGCGCGCGAGCAAGCCAGCGCGCCCGAAAATCTCTTCCATCGTGAGGTTATTTTAACAGGAAGCGGCCGAAGTTGCGGGCCGCGGGCCTGGCTTATTTCATCTCGTTGATTTTCCGTTGCAACTCTTCGGCCAGCGGGGATTTCAACTGCAACAGCTTTTGCAGTTGTTCAAGGGCCGCGGCCTTGTTCTTAGCGAGCACGTAAGTCACCCCGATCTCGTAACACCCCTGGCCGGGTTCGTCGGGGAAGGACACCTTCTGAAAGTAGTTGATGGCGTCGGCGTAGCGCCCTTGCAGCCGCGCGATGCGACCCAGGTAGAGGTCTTTAGTCGCCGTGTCGTCCGCCTTGAGGCGGTTCATGGCCTCCTCGTAGTAGCGGACGGCCTCGTCGTTCTTCTGCTGCTCCTCGTAAACCTTCGCCAGCTCTTTGTACGGGTAGTAGTCGGTCGGCGCGAGTTTCGTCGCTTCCGTTAGGTGCTTGATGGCTTCAGGGTAGTTCTTCTGAAGTTTGTAGATGGTGGCGAGATCGAACCGCGCTTGCAGCAGCTTCGGGTCGAGTTCGACGGCCTTCAGCAGTTGTTTGAAGGCTTCCCCGTCGTCGCCCTTGCGGTGGTAGATGACGCCCAGGAAGCGGTACGCTTCGGCATAGTCGGGCTTGAGTTCGACGGCCTTCTTGAGGGCTTCGACGGCCGCATCTTTATTGCGCTTCAGGTTCAAGTAGATGTCGGCCGTATCGTAGTAGAAGCTGGCGTTCTCCGGATCACACTCAATGGCTTTTTTGTAGTCGGCCAGCGCTTCGTCGGCATCGGCGTGGGCCTTATACGTGATTCCCAGCGCATGGTGGTACATGGCATCATTAGGTCTGATCTCGGCGGCCTTCTTCAGCAACCTGATCGCCTCTTGAAAATCTTTCTCGTCTTTTCCCTTTATGAACCGGACGGCGTAGGTGACGCCCAAGTAATAATACGGATCGGGATTGGCAGGAGGCTCCTTTCTTACCTGCTCCGCCTTGTTCAGGGCCGCGAATGTGTCTTCGAACTTGCCCGTGCTGACGTAGATGCCTGCCAGCGTTTCGTAGAATGAAGGCTCATCTGGCTTGAGCCTGATCGCCTCGCGTATGTGCTTAAGCGCTTCGTCCTTGCTTCCCTTCTGCGAGTACGCTTGGGCGAGGGCGCGGTACGAATAGGCTCTGGCGGAATCGTCAGTCGTCAGCGGAATCCCTTTCTGAAACTGGCTGATAGCATCGTCGTATTTATTCTGCGATAAATAGATAGCGCCGAGCATTCCGTAGGCCGTAACAAAGTCCGGTTTGAGCTTGGCGGCCTGACCGAATTGCTCAATGGCTTTATTTACAAGCTCAGTTTTGTGCTGCCCGCCGGCTTCAAAGTTGCTTTCCAGATAGGATACGAAACCCAAATACCAATGCCTTACGGCATAGAGCCGGTTGAAGCCGGCGTCGCATTTCGGGTCCATCGAAGACAGACGGCTCTTGAGCTTCTCGACCTCGGCAAAGTACTCGTCGAGTTTGCCGGTGGCCTCTTGGTAGCGTGCTTGATGTGCGAGCGCTAACGCCAGGAACACGTACAAATTAGGATGATTGTAATTGAACCGCTGGTGGGCCTTCTCAAGGTTGGCCGTGGCCTCCCTCGCAGCAGCGGACAGTGCAAACCGGCTCTGCGGATCGGCGTCCTTCAGACTGCTGAAACCGAGGCTCACCAGCCTGGTGTAGGCCCCAGTCAACTGCGCACTGCCCAAGTCAACGTAAGCCCCCGCCAAGTTAGGGTCGAGGCTGAGCGCCTGTTTTAACTCCGCGATTGCCTCTGACTGTTTCTCTTGAGCCAAGTAAACCACTCCCAAGGCCCGCTGTGCCGCCGCGCGGTCTTTGTCGGTGGCGGCGGGCGCGTTGATGATGAGGTTCATCTGCGCCAGCGCCTCCGGATATTTTCTTTTCTTCGCGTACACGTGCCCCAGGCCGATGCGGGCTTCGACGTTATTCTGCTTCAGGCGCAGGGCCGCTTGGAATTGCGCTTCGGCCTCGTCGTAGTTCTCCTTGCCGAAGTAGGCGTTGCCCAGCCCGACGAGCGCGTCAAGGTAGTCTTTCCTCAGTTCGAGGGCCTTGAGGTAGGCCTCCACCGCCGAGTCGTGGCAGTAGAGGTCGGCGTACAGATTGCCGATGCCGTAAAAGGCGCGCGCCTCGCGTGCGTTCAGCGTGCGCGCCTTTTGATAGTGCGCCAGCGCCTGCCCGTAGTCGTTCCGGGCGCGCGCGCTGTTGCCCTGCGCGATGGCCTGCTCGACGGCCTGCGGCTCCTCGGCCGCGCCCGCCGCCGACCGGGGCAGACCCGTCGCCGTCTGCCGGGCGCGCCGGGCGGGGCGGCTGCTCGCCATGCCTTTCTCGTAAGCCGGGGGATCAGGCGCGCGGCTGGAACTCGAGGCCAGCCCGACCGGGTTGGGAATCTGGCTGAGCGCCGGGTGCAAGCTGCCGCCGCAAAGCAGTAGGAGGACGGTCAGGGCTAAGAACGGCCCCGCGGGGCGTTGTTGGCGCAGGCTGATCATGGGGACTCGACTTCCTTTCTGACCGGGCGCACGGAGGCGCTCACTTCATCTCGCTGATCTTCGTGTGTAGTTCTTCCGCCCACGAGGATTTTAGTTGCACGAGGCGCTGATACTGTTCGAGCGCCGCGCGTTTGTCGTTACTGGCGACATACGTTAAGCCGATCTCGTAGCTCGTCAGGCCGGGGTCGTCGGCGTTGGTAACTTGCTGGAAGCAGCCGACGGCCTCGGCGTAGCGCCCCCGCAGGCGTTCGATGCGGCACCGGAAGATGGCTCGGACCCAGGGCACGTCGGGCTTGAGATTGCGGAGCGCCTCCTCGTAATAGCGGATGGCGTCCTCGTTCCTTTGCTGCGCCTCGTAGACCTTCGCCAGGTCTCGGTAAGGCCGGAAGCTACCCGGCATCAACTCAATCGCCTTGTTGATCTGCTTGACGGCTTCGGGGTAATTCTTTTGCTCTCTATAAACCGTCGCGAGGTCGAGGTAGGCTTGCAGATACTTCGGGTCGATTTCGATGGCCTTAAGTATCTGTTTGACGGCTTCGGCGTCATCCTTCTTGTGGTGGTACACGAGGCCTAATTGCGTGTAGGCGTCGGGGAGCGCCGCATTGAGTTCGATGGCCTTCTTTAAACAACCGATGGCGGCTTCGTCGTTGCGCTTCAGGTCGAAGTAAACGCTGGCCATGTCCAGGTAGTTGCCAGCGGCCTTCGGGTCATGCTTGGCGGCTTCGTTAAAACTCGCCAGCGCCTCTTCGGCGTCGAAGTGTTTCCAGTAAACTATCCCCAGGGCCTGATGCGCGGCGGCTAAATCAGGCTTGATCGCCACAGCTTTCTTCAGCCACTTAACCGCCTCGCCGAAGTCCGCTTCGTTTCTCTGCTGTATGAACCTGACGGCGTAGGTGTCGCCCATAAAATAATAGGGGTGCGGGTTTGTAGCAGGCGTCGTCCTGACCTCGTCCGCCTTCTTTAGCCACTTGAATGTTTCTTCCGAGTTGCCCTCGGCTAAATACTTCGAGGCGATGTCTTCGTACGCAGACGCTAGCAGTTCGTGGGCTATCGGATCGTCCGGCTTAAGCCTGAGCGAGTCCTGTAGAGCCTTAACAGCTTCTTCGTAACGCTTTAACTGAATGTACGCGAGGCCGATGCTCCGGTAGTCACCGGCTTTGTTGGCGACTTCAGCCTGGAAGGGGATCGCCTTCTCATACTGCTTGATGGCGTCTTCGTACTTTTCCTGCCGCATGTAGATCAAGCCCAACATACTGCGAGCGCCGCCGGCATCTTCCTTTAAGCTGATCGCCTGCTTGTACTGCTCAGCCGCTTTATTAAGGAGTTCGGCGTTTCTCTGCTTGTTAGCTTCAGCAGAGCTTGCGGCCACGTACACGAAGCCTGCAACCGAGTAGCCGTCCGCCTTGAGCCGGTTAAAACCGTAGCCGCATTTCGTCACTATACCTGTATCTTTTAACTGGCTCTCCAGGGCTTTGATTTTGGCGAGATAAGTATCGATTTGACTGATCGCCGTCTCGTAGCGGGCCTGGTGCATCAGGGCGTAGCCGAGATACAGATAGCCATCGGGCCGGTTGTATTTGCGGACGGTCATGGCTTTCTCGATGTTGCCGGCCGCCTGCTTGGCGGCGGCCGCCAACTCTTCCCTGTCCTGGACTGTGACCTCCTGCGGGATGATGGCGCTGAACTTGGCGAAAGCGGCGGTCATCTGGGCCGCGCCCAAGCTGGTGTAAGCGTTGGCGAGTTCGGGGTTAAGCTGGAGCGCCTGCTTGTACTGCGTGATTGTCTCCGGCCACTTCCCCTGGTTAAAGTGGACATCACCCCAGGCGACGTGGGCCACTGCCCGATCTTTGTCATTCGTTGCTCGCGCTTCGATGATTTGCTTGAGCTGCGCAATCGCCTCCTGATATTGTCCCTTCTTCGCGTAAACAATGCTCAGCCCGATCTTGGCGGCGACGCTCTTGGGCGCGGCAGCCTGAAACTGTTCCCACGCGTCGTCGTAAAGCTCCTTAGCGACGAAGGCGTAACCCAGCCCGACGCTGGCTTCGGGGTAGTCATTCCGCCTGAGTTCCAGCGCCTTGAGGTAGGCTTCGACCGCGGAGTCGTAACAGTATATGTCGGCAAAAACGTTGCCCAGGCCGTAGAAGGCGCGCGCTTCCCGCGGGTTCAGGTCTTTGACCACCTGCTGGTAGTGGGACAGGGCTTGCTCGTAATTACCGCCATCGCGCGCGCCGTTGCCCTGCGCGATGGCCTGCTCGACGGCCTGCTGCTTCCCGGCCGCGGCCGCGTTCGGTGCAGACTGGGGCAGATTGCGCGCCGCCTGGCCGGAGCGCCTGTCGGCCCGTTTGCCCGCGACAGGTTTAGTGAACACCGGCGGGTTAGGCGCTTCGGGAGTCAGGTGGCTTGTATTTGGGACTTGGCCGGAGGCTGAATGCGGGCTGCTACCGGCTATGAGTAACGCGGCGACGAGGATGAATAGTCGCCAGCGTGCCGCAGGGGGACATTGGCTGGACATAAAGAGCGGGCTTCCTTTCCTCAGACCTGTTGCACGGTCTTGTGGGCTGAGACATGAGCGGACGGTGCACGCGTAATCTACTGCCAGACTCGGACAGTGTTATCTTCGCCCCCGGTCAGCAGCGTCCGGCCGTCAGGTGAGAAAGCTAACGCCCACTGCGATGCCTGCGTCTCCGTCTGACTTTTCCAGAGCAGCGTAGGCGTTTGCGCCGAGACACCCCACAACCTTATGGTCGCATCGCTGGTGGCACTGGCGAGGGTTTTATTATCCGGCGAAAAGGCGATTGAGGTTATCAAACTGTTGTGCGCTTCGGTCGGCGCTATTTCAATCCACCTCAGCTTGGTCTGCGGCTGATATAGCCATATTTTAATTTTGGTGTCAATGCCGCCGCAGGCCAGGTATTTGCCATCCGCAGAGAAAGCAAGCGTGGTGATCGGCTGGTCGTAGGTCCCCAACTCGCGCCGCCGCCCGCCGTTCCTCATGTCCCACATAAGCAGGGAGAGTTGCTTGTTGTCCAGGCCGCTGCTCGCCAGCGTGCTACCGTCCGGTGAAAAGGCGATGGCGTACATGCCTACCGCCTGTCTTTCCAGGGCGGTCTGCTTCCAGCCGTTACGCACCTCCCACAACCTGATCTCTTCCCCGCCCCGTTCCGGCGTTTTGCCGCCGCAGCTCGCGAGCAGACTGCCGTCCGGCGAGAACGCCACGCGGAGGACAGGCCTGTCGGTCTTGAGCGGCGGTTGGCCGGGCAGTTGTCGCCCCCTCTGCGTGTCCCACAACCGGATCGTCGCGTCGTCGCCGCCGCTGGCCAGCGTTTCCCCGTCGGGCGAGAAGGACACCGAATAGACCGCGCCCGCGTGCCCGGTCAGCGGGGAGAATTTGGGCCGCCAGGTCTTCGTATCCCACAGGATGATGGTTCCGTCCTCGCTGGCGCTCGCCGCCAACGCGCCGTCCCGCGAGAACGCGACCGACCAGATGTGTTTACTCGGATCATTCTTGTGATCGGTTAGCACCTTCCTGAGACTCAACTCTCCCCCCTCAGGTTCGTGCTTCGTGGCGACTGCTGGGGCGAACCAACGCGGCACGGCCAAGCGCAGCCCGACGCCCAGACCGATGGCTAAGACGAGCGCCAGCCCGGCGACGAGCCAGAGGCGACGACACCCTGACGTTAGGGTTTTGACAGGCGGCGGGGGTTGCTCGCTGTTGTCCGGCGAACTCGGCTCGTTGGCTTGCTGAAGCGGCAGCGTGGCCGGCCCGCTTCGCGGCCCAGGCCGGGCCGGCCGCGGGGCGAGTTGCGCGGCGGGACCGGGCTGCGCGGCGGTTACTTCCCCGCACGCACGTTTCAACGCGGCGCGCATCTCCCTAGCGGAGCCGAGCCGCTCCCACCAGCGCACGGCCAGGGCCCGCGAGATGACCTCAGAGACCGCGAGGGGCACGGTCGGGTTCACCTCGTGGGCCGGCTTCAGCAACTCGCCTTGCCCCCGCTGTAGGGCTTCGTCGCGCTGCGTGGCCGACGCGGGGAGGTGGCCGGTCAGCAGGTGATAGAGCGTGGCCCCGAGCGCGTACAGGTCGCTTTGCGGTTCGGTGTCCGTGCCCTGCAACTGCTCCAGCGGCGCATACTCGCGCGTGAAGCCGGGCACGACGGTGGCCGGCCGCCCTTCGATGACCGTTGACATCTGCCCGGTCACGCCTTTAGCCAGACCGAAATCCAGCAGGTAAACTTCGCCGTCCTCCGTCAGCTTAATGTTGCCCGGTTTAATGTCTCGGTGGATGATCGGCTGCGGGCGGGCGTGCAGGTATTCAAGGGCGGCGAGAATTTTATCGGCCCAGGGCAAGAGTTCCTGGCAGGTGAACGGGCCTTGCCCTTGCCGCAGGCGTTTTGCCAGCCGGGCGGCGAGGTCTTCGCCCTCTATAAAGTCCATGACGAGGAACTGCGAGTGCGCGTGAAAGAAGTAGTCTGTCACGCGCGGCAGGGAGTCGTGCTTGAGGTTGCGTAGCAGTTTGGCCTCGCGCTCGAAGGCCTTGCGCAACTTGTCCTCCCGGGCCACCTCTTCTCTGGTCTCTTTGATGGCGACGCTGCAACCGAACACCTCGTCAATCGCCTTGTACACGTAGCCGAAGCCGCCGCCGCCGATCTCGTGGAGAATGCGATAACGCTCTTTAAGGCGAGTGTCAGGGAGCAACATAGTCTGCCGTGGGCGCTGAGCAGGGCCGGCGCTGTTAGTCCGCGCCCATCGCTTCGACTTCAGGGCGCTGTTTGAGGCGCTTGGGGTAGAGCGGGAAGCGGGCGGCGAGTTCGTGGACTTCGCGCGTGACTTTGGCGCGCACGTCTTCGGACTGCGGGTCGTGGAGCACTTCCGCGATGAGGCGGGCGACGGTGCGCATCTCGTCTTCGCCCATGCCGCGGGTGGTGAGCGCGGGCGTCCCTAGCCTGATGCCGGAGGTGACGAAGGGTTTGTTGGTGTCGAACGGGATGGTGTTCTTGTTGACCGTGATGCCGGCGGCTTCGAGCGCCTTCTCGGCGTCCTTGCCCGTGACGCCCTTGCCGTCGAGGAACACGTCCACGAGCACGAGGTGGTTGTCCGTGCCGCCGGAGACGAGCCGGAAGCCTTGCGCCTGCAACTCGGCGGCGAGCGCCTTCGCGTTGCGCAGGATTTGCCGCTGGTACTCTTTGAAGTCCTCTCGTAACGCCTCGCCGAAGGCGACGGCCTTGGCGGCGATGATGTGGACGAGCGGGCCGCCCTGCACGCCGGGGAACAGTTTCTTGTTGACCTCCGCCGCGTGCTCGGCGCGGCAGAGGATGAGACCGCCGCGCGGGCCGCGCAAGGTCTTGTGCGTCGTGCTCGTCACGTAGTCGGCGTGCGGCACGGGCGTGGGGTGGAGACCGGCGGCCACGGGGCCGGCGATGTGCGCGATGTCGGCCATGACGCGCGCGCCGATGCTCCGGGCAATCTCACCGATGCGCGCGAAGTCAATCGTGCGCGGGTAGGCGCTCGCGCCGCAGACGATCAGCTTGGGCCGGTGCTGTTCGGCGAGGCGTTGCAGCTCGTCGTAGTCGATCTGCTCGGTCTCGCGCGCGACGCCGTAGTCGGCCACCTTGTAAGTGAGGCCCGAAAAGTTGAGCGGGTGGCCGTGGGTCAGGTGGCCGCCGTGCGAGAGGTTCATGCCGAGAATTTGGTCGCCGTAGGCGATGGCGGCCAGGTAGACGGACATGTTCGCCTGCGCGCCGCTGTGCGGCTGGACGTTGGCGTGCTCCGCGCCGAACAACTCCTTGGCGCGATCAATCGCCGCCTGCTCGACCACGTCCGTCCACTCGCAGCCGCCGTAGTAGCGTTTCTTCGGGTAGCCCTCGGCATACTTGTTGGTGAAGACCGACCCCATCGCTTCGAGCACGGCCTCGGAGACGAAGTTCTCCGACGCGATCAGCTCCAGGCCTTCGGCCTGGCGGCGCACCTCGTTGTCCACGGCCTGGCTGATGACGGGGTCAACTTCGGCGAGCGGCGCGTTCCTGCGGTCGGTCATGGGTCTAGTCCTCCGAGTCCTGCCGGGTGTCGTGGTCGAGCAACAGACGGTGGTTTGTGTTCGCGCGATGTTAACTCACGCGGATTTTCCGGCGCAACGAGCTAAGCGCCGGCGGGTCGCTCGGCGCGCTTGCGTGGCTCGACGAGTTGCGTCAGCGCCTGCAACTCGCGCGCGGGAAACTCCCGCCGCCAGTTGCGCGCGAACTCGTCCACTTCGGCGTTCGTCTGCAAGGCGCGCAGCGCCCGCCAGAACGCCCGGCACACGTCGAATTTTGGCCCGCGGTACGAGAACTGCGGCTCGCCCGTGCCCGGCTCGCGCCCGTGGTCTCTGTACCAGACGACCTCTAGGGTCAGCTCCGCGCCGCGCGCCGTGAACGTGAAATCCAACTCGTCCGGGTTGACGCCCCAACTGACCGTGACCGACGTGTCGGCGACGACGAGGAGGAGCGTGGCGAGCGCGTTGATGAGCGCGGGGAGCGAGTCGTAGGGCGCGTGGCAGACGGCCTCGACGAAGTGCTGCGCGCCGCTGCGCAGCTCCAGAGACATCCAGCCGCTCTGCGGGCTGTTGAAACAGACTTGTAGCGGGGCGCTCATGTGCCGCCTATTCTGCGCGCGCCGCGCGCCCGCGGGCAAGCGCGCGTTTGCCTAGCGCGGCTCGTGTGCGCGAGAATGGGCGCTTGTCGTGTCGGTTCGATTCGCTGACTGAGGAAAGGCTTTGAGTTAACAACGTCATGCGCTGGTCACAGTTCTTCATCCCCACGCTGCGCGAAGACCCGGCGGACGCCGAGGTCGTCTCGCACCGCCTCCTGCTGCGCGCCGGCTTCGTGCGCCAACTCGCCGCCGGCATCTACTCGCTGCTGCCGCTCGCGCAGCGCACGCGCGCGCGCATCGAGCAGATCATCCGCGAAGAGATGAACGCCATCGGCGGGCAAGAATTTTTCCTGCCGGCCTTGAACCCGCGCGACATCTGGGAGGAGTCGGGGCGCTGGGCCGTGATGGGCGACAACATGTTCCGGCTCAAGGATCGCAAGGGCGCAGACCTCTGCCTCGGCATGACGCACGAGGAGGTCTTCACCGCGATTGCGCGCCACGAGTTGCGCTCCTACAAGCAACTGCCGCAGGTCTGGTATCAGATACAGACCAAGTTCCGCGACGAGGCGCGGCCCAAATCCGGCGTCCTGCGCGTCCGCCAGTTCATCATGAAGGACGCCTACTCGTTCGACGTGGATCAGGCGGGCCTCGATAAGTCCTTCGAGGATCAGCGCCAGGCCTACATCAACATCTTCACCCGCTGCGGGCTGAAGTTCTCCATCGTCGAAGCCTCCTCCGGCGCGATGGGCGGCTCCGCCTCAAACGAGTTCATGGTCAAGACCGACGCGGGCGAAGACCTAATCGCGACGTGCGACGCCTGCGGCTACGCGGCGAATCTTGAGAAAGCCACTTCAAAGCTCGCCGCGATCACGGACGAGCCTTCGACCCTGAACGCGCCCGAAGAGTTCCCCACGCCCGGCGTCCGCACGATTGAAGACCTGACGACGTTTCCGGGCGGTGCGAGCGCAGAGCGCCAGATCAAGACGCTCGTCTACGTGGCGACCGACGCGAACACCAACGAGCCGTCGTTCGTCCTCGCGCTCCTGCGCGGCGACCACCCGCTGCACGAGACGAAACTGGCCGACGCCATCGGCGCGTCGCAAGTCCGTCCCGCGCAGCCCGAAGAGATACGCGACCTGCTCGGCGCGTCCGCGGGCAGCCTCGGCGGCGTCGGCGCGCGCGCCCAGGCCCAAGCGGCGAAGCAAAGCATTCGCATCGTCGCCGACCGCGCGCTCGAAGGGCGCACGAACATGACGACCGGCGCGAACAAGGACGAACACCACCTGCGCGGCGTGGACGTTGAGCGCGACATCAAGCCCGACAGTTGGGCCGACCTGCGCACGGTCGCTTCGGGCGAACGTTGCCCGAACTGCGCGGCGGGCACGCTCGAAGTCTTCAAGGCTTTGGAGATCGGGCACATCTTCAAGCTGGGCACGAAGTATTCCGTCTCGATGGGCGCGTCGGTGCTGACGCAGGACGGGAAGGAAGTGCCCATCGTGATGGGCAGCTACGGCATCGGCGTCGAGCGCATCATGGCGGCGGCCATCGAGCTGCACCACGACGCCGACGGCATCATCTGGCCGCGCGCCATCGCGCCCTTCGACGTGGTCGTGACCGTCACGAACGTCAAGCAGGCCGAGATGAAGGACGCGGGCGAGCGGCTCTACACCGAGTTGCAGCGCGCCGGTCTCGAAGTCCTGCTCGACGACCGCGACGAGCGGGCCGGCGTCAAGTTCAAGGACGCAGATCTCGTCGGCATCCCCTACCGCGTCACCGTCGGCAAAAAGATCACCGGCGGCGCGGTCGAACTGTTCGACCGCGCGACCAAAGAGACCACCGAAGTCGGTCTCGACGAAGTCGTCCGCCGCGTCCAGGAACTTGCCCTCGCCGGCCGGTAACGTATAAACGCGCACGGCGCAGCCGGGAGCGCGGGCATCCTTGCCCGCGCTCCCGGCTGCGCCGTGCCTAGTTGTGAACCGGCCAGAGCCGGCGCTCTTTCATCAGGGCGAAGATGTGTTCGGCCAGGGTGCGCGACATCTGGCCGCTGTAGTGCGTGATGTCAACGTAGAGCGGTTCGGGCGCGTGCTCTTGCAGGTCGGCGCACCAGAGGAAGTTGTCGCCGAGCGGGTTGCGCTGGACGAACTCGGCCATCAGCGGGTAGCCGAATTTGGCGTAGGCGTGTCTGCCGTAATAGTCGCCCGCGAAGAGGTGGTAGCGCAGATCGTATTTGTACATGGGGATGGGTTGCCAGACGAACACGACCTTGCTGCCGCTGGCGGCGGCCGCCGCTTCGACGATCTTCTTATTCGCCGCGTAACGGTCGATCACGGCCGCGAGCACGGCCCGGTCGTTATAGGTTTCGTCGTTCAGCGTGTCCGGCACGGCGGTCGGGGCCGGGCCGCGGAAGCCGCGGGCGAGCCGGTACTTGAGCGAGCGCGCGGCCCGCACCATCGGCACTTGCGCGGCGAGGTAAGAGAGGGCCGAGCCGGTCGTCGGCGGGTTGTCGATCAGCCGTTGGAATCGGTCGGCGTGCCGGGGGCGGTCGTCGTAGTAGTAGAAATCGTTCAGCCCGTCTATGAAGACGGCCAGGTCGGGCGCGTAGCCGGCCGTGACGAGGCGCTCGAAGAGGATGCGCTCCTGCGTCGAGTAGTAGCTGGCCCGGCCGAAGTTGTAGACGCGCACCTCGCGCCCCGCGCCGTCGGCCGACATGAGTTCTTGCAAGTGCGAGGCGATGGTCTCGGCGTCGGGCACGCCGAAGCCGAAGGTCGTCGAGCCGCCGAAGAGGAAGACCGTGAGATAACGGCCCCGGTCGGGCGGCCAGGGGCCTTGATTCCGGCTCAGCCGGAAGCCGTGCGCGTCCTCGTTGAGATACTTGCCCGCGTAGGGCGGCTCCTTGAATTCCGTGTACGGCTCGTAGACGAAAGTCCGCTCGTACATCTCCGACCGCAGCGCCAGCACCTCCGCCTCGTTCAAGCCCGGATAGACTTTCGGCAGGTTGTCGCGCAACGCCGCCGGGATGCGGGCCGGCGCTTGTTCGCGGGCCGTGCGTCTGTCCGCGCGCGCGTAGAGCGCGCCCAAGACGAGGTTGACGAGCAGCAGGAGCGCGAGCGTGTTGAGCGTCACCGCGGCCGTCGTCCGGTACAGCCTGAACAGTTTCCCGCGCGCCATCAAACGTGCCCTCCTGTTTAAGCGACGACCTCAGTTCGTGGCCTCGTTGACGAGCAGCGTGAGGGCGTTGTCTTGCAGCGTACGGTTGTGTTGGAGGTGGCCGTGGAGATCGCAGATGAAGAAGGTATAGACGAGTGGGAGCGGCGTGTCCACGAGCGGGCTGCGGCGCTGGCGCGCGAGACCCGTGCCGAGCAGCGAGTTGCGCGTGACGCGCCCGTCGCCCGGCTCGAACATGGCGCGCAGGACTTCGGCGCGCGGGCGCGTGCGCCCGTCGCCGGCGCGCAGCGCGCGCGGCGTGGTCAGCGTCCGCCAGTCGCCCGTCTTCGCGTCGCGCAAGAGCACGGGCGCGGCCAGCGTCTCCTCGCAGTCGCCGCCGAAGGCGTAGAGCGGGACGGGGCCGGGCGTGTCGGGCACAACGTCGAGCGCGTGGTGGAAGCGGCGCGCGCGGTCGAGCACGGCGGCGAGGTAGGCGTCAATCGTCTCTTCGCTGACGGCGGGGCGCGGCACGTTCTCGTCGCGCGCGCGCCCGGCGGCGAGGCGCGCGCGGTAGGCCGGCTCGCCCAGGGGCGACCACTGGTAGCGCCGCCAGGTGGCCGGGTCGTAGAGGTCGAGCGCGAGCGGCGCGAGGTCTGCGTCGAGGAAGCGGGCGGCCGAGGCGTGCGGCAGCAGTTGGAAGATGGCGGGCGCGGTCACGGAGTCCTCGCGCGCGATCTTCTTGAAGAGCGGCAGGCGCGGGCGCAAGCCCTCGTTGACCGAGTAGCCGTGGACGAGCGTGGCGAAGGCGTCCGCCGAGCCTTCGTTGGGCGTGCCGAACATGAAAATCTTGCTGATGTGGCGCGCGCCGGCCCAGGTGACTTGCGGCTCCGCGTCGCCCGCGGGCAGGTCGGCGTCGCCGTAGCGCGCGGCGTAGCGCGCGACCAGCCCGCCCATCGAGTGCGCGATGACGTTGAAGCGCAGGTCGGGGCGGCCGAGTTTCGTCTTCAACTCTTCGAGCCGCCGGACGAGCGCGCGCGCCGTCTCGACGTTGTCGCGCCGCCAGTCGTAGGGGAAGACGTAGAGCGTGTCGTGGTCGCCGTCGGGGCCGGGGTTCTGCCAGTCGCCGTCGCGGTAGCCGCCGTAGGCGCGCAGGGCGTCGAGCAGTTGGTTGTAGACGTAGACCTCGGGCGCGAGCTTGGCGAGCCGCGCCGTCTCGACGATGCGTTCGGCGACGAGGTCGTCTGTGTTGGCGGCGAGGTCGGGCGAGATGGGGAGGCCCAGCCCGTCTGTGTCGGAGCGGAAGGCGACGGGCCAGACCACCTCGCCGGTCTTGCGGTTGACGAGGCGCGAGCCGAGGATGCCGGGCACGACGACGAGCGGCGGCTTGCCCTTGCGCTCTCTGGCGGCGGTGAAGATGCGCGCGAGGTCGGGCGTGCGGCGGGGGCCGCACGCGCCGGACAGCAACGCGAGACAGAGCAGCGTACATAGTACGGAGCGCTGAGTACGGAGTCTAAGGCGTGCGGGGGCGGTGCGATGACTCATCAGTTCGATACTCAGCCCTCAGTGTCCGCTGCTTCCTCGTTAGTCCATTGCCGGTTGATGAGGCTGGCGACGAAGCCCGCGCCGAAGCCGTTGTCTATGTTCACGACCGTCACGTTCGAGGCGCACGAGTTGAGCATCCCCAGGAGCGCCGCGACGCCGCCGAACGACGCGCCGTAGCCGACGCTCGTCGGCACGGCGATGACCGGCACGCCGACCAGCCCGCCGACCACGCTTGGCAGCGCGCCCTCCATGCCCGCGGCCACGACGACGACGCGATAACGGCGCAGCCGCGCCCGCTCCGCCAGCAGACGGTGGATGCCGGCCACGCCCGCGTCCCAGATGCGCTCGACGCGGTGGCCCATCGCCTCGCAGGTGAGCGCCGCCTCTTCGGCCACGGGGATGTCGCTCGTGCCCGCGGTGACGATGCCGACGCGGCCCACGCCGCGCTCCGTGCGGTCGCGCCAGACGCGGATGAGCCGCGCCGCCTCGTGCCACTCGGCCTCGGTCACGACGTTGCGCACCTCGCCGTAAGTCGCGGCGTCCGTGCGCGTGACCAGCACGTTCGGGGCGCGCGCCGCGAGTCGTTCCACGATCTCGACGACCTGCGCGCGCGTCTTGCCCGCGCCGAAGACGACTTCGGGGAAGCCCTGCCGCTCGGCGCGCGCGTGATCGACGCGCGTGTGGCCTATGTCCTCGAAGTGCAGCGCGGCCAGCGCGCGCGCCGCGCCACCCGTGTCCAACTCGCCCCGCTTGTGCGCGCGCAACAACTGTTCGATGGCTTGCAAGTCCATGGCTCTCGGCTTCCGCTCCCCTCGCGGCGATTCTAGCATCGAACGAGAACCCGCCCGCAACCAACCCGCCTTGCGCCCGCCCGAACGCGCCTCGTATGATGCGATGAAACTGTTAGTGGTTAACCGTTAGTGGTTAGTGGTTAGTGGTTAGCTTTTCGTATTTCGAGCGCCGAACCTAAAAGCCGACTGACAGACAACAAACTTACAGTTAACAACTAACCACTAACAGTTAACAGCTTCTTATGGAACTGACGGTCGGCATCACCGGCGCATCCGGCGCGATCTACGCGCAGCGGACGCTCGTGCATTTGGGGGCGAGCGGCGCGTGCGAGCGCGTCAACCTGATCATGTCGGAGGCGGCGCTGGTCGTGGCGCAGGTCGAGTTGGGCGCGAACTTGCGCGGCGGCGCGCAAGCGGCGTTGAACGAGTGGGCGGGGCTGCCGGCGGACTCGAAGCTGATCCGTCTGCACCGGCTGGACAACATGGCCGCGCCGCCCTCTTCGGGGTCGCACCCGCAGGCGGGCATGATCGTCGTGCCCTGTTCGATGGGCACGCTCGGCGCGATAGCTTCGGGCGCAGGCACGAACCTGATCCACCGGGCCGCGGACGTGACCTTGAAGGAGGGGCGCAGGCTCGTCCTCGTGCCGCGCGAGACGCCTTACAACGCCATCCACCTTGAGAACATGCTGCGCCTCGCGCGCGCGGGCGCGCGCATCCTGCCCGCCAGCCCAGGCTTCTACCACCGCCCGCAGACGATCACCGAGTTGGTCGATCACCTCGTCTTCCGCATCCTCGACCAGTTCGGCGTCCCGCACGCGCGCGCGACCCAGTGGCGCGGAGAATTGACCTCCGGTAGTTGAGTGTAACGAGCGGCCGGTCTCACACAGAGTACACAGAGGAGACACAGAGGGCACAGTTATAAACTCTGTGCCCTCTGTGTCTCCTCTGTGCCCTCTGTGTTGATCTGTTCGTCCGCTACAAGCACCCGCAGCTTAATTTGGGCAACGGCTCTTGTTGGCACTCTGCCATACGGCCGCTCCGCCCGTGGCGAATTGCAAACGCCGCGCGCTAAAACCCGCCGGCCGCCGCCGGTTTTGCGCCGGCCCCGCGTTTGCTTTATCGTTATCCGTTCGCGCGAGACGCGACGCTCCACATGGTCAACAGACTCGCAACCGCCGGGCGCGACGTGCGCACGACGCTCGACATGATCAAGATCGAGCACACGCTCTTCGCGCTGCCCTTCGCGCTCCTGGGCGCGGTGCTGGCGGCGCGCGGCGTGCCGGGCTGGTGGCAACTGCTCTGGATCGGCGTGGCGATGGTCGGCGCGCGCTCCGCGGCCATGGCCTTCAACCGGCTCGCCGATCAGGAGTTCGACGCGGCGAACCCGCGCACGGCCGCGCGCGCCCTGCCCGCCGGGCTGCTCTCGCGCGGCTTCGTCTGGGCGTTCACCGCCGCGGCCGCCGCCCTGTTCCTGCTCGCCGCCGCGATGCTCAACCGGCTGACGCTCGTGCTCGCGCCGGTCGCGCTCGCCAGCGTCTTCGCCTACTCGTACACGAAGCGGTTCACGGCGCTCTCGCACCTCGTCCTCGGCTGGTGTCTGGCAATCGCGCCGACGGGCGCGTGGCTGGCCGTGCGCGGCGCGCTCGACAGCCCCGTGCCGCTGCTGCTCTCGCTGACCGTGCTGCTCTGGACGGCCGGCTTCGACGTGCTCTACGCCTGCCAGGATTACGACTTCGACCGGCGCGCGGGGCTGCGCTCGATCCCTGCGCGCCTGGGCGTCGGGCGCGCGCTCTGGGTCGCGCGCCTGCTGCACGCGGGCGCGTTCGCCGCGCTCTGCGGGTTATACTTCGCCACGCGCTTGGGCGCGCTCGCGCTCGTCGGCGTCGCCGCGACCGCCGCCCTGCTCGTCTACCAGCACCGCCTCGTGCGCGCCGACGACCTGAGCCGCCTGAACGCCGCGTTCTTCACCACGAACGCCTTCGTCAGCCTGCTCCTCTTCGTCACCTTCGGCGGCGCGGTGCTGCTGACGCGCCGGTGAGGCGTAAAGGAGCGTTGCCCGCTCGCGCAACGCGCATGGGGTAAGACTTATGGTTGCCACGCTGACCACGACCGAACAAGAGCCGCTCGTGCTGCACTTCGGCACGGTGTTGCGGAAACTGACCGAGGATGAGTTCTACGAATTCTGTCGGCTCAACGACGAACAGCCCCTTGAGCTGACCAGTGAAGGAGACCTCCTCATCATGTCACCGACCGGCGGCAAGACGGGCATTCGGAATGCGAAGCTTAGCGTCCGCCTCGGCGGGTGGGTTGAGCAGGACGGCACGGGTCAGGGCTTCGACTCGTCCACCCTTTTCACCTTGCCGAACCGCGCGAAACGCTCGCCCGATTTCGCGTGGGTGCGTAACGACCGCTGGCAGGCGTTGACCGAGGAGGAGCAGGAAAAATTTCCGCCGCTCTGCCCTGATTTCGTCGTCGAGCTGCGTTCGCCCACCGACTCGCTCAAGTTCCTGCGGCGGAAGATGGAAGAGTACATCGCCAACGGCGCGCAGCTCGGCTGGCTGATCGATCCGTTCGAGCGCAAGGTCTACGTCTACCGCCCGCAGGGCGCGCTCGAAGTGCTGGACGAGCCGCAGACCGTCTCCGGCGAGCCGCTGCTGCGCGGTCTCGCGCTCAACCTGGCAGAGATTTGGGACTGACAATCCGTTTATGAACTTTTCCCACGACCCGAAACTCGACGAGATCGCCGCCAAGGTCGAGCGCGGCGCGCGGCTCTCTTTCGCGGACGGGCTGGCGCTGTACGCGACCGATGATCTGGCGGCGCTGGCCAAGCTGGCGGACACCGTCAGGCGGCGCTTGCACGGGCGGCGCACGTACTTCAACGTCAACCGCCATTTCAACTACACCAACGTCTGCTACGCCGACTGCAAGTTCTGCGGCTTCTACCGCACGCCGCGCCAGCCCGACGCCTACACGCACAGCATCGAGGAGGCGTTGAAGCTGGCCGGCGCGGCCGTCGCCGAGGGCGCGACCGAGTTGCACATCGTCGGCGGTCTCAACACCAAGCTGCCGTTCTCCTACTACACGGACTTGCTCGCCGCGCTCAAGCGCGCCTACCCGCGTTTGCACCTGAAGGCGTTCACCATGGTCGAACTCGATCACATGGCGCACTTCTACAAGCTGACCGACGAGGACGTGATTAACCAACTGAAGGCCGCCGGCATGGACTCTTGCCCCGGCGGCGGCGCGGAGATTTTCCGCGAGCCGACGCGCTCAACGATCTGCGCGCACAAGACGGACGCCGACCGCTGGCTCGCGCTCGCCGGCAAAGTCCACAAGGCGGGTCTCAAGACCAACGCGACGATGCTCTACGGGCACGTCGAATCAATCGAAGACCGCGTGGATCACTTCGTCCGTTTGCGCGCGCAGCAGGACGAGTCGGGCGGCTTCCAGTGTTTCATCCCGCTCGCGTTCTACCCGCCCGGCACGAAGCTCGCGCACCTGCCGGGGCCTTCGGGCGTGGACTCGCTGAAGACGGTCGCGGTCGCGCGCCTGATGCTCGACAACTTCGCGCACGTCAAGGCCTACTGGGTCATGCTCGGCAAGCGGCTCGCGCAGGTCGCGCTCCACTACGGCGCGAACGACCTCGACGGCACGATCACGGACGGCGGCGAACTGACCGAGAGCTATTCGGTCGAGGCGCACAACGAAGTCCGCATGAGCAAGGACGAGATCGCCGCCCTCATCCGCGACGCCGGCTTCGACCCCGTCGAGCGCGACACGCTCTACCGTCCCGTCGCGGAGCTAACGGCCGCTTGACCGGCATGACAGCCGACACCGTCAAACGTTTTGACGACCGCGTGGCGAACTACGTCGCGTACCGGCCCCGATACCCGGCGGCGGTCTTGGAGTTTTTGCGCGGCGAGTTGGACTTGAGTGAAGCGTCGGTCGTGGCGGACGTGGGTTCGGGCACGGGGTTCTTGTCGGAGTTGTTGTTGCGGGCCGGCTGCGCGGTCTTCGGCGTCGAGCCGAACGCGGCCATGCGCGCCGCGGCGGAAGAACTGCTGCGCGCCGAAGCCCGCTTCACCAGCGTCAACGGCACGGCCGAGGCGACGACGCTCGCAGACGCGTGCGCGGATTTCGTCACCGCGGCGCAGGCGTTCCACTGGTTCGACGTTGCGGGCGCGCGCCGCGAGTTCCGCCGCATCCTGCGACCCGGCGGCCGGGGCGTGCTCGTCTGGAACATGCGCCGCACGGACACGACGCCCTTCCTGCGCGACTACGAACAACTCCTGCGCGTCTACGGCACGGACTACGCGCAGGTCAACTGCGAGCAGTTGCCCGAAGAGCGCATCGCAGACTTCTTCGCGGGCGCGTATGAGCGGCGCAGCTTCCCCAACGCACAGGTCTTCGACTACGAGGGCGTGCGCGGGCGGCTGCTCTCCTCGTCCTACGTCCCGCTCGCCGGCCACGCCCGCCACGAGCCGATGCTGGCGGAGTTGCGCCGCCTCTTCGACTTGCACCAGCACGACGGACGCGTGACAATCGAGTACGATACGACACTCTACTTCGGCCGGCTCGTTTAAAATGAGTTCAAGGTTCAAGGTTCAAGGTTCAAAGTTGGCCGCAGCTTGAACCTTGAACGTTGAACTTTGAACCTTGAACTTTGAACTCTCTCCCCACTGACCTTTTATGACCAGACGCACCATCACCGTCGCGCACTCGCCCGACTCGGACGACGCCTTCATGTTCTACGGGCTGGCGACGCACAAGCTCGACACGGGCGCGCTCGACTTCAAGCACGTGCTCGAAGACATCCAGACCTTGAACGAGAAGGCCATGCGCGGCGTCTACGACGTGACGGCCATCAGCTTCCACGCCTACGCCTACGTCGCCGACAAGTACGCGCTGCTGCCGCACGGCGCGTCCATCGGCGACAACTACGGCCCCATCCTGGTCGCGCACGAGCCGGCCAAGCCCGAAGACCTGCCGCGCCTCAAGGTGGCCGTGCCCGGCACGCTCACGAGCGCCTTCCTCGCCCTGCGCATCTTCTGCCCCGACTTCCAGTACGAGGTCGTGCCCTTCGACCGCATCATCGAGCACGTGCGCGCCGGTCGCGCCGACGCCGGTCTCCTCATCCACGAGGGCCAACTCTTCTACCAGGAGCTAGGCTTACATAAAGTCTTAGACCTCGGCGAGTGGTGGCACGCGGAGACCGGCTTGCCGCTGCCGATGGGCGGCAACGCCATCCGCCGCGACCTGGGCGCGGACTTGATGCAGGAGGTCTCGCGCTGCCTGCACGCCTCCATCCGCTACTCGCTCGACCACCGCGCCGACGCGCTCGAATACGCCATGCAGTTCGCCCGCGACATGGAGCCTGAGTTGGCCGACCGCTTCGTCCGGATGTGGGTCAACGAGTTGACGCTCGACTACACCGAGCGCGGCCGCGCCGCCGTCCAGCGCCTCCTCGACGAAGGCGCGCGCCGCGCGGTCATTCCGCACCGGGTAGCGGTGGAGTTCGTCGGATGAGAAAGCAGAAGGCAGGAGGCAGAAGCCAGAAGCCAGAAGGCAGGCGGAAGGAACGGGAAGCCGGAAGCCAAGAGTCGGGAGACGAAACCCGGCCTAGCCCCGCGCGCTGTCGCCGTTGCCGGGGGCAGAAGTCAGAAGAGAGGCCGGCTATTCATTCCGGCTTCTGACTCCTGACTCCTGGCTTCTCTCTGACAACCTCCCGCCGCCGTAGCACATCTCAATGTTTCGCACGTAGGGTCGCCCGGCGCGGGCGTAGGCAGGCTGGAATTTCCCACGAAAATTCGCTTATGACACGTCATTTGAGATTGATGCTGAGCGCCGTTCTGGCGGCGCTCGCGCTGGTGGCCGGGGCGGCGGCGCAGCAGTCGCCGCAGCAGCAGGAGTCGAACCTGCGCAGCGTGCAGCTCGCGCCCGCCGAGGTCGAGCGCATCGTGCGCACGCTCACCGCCAAGGAGACCGAGTTCCGCAAGGCGCTCAACAACTACGGCTTCAAGCGCGACGCCATCGTCCAGACCATCGGCTGGGGCGGGCAGATCACGGGCGAGTACCACCGCACCTCGCGCTTCGCCTTCGACGACAGCGGGCAGCGCTTCGAGCGCATCATCGCCTTCCCGCTGCCGACCATCCAGGAAGTCACGATCACCAACGAGGACATCGAAGACCTCGGCGGCGTCCAGACCTTCGCGCTCGAAGCCGACAAGCTGCCGCAGTACAACTTCAACTACCTCGGCAAAGAGAAGATCGACGAGCTTGACCTCTTCGTCTTCGACGTAGGCCCGAAGGTCATGCCCGACCCGAAGAAGGCCAAGGAGCGCTACTTCCAGGGGCGCATCTGGGTGGACGATCAGGACTTGCAGATCGTGAAGGTGCGCGGCAAGGGCGTGCCCGAAGGGCAGCAGCGGTTTCCGCTCTTCGAGACCTACCGCGAGCAGATCGACGGCAAGTACTGGTTCCCGACCTACACCTACGCCGACGACCAACTCACCTTCCCGAACGGGAACATCGTCCACCTGCGGATGCGCATCACGTTCCACGACTACGAACGCTACCGCGCCAAAGTCCGCATCATCGAGGACGACAACGTGACCGACCAGTCGGAGAAGCCGCCCGCGGCCAAGCCGACGCCCACGCCGACCCCGAAACAGAAGCCGCCGCAGTAAGGGAGCGGCCCGACCGCACGAAAACCGAAAGCCGGCGCGAGGCTGAGTTGTCAGCTTCGCGCCGGCTTTCGGTTTTAAGGGGCGTTCACCACAGAGGCACAGAGTTCACAGAGGATGCACTGAGGCTTGAATGCCGCTCAGGCCTCCGCGCCACCTTCGTGGCCTCTGTGCCTCTGTGGTGAGTCGGCCGCTCAGCGCGCTAACTCCGCGGCGATGAGCGCGCGGGTCTCGGCGATGAGGTTGTTGATGTCTTCGTCGCCTTGATACTCGGCGGTGGAGAGCGGCGGCATGATGACCATCTCGATTGTGCCGGGGCGCGCGACGCCCGTGCCCTTGCCCATCAACTCGTCCGTGTGCTTGATGGCGACGGGCACGACGGGCACGCCCGCGTCGCGCGCCATGTAGAACGCGCCCTTCTTGAACGGCAGCAGTTGACCGGGCCGCGCGCGCGTCCCCTCGACGAAGACGCCGTAGGAGACGCCCGCGCGCAGGCGGTCGGTCGCCGCCCGCGTCGTCTCCAACGCCCGCGTCCGGTTCGAGCGATCAATCGCCAGGATGTTGACGAAGCCCATGCCGGGGCCGAGCACGGGCACTTTCAGCAACTCCTTCTTCGCCAGCAGCCCGATGCGCCGCCCCACGTAGGCGAAGAGCGTCGCCGTGTCGAGGTACGAGCGGTGGTTGGCGGCGAACAGGTAGGTCGCGCGCGGGTCGAGATGTTCCAAGCCGCGCACGCGCACCGTGACGCCGCTCAGGCGTAGCCACGCGCGCGCGCCGAAGTCCGCCCAAGGGTAGACGACCGCCGCGCGCCGCCCCGTCAGCCACGCGACCGCGAGCACGGGCGGGCCGATGACGAGCAGCAGCGCGCCCGCGACCGTGAGCGACCACCAGTAGTGCAAGCGCCCGGCGAGCGTGGGCCGCGGCGCTGTGCTAGACTCGTCGCCAGCACGCGCCCGCTCTTCAGCTTCAACCGCGTCCGGGGAAATAGATTCAGAATGTCTGGCCATCCGTCTCGCCTCGCGCCCACGTCGTCTCGGCTCGCGCCCTTCGTCTTCGCGCTCGCGCTGCAACTCTGTCTGCTCGTTGCACCTGCCGCCGCGCAGCCGCGCGGTCGTTCAACGGCCGCCGCGCCGGCCCGCGTGTCCAGCCCGCAGACCGTCCTCGGCTTCGCGCCCGGCGCGGATCGCACCATCGCCGACTGGGCGCAGATCATGAACTACTTCGCCCGGCTCGACGCGGCCAGCGAACGCGTCCGCGTCGAGACCTTCGGGCAGTCCACCTTGGGCCGCCCGCTCGTCGTCGCCTACGTCAGCGCGCCTGAGAATATACGCGATCTCGCCCGGCACCAAGAGATTCAGCGCCGCCTGGCCGATCCGCGCACGGTGCGCGCCGCGGCGGAGCGCGACCGGCTCGTCCGCCAGGGGCGCGCCGTCGTCGTCATCTCCTGCTCGATCCACTCGACCGAGATCGTCGCCTCGCAGATGTCCATGCAGTTGGCCTACGACCTCGCCACCGCGCAGGACGAAGAGACGCTCAACATCCTGCGCAACACGATCCTGCTGCTCATCCCCTCGCCCAACCCGGACGGCATACAGATCGTCGCCGACTGGTATCGCAAGACGCTCGGCACGCCTTACGAGGGCACTGAGCCGCCGGAGCTTTACCACCACTACGCCGGGCACGACGACAACCGCGACTGGTTCATGCTCAACCTCGTCGAGACGCAAGCCGTGACGCGCCTGCTCTGGCAACAGTGGTATCCGCAAGTCGTCTACGACGTACACCAGCAAGGCTCTACGGGGTCGCGCTTCTTCGTCCCGCCCTTCTACGATCCGCCGAACCCGCACATTCCGCCGCTCCTCTTGCGCGAGGTCGGTCTCGTCGGGCACAAGATCGCGGCGGACGCGCAGGCCGCGGGTCTCCAAGGCGTCATCACCAACGCGCTCTACGATACGTGGTGGCACGGCGGTTTTCGCACCGCGCCGTATTTTCACAACTCGGTCGGCATCCTGACCGAAGCCGCGAGCGCGCGCCTGATGACGCCCGCCGAAGTGACGCCCGAACAGCTCAAGGCCAGCTCGACGCGCGGGATGCCGACGGCGCTGCCCGCGTCGCCGCTGACCAACTTCCCAGACCCTTGGCCCGGCGGCACTTGGCGCGCGCGCGACATCATGAAGTTGGAGCTGGTCGCCGCCCGCGCCGTCCTCTCGCTGGCCGCCAATTACCGCGAACGCTACCTGCGCAACTTCTACGAACTCGGCCGCGCGGCGGTTGAGGGCGAACGCGATCAGCCGCTCGCCTACTTGATCGAAGCGGGCCAGGGGCGCGACGAGAACGTGGCCAAGTTAATCGGCGCGCTCGTCGGGCAGGGCGTCGAAGTCCAACGGCTCGACCGTGAGTTGCACAGGGCGCGGCAGCAGATCGACTTCGGGCGCGGCGGCGGCGGGGAGTTTTTCGGCGGCGGCGCGCCGCAGCAGGAAGAGATACCCGCGGGCAGCTATCTCGTCTTCCTCGCGCAGCCGCAGCGGCAGAACGTGCTCGCGCTGTTCGAGCGGCAGACTTACCCCGAACGGCGCACGGCGACGGGCGAAGCCGAGCGCCCTTACGACGTGGCCGGCTGGACGCTGCCGATGCAGATGGGCGTCGAGACGCAGCCGCTCTGGGGCATCCGCGAGCCGCCGGGCGAGCGCCGACTGACTTTGATCCGCGACGAGAACGAGGTGCGGCGCGAGTTCGGCTTAACGCTCAGGCAGGGCAAAGGCTCGCCCGTCGCCAACCCGCTCGCGCGCGCCGTGCGCGTGGGCTTGTACCGCAGTTGGACGGGTTCGATGGACGAAGGTTGGACGCGCTGGGTCTTCGACACGTTCAACCTGCCGTACAAGACCTTGCGCGACGGGGACGTGCGCGCGGGCGGGTTGCGCGAGCGCTACGAGGTGATCGTGCTGCCCTCTATGCGGCTGCGCGAGATCGTCGAGGGGAACGCGGCCGCGCGCTACCCGGCGGAGTACGCGGGCGGCATCGGCGACGCGGGCGTCGAAGCCCTGCGCCGTTTCGTCGAGGCGGGCGGCACGCTCGTCTGCTTCGACGCCGCGGCGGAGTTGGCCGTCAAGCGTTTCAACCTGCCGCTCAAGAACGTGCTCGAAGGCGTGCGCTCGTCAGAGTTCTACTGCCCCGGCTCGATCCTGCGGCTCTCTGTGACGAAGGGCGAGCCGCTGACGCGCGGCTTCGGCCCGGAAGCGGACGCCTATTTCATCAACAGCTCTGCGTTCGAGTTGACGGAGGGCGGCGCGGGGCGCGTGCGCGTGGCGGCGCGCTACGCCGAACGCGACGTGCTGCGTTCGGGCTGGCTGCTGGGCGAGAAGTATCTGGCGGGCAAGATCGCGCTCGCCGAAGTGCCGTTGGGGCGCGGGCGCGTCGTCCTCTTCGGCTTCCGCCCGCAGCACCGCGGGCAGACCTGGGGCACGTTCCCCTTCATCTGGAACGCCCTCGCGCTCGGCGCGCAGCCGCAAGGCTGAATTTCGCGCCGGTGGGGCGATTTTTCACCGTGGTAGCGACTTTCGCGGCCGGCCGGTGGTATCATCGGCGCGTCTCGCGTCTCCCCGTTCGTTTCGCGTGCATCTTTTAACCGCTCTGGGCAATCAAAGTGGTCGCCCTCGCCCGCTTCGAGTCTGTCACCGTCCGCGAGGAGTCTGCCATGAGAAAGTTTTACGCCCTACTGCTGCTCCTCTCCCTGTCCGCGCCGGGCGTGCCCGGCTTGCGCGCGCAGTCACGCCCGCGCCGCGTCGGCCGCAACGGTGACACTGCGACGACCCAGCCCACCAACACCACGCCCGACAGCCCCGCGCGCGGCGACCGCCAGCCGGTGCTCGGCGGCGCGTCCACGGGCGCGCCGGGCACGCGCACCGACCGCCAGCCCGACGGCCCCGAAGAGGTGGGCGCGGATGAGATCGTGCGTGTGAACACGACGCTCGTCACGCTGCCCGTCAGCGTGATGGATCGCGACGGCAAGTACCTGCCCGACATAAGGCGCGAGGAGTTCCGCGTCTACGAAGAGGGCGTCGAGCAGGAGTTGACCTACTTCGCCACGGTCGAGAAACCCTTCACCGTCGCGCTCGTCATAGACAACAGCACCTCGACCAAGTTCAAGCTCGAAGAGATACAGGACGCGGCCATGGCGTTCGTCGAGCAACTCCGCCGCGAAGACCGCGTCATGGTCGTCGCCTTCACAGATCAGGTGCGCGTGCTGGCCGAGCCGACCAGCGACCGCCGCGTCCTGCGCGACGCCATCCGCCGCACGCGCAACGAGGGCAACACGAGTCTCTACGACGCCGTGGACTTCGTCATCCACCAACGCCTCAACCGCATCGAGGGGCGCAAGGCCATCGTCCTGTTCACCGACGGCGTGGACACTTCGAGCCGCCGCGCCTCCTACGAGTCGAACGTGCGCGACGCCGAAGAACTGGACGCGCTCGTCTACCCGATTGAGTACGACACCTACGTGGACACGAACTCGGGCGGCGGCGGTGGTGGCGGCCGGCGCGGCGGCGGCGGCTGGCCCGGCGGCGGCGGCATGGGCGACATCCTCGGCACGATCATCTTCGGGCGGCGGGGCGGCTATCCCGGCGGCGGCGGGGGCCGGCGCGGCGGCGGAATGCCGCCTGTGGTCATCGGCGGCGGGGGCGGCTGTATCGGGTGCAGCCGCGAGGAGTACGAGCGCGGCGACCGCTATCTGCACGACATGGCGCGCGTCACGGGCGGGCGCTTCTACCTCGCCGACACGACGCGCAATCTCTCGCAGGCCTTCGCGCTCATCGCCGAAGAGTTGCGCCGGCAGTACAGCCTCGGCTACTACCCGAAGACGCCGCCGCGCCCCGGCGAGCGCCGCCACATACGCGTCCGCGTCCAACGTCCCAACCTCGTCGTGCAGGCGCGCGACAGCTACATCTTCAACCCCGCAGGCGCACAGGCGCAGACCGACAGCGCCCAACGCAGCAAGCCCGTGCTCCAAGGCGGCCGGCCCTTCGGCGGCCGCTGAGCCGCGGTTGATTCTAACCGAAGGAAAGATCAACACAGAGGGCACAGAGGGAGCACAGAGGACACAGTAAGACCTCTGTGTCCTCTGTGCTCCCTCTGTGCCCTCTGTGTTAAATCCGGCCGCACGCTAATCTCAACCGGCAAAGACCCGCACGCTCAGCCACGCGAACCGAGCCGCGTGCTATCATCGCGCCCGCGATGACCACGCTCCGCCCGCGCACCGTCTGGCGCACGGCCGCCGCCTGGCTGGCGCTGCACGCCGCCATCTGGCTGCCCGCGGCCCGCTACGCGCGCTCACACTACCCCTGGCCCGCCGACGCCCGCAACGTGCTCGAATACTGGGACGCCTGGCACTACAGCCTCATCTCACGCTTCGGCTACGAAGGCCCCGTCCGCTGGGCCTTCTACCCGCTCTACCCTATGCTCGTGCGCCTGCTCGCCTGGCCGCTCGGTCTCGCCACGCACCCGGAAGTGGTCGGCACGATCTTCTCCACACTCCTGTTCGCCGGCTTCTGCTGGCTGCAAGCGCGCCTGCTCGCCGCGCCCAACGCACCGCCTTTCGTCGCGCCCGACACAGCGCCCGACGTTGACCTCGGCGCGCTCCGGCCGGCGACCTTGTGGGGCTGGCTCTGCCTGCTCTGCTGGCCCGCCGCGTGGGTCTTCCACTCGAACCACACCGAGTCGCTCTTCCTGCTGCTGTCGCTGCTGGCACTGGTCGCGGCGCGGCGCGGGCACTGGCTGGCGGCGGCCGCCTTCGCGGGTCTGTGCGCGCTGACGCGAAACCAGGGCGTGTTCCTCGCGTTCGCGGTCGCGCTCGACGGCGCGCTGCGCGCGGGGCGCGACTGGCGGCGGCGCGCGCTCGTCTTCTGCGGCAGCGGGCTGGTCAGCGCGGCGCTGTACGCGTGCTGGCCCGCGTACCAGTGGTGGCGCGCGGGCGATCCGCTCACGTCCTTCCACGCGCAGGCGCAGTTCTACACGCCGGCCGCCTCGCTCGCGCAGGCGGTCGCCTCTATCTGGTTCGCCAACCCCAGCTCGCACGTGACGTGGGGCTTTTACTTCCACCACGTCCTCTACCTGGCGGCCCACGTGGCCCTCGCGCTGTTGCTGCTTCGGCGCGAGTGGGCGCTCGCCTGCTACGCCGCGCTCTCGCTCTGGGTCCCGCTCTATCAAGCGCACCTTGAGAACACGTACCGCTACACCGTGGTACTCTTCCCCGCGCTGTTCGTACTCGGCGACGGCGCGGGCCGGCTGCCGCCCGCCCTGCGCTGGGCACTCTTCGGCGGCCTCTTCAGCCTGCACGTCCTCTGCACTTACTACTACGCCGTCGGCGAGTGGGCATACTAACGCGCGGACGTTCGGCGACACGACGCACGCGAAAAACATCATGGCGCGGGAGCGGACACAGAAGCGTTGGCTGGCGCGGCTCGACACGCCGGACGCGGCGTGCGCGTTGGTCGCGCTCGTCGTCGGCCTCTTCCTCTTCCAACTGCTGCACAGGACGTGGCGACCGGCCGAGTTCATCTTCGCGGGCGGCGCGGTGGATCAGACGCAAGTGCCGGTCGAGATACCGAAGCGCAACGGCTCGCCCGGCTACGACGGGCAGTTCTACTTCCGGCTCGCGCTCAAGCCCTACACGCACGCGCGCACGGAGTACGGCATCGAACTCGACGCGCCCGCGCGCCGCCAGCAACGCATCTTCTACCCGCTGCTCGCGTGGCTGCTGGCGTTCGGCCAGCCGCTCCTGCTGCCCGCGCTGCTCGTCTTCATCAACGGCTGCGCCCTCTGCGCGCTCGCTTGGTTGGGCGGCGCTTACTTCCAGACGCACGGCCGCCACGCGCTCTGGGGCGCGCTCCTGTCGCTCTATCCGGGCCTGCTGCAAACGCTGCGCGCCGACCTGCCCGAAGCCCTCGAAGTCGCGCTGATCGTCGCCAGCCTGTTGCTGCTCAGCCGCGGCCGCACGGCCGCCGCAACCCTCGCACTCGTCCTCGCCGTGCTGACCTGCGAGACTGCGCTCGTCGTCGCGCTCGCGGCCTTCGCGGCCGCGGCGTTAGCACGCCGCAAGCCAGTTGGCAACGACAACGCTAACGCGGCGCGCGGCGAAGATGCGCGTAGCGACGTTGCGTCACACAGCAACGATGTTGCGGCCCACTGCGGCGACGAGGCGCGGCACGTCAAGTGGTTCTATTGGGCCGCGCCGCTGTCGGTCTTCGCGGGCTGGCAGTTGGTTTTGTATCGGGTGTGGGTCGAGTGGCCCGTGTGGGCGACGCTGAAGGAGTACGGGTTGCCGTTGCGCGGCTTGGGCACGCTCGTCGGCGCGCTGGTCGCGGGCACGGCGCAGGCCCCGCGGCGGACGCTCATCGAGTTGGTCGCGCTGGCCGCGTGCGCCGCGCTGGCGGCGAGCCTGTGGCGCGCGACGGCCGCGCCCGCGCACGTGCGGCTCGCGTGGGCGGCTTACGCCGCGCTCGCGCTCCTGCTGGGCGCGGCCGCCTGGAGCTTGGACTGGAACTTCCTGCGGGCGCTCTCGGAGTTCTACGCGCTCGGCGTCATCGTCGTCGTCCGCGGGCGCGGGCGGGCGCGCGCGGCGCTGCTCGCCTGCGGCGTGACCCTCATGTGGTGTCTGCAAGCCTACCGGCTGCTCAAGCACATCTTTT
This sequence comes from Pyrinomonadaceae bacterium, assembly GCA_036389395.1. Taxonomy (GTDB): domain Bacteria; phylum Acidobacteriota; class Blastocatellia; order Pyrinomonadales; family Pyrinomonadaceae; genus QHXQ01. The sequence continues at coordinate 44,846 of DASVPY010000069.1, forward strand.
AAATGACCGTGCCGTCGGGGACGACGGCGTTCTTGGGGATGATGATGACGCCGTCGCGTATGTGGTAGCCGCTCTCGGCGTTGTCGGCGTGCTGCGTGTTGCTGTCGTTCAGGAGGCGGCAGCCCGCGCCGATGCGCGCGTTCTTGTCTATGATGGCGTGGCGGATGGCCGTGCCCTCGCCGACGCCGATGAGCGGCAGCCCGTGCTTGCGATCCGCGCGCAGCTCCTCGATGGACTGGTACTCGTCCGCGCCCATGAAGACGACTTCTTCGAGGTACGACGCCGGCTCAAGCCGGCCGCGCAGGCCGACGACCGAGCGCACGACCTTCGCGCGGTTCAGGATGCAGCCCTCGCTGATGATCGAGTCCACGACCTCGCAGTGGTGTATCTTCGAGGGCGGCAGGTAGCGCGCGCGCGTGTAGATCGGCGCTTCGGTGTCGTACAGGTTGAACTTCGGCAGGATCGCGGTCATGTCTATGTTGGCCGCGTGGAAGGCCTTGATCGTCCCGATGTCCTCCCAGTAGTCGTCGAACAGGTAGGCCTGCACGTTGTAGCTCTCGATGGCCGCGGGGATGACCTGGCGGCCGAAGTCCACCCACGTCGGGTCGCGCTCCAACAGCTCTTCGAGCTTGCGGTAGTTGAAGACGTAGATGCCCATCGAAGCGAGGAACGGGCGGCGCGCGGCCTCTTCCGGCGAGAGGCCGAAGGCGGTGGTGTCCACGCGCATCTCTTCGAGCGCCTCGCCCTTGGGCTTCTCGCGGAACTCCGTGATGCGCCCGTCCGAGGCCGCCTTGAGCAGCCCGAACTCTTCGGCCGCTTCGCGCACGAAGGGCACGACCGAGACGGTCACGTCGGCCTGCGTCTCGTAGTGGCGCGCGAGGAAGCGGCGGTAGTCCATCCGGTAGAGGTGATCGCCGGAGAGGATGAGCAGCGTGTCGATCTTCCAGTCGTGGATGTGGGGCAGGACTTGGCGGACGGCGTCGGCCGTGCCCTGGAACCAGTCGGGGCTTTGCGGCGTCTGCTCGGCGGCCAGGATTTCGACGAAGCCCTCGGAGAAGCGCGAGAAGCGGTAGCTGCGCGAGACGTGCCGGTTCAGAGAGGCCGAGTTGTACTGCGTCAGCACGAAAATCTGGATGATGTCGGAGTTGATGCAGTTCGAGATCGGGATGTCCACGAGCCGGTACTTGCCGCCCAGCGGCACGGCCGGCTTCGACCGGTGGTGCGTGAGCGGAAACAGCCGCGTGCCCGCGCCGCCGCCGAGGATGACTGCCAACACGTTATGGTTCGAGGCCATGGGCCCACCTCGCTTCCTCGCCTTGATGTTTGCCAGAGCTTTGCCGCCCAGCATAGACGCAACCGGGCACGCGTATCAAGGCGCGGGGCGTTGCGCGAGTGGTTCGCGTCGGGCCTGAGAGCTAGCGTGTCGCCATTTCAACACAGAGTACACAGAGGGCACACAGAGGCCACAGTTAAGACTCTGTGAACTCTGTGTGCCCTCTGTGTACTCTGTGTTAAATCTGCCTCGCCACTAACTCAATAGGCGGCGACGGCCGCGCCGTCCGTGCGCGCGCCCGAAGCCTCCTGCGCGATCTTGACGCCGACGCTCGCGCCGATGCGCGTCGCGCCCGCCTCGACCATGGCGCGCGCGTCGGCGAGGCCGCGCACGCCGCCCGCCGCCTTCACGCCCAACTCAGGCCCGACCGTGCGCCGCATCAGCGCCACGTCGGCCACGGTCGCGCCGCCCTTGGCGAAGCCCGTCGAGGTCTTGACGAAATCCGCGCCCGCCTGCTTGGCCGCGATGCAGGCGCGCACCTTCTCGTCGTCGGTCAGCAGCGCCGCCTCGATGATCACCTTGACGAGCACGCCGAACTCGTGCGCCGCCTCGCAGACCTGCCTTATGTCGTACTCGACCGCGCAGTCGTCGCCGCTCTTCAAAGCGCCGATGTTGATGACCATGTCCACCTCGCGCGCGCCGTCGAGGATCGTGCGCCGCGTCTCGTAGGCCTTCACGTCCGCGAGCGTCGCGCCCAGCGGGAAGCCGACGACGGTGCAGACCGGCACGCCCGTGCCGCGCAGGTGGCACGCGGCGGCGCGCACCCAAGCCGGGTTGACGCACACGCTGGCGAAGCCGTAGCGCGCCGCCTCCGCACACAGCCGCTCGATGTCGCTCGCGCTCGCCTCCGGCTTCAGCAGCGTGTGATCGATGAGACCGGCCCACGCGCCCGCCGTCGTCGTCTCGCCGAGCACCAATCCGATGCGCGCCGCGCCCGCGTCCACCACGCGCTGCATCCGCTCGGGGCAGCGGTTCAGACACGCCACCCCGCACCCGCACAACCCCGCCTGCGCGTCCGCCTCCCCGCTCAGCCGCGCGACGATGACTTCCGTGATCTGCTCGACCAAATGCTCAAGCTCGCCGTTGTGTGAATATGGCATGTTAATGTCTCCCGTAATATAACTGCTATGCCAGCATCAGGCGCTGGCCCTTCGGCTCAGGCACGGGATCGCCGAATTCATTTGCAGTATCAATCCATAATTGAATCGCCTCGTTAGCGTTCGCCAGCGCCGCCGCGTGGGTGTCGCCGTGTGCCATGCAGCCGGGGAGTTCTGGCACTTCCGCGACGAAGACCTGATCCTCGTTGCTCCAGTAGATGATGATCTCGTATTTGTGCATCATACGTCGCCTCCGAGTCTATACTTCAAAATCACGGCGCGCACCTGCCGCACCTGATATGCCTTGGCCTTGCCGTCGTCCCGCTGTAGGTTGATTTTCTCTTCCACTCCCGCCCGTCTGAACGTGTGATGGCTACCACTCGTCCGCTCTTGAAACCCGAGGCGGCGGAGCAGTTGACACAAGTCATCGAAAGGGATGTTTGCGTCTGACGCGCCGCGCAAGATTTGCAGCAGGAGTTTATCGTACTTACCCATCGCCAGAGGGTCTTCTACAGGTATATCTTCTGGCGGGATTATGACTACCCGGCCGTCCCGCCAGACAACAATTTGATGGCCCGCACGCTTGTGCTCAAGTAGCGCATGTTGCACACCACCCCGTAAGGCTCCTTCGACAATTTTAGTATTAAGAAGAAGTTCCTTGATTGACTTCGGTCTCTCCTCCATTCTGATCCTTATACTAGCCCCGGTACTGCCGTTCGACGGCGTCGATCTTGGCGACGCGGCGCTTGTGGCGGTCTTCGGTCAGGTCGGCGGCGAGCCAGGCGCGGACGATCTCGCGCATCGCGGCCGGGTCGGTCGTGCCGCTGCCCAAGGTGAGGACGTTCGCGCCGTTGTGCTCGCGCGAATTGACGGCGAGCTTGACCGAGTAGCAGGCGGCGGCGCGCACGCCGGGCACTTTGTTGGCCGTCATCGCGGAGCCGATCCCGGCACCGTCCACGATGATGCCTAGGTCGGCCTCGCCGTCGGCGACGGCGCGCGCGACCGCGTGCGCGTAGTCGGGGTAGTCCACGGCGTCGGTCGAGTGCGTGCCGAAGTCGCGGACGCGGTGGCCGAGTTCGGCGAGGAAGCCTTTCAGCTCTTCTTTGAACTTGAAGCCGCCGTGATCCGCGCCGACGGCGACGAGCTTCGCGCCGCGCGGCCCGCGCCGCGGCGCGCGCCGCACGAGTTCGATGCCGCGCTCGCGCACGAGATCGGCCGCGAGCGGCGTCAGGCGCGCGCCCTCCGCCACGCGCAGCCGCGCGCCGCGCGCCAAACCGCGCACGTCGTCCTCCGTGATGACCGCCTTGGTCGACTCGTCGCGCGCCACCGCCGGCTCGTCGCTGTCGGCCGCCACAGCAGGCGCGACCGGCACGACGCGCGCGCTCGGCGCGGGCGCGGCACTCGACTCCGGCGTCGCAGTTGCGTCGCTCGGCCTCGGCGGCGCGGGCGGGTTGGCGTCCGGCGGCGGCGTGGCTTCGGCCGGTTCGTCGGCGGGCAGCGCGTTGTTCAGCACTTCGCGCACCAGCGCGCGCACGCGATCACGGGTTGACTGCTCGTCCATAAGAAGCTGTGCTAGTATGTCGCACCGCGAGGCGCGCGCGCAAACCCGTGCCGCGCCGCCGCGCCCGCGCCACACGCTTTGCCCAGACCACTCCGGAGGCCGCCAACGTGTCCGCTCCGTCCGCGCCGCAACCGTCCGAGTTCAGCAACACGAACCTGGAGCCGCTCTTCACCGCCGAACAGATTCAGACGCGCATCGCCGAGTTGGGCGCGGCCATCGCCCGCGACTACGCCGGGCGCGATCCGCTGCTGCTCGGCGTGCTCAAGGGCGCGTTCGTCTTCCTGAGCGACCTGGTGCGCGCCACCGACCTGAAGCTGGGCGTCGAGTTCATGGCCATTTCGAGTTACGGCGCGGGCACGCGCTCGTCGGGCGAGGTCAAGATCGTGAAAGACCTCGACGTGCCGATTGAGGGGCGCGACCTCATCGTGGTCGAGGACATCGTGGACACGGGGCTGACGCTCTCCTACCTGCTCGCCAACCTGCGCTCGCGCGGCGCGGCCACGGTCAAGCTGGTGGCCCTGCTCAACAAGCAGGAGCGCCGCCTGCGCGACGTGCAGATCGACTACCTCGGCTTCGACATCCCCGACGCCTTCGTCGTCGGCTACGGCCTCGACTTCGCCGAACGCTACCGCAACCTTCCCTACATCGCGATCCTAAAAGCAGTGACGAGTGACGAATAAAACAGTGACGAGTGACGAGTGACAAGTGACGAGTTAAAAACTTTGTCTTACTCGTCACTCGTCACTGCTCTTCACGTCACTGCTTTTAAGAAACTTTGGCCCGCGGTCAGTTTGAGGCCGAAGTTGTGGGCGATGGTCTGGCCGATGTCGGCGAGGGAGGCGCGGTCGCCGAGGTTGACGGCGGCGCGGGCGCGGGGGCCGTGGACGAGGAGCGGGACGTACTCGCGGGTGTGATCGGTGCCGCGGTAGGTGGGGTCGTTGCCGTGGTCGGCGGTGATGATCATGAGATCGTCGCTGCGGAGCGCGTGCATAATTTCAGGCAGGCGCGCGTCGAAGTGTTCGAGCGCGCGGGCGTAGCCTTCCACGTCGCGGCGATGACCGTAGAGCATGTCGAAGTCCACGAGATTGGCGAAGATGAGACCACGCGTGTCTGCGCCGAGCGCGTTGATGGTCTGGTCAATCGCCTGCTCGTTGTTCTTCGCCTTCAAGTCTTCGGTCGCGCCCTGCGAGTCGTAGATGGAAGCAATCTTGCCGATGCAGACCACGTCCAGGCCGTGCTCTGACAATGTGGGCAGGAGGTTTGCGCGCGGTGGCGGCACGGCGTAGTCGTGCCGATTCTCTGTGCGATAGAACGCGCCCGGCGCGCCTAAGAATGGGCGCGCGATGACGCGCCCGACCTCGTGCTCGCCGCGCAGGATGTTGCGCGCCGTCTCGCAGATGTCGTAGAGGCGCGCGACAGGGATGACCTCTTCGTGCGCGGCGATCTGAAAGACCGAGTCGGCCGAGGTATAGACAATCGGCTTACCCGTCGCAACGTGTTCTGCGCCGAGTTCCTTGATGATCTCCGTGCCGGAAGCGGGCACGTTGCCGAGGATGCCGGGCACGCCCGTCTGTTGGACGAACTGATTGATGATGTCAGGCGGGAAACCTTGCGGGTAGGTTGGGAAGGCTTGTTCCAGAATGATGCCGGCCATCTCCCAGTGGCCGGTCGTCGTGTCCTTGCCGTTCGAGCGCAGCGCACAACGCCCGTATGCGCCGCGCGGCGCATCAACCGGCGGCACGTTGGCGAGCGGACGCACGTTACCAAGTCCTAGTTGTTGAAAATTCGGCAGCCGCACGACGCGCGACGCGCAGATGTGGCCGAGCGTGTCCGCGCCCGCATCGCCCCACGCGGCCGCGTCCGGCATCTCGCCCATGCCGAGACTGTCGAGGACGATCAAGACGACGCGATCAAAGTGACTTTGCTGAGACATGAGTTATCCGCTTTCAGAAGTTTTCGGCTTGCGTTTTATCTGCCCGCCCCGGCTAACCCTTGGGCGCTTGATAGCCTTCGCGCGCGCTGACCTGTGCGCCTTGCAGGCCGCGCACTTCGACGCGTATCTGGCGGAAGCGACCGTCGCGCGCCTTGTTGGTCGAGTAGTAGCCGAGACTGTACTGCTTGCCGATCTCGGCAGCGACCTGATCAAAGGCGGCGCGGGCGGCGCGCAGGTCAATGGCGTCGAAGGTCTTGCCGCCCGTGTCGCGCGCAAGTTGTCCCATCTCCTGCCGGGCGAGTTGGTAGAGCGCGCGGCTGATCTCCATGCGCTCGAACGGGCCCATCTGGCAGAAGTTCGTGTAGTCGGCGGAGTCTGCGCGCGGGTTGAAGACGCGGCGGTAGCGTTCGAGTTGGACGCGCGACAGGCTCAGGCGACCGTCGTCCTGACAATCCTTCAAGAGCCGATCTTCGACGTAGTCCTCCGTGTTGACCTGCACGAAGTAGCAGAGCACGCCGGTCTGCACCAGCCGCGCGCGCGTGGCGGCGAAGTCCGAATCGCTCGTCGAATCTACGCCGTCGGTCAGGGCGACGAGGGCCCGCCGGCCGCGCAGTTCGGCCTTTGGCGGGTCGCGGAAGATCTCTTTGGCGACACGTTCCAACGCGTCGTAGTAGGGCGTGCCGTGACTTGCGCCGACGTTCTCGATGGCAGCGCGCAACGCGTCGCGGTTATCGGTCAGGAAGGTCTGCACCTCGACGGTGGCGAGTTTCTGTGTGCCCTCTTCCGTCGTGTTGAAAGAGAGAATGGCGACGCGGTCGCCGGGGCGCAGAGCGTCAACGAAGGCATTCGCGGCACGGCGAATCAGTGCGACCTCGGCGCGCGTCGAGCCGGACGTGTCTAAGAGGAGCGCGACCTCGAACGGCGCGTCGGCGGTGGCGAACGTGGCGACGCGCTGCGGCTGGTTGTCTTCGTAGACCGTGAAATTGTCCGCGCGCAGGTTCATCACGGGCCGCCCCGCGCGGTCGCGCACGACGACAGGCACGGGGATGAGTTGCGTATCCACGCGCACGACCTCGTCCTCGCCCACCTCTTCGCCAACGGGCGCGGCAGTGCCGTGTGCCGACTGGGCGGCGGGCGACTGGCTTGGCGTCGGCGCAGGGATGTTAGGGACGCGGCGCGGGCGTTGTTGCTTGGGCGCAGGCTGTTGTTGCGCGGCGGCGTGCAGGGCAAACAGGGTGCATGCCAGGGCGACGAGCCACAGCAAGGGGCGTACGCGACGTGTGCGGTGCGGCTTTGTGGATTGGTCGGACATAAGCTTAAACTTTACACGCGAGCGAGTCCGTGTGGTTGCAATGATAACCGCAGACGGGCGCGGACAGAAAGGAGCGAAGCCGTTATGACAGTCATCGGGCGGCTGGACGAACAGGTTGACGCCGTGCTTATCGCGCCGCTCAAGCGCAAACCCGGCGCGACCGAAACGGCCGAGCAGAAAGAGCAGACGGAGACTGAAGTAGACCGGGAGCGCGCCGCCGCGTTAGCCCGCGCGCGGCGCACCGAGAGGGCCGCGCACGAGCGCGCGGATGACGAGTTGCCCGTCTGGCTGCTGTGAGTTCCTACGGCTCGCTTGACACGTGGAAAGCCATCTTTTAGGATGAAGCCCGCGTCGCAAGCTGAGGCGTTAGAGGCTGCTGGCGGCGCACAAAGGTCTTTGCATTCGCGGGCGCGTGCCGGAGAGTTTCGAGAGCAAGCCTACAGGCACGTACTGTCAATGGTAGACGACCGCCCTTACAAGGCGGGGGTTGTGGGTTCGAGTCCCACCGTGCCTACCACGCAAAAGACGCACGCCCGCCGCAGCACGCATACTGAAGTTTTCGCGGAGTCGTAGTTCAGTTGGTTAGAACGCCGGCCTGTCACGTCGGAGGTCGCGGGTTCGAGTCCCGTCGGCTCCGCCACTAATTCCTGGTACAGCAGGGGTTTGAGAGCGTCCTTTCGGGGACGCTTTCTTACTTTTGGGCGTAGTACCTTTTTTAGTACCTTTGTAGGTAGAGATACGCCTACCCAGCCGCTTCCCTAACTGACCAGGAATCAATTCAACGGACTGCCGCTTGAACGACGGAGACAGGTGCTTGTACCGCTCCATGACGCGCGAGGCATGACCCGTCATCTTGGCGATGATGGTATCTGGTACGCCTTCCATGAATAGGGCGGTAGTAGCGAAATGTCTGAGGTCATGAATCCGCAAATCGTTAATCTCCGCTAAATCCCTGATCCGCCGAAAACGCTTCCCTAAATCCCAAGCATGGGCTGCACCCTACACATCGGCTGCAAGTAGCTGAGGGGAGACAGTTCCTAAGCCTTTGGGCTTTGTAATTTCAGTAAAGCAGACAATCAAAATCGGCGCAAGAGGGGGCTGTGGATAATTAAAATGCCCATGCGGAGCATAATACATCTTACGCATCGTGTTTTCCACATGTGGAAAACTTTAGCGTTGCTGTCAATTGAAATTGAATATCAACTAAAGTATACAAAATTAACCCGGTAAATCCTATGGCACTAAACTCTTTATTTTCCTTAAGTTTTCTAGGAACCTAAAAACCTACAAGGCACTGCAATTCTCTTGAGTTATGCTACCGGAGCGTTGCCCTAGCGTGGCTATGCTTGACATTTAGCGAGTTTTGTGGTTAAATCATAATTGCGAGGTGTTGTACCTTGAACAGGCGCGACTATGACAGGCTGAAGAAGCAGATTGAAGACCGCTATCGGCGGGACATAGAAGCTCTAGAGCGTGTCTGGGAGATGGCAAACGGCGGTGCTGGAGCGCAAAGAGAGTCGCCCGAAGGACGAGCGGCCACAAGCACGCAACATACTCGCGTAGAAGGACTTACAGACGCTATTCGCAAAGTTCTAGCGACTATCACTGGCACGTTTACCATCCGTGATATAATGGCAAGAGTAATCGAAATTGACCAAGCCGTTGGCGAGGCAATCCAAGACAAGCCAGCCAGTGTGAGTTCGGCCTTGAAGCGACTGGAAAGCGAAGGAGAGATAAGCGTGGTTCGTAAAGGATCAGGAAAACGCCCTAGCGAATACCGGGTCGGTAGCTCATCACAAGAAAATGGTGAGACCTCGGATGCAAATAATTTGACACGCGAACCGTCCGCCGAGTAAACTTAACTGTCGCATTTTGCGACCCTGTTTTTTTTAAGATTCTACAGGCTTTAGTCAGTTAAATCGGTACTGATGAAAAGCTTTCTTAAATAGAGAAGCCAGCCGTCTTGCACACGGCTGGCTCTCAACTAACCCGATGCGGTTTTCCAAGGACGGTCTAGGTCTTTGAAAGAGCACTGGGTTTACTTGCGCCATGCGGCGCGGGAAACCTTTAGTTGTACAGAGTCAGGGGTTTTTTCTTTGTGCGACCTGTGTATCACTGGTCTCCGTCCTTGGAAGCTGCAAGGACGAGAACCGACATGGGTAAAGCACCCATACCTCCGAAGCCCGGAACAGCCTACCGGCTGATTTTCCGCGCTTGGAGAACGGTTAACGGAATCCGTCTCTACGCGCGTGACTACGGTTACAAAGCGTGGCCGATTTGGGTTCCTATTAGCCGCTAACCGCAACGTCAACGGGGAAAGAGTAGTGTA
>DASVPY010000070.1:0-7753 GCA_036389395.1 Pyrinomonadaceae bacterium
CCGATCTTTGAGGCGGTCGAATCTTTGACGGGGTTGGAGGGCGGCGCCGAACGCTTCCGCGAGGCCGGGAAGCGCGTCGTGCTGCTCTCGCCGCAGGGCCGACAGCTTTCGCAGGCGCTCGCGGGCGAGCTGGCCGGGGCCGGGCAAATCGTCGTCGTCTGCGGCCGCTACGAGGGCGTGGACGAGCGCGTGTCGGAAGTCCTGGCGACCGACGAGGTCTCCATCGGCGACTACGTGCTGTCGGGCGGCGAGCCCGCGGCGGTCGTCCTTGTTGACGCGGTGACGCGACTCATCCCCGGCGCCCTGGGGAGCGAGACTTCGGCGGTCAACGAGTCATTCTCGGAAGGGATGCTCGACTTCCCGAACTACACGCGCCCCGTCGAGTTCCGCGGCCGCCGCGTGCCGGAAGTCCTCCTGGGCGGCCACCACGCGGAGGTCGCGCGCTGGCGCCGACTGGCGGCGCTGCGCAAGACGCGCCGCAACCGCCCCGACCTCTTCGGGAGGGTCGAACTGAGCGACAAGGAACGTGCCGCGCTCGACGCGGATGACGAAGGTTGAAAAGCTTTATCGGGGCTGAGAGCGTCAGCCGTGTTTCAAGTTGAATAAGCTGATCGCTGAACGCTGACAGCTAACGAGGTGACATCATGAACCGCTTGGACAGTGTTGACAACGCGCAGAGGCGCACGGACATCCCGGCCTTCGCGCCGGGCGACACGGTGCGCGTGCACGTGCGCATCAAGGAGTCGGAGACGAAGGAGCGCCTCCAGGCGTTCGAGGGCGTGGTCATCGCGCGCAAGGGCGACGGCATCCGCGAGACCTTCACCGTGCGCAAGACCAGCTTCGGCGTCGGCGTCGAGCGCATCTTCCCGCTGCACGCGACCATCATTGATCACATTGACGTGGTCAAGCGCGGGCGCGTCCGCCGCGCCAAGCTCTACTACCTGCGCGAGCTGCGCGGCAAGGCCGCCCGCATCCGCGAGCGCGACACGCGCCAGCGCGAGACGCACGGCGCGGCCACGGCCGGCGGCAAGAAGTAAGCGCCGACAGTTTGCTTCGGACTGGCGAGGGCCGGGTGCGCGGCAGGCTTCGGCCGCCGGTCGCCCGGCGCTCGCCGTTTCTTTGTTAAAGTTCGAGGTTCAGCGTTCAAGGTTCAAGGTTCGTCGCGCGTTGAACTTTGAACCTTGAACTTTGAACCTTGAACTTCGCACCTTGACCCTCCACATCGCGATTGACGCGCACTCGGTCGGGGCGGGCCTCGCCGGCAACGAGACCTACGCGGCGAACTTGGTCGAGGCCTTGGCCGAGATCGATCAGGTCAACCGTTACACGCTCTACGTGACGCGCGCGGCGGCGGTCGAGCGGTTCGCCGGGCGCTGGCCGAACTTCGCGGTGCGGCGCACGCTGCCGCACTCGCCGCTCGTGCGCATCCCGCTCACGCTCGCCGCCGAGCTGCGCCGCCGGCCCGTGGACGTGCTCCACGTCCAGTACACCGCGCCGCCGCTCGCGCCCTGCCCCGTCGTCGCCACGATCCACGATCTGTCGTTCGAGCACCTGCCCGCCACGTTCAAGCGGCGCAGCCGGGTGCAACTGCGCCTGACGGTGCGTCGCACGGCGCGCTCGGCCGCGCACGTCATCGCGCCTTCGGAGTTCACCGCGCGCGATCTCATCAGCACCTACCGGCTCGCGCCCGAACGCGTGAGCGTCGTGCCGCTGGCGGCGGCGGCGCACTTCGCGCCCGCGGCGGCCGAGGAAGTCGAGCGCGTGCGGCGGCGCTACGGGCTGCGCGGCGCGTACTTCTTGGCCGTCGGCTCGATCCAGCCGCGCAAGAACCTGGCGCGGCTGGTGCGCGCCTACGCGGCCTTGCGCGCCGCGCGCCCGCACGCTAAGCTGCCGCCACTGGTGCTGGTCGGCAAAAAAGCCTGGCTGTACGAGGACACAGTCCGCGCCGTGGCGGCCAGCGGCACGAGCGCAGACGTGCTGCTGCCGGGCTACGTGCCGGAGGCGGACTTGCCCGCGCTCTACACGGGCGCGCTCTGTTTCGTCTACCCGTCGTACTTTGAAGGCTTCGGGCTGCCCCCCCTCGAAGCCATGCGCTGCGGCACGCCCGTCATCGCGGGCGACCGCACGAGTCTGCCCGAAGTGGTCGGCGACGCCGGCCTGCTCGTCGATCCCTTTGACGAGCAGGCGCTCGCCGCCGCGCTCGCGCGCCTGCTCGACGAGCCGGAGTTGCACGCCCACCTGCGCGCGCGCGGCCTTGAGCGCGCCGCCCGCTGGCACTGGCGCGACGCCGCGCGGCAGACCTTAGCGATCTACCAAAGAGCCGGAGGAGGAAGGGATGAGGCTGAGGGCTGAGGGATGAAGAGGAACAGGAGCCAGGAGTCAGGAGCCGGAAGCCGGAAGTAGGAACGCGGACGAGCGCCCGCGTCTGCCCTTCCGGCTGCTGACTCCTGGCTTCTGTCTTCTCAGTCCTTCATCCCTCAGCCCTCGTCCCTCAGCCCTCAGACGGATGCGCATCGCAATCTTGGGCACACGGGGCATCCCGGCGAGCTATGGGGGGTTCGAGACTTTCGCGGAGCAGTTGGCGACGCGGCTCGCGGCGCGCGGGCACGCCGTCACCGTCTACTGCCGCTCGCACTACGTCAGCCCGCGCCAGCTCGAATACCGCGGCGTCCGGCTCAAGGTGCTGCCCACCTTCCGGCACAAGTATTTCGACACCGTCGTCCACACCTTCCTCTCGGCCCTGCACGCGACGGGCGGGCGCTACGACGCGGCGCTCATCTGCAACGCCGCCAACGCCCCGTTCATCCCCATCCTGCGCCTCGCCGGCACGCCCGTCGCCATCAACGTGGACGGCCTCGAACACAAGCGCAAGAAGTGGAACTGGCTCGCGCGCCGCTACTACCTGCTGGCCGAGCGGCTCGCCACCCGCCTGCCGAACGAGACGGTGACGGACGCGCGCGTCATACAGGACTACTACCTCGCGCACTACAACCAGCCGACGACCATGATCGCCTACGGCGCGGAGGTCGAGCGCACGCCCGACCGCGCGGCCGTGCGCCAGTGGGGCGTCGAACCGAACCGCTACGTGCTCTACGTCTCGCGGCTCGAACCAGAGAACAACGCGCACCTCGTCATCGAAGCGTTCAAGCGCGTGCGCACCAGCCACCGGCTCGTCGTCGTCGGCGACGCGCCGTACGCGCACGACTACATCGAACAGTTGCGCGCCAGCGCGCGCCGCGACCGCCGCATCATCTTCACCAGCTTCGTCTTCGGCGACGCCTACCGGGCCTTGCAGCAGAACGCCTACTGCTACGTCCACGCGACGGAGGTCGGCGGCACGCACCCGGCGCTCCTCGAAGCGATGGGCTACGGCAACTGCGTGCTCACGCTCGCCACGCCGGAGAATTTGGAGGCGGTCGGCGAGGCCGGCATCCCGTACCGGGACGTGGACGAACTGGTCGTGCAGCTCCAGCGCGTGCTGCGCGACGGCTCGCTCGTGAACGCCTACCGCCAGCGCGCGCAGAAGCGCGTGCGCGAGCACTACGACTGGGAGCGCGTCGTGGACAGGTACGAGGCGCTGTTCGCGCGGCTCGCCGGTCAGCCCGCGCCCGCCGAGCCGGCCCTCAGCTTTGAACAGAGCGTCGCGCGCGAACCGGCCGAAGCCCGCAAATCGTAAATGCCACGGTCGCGGCCCCGACCCGCGCCCGCCCCGGCGCGCGTGGTCGCCGCCCGGCCCGTTTTGTGGCATAATGCGCGCCGCTGTTCAGCGGAAGAACCAGAGGTTAGAAGTCAGAGGGCAGAGGTCAGTCGAAGTTCGAGGTGCGAGGTTTAGCGGGCGACCGGCTTTGCACCTGCAACCCTGAACTCCGTCTGACCACCGACCACTGACCACTGCCTTTCCCGCCCTCGCCTTAGCAAGCAGGTTCGGTTCCGACGTTCTAACCCTGTAACGCTCTATCAACATGTCCGGCCCCGCCGGACGCCCGACTAGGAGACGAAGACGAAGATGAAAACTCTCTGCGTGAGCACGCGACTGCTCATCGCCCTGACGCTCTGCGCCGCGTTCACGCTGGCCCTGAGCAGTTGCGCGGCCCCCGAAAACGCTAACCAGACCGGCGCGCCGGCCGGCAACACCAACGCCACGACCACGACCACCACCACGACCACCGCGCCGCCCGCCGCCACGCCGCACGCCGCCACCTCGCCCGCCGCGACCGCCGCCCCCGCGGGCGACAAGATCGGCGTCGAGGAGTGCGACGACTACCTGGCGAAGTACGAGGCCTGCCTGAACAGCAAAGTGCCCGAGGCCGGGCGCGCGCAGTTGAAGTCGGCCTTCGATCAGACGCGCAAGTCCTGGCAGGGCCTGGCCGCCACGCCGCAGGGCAAGCAGGGTCTCGCGACCGCCTGCAAGGCCGCGCGCGACGCCGCCAAGCAGTCCATGGCCGCCTACGGCTGCACCTTCTGACCCGCGCGCGTCGGCCGCGCCCAAGCCACGGGGCGCAAGTGAGCTTCTCGGTAGCGTCGCTTGCGCCCCGACACCTTTGCGCCGCGCCGCACGCCCGCCGCCCGGTCAGCGCCCGTTTGACAGCCCGCGCGCGCCGCGGTTAATGTTTACCCGTCGTTCAACCTATGCGGCGCTGAAATCCTCCGACTCGCCCGCGCGACACCAAGCAAGACAATGGAAAGCAGCAAGACCCCGCGTCTGCCGTCGCAGCGCACGAAGAGCAAGATAGGCTGGCGACTGCCGCTCGTCTCCGCCTGTGTGGTCGCCTTACTGGTGGCCGTGAGCCTCTGGCCCGCCGGCCCCGTACACGCCCGCGCCGAACGCAAGCAGAGGAGCGCGCCACAGGGCGGCGCGCCGCCTGAGAACGTCTGGCGGGAGTTGGACAAGGACACGCTCGGCCGGCGCGCCGAACGCGCCCTGCTGCCGCACGCCTACCGCGCACTGAGCCTCGACCGCGCGCAACTCGCGGAGCTGCTGAGCCGCGCGCCGCTGGAGTTCTCTAATGAGGCGCAGGCCGCGGCCGCGCTCGTCGCGCTGCCTTTGCCCGATGGCTCGTTCGCGCGCTTCGGCGTCGTCGAGTCGCCCATCATGGAGCCGGAGCTGGCGGCGCGCTTCCCCGCCATCAAGACGTACCGCGGGCAGGGGCTGGACGACCCGACCGCCAGCACGCGCTTCGACTGGACGCCCGAAGGGCTGCACGCCATCATCCTGTCCGCGCGCGGCACGTTCTACGTCGGGCCGTACGCGCGCGGCGACAACGCCACCTATCTCGCCTACGCGCACCAGGACATCACCGCCGAAGCCGGCGCGCTCGCCTGCGCGGTCACCGCCGCCGAGCAGGAGCAGGCGATCAAAAGCGCGACGACCATCGCCCCGGCGCAGGCGCGCGCCCACACGCCGCTCGTCGTCTCGGGCGCGACGCTGCGCACCTACCGGCTCGCCGTCGCCGCCACCGCCGAGTACACGCAGACTTACGGCGGCGGCACAACGGGCGGCGCGCTCTCCGCGATCACCACGACCGTCAACCTCGTGGACGCCATCTACGAGCGCGACGTGGCGGTGCGGCTCGTCCTCGTCGCGGGCGAGACGAGCATCATCTTCACCGACACCGCAACCGACGGCTACACGTCCGACAGCGTCGGCTCGCTCATCAACGAGAACCAGACCCGACTCGACGCGATCATCGGCGCGGCCAACTACGACATCGGCCACGTCTTCGACGGGCGGACGACGGCGGGCGGCTTCTTCTCGTTCCAGGGCCAAGCGGGCATCGGCGTGGTCTGCACGGCGAACAAGGGGCGCGGCGCGACGATCTTCCGTTCCGTGCAGCCGTCGAACGTCATCGCCTACTACATCGTCGCGCACGAGATGGGGCACCAGTTCGGCGCGACGCACACGTTCAACGCCGCTTCTTCGGGCACGGACTGCGCCGTCCAGCGCACCGCCTCCACCGCCTACGAACCGGGCACAGGCTCGACCATCATGGGCTACCGCTTCAACTGCGGCACGGAGGACATGCGCTCCAGCGACACCTACTTCCACGGTGCCAGCCTGCAACAGATCGTCAACTACACCACCACCGGCAACGGCAGCGGCTGCCCCACGCAACTGGCGACGAACAACCACCCGCCGAACGTGTCTGTCGGCGCGCAGAGTTACACGATCCCCGCGAACACGCCCTTCGCGCTCGCCGCCGCGGGCAGCGATCAGGACGGCGACACTCTGACTTACACCTGGGAAGAGTTCGATCTCGGCCCCGCCGCGCCGCCCGACACGGACGACGGCGCGCGCCCGATCTTCCGCTCTTACCTGCCCAGCCCGGCCGGCGCGACGCGCAGCTTCCCCAGCCTCCAATACATCCTCAACAATGCCAACGTCCCGCCGACCACGACGACGTGCAGCTCAGGCTCGGGCACTTGCCTGACCGGCGAGGCGCTCCCCACCACGACGCGCACGATGAACTTCCGCGTCACCGCGCGCGACAATCGCGCGGGCGGCGGCGGCCTCAACTCGGCGGACACGCAGGTCAACGTCCGCGCCGACAGCGGCCCCTTCAAGGTCTTGACGCCCGCGGGCGGCGTGGTCTGGGCGGGCAACACCTTGCAGCCGGTCACTTGGAACGTGGCGAACACGACGGGCGCGCCCGTCAGTTGCGCCAACGTCCGCATCCTGCTCTCGACCGACGGCGGCAACACGTTCCCCTACGGCACCAACCCCACGCCCAACGACGGCGCGGAGAACATCGTCGTGCCCAACGTGCCGACCACGCAGGCGCGCGTCAAGGTCGAGGCGGTCGGCAACATCTTCTTCGACATCTCCGACGCCAACATCACCGTCCAAGGCAACCAGTGCGACTACGCGCTCTCGAAGACGAGCCAGGCCTTCGAGCGCACGGGCGGCACGGACAGCGTCACGGTCACGACCACGAGCAACTGCGGCTGGGCGGCGACAAGCAACGCCGACTGGATCACGGTCACGGCCGGCGCGGCGGGGCAGGGGAGCGGCACGGTCACTTACACGGTCAGCCCCAACGGCGGCGGCGCGCGCACCGGCTCGCTCGTCATCGCCGGGCAGACCTTCACCGTCACCCAGGCCGCCGGTTGCAGCTACGTCGTCACGGGGCCGGGCGCGTTCCCGGCCGGCGGCGGGCCGGCCACGCTCACGATGACGACCGGCGCGGGCTGCGCGTGGACGGCCACGAGCCTCGTCCCCTGGATCACGATCACGCAAGGCAGCGGCACGGGCAGCGGCTCGATTGCCATCAACCTCGCGCCCAACACGGGGGCGGCGCGCACCGGGCAGATACTCCACACCGACGACTCTTTCTTCAACGTCGCGCAGGCCGCCGCCGACACGGTCAACGTGCAGTTCAGCGCCGCGAGCTTTAGCGCGAGCGAGGGCGACGCGCGCGCGACCGTCACCGTCACGCGCGGCGGCGACACGAGCGGCCCCGCCTACGTCGCTTACATGACGGTGGACGATCCGGCCGCCGTCCCCTGCAACACCTTCAACGGCACGGCCTACGCGCGCTGCGACTACGCGACCACCGTGGACACGCTCGCCTTCGCCGCGGGCGAGACCAGCAAGACCTTCAGCATCCCGCTCATTGATGACGCTTACGCCGAAGGCGCGGAGACCGCCCAGTTGCGGCTGCTCAACCCGGCGGGCGCGGTATTGGGCGCGCAGACCACCGCCACGCTCACCATCACCGACAACGACGCGCCCGGCGCGCCGAACCCCATCTTCACG
>DASVPY010000071.1:0-38638 GCA_036389395.1 Pyrinomonadaceae bacterium
CTCCGACGAAAGACAGTGGACGTGGATGGACGAGGGGCTCAACACCTTCTTGCAGTACCTCGCCGAGCAGGAGTGGGAGGCGAACTACCCCTCGCGCCGCGGCGAGCCGCGCACCATCACTGACTACATGGCGAGCGCCGATCAAGTCCCGATCATGACGAACTCCGAGTCGGTCTTGCAGTTCGGCAACAACGCCTACGGCAAGCCCGCCACCGCCCTCAACATCCTGCGCGAGACGGTGCTCGGCCGCGAGCTGTTCGACTTCGCGTTCAGGCAGTACGCGCAGCGCTGGAAGTTCAAGCGGCCGATGCCGGCCGACTTCTTCCGCACGATGGAGGACGCCTCCGGCGTTGATCTCGACTGGTTCTGGCGCGGCTGGTTCTACACGACCGACCACGTGGACATCTCCATCGAGCGCGTCCGCCTCTTCCGCCTCGACACGCTCGACCCCGAAGTGGAGAAGGCCGCGCGCATGAAGGAGCGCGCCGCACAGCCCGAGACGCTCTCGCAGCGGCGCAACAAGCCGCTCCCCAAGCGCACGGACGAGTTCCCGTCTCTGCGCGACTTCTACAACACGTACGACGAACTGGTCGTGACCGAGCAGGAGCGCGCCGAGTACCAGCGCTTCCTCGCCACGCTCACCGAGCGCGAGCGCGAGTTGTTGAAGTCGGGTCTGAACTTCTACCTCGTGGACTTGAAGAACGTCGGCGGGCTGGTGATGCCGGTCATCTTCCTCGTCGAGTACGAAGACGGCACGAATGAAGAGCTGCGCATCCCCGCGGAAATCTGGCGGCTCAACAACACGGAAGTCTCCAAGCTCATCATGACGCCCAAGGAGGTACGCTCGATCACGCTCGACCCGCACCTTGAGACGGCGGACGTGGACATGGCGAATAACAACTTCCCCCGCCGCCCCGTCAAGACCCGCTTCCAACTCTTCAAGGACGCCCAAGCCGCGCCCAACCCCATGCAGCAGCTCGAACAGAAACAGTCGCCGCCCAAGCCCAGCAACCCCTGAGACGAATTTTGCGATTTCAGATTTAAGGAAGGAGCGTTGGCGGTTTGCGCTTTGACATTTCAAATTCGAGATCGCTTGTGCGGCCGGGCGCGCTACTCTGCGCGCTCGCCGCGCTCGCACTGCTCGCGCCGCCGGCCGCGGCGCACAAGTACCACACGAGCTTCGCCGAGGCCGACTACAACCCCGCCGAGCAGTCGCTTCAAATCACCCTGCGCACCTTCCCCGACGACCTCGAAAAAATCCTGTCGCGCCGCGCCGGCCGCCCCGTCACCCTCGACGACAAACAGGCGGCCGCCCGCGCCACCTTCGCCTACCTCCAGGAAGTCTTCCAGCTCAAAGACGCGGGCGGCGCGCCCCTCCCGCTCACCTGGGTCGGCATGGAAGCCGGCGTAGACAACGTCCGGCTCTACTTCGAGACCAAACTCCCCGCCGGTCTCCCCGGCACACAACTCCGCGACGCCTGGCTCTCCGACCTCTACGACGATCAAATCAACCTCGTCAACGTCAAAGACCGCACCCGCCAGTACGCCCTCACCTTCAAACGCGGCGCAGGCTTCCAACCCATCCCCGCGCGCTGAACTTCGAGCTACGTCGCCGACGCTGCACGTCCGCAGCCGCGCCGCCCACAAAATAAAGGTTGACAGCCGCCCCCCGCGACGCTAAACCCTTCGGCGGGGTCGCCGTCGGCCGGCGTCGCCCTAACGCTGCCTCATACGCCGCACGCCCGGAGGTCTCGATGCCCGCTGACTTGAAAGTGGTGCTCTTCACCGATCAGGTGCAGTCCACCGCCAACACCGCCGCCCGCACGCACGAAGAGATCGCGCAGGTGGCGCGCGCCCAAGACGACCTCACCGCCGAAGTCCTCCGCCTCACACGCGGCACGCAACTCAAAGACACCGGCGACGGCTGCTTCGCCCAGTTCCCGTCCGTCCTTGAGGCGGTGCGGGCCGGCGTGCTGCTTCAGCAACGCGTCGCGGAGCACAACGCCGCGCAACAGAATGCTCGCCTCCGCTTCGACCTGCACGTCGGCATTGACGTAGGCGAGTTAGTCGTCCTCGACAACGGCGACCTGCGCGGCGACGCCGCCAACCGCTGCGCCCGCGTTTGCTCCGCGTGTCCCCCCGGCGAAGTCTATCTCTCCGAGGACGCGGCCCGACTGCTCAATCTAAACGAGGTGGAGCTAGACGCGCTCGCCCCGCTCCGACTCAAAGGCATCGCAGGCGAAACCAGGCTGTACCGCGTGCGCTCCCTGCGCGTGCAAGCGCAGCGACCCGCCACGCCGAACCCGTTCATCTGGCGCGGCGGCATCACCGCCGCCGCCGGCTTCTTCGACCGCGACCAGGAGCAGCGCACCCTGCGCGCCTACCTCCACGGCCAACAGAACTGCCAGATCGTCGGCCCGCGCCGCATCGGCAAGACCTCGCTGCTCCGCCAGATCGAACGCGCCGCCGCCGACTGGGACGCGCAAACCGCGGTCGCCTACCTCGACCTCCAAGACCCGCACTGCTACACGTTGACCGGCTGGCTCAGTCAAGCCGCCAAACAGTGCCACTGGTCAACGCCCGCCACGACGCTGACGGACTTCGCCGACTGCGTCGAGACTGCGTTGACAAGAGGCCTCCGCCCCGTCCTCTGCCTCGACGAGTTTGAAGAACTCACCACGCGCCGCGCCGAGTTCACCCGCGACTTCTTCCTCACGCTGCGCGCCTGCGCCCAACAAGGCCTCTCCATCGTCACCGCCTCCCAACGCCCGCTAAGCGAACTCACCGACCGCGGCGACCCCACCTCCCCCTTCTACAACACCTTCCCGCTGCTGCGCCTCGGCCCCTTCCGCCCGACGGACGCCCAAGACTTCCTCACCTTCCACCGCCCCGGCACGCCCCCCTTCAGCCCCGACGAGCGCGCCGCGATTCTGGACTTCGCCAAAGGCCACCCCCTCGCCCTCCAAGTCGCCTGCTTCCACGTCCTCGAAGCCAAACAGAACGGCGACACCCTGACCGCCGCCCTGCGCCGGGCCGACGACGAGATGTCCGTCCTCCTCCCCGGCGGCTGGTAGCCCGTCGCCCCCGCAAAATTAACCCCCAAACCCCCGACTTTCCCTGCTAACATCCCCCGCGACCCCGGCCGGGCGGCAAAATTGACCGGACGCGCCCCGCCGCCCCCGTCAACCCGTCCCGGCGGCGGGCAAATCCGTTCTGGAGGTAGGCCGTCCCGTTTCCGAGGTAGGCCATTCCGTTCCGAGAACGGAAAATTCCGTTTTGGAGGTAGGCCGTTCCGTTCTCGGAACGGAACTTTCCGTTCCAGAGGTAGGCCGATGAGGTTCGGGAACGGAAAATTCCGTTTTTGAGGTAGGCCGACGGAGTTCGGAGGTAGTCCGGCCTACCTCCGAACCAGGCCAACCTACCTCCGAGGTAGGCCGGCCCCGTGCAAAACCGCAACCTCCCCGCCGGGAGCGCGTGCAGCCCTGCCCGCAACGAGCCGCAGGCGAGTCCACTGTTCGCGCTCGCGCGCTCACGGCGGGCCGTGATGCCCACGCTCCCGGCTACAAGTCGTCTCAATCGCAAACCCCTATAGCTTTCTCCCGGTACTCACCATGAAAAACTACCTCCGCTGGTCACTCCGCCAACTCTACCTCATCTACTTCTGGCCGACGCGATTCGCACTAGAGAGCGGCAGCGCGTGGCCGGCGAAACTTAGATTGAAACAACGAATTACTTACCTGCTGAAATTGCTTCCTTGGATGGTCACTTTAGCTGTTCTGGGAAATCTGATTACCGGCTATACCTTTGAGGCACTAGGGTTAACTTTCAAGTGGTCGAACTCGTGGCTCGGCGTGGCGTCGGGCGTGACATTAGGTTTGGTGCTGGGCGTGGCGGGCGTACTGGAGTTCATGTGGGGGGGCATCGGCGTGGCATTCGTGGCTGGCTTATTCGTAGCTGGCATATCTACGGACTCGTTCGGCGTTATGTGCTCCTTCGCCCTCGTGGCTCTCTGTTTTGGTCTTGCGGGAACGAGTCTATACCTGGACCTTGGTGTGGACAGCAGTGTGATGTGCGGCGTGGCACTAGGCATAGCGGGCGGCGTGGCAGGGGGCGTGGCAGGGGGCGTGGCAGGCGGCGTGGCAGGCGGCATAATTAGTCGCCTACCAGCCCTGGCCGTGAACTCGGCCGGCGCGATGCTGACGGCTAGTTGCATGGTGTTCTTTTTAGCTTTCTTATCAGTTCATTACCGATTAGTAACGTATCCCTTCAACGTAGTCCTGTCCGCCTCTGCCTACCTTGTCGGGCGGTGGCGGCCGCGTGCGGTCGGACGTGCGTGGAGATGGTGCCCGGTTGCATGGAATGAAGTAATCTGGCTACCCCTACCTTTCGTCAGCAAGCTCTTGGCCCTGTTGGTAAGACAAAACAGAGAGGAGGGCTTCCGGCAGATCGCTTTCGTTGCCGCCGAACGTCGCCTGCAACATCGTGCCGCACGCGCCGCGCTGATGGAGATAGCCGTCGATGATTTGAAAGCCGGATCGCTGGCGGCTATGTCTAGTGTCACAGAGCGACTGAGTTGGACGACGGATGCACCCACCGAATTGCTGGACGAATTAACGGCGACGCTGTCACGCTTCGACCGGGCGGCGCAGTATGTGGGGCAATATCTCACGCTGAACAGTCCGTATCGCAGGCGCGAGGCTTTAACGCGGGCGTTGGCGGAGGTGGAGGCGTTACAGCGCAGCCTGATCGCGGCGCGCGGGCGTTACGCGCCGCGTCTGCTGCAAGTGGCGAACGAGTGGCGCAGGCTGTTGGACGAGGAGAGTGCGAAGGCGAAGGCGCTGGCGGCGGCGACGCGGGAGATTCCGAACCCGTTCGTGTTCGGGAATCCGGTGGTCGAGACGGAGCAGAACGTTTTCACGGGGCGGCGGGATGTGGTGAAGCAGATCGAGGCGAGCGTGTTGGGGGCGGTGCAAGCGCCGACGTTGTTGTTGCACGGGCCGCGACGGATGGGGAAGACGAGTATTTTGAATCAACTGCCGCGGCTGTTGGGGCCGGACTTCGCGCCGGTGGTGGTGGATTGTCAGAACCCGGCGGTGACGGCGAGCGCGGCGACGCTGTTGCGTTACCTGTCGCGGAAGTTGAGCGAGGGGTTGCGGCGGCGGCGCGTCTCGGTCGAGCCGTTGACGGCGAAGGCGCTTGAGCGGGAGCCGTTCGCGGTGTTTGATGATTGGTTGGAAGAGTTGGAGCGGGCGCTGCCAGAGAAGATGCGCGTGCTGCTTTGCTTGGACGAGTACGAACGTTTGGGGGCGACGTTGGACGCAGGTTGGGGCGGGGCATTCTTAGATGCACTCAGGCACACGCTGCAACACAGGCCGCGGGTGGTGTTGCTGTTCACGGGTGCGCACACGTTTCAGGAGTTGGGGCCGGCGTGGACGGATCGGTTCATCAGCGCGCGGCGGGTGCGCGTGAGTTTTCTGACGCGCGCGGAGGTCGAGCCGCTGTTGACGCAGCCGATCCCGGAGTTCGACATGACGTACGCGGCGGGCGCGCTCGACGCTTTGTTCGCGGCGACCGCGGGGCAGCCGTTTCTGACGCAGGCGACGGCGTTCGAGCTGGTGCAGTTGTTGAACGAGCAGGAGCGCAAGGAGGCGACGACCGCGGACGTGGAGGCGGCGCAGGCGCGCGCGCTCGTGAGCGGCGGCGAATACTTCGCCAACGTGTGGAGCGACGCGGGCGCGGCGGGGCAGGCGATCTTGACGGCCATCGTGCGGGGCGACGAGTTGCCGGACGCGCGGGGCCAAGTGTCGCCGGCCGCGTCAGGCGGCGCGGCGCAGGAGTTCGCCGCGGCGCGCGTGTGGCTGCGCGAGCACGACGTGCTCAACGACGCGGGCGCGTTCGCCGTGCCGCTGGTGCGGCGCTGGGTCGAGGGGAGAGTACGGGGATGAAGTCGCACACGAAGTATCTGACGTTCCGCGTGCCCGAGCGGATGGGGTTCGTCAACATCACGCGGCAGGTGGAAGAGGAGGTCGCGCGGAGCGGCGTGCGTGAGGGCTTGTGTCTGGTGAACGCAATGCACATCACGGCGAGCGTCTTTATCAACGACGACGAGCCGGGCTTGCACGAGGACTACAAGCGTTGGCTCGAATGGCTCGCGCCGTTCGACGCCAGCCCCGAGCGCTACCGACACAACCGCACCGGCGAGGACAACGGCGACGCGCACCACAAGCGCCAGATCATGGGCCGCGAGGTGGTCGTCGCCGTCACCGACGGCAAGCTCGACTTCGGCCCCTGGGAGCAAATCTTCTACGGCGAGTTCGACGGTCGCCGCCCCAAGCGCGTCCTCGTCAAGATCATCGGCGAGTAAGCGGCGCGGCCCGCAACCGCCGGCCGCTCTGTGAGCCGGCAGCGGCCGCGCGCCTGTCACACGGCCGCGCGCACGCGCTTCCCGCCGCCCGCACGCCGGCAACCGCCGGCAAAAAAATTCTCGAACGGGTTAGAGGGTTCGGCCTCGGTTGTCGCGTTTGTAGAGGGACGCCTCGAAGGAGCGCGTGCCCGGCACGGCGCGACACCCCGCCGGCAAGCCGGATTATTGTTTACGGAGGCCGAGATGAAAACCAGAGACTCAGGTCAGGGAAGCGTGAAACGTGGCGCAGCCGTCTGCGCGGCGGCCGTGCGGCGCGCGCTCGCGCGCGGCGTCCTGTGTGCCCTCTTCGCCCTGTTGTCCGTCGCCGCTTTGGCCCAGGGCGGCGGCAACAGCGTGCCCACGCAGATCGCGAATCTGCAAGCGCAAATCAACAGCGTCCAGTCCAGCCTCGCCGCCGCCGGGGCGGCGCTCCAAGCGGCCGTCAGCAACGAGGCGTCCGACCGGCAGGCGGCTGACCTCGCCTTGCTCGCAAGGATAAATGCCATCCAGTCCGACCTCGACGCCGCCAAGGCTGCGCTCCAGGCGGCCGTCAACAACGAAGCGGCGGCGCGCCAGGCCGCGGACACCACACTGCAAACTAATCTCAACAACGAGGCGGGACGCGCCAAGACCGCCGAGGCGCAACTGCAAGCCAACCTCGACAGCGCGTTGGGCGCGCTGAGGGCGGCGGACAGCGCGCTGCAAACCGCACTCGACAACGAGGCGTCGGCCCGGCAAGCCGCAGACACCACGCTGCAAACTAATCTCAACAACGAGGCGGCGCGTGCTACGAACGCCGAATCGGTCATACAGACCAACGTCAACAACGAGAGCGGTCGGGCCAGGGCTGCCGAGGCGCAATTGCAGTACGGCCTCGACAGCGCGTTGGCAAATCTGAGGGCGGCGGACAGCGCGCTCCAAGCGGCCCTCGACAACGAGGCGGCGGCCCGTCAGGCCGCGGATACCACACTGCAAATTAATCTCAACAACGAGGTGGGGCGGGCTAAGGCCGCCGAGTCGGCGTTGCAAGTCAACCTCGACAACGAGACGGCGGCGCGGCAGGCCGCGGACACCGCGCTGCAAACTAATATCAACAGTGAGGCCGCGACGCGGCAAGCGGCGGCCAGCACGCTACAGAGCAACATAAACCAGGAGGCGACGACGAGAGCGGCCGGCGATGCGACTCTGGCCAGCGCCATCAATAGCGTCGGCGGCGGGCTTGGTAGTGTCCTCAACAGCGCGTCTAACGCCTTGGTCAACAACGTCACGCTGTCTTTGCCGGGGGCGGCCGAAGACCTGGCCGTGCCCGACATGGCCCTGACGAACGTAACGGCCGGCCCCACAGGTCACACCTTAGTCGTGGGGAGTCTCAGCTTAGACACCGCCAACTATGGCCCCTACGGTCTTTTACTGGGACTCGTCGTGGACGGCGCGCGGCAGAATGCTTGTCAACCCATGTTCGCGGCCCCAAACGCCGACACGCCGGGCGCGGGCCGGGCGGTGGCCGTCGCCATCAACTGTGTCATTAGCTTACCCCCTAAAACGGCCGGCCATACGATAGCCGTGCATGCCAACCTGCAACCCGGCCAAGCCATAACCGGACTGCCCGGCACTTTCTACAACCGGCACCTGACCGTACTACCCTTCTGAGGCCACGCGCTCTCCGCCCGGCGTCGGTCGCCGCCGCGGCGACACGTCGCCGTCAACGATCAGTCTTCAGCCCGTCGCTCAGTAGGCGCACGCCGAGGACGAAGAGGAAGATGGCGGCGGCGGGGGCGAGCAGGACGAAGGGCTGGGCGGCGAGCTGCGTCAGGTCGCTGGCGGCGGCGAGCATATTGCCCCAGCTCGCTTCCGGCTCCTGCACGCCGACGCCGAGGTAGGAGAGCGCCGTCTCGGCCAGGAGGAACGCGGGCAGCATGAGCGAGACCTGGATGACGAGCGGGCGCGCGGCGTTCGGCAGGATGTGCCGCCAGAGGATGCGCGGCTGCGTGAGACCCAGGCCCTCGGCCGCGAGCACGAACTCGCGCCGCCTGAGTGCCAGCACCAGCCCGCGGGTGAGACGCGCCGGCTCGGCCCAGCCCACCGCGGCGAAGAGCACGACGAGCAGCAGCGCGGCCTCGGTCGGCTGCAAGGTGATGGGGAAGGCGGCGCGCGCCGCGAGGATCAGGACGAGTTCCGGCAGCGCCAGCATCGCGTCGGCGGCGCGCATCAGGACGGCGTCCGTCTTGCGCCCCGCGTAGCCCGCCGCGCAGCCGACGAGGATGCCGAGCGCGCCCGCCAGCAGCGTCCCCAAGGGGCCGACCAGCAGCGAGAAGCGCGTCGCGCGCAACAGGCGCGACAGACGATCACGCCCGCTCGCGTCAGTCCCTAACAGGTAGACGCGCGGCGCGGTCTCGACGCTCGCGCGCGACACGTTGACCGGTTCGTCTTGACCCTGCGCGCGCCCTTCGTCGCTTAACAGGCCGAACAGGTGTCGGTCGGTCTCGAAGAGACCGAAGAGGCGGTAGCTGTAGCCGCGTGTGAAGAGGGCGAGCGGGTAGGCGCGCGTGGCGTCTTCGTTGTAGGTGCGCGCGAGCGGGTCGGTGAGGCGGCGGGCGTAGATGAAAGGGCGCGTGTGCCAGCGTCCGTCGGCGGCGCGGAAGTGGAGGACGGAGGGCGGCGCGCCCGGCTCGCGGCGGGCCTGCGCGCGGTAATCGTAAGGCGCGAGGAAGTCGGCCGCGAGCGCCGCCGCGTAGAAGCAGAGCACGACGCACAGGCCCGCGAGCAGACGCCCGCGCCGTCGCCAGCGCGCGCGCCATGTTAAGCGAGTGCGCCGCGGCGCGTCGGGCGTCAGCCCCGCGTTGTCTTCGTGCGGTCGGGTCATGGGGCGGCGTTGGTCGCGGGCGCATCGGCGGCGCGCAGGCGCGGGTCGTTCCAGCGCAGCAGGAGGTCGGCGCAGAGGTTGCCGCAGAGGACGGCCGCGGCCGTCACGAGCACGACGCCGAGCAGCAGCGGCACGTCGCGGTTCACCACCGCCGCGACCGACAGTTGCCCCAGACCGGGCCAGCCCAGGATCGCCTCGACGATCACAGAGCCGCTGACGACGCTGCCCAGCGAGTAGCCGAAGATCGTGATGAGCGGGTTGAGCGCGGCGCGCAGGGCGTGGCGCAGGACGACGGCGCGCTCCGGCAAGCCCTTCGCCCGCGCCACCGTCACGAACTCCTCGTTGAGTGCAGCGCCGAGGCCCGCGCGCGTCTGCGCGAGGAAGACGGCGACGAGCGGCGCGGCGAGCACGAGCGCGGGCACGAAGACGCGCAAGGGGTTGAACTCGGCCGCCAGCCCTTGCGCGCCCGCGCCGACCTTGAACGCGCCCGTGCGCGCCGCGAAGGCGAGCGCCGCCAGCGCGAGCACGAGCCGCGGCAGAGAGGCCGTCACGAGTATGAGCGCGCCGCTCACACGATCAGCCCAGCCGCGCGGCCGGCGCGCTGCCGCCGCGCCCAGCGTGAGCGCCAACGACCACGCCATGACGAGCGCGACGCACCCCAACAGCAGCGTGCGCAGGAGGCGCGGGCGGATGATCGCCCAGACAGGTGTGTGGTAGTAGAGCGACGTGCCGAGGCGGCCGCGCGCCGCGTCCGCGAGCCAGTGCAGGTAGCGGACGGCGAGCGGCTGGTCGAGACCGTAGACGCGGCGCAGCTCCGCCAGCGCGGTCTGCGAGACCGTCGGCTCGGCGCTGAGCGCCGTCAAAGCGTCGCCGCCCGCCGCCGCCAGCAGCCAGAAGGTCAGCGCCGAGACGACCAGCAGCACGACGACGCCCTGCCAGAGACGTGTGACGATCAGCTTCAGCACGGTTGGAGACCAGGCGCTCGGGCCGCGTTCGTTCTAACACCGAACCACGCGCCGCGACAAGCGCCTCGCCTCGTTGTCTGTTGGGTTGACTCTACCCGGAGATCAGATCAACACAGAGGGCACAGCGGTCACACAGAGTTCACAGAGATTCTTTACTGTGGCCTCCGTGTTGAAAACGACCTTGCGTTACCCGCAACCGCAAAACGCTCTAGACATCCGGCCGCATCCGTGATTGAATCCGACGAGCGCGCGACACCGACAGGCCCCCGCCCGCGCGCCCGCTCCGACGAACGCTGAACCGCCCGACCCGTTAATTGAACATGAGAGACGTGCTCCTGCGCCGCCTGCTGCCCGCGGCGCTCGCCGCCATCTGGCTCGTCGGCTGCACGCAGCCCGCGCCGTCGCCCAACGCCAACACCAACACCACGGAGTTCCCCGCCACCGGCCGCACGGTGGGCCGGCGCGGCGGCACACTAACCTACCGCGTCAGCGCGCCGCCCAAGACCTTCAACTACGTGATGGCGGTGGACGAGGCGACGAACGTCGTCGCGTTCTTCCTGACGGGCAGCCGGCTCGTCGAGTTCGATCACGACAAGCGGGCATACGTGGCGGCGCTCGCCGAGAGTTGGCCGCTCGGCGCGGACGGGCGCACGGTCGAAGTCACCTTGCGCGACGGCCTGAAGTTCTCCGACGGGCAGCCGTTGACGGCCGAGGACGTGGCCTTCACGCTGCGCGCGCTCTACGACGAGCGCGTCGCCTCGCCGCTCTACGGCGAGTCCATGCGCATCGGCGGCAAGCAGATCGAGGCGCAGGTCTTGGACGCGCGCCGCCTCCGCCTCACGTTCCCCGAACAGATCGCGACGCCCGAAAACTACCTCTCGAACCTGGCCGTGCTGCCGCGTCACAAGCTCGAAGACAGACTGAAGGACGGCACGTTCCGCGACGCCTACGGCATCGCCTCCGACCCGCAGCAGATCGTCACGGCCGGCCCCTTCATGGCCGCCGCGGCCGCGCCCGGCGAGCGCGTCACGCTCAAACGCAACCCCTACTACTGGAAGCGCGACGAGGCGGGCAACCAGCTTCCGTATCTCGACGAGGTACACGTCGTCGTCATCCCCGACGGCAACAACGCGCAGGCGCAGTTGCAGCAAGGGACGGTGGACATCTACGACCGCCTGCGCCCCGCCGACATGGCCGCGCTCAAGAACGCGCAGGGCGCGGTGCGCGCCGTGGACTTAGGCCCGAGCCTCTACGCCGACGATCTCTGGTTCAACCAGAACGAGGGCGCGAAGGACGGGCGGCCGTTCGTCGCGCCCGCCAAGCTCGCGTGGTTCAAGGACGTGCGCTTCCGCCGCGCCGTCTCGCACGCGATTGATCGCGAGAGCATCGCGGCCAACACTTATCAAGGCCTGGCGACGCCGCGCTACGGCTTCGTCACGGCGGGCAACCGCGCGTGGGTCGCCAACGATCTGCCGCGCACGGAGTACAGTCTGGACAAGGCGCGCGCGCTCTTGCAGGAGGCGGGCTTCACGACGAAGGGCACGACGGACGCGCCGGAGTTGTACGACGCCAGGGGCAACCGCGTCGAGTTCACTCTGATCGTGTCGGCGGAGAACGAGGCGCGGGCCAAGAGCGCGCTCGTCGTGCAGGAGGACTTGGGCCGGCTCGGCCTGAAGGTCAACGTCGCGCCGATTGAGAACACGCAACTGCAAAGCCGCATCAACCAGACCTACGACTACGAGGGCGTGCTCTACGGCACGTCGGTCTCCGAACCCGACCCGTCCTCCTACGCCGACGTGCTGCGCAGTTCCAGCGCCTCGCACTTCTGGTATCCGAGCGAGCCGAAACCGGCGACCGACTGGGAGGCGCGCTTGGACGAGTTGACCGCGCAGCAAGCGCACGAGCCGGACGTTGAGCGCCGCCGCGCGCTGTTCCGCGACATCCAACTGCTCCTCGCCGAACAACTCCCCATGATCCCCATCGTCACGCGCCACATCCCCGTCGCCGCCAACACGCGCCTCGGCAACTACCGCCCCAGCCCGCTCCCGCCCTTCTCGCTCTGGAACGCCGAAGAGTTGTTCGTGAGACAGTAGAAGGCAGGAGTCAGGAGTCAGAAGCCGGAAGAAGGAAGACGAAAAGCAGCAGGCAGAAAAAGAGGCGACAGCGTTGGCGGCTGTCGCCTCTTGCCGCAACTGGGCGGCGGCGGGTGTGGGTGTTCAGCCCGCACCGCGTGGAATAATGATGAGAGCTTTGCAGTCGAGCTGTCCGCGCGGGCGCGGTGTCGGGCGGGCTTTACGCGGCCACGTCAATATATGACGAGTAACTGCTCGGCTCCGGGATGTCGTAGCCCTCTTCGCGCAGGCCCTCAAGATGAAACTCAATCGCCGCCCGGATGTTGCGCTCAACTTCTTCCTCGGTCTTGCCAGTCGAGCCGCAGCCCGGCACGTCGGGAGAGTAAGCCGAATAACCTGTCTCGGTCTTTTCGACAACGATAAGATATTTCTTCACGGCTCCAGCCCCGCCTGCTTGAGAATGTTATTCAACGTGCCCGACGCCACGTCGTCGCCGGGGTTGCCCGGTACGGTGACGAGACCTGGCTTCGTCGGGTGTTTATACTGGTGATGGCTGCCCTTGCTTCGTACCCAGTACCAGCCGTCCTTCTCAATCACCTTGACGATGTCCCGCACCTTCACGGGGGCGACGATAATTCTTCCGCGCAAAACGGGCAACGCTCGCTGCCCGCCGCTCACTGCTCATTATTTACTGCGTCGCCAGTTGCTGCATGACGACAAGTGCGTGGGCTAGTTCGAGGCGCGTGAGTCCGGCTTGCGGGCGGAAGGTGAGGTTGTCGGCCGCGAGCAGCCCGCGCTTGAGGGCGACGGCGACGTAGCCGCGCCACTGGGTGGGGACGTTGGGTGCGTCGAGGATGCCGACGAGCGGGTTGCTGCTCGATTCGGCTTCCGCTTGCAGCCCCGCGGCGCGCACGAGCGCGACCGCCGCCGTCACGCGATCCACCGCCGCGTCCGGGCCGAACGAGCGCGCGCCCACGGCGTCGGGGAAGAACGCGCCGCCCGGCGCGCGCTGCACGCTCTCGACGGCGAGCATCGTCAGGGGATCGCGCGCGTCGCGGTAAGTGGCTTGCGCCGGCACGTACTGCGGCGCGCGCCCCGCGGCGACGAGCGCCGCCGCCAACTCGCCGCGGCTCGCCGCGAAGTAGGGCCGGAAGAAGCCGCCCAAGGGCTGCATGACGAAGGTGCGCAACGCCTGGTACACGTCGGCGCGCTGCGCCGCGCTCAAGCTGCCCGTGTCGCGCAAGGGCGCGTACTCGGCGTGCCCCGTCTCAAGCACGCCGACGAGGGCTTGCGGCGTGCCGACCGCGCCCAGTGTGTTCGTCACGCGCACGCGCCACTGACCGGCGGCGGGCGCGGCCACGGTCGCGCGCTCGCGCTTGCCCGTCAGCCCCGGCAGGTTCAAGACGTTCACGTCCGCGCGCTTCGTGCCCGCCGGGTCGTACATGGCGAGACCGAGGTCGTTCACGCTCAGACTGCTCCAGGCGATCTGCACGGCGGCGAACAACGCGTTCTGCGGCACGCCGACCGTCGCCTCGAAGCGCGCGCCCGGCTGCACCGTGCCCGTGATCTGCTGCAAGGGATCGTTGACGAGACGCACCTGCCCGCGGCTCTGCGTCGCGCGGAACGTGCCCATGCGCCGCTGCGGGAACGCGGCTTCGAGCACCGCGGCGTGCGCGTTGAGCAGCCCCGCGCCGACCTCGTGCGCGGAGTACTGCGGCATCGGCGTCGCGGTGCGCGCGAGGATGTCGCGCACCTGCGCGGGCGTCAAGGCGGGGTTCGCTTCGAGCATCAAGGCAATCGTGCCCGCCACCTGCGGCGCGGAAAAGCTCGTGCCGCTCGCCGTCGTGTAGTAAGGCAGCAGCGCGGGCGGAATCTGCGTGTCGCTGCCGACCGCGACGCCCTCCGCGCCGGTCTGCGTCACGCCCGCCGCGCGTAAACTCGTGACGCCGACGCCGGGCGCGACCAGCGTCGGGCGGAACAGGGCACTGGCGAACTCGCCGCGCGAAGAGAACGAGGCGAGCCGGCCCGCGAAGTCGGTCGCGCCGACGCTGACGACCCAGGGCGCGACCGCGTAAGGGTTCAGCGTGTGCATCCCCGGCCCCGTGTTGCCCGCCGAGACGACGACGTTGACGCCGCGCTCCGTCAACATCTTCGTGGCGATGTTGACGGGATCGTCCGTGTCGTAGACGGTGGCGGCCGAGAAGCTACAGTTGACGACGCGCACGTTCAGCGCCGCCGCGTGCGCGAGCAGGTAGTCGAAGCCGTCGAGCACGTAGAAGAGGTTCACGTCGCCCGCGCTCAAACCGACGAGGCGCGCGCCGGGCGCGACGCCCGTGTACGCACCGTTCGAGCGCGCGCCGCTGCCGCCGACGACGCCCGCCACGAACGTCCCGTGCCCGTAAGCCTGATCGGTCGTCGGCACGTTCTCCACGTCCAGCGGGTAGTTGAAGCCGACGCCGAGGCTCATCGCGTCGGCCAGTTTGACGTTCTGCACGACGCGGCCCGCGAGATCGCTGTGCGTGCCGTCTACGCCCGTGTCGAGCACGGCGACGGTGACGCCGCGCCCCGTGTAAGGCAAGCCGGCGTTGCGCGCCGCGAGGTCTGTGTCGGCTTGCGCGCGCGCGACGCCCGTGACGCCGCGGCCCGGATCGGCGGCGAGTTGCAGCGTGCGGTTGCCGTAGATGGAGCGGACGGCGGGCAGGTGCGAGACGGCGACGATCTGGTGGCGCGTGCCCGTGACGATGAGCATGGGCAGTTGGCGGAAGCGCGTGCCGCCGACGATGCCGAGCTGTTGCAGGTCGGCGATGTCGGCGTCGGTCGGCTGGTGGTGGAAGACGACGACGCAGTTGACCGTGCTGTCGTCGGTCATGCGGTTGAGCGCGAGCGCGAGTTCCGGGTCTACGCTCTGAAGACCGGAGAGCGGCGTGGTCTCAGCGCCGCCGAAGGGGAGCCGGTCGGCCCCGGTCATGGCGACCGTGTCCGCGCCCGTGATCGAGATGCCGTTGGGGCGCGTGACGGCGATGTCGTCCGCGCCGGTGATGGAGATGCCGTTGGGCGAGACGTTGAAGGTGCGCCCGTCGGGCGCGACCGCCGTCGCGCCGTCCGCGCCGGTGATCGAGATGCCGTCCGCGCCCGTGATTGAGATGCCGTCGCCGGAGGCGGCGTAGACGGCGTCGGCGGCGGGCGTGGCGACGCCGTCGGCGCTGACGACGCGGACGGCGTTGGCGCGGCCCGTGTTGACGCCGTTGGGCTGGCGGATGAAGACGGAGTTGGCGTTGTAGCGCGTCCCGTCCGCGCCCGTGATCGAGATGCCGTCGGCCCCGGTGATCGAGATGCCGTCGGCCCCGGTGATGGAGATGCCGTCCGCGCCGGTGATCGAGATGCCGTTCGCGCCGGCGTAAGGGACGCCGTCCGCGCCGGTGATGGAGATGCCGTTGGTGGTCGCGCCGGTGCCGTCCGCGCCGGTGATGGAGATGCCGTCCGCGCCCGTGATCGAAATCCCGTCCGCGCCCGTGATCGAGATGCCGTCGGCCCCGGTGATGGAGATGCCGTCGGCCCCGGTGATGGAAATGCCGTCCGCGCCGGTGATGGAGATGCCGGCGTGGGCCGCGCTGGCGGCGAGCAGCCACGCGAGCAGGAGGGCCAGGAGTTGCCGCGAACAGTGCGGGAGTTTAGTGCTCATCACGAATAAAGAGAGTGATGCCCGTCGGGTCTTAAATGTATTCGTCTTAGCCTTCGGGGGAAAGGCCCAAGCGGCGTCTGCGTGCAGAGCCACGCGAGGTTTGAGCTGTTTCGTCGGGGTAGCAAAATTACCATAAAGAAACGCCTTTTGCCAATCGCCGGCACGGCGTCGCGCCGTCACGCCATCAACTGCTTGTAGAGGCGCTGCGTCTCGGCGGCCGGCTCGACGCCGAGTTCTTTGCGGAGCAGGCGGCGCAGGGCGTCGTACTGCTCCTTGATCGCGCCGCGGTTGCCGAGCGCGCCGTGCGCGCGCATCAACATGCAGTGCACGTCTTCGCGGAACTGATCGTCGCGCAGGATTTCCTGCGCCAGTTGCAGGGTGCGCGGCCAGTCCTCCTGCTTCTGCGCCGCCACGGCCAGGGCTTCGAGCATACGCAGGTATTGCTCGCGGTAGTAGGCGCGCTGCTCCTCGACCCACTCGTCGTAAGTGCCTTGCATGAAGTCGCCGCGGTAGAGCGCGCAGGCCTGTTCGTAGAGTTCGATCTGGCGGTCGTGCTTGCCGGCGCGGCGCGCGGCGTCCGCCTCGGCCACCAGGCGATCAAACTCCTCCGTGTCTATGCTGTAGGCGAAGTCCTGGCTGAGCAGGTAGTCGCCGTCGCGGTAGAGCAGGAAGTTCTGCTTGAGCGGCTGGCGGCTGTTCAAGGCCTTGCGTATGTGCGAGACCGTGGGGTGGAAATTCTTCTCGACGGCGTCGAAGTCGGCCTCGCCCCAGAAGGTGTCTATGATCGTGTCTTTGGAGGCGCGGCGGTGGCGGCGCGAGGCGATGAAGCAGAGGATGTCGCGGGCGCGCTTGGTCGTCCACGCGTCGGCGGCGAGCGGGCGCGCGGGGTCGCGGTAAATCTCGACGGGGCCGAGCATCTTGATGGTCAGATCGGCCGCGGGCTTGGGCGGCGCGCCGGGCGCGACCGCGACGGGCGCGGCGGCCTGCGCCTGCGCCGCCGGCACTTGCTCGCGCAGGTCGGGCGGCAACAACTCAAGCGCCTGCGGCGTGCGGAAGAGCGCGGGGTTGCGTTCCAACTCGCGTTGCAGCCAGTGCTCGTAGTCGTAGCGGGCGGCGAGGTCGAGCGCGCGGCGCAGGTGCGCGAGCATCTGCGGCTCGTCGCCGGTCTGCTGGCGGGCGGCGGCGAGCGCCGTGCAGGCCTGCGCCTCGTAGTAGTAAAGCCCCTGCGCGTGGAAGTAGTGTAAGACCGGCTCAAGCTCGGCCGTCGCCGCGGCGGTGTCGCCCTGCGCGAGCATGACGCGCCCGCGGGCGAGGCGTGCGGTCTGCGTGCCCTCGTCGTCGCCCGCGGCCACGCGCTGTTCGATCAGGTGGTCGAGCAGGGCGCGCGCGCCGAGCAGGTCGCCCACTTGCAGGTGCAGGAGCGCCTGCGCCTCGCGCACCTCGAAGCGCCACACGTCCAAGCCCGCCTGCTCGTAGGCGCGCACG
Source organism: Pyrinomonadaceae bacterium (assembly GCA_036389395.1). GTDB lineage: Bacteria > Acidobacteriota > Blastocatellia > Pyrinomonadales > Pyrinomonadaceae > QHXQ01. The sequence continues at coordinate 17,471 of DASVPY010000071.1, forward strand.
GCCAGGTCGTAGAACTCCGCGGCGCGGGCCGCGTCGGCGCGTTCGAGATAGAGATCGCCGTAAGTCTCAAGGACAGCGCCGCCCACGTCCGCGCCCATGTTGAAGAGCTGGCAGCAGGTCATGGCGCGTTCGAGGTGGCGCTCGCAAGAGGCGAAGTCGCCGCGCCACAAGTAGCAGCGCGCCATGTTGAGGTGGGCGGTCGCCTCCTGCGGCGTGGGCGGCGCGTGGTCGTCGGCCGGCAGCATATGGCGCAGCCAGCGCAACGCCTCGCCGAAGTCGCCGCGCACCATCGCGGGCAGACCCAGGTTGTGCGCGATGAGCCGCGCGTAGTGCTCGTCGTGCAAAGCCTCGGCCGCCTGCAAGGCCTCGCGGAAGACGCGCTCGCCCTCGGCGCGCTGCTTCATGTAGACGAGACACAGCCCGCGCGTGTTGCCGCACTTGACGCGCACGGGTGAGTGCTCGTCGGTCAACTCGACGGCGCGATCCAGGTAAGCGAACGCGGTCTGGTAGTCGCCGCGGCGGCGCGCGATTGTTGCGAGCGAGTGGAGCGCCTCGGCCTCGCCTTCGGTGTCGCCCTGTTCGTTCATGAGCGCGGCGGCGCGGCGGAAGAGTGTCTGCGCCGCGTCGTACTCGCCGCGCAGGCGCGCGACCTCGGCGCGGTGCGCGAGTGCGCGCGGGTGGTCGCGTGTGACGGCCTCGGGCAGCGCGGCGACGAAGGAGACGAGCGCCGAGAACGCCCCCGTCGCCAGCCACTCTTCGCCCTTGGCGGCGACGACCTCGGCGGCGCGCGCGAAGTCTTCGGCGGCGAGCAGGTGGCGCACGGCCGGCTCCCAGCGCCCGCGCTCGATGAAGTAGCCGGCGCAGCGCGCGTGCTCGGCGGCGACGCCCGCCTGCCCGATCTCGGCGTGCAGGCGGCGGCGCAGGAAGTCGCGGAAGAGCGGGTGCAGGCGGTACTCTTCGCCGCGCCCGTCTGAAGCGACCGTGATGAAGACGTTGCGGCGGACGAGCGCGGGCAACAGTGCCGCGCAGTTCGCCGCCGAGAACAGACGCCCGCACACGTCCGTCTCCACGCGTTCCAAGAGCGCGATGCGCAACAGGAACTCCTGCACTTCGCCCGGCTCGTCGGCGAAGACCTCTTCGGCGAAGTAGTCGAAGATGTCGCGCTCGGACTGGCGGAGGATTTCGACGAGGTCGGGCGCGCCCGCGTTCGCGCCGCGCGCGAGCGCTTGGCGCTGCGCCACCTGGCGGACGAGTTGCAGCGCCGTGATCCAGCCGTGCGTGCGCTCGCGGTACTCGGCCAGTTGCGCGGGCGTCAACTCAAGGTCGAAGACCTGGCGGAAGAGTTGTTGCGTCTCGTCGTCGGTGAACAGCAACTCGGCGCGGTCTATGATCGTGAGTGCGTTCTGCGCGCGCAGGCGCGAGAGTGAGATCGCCGGCACGTCGCGCGAGATGATGATGACGTGGAGCACGTCGGGCAGGTACGCGAGCAGGCGATCCACGACCGCGTGGACGGGCGTCTCCGCGCCCAGGTGATGATAGTCGTCGAGGACGATGATCATCGGCTGCTCGACGAGGTCGAGCACTTCGTTTAAGAGCACGTCCACGGCGCGCTCGGGCTGCTGCGCCACCTCGGCGGCGGCCTGCTGCAAGTAGGCGAGCGTGGCCGCGCCGAACTCGGGCGCGTGCTGCCGCAGCCCGTTGGCGAGGTAGCCGAGGAAGACGAACGGGTCGGCGTCCGTGTGGTCGAGTTGATACCAGACGAAGGGGCGCGCCTGCGTGCGGACGAAATCGGCGACGAGCGTCGTCTTGCCTGAGCCGGCGTTGGCGGCGACGAGCGTGACGGGGTGGACGAGGTTTGTGGCGAGGCGTTCGATGAGACGGGGGCGCGGCAGCAGCGCGGGCGCGGGGCGCGGCGGCAGCAACTTGGTGCGCAGGAAGAAGGCGGGCGCAGGTTGGGCCGCAGCCTGCGGCGGCGCAGTGCTCGCGTTGGCGGCTTGCGTATCCTGACGACGCGGCCTGTGGCTCATCGGTCTCCTGCCTCGCGCGTCTCGCGCCGGAACACGCCGCGACGCGCGAAGGACGGAACTGCCGAGCGGTCTCAGAGAGGAGTCATAATCAAACGGTCTCGGCGGTCGGTTGGCTCGGATTGTGAACCGAGCAGGGGAGCGCGCGCAAGTTTCTGCCGCGCGAATTTCAGGCGGCCGGGCCGCACGCGCCCGGCGCGCGGCGCGCTCAAGTGGCGCGCGCCGGCTTCGACAAGCCTTTGACGAGACGGAGCCGGCGGCCCTTGCGCTCGCCCGCGGCGGCGGCGACGCGCGCGCGCACGTCGCCGTCGGCCGGCGCGGCCGTGGTGCGTGACGCGGCCCGCCAGCGCGCGGCCAGTTCGCGCGCGGCGGCGTCGAAGGCGGCGGCGCGCCCGCGCGTGTCGGCGAGGATGCTCGTCGCCGGCTCAGGCCCCAAGCCTTCGGCGGCGAGCAACTCGACGGCTTCGGTCAGCGTGAACAGGAGCGCGCCTTCGTCGATCACGCGCAGGGTTTGCTTCGAGCGCAGCCGCCAGAGCGGGGCGGGCGGCAGCGTCCGGCCCAGGAGCAGCAGGTGGCTCTCGGCCGGCAGCAGCGGCAGGAAGCGTTGGAAGAAGGGGCCGAACCAGTCGGCGTCGTAGACCAGATGCAGGTCGTCTATGACGAGCAGCAGCGGCTCGGAGGCTTCGAGCATGGTCAACTCGTAGACGAACGACTCGGCCAGCAGCGCCGCGTCGTCCGGCGTGCGGACGACGCTCAGGAGCGCGAGCGACTTGCGCCCGAAGCCGGGGTGCTGCGAGCCGATGGCGGCGACGAGGTACTGCGCGAAGGTCTGGAGCGCGGCGTCGGCGGCGTCCACCTTGTACCAGGCGACGCGGCGTGCGCTGCGGCGCGCGAAGTCGGCCGCCAGCAGCGTCTTGCCCGTGCCGGCCCGCCCGCAGATGACGGTCGAGGTGCAGCACATCAGACTCTCTTCGAGTTCCGCGAGCAGGCGTTGGCGCGCGACGCGCGGCAGCTCCGCGGGGGCGGTGATCTTATCGAGGATTAGGGCCATGTCTTTGGTGCTCGTCTTCTCCCTGCTGACGCTGGCGCGTGAGGCGTCACGTTGCGCGCCTGTGCCGCGAGCGGCCGCCGAACTTCGGGGCGGAAGTCCAGGCCCGGCCCACGCCGGGTCAGCATATTTATGCCCGACCGCCCTTGAGAAATTCTTGAGGCCTCCCGCCGGGGCTGGCCCGACAGCCTCGGCGGACAAGAGTTCGCCGTCCGAGGGCGAGCGTTCGGCCAAAAAGGTGAAAAACTCGCCCGCAAAGGGCGACGTTTCGCCCAAAAAGGGCGGCCCTCCTCGTAAAAACCGCGGCTTTTCTCGTAAAAAGCGCGGTGGTTCTCGTAAAAAGGGCGGTCGTTCTCGCTAAAAGCGCGGCCGATGACGCTTCAAGTGAGGACGGCGGGGTATAAAAAGCGAGAACGGCCTCGGTCTGAGCGAGAACGGCCTCGCTTTGACCGAGAAACTTCTCACTTTTATCGAGAACGGTCTCGTTTATGACCGAGAATTTTCTCGCTTTTAGCGAGAGTGGTCGCACTTTTTGGACGAAAACTGTCACCCCCGGCGCGGGTGCTGTTAGTTTGACCCGTAAGGGCCGGCCCTTTCGACGCACGCGGCGCGGTAGGAACGCGCCGGTCGCAGCCGGGAGCGCGGGCACACTAGCCCGCCATGAGCGCGTGAGCGCGAACAGGGGAAGCGATAGCCTTCAGGTTGAAGACCGCCGCGACCTTTGAAGCGTGCTCACGCACGCTTTGGCGGGCAGGGAGGCCCGCGCTCCCGGCTGCGGCGGGCACGCTCCGGGCTTGGCCTGGGCCGGCGTTTTAGTTGATGATGCGGGGGCAGAAGGAGATTGGGACGGATGGCTGAAAGACAGGTCGCGCCGTACGGCGCTTGGCGCTCGCCGATCACGTCGGATTTGATCGTGGGCGGCTCGGTCGGGCTGGGGCGCGTGGCGCTCGACGGTGAGGACGTGTACTGGCTCGAAGGCCGACCCGCGGAGGCCGGGCGCACCGTCCTCGTCCGCCGCGACGCCGCGGGCCGGACGGCCGACGTGACGCCGGCCCCTTACAACGTCCGCACGCGCGTCCACGAGTACGGCGGCGGCGCGTTCTGCGTCGCCGCCGGCACGGTCTACTTCGTCAACTTCGCGGATCAGCGCGTCTACCGCCAGCGCCCGCGCCAAGCGCCCGCCTCGCTCACGCCCGAAGGCGCGGCGCGGCGCTACGCCGACCTCGTGCTCGACACACAACGCGGCCGGCTCGTCTGCGTCCGCGAGGAGCACGCGGCCGCGCCCGAACACGAGGCCGCGAACACGCTCGTCAGCCTCGCGCTCGACGGCTCGGACGGCGGCGGGCGCGTCGTCGCCTCCGGCTACGACTTCTACGCCGCGCCGCGGCTGAGTCCCGACGGGCGGCGGCTCGCGTGGCTCTGTTGGAATCATCCGAACATGCCCTGGGACGGTTGCGAGCTTTGGGTCGCGGAGGTGGAAGCGGACGGCGCGCTCGGCCAGATGGTGCTCGTCGCGGGCGGCCCCGACGAGGCCGTCTTTCAACCCGAATGGTCGCCCGCGGGCGTGCTCCACTTCGTCTCGGATCGCAGCGGCTGGTGGAACATCTACCGCGCCGGGCGCGAGACCGACGAGGTGCAGGACATAGGCGCGCGCGTCGAACCGCTCTGCCCGGCGGCGGCCGAGTTCGGCGAGCCGCAATGGATTTTCGGTCTCTCGACCTACGCCTTCGCCGGCCCCCAACGCATCGTCTGCGCCTACAGGGAGCGCGGTCTCGCGCGTCTCGGTCTGCTCGACACTGAGACGCACGAACTAGCACGTGTCGAGACGCCGCACAACGACATCATGTTCGTCTGCGCGACGGAGACGCACGCCGTCTTCCGCGGCGGACGGCCCGACCGACCGGCCGAGATCGTGCGCCTCGCGCTCGCCACGCGCGAGCGCGAGACCTTGCGCCGCGCGAGCGACGTTGAGATCGAGCCGGGCTACGTCTCCGAGGCCCGACCCGTCGAGTTCCCGACCGAGGGCGGGCAGACGGCGCACGCCTTCTACTACGCGCCGCGCAACCGAGACTTCACCGCGCCCGCGGGCGAGCGCCCGCCGCTCCTCGTCACCAGCCACGGCGGGCCGACCTCGGCCGCCTCGCCCGCGCTCAGCCTGACGATCCAATACTGGACGAGCCGCGGCTTCGCCCTCCTCGACGTGAACTACGGCGGCTCGTCCGGCTACGGGCGCGCTTACCGCGAGCGGCTCAACGGGCGTTGGGGCATAGTGGACGTGGACGACTGCGTCAACGGCGCGCGCTACCTGATCGAGCAAGGCTTGGTGGACGGCGCGCGCTGCGTCATTGACGGCGGCAGCGCGGGCGGCTACACGACGCTCGCCGCGCTCACTTTCCGCGACCTCTTCAAAGCCGGCGCGAGCCACTACGGCGTCAGCGACCTCGTGGCGCTCGTGCGCGACACGCACAAGTTCGAGTCGCGCTACCTCGACCGGCTGGTCGGGCCGTACCCGGCGCGCGCAGACCTCTACCACGCGCGCTCGCCGATCAACTTCGCCGAGCGGCTCTCGTGCCCCGTCATCTTCTTCCAGGGGTTGGAAGACAAGGTCGTGCCGCCGAACCAGGCCGAGTTGATGGTCGAGGCGCTCAAGGCGAAGGGGCTGGCGGTCGCCTACGTGCCGTTCGCGGGCGAGCAGCACGGCTTCCGCCGCGCCGAGAACATCAAGCGCGCGCTCGACGGCGAACTCTACTTCTACGCCCGCGTCTTCGACTTCCCGCTCGCCGACCCGGTCGAGCCGGTCGCCATCGCCAACATGTAGCCGCCCCGCCCGCACCCGCACCCGCGGCGCGTGGTGTCGGCGGTTTGTTGCGCGTTATTTACGAATTTTTGGATAAACGGCCGAAATCTCGGATACGGCGGCGTTAGGCGAACGGCAAAACCCTTCTGCTTACAACAACTCCCGCCCCCCGCCCGGCTTGGCACTGACGTTGCTTCACGTCAGCACGTGAGTTTCTTCAATTCCGCAAAGGTTGACCCCTTGACCGTGCCCCACGCGCTGAGTGCAAAACGGCACGGTCTGTCTTCGCTTAAGGAGAACAGTTCTATGAAAAGAGTGCTATGGCTTTTCTTGGCTCTCAGTCTGGGCGCGTTTACCGCGTTCGGGCAGGAGCGCACCACGACCGGCTCGATTAGCGGGACGGTGGTGGATGCCAACGGCGCGGCCGTGCCGAACGTGACCATCACGGTCACGGGCGCGACCGGCGCGCGCACCGCGACTTCCAACGACGAGGGGCTGTTCGAGGTGCCGAACCTGACCCCCGGCTTTTACGCCGTTAAGATCGAACAGCAAGGCTTCAAGACCGCGACGGCCAACAACGTCGAAGTCCAGGTCGGCAAGACCCAGGCGCTGCGCCTGACGCTTGAGCCGGGCTTGGCCACCGAGACCGTCGAGGTCACGGCCGCGGCGGCGACCGACCTGACGAGCACCGCCGTCAGCCAGAACCTGAGCAACACGCTGTTCCAGAACATCCCCGTCCAGCGCAGCGTGTCGAGCCTCTTCTACCTCGCGCCCGGCACGACCGATAGCTTGGGCGGCGGGCGCGACAACCCGTCGATCTCCGGCGGCTCGGCGCTCGACAACCTCTACGTCGCCGACGGCGTGAACATCACCGACTCCGCCTTCGGCGGCATCGGCACCTTCACCCGCTCCTACGGCGCGCTCGGCACGGGCATCAACACCTCGTTCATTAAAGAGGTGCAGATCAAGACCGCCGGCTTCGAGCCGCAGTACGGACAATCGCAGGGCGGCATCGTCAACATCATCACCCAGTCGGGCGGCAACGAGTACCACGGCGCGCTCTACGGCTTCATGCAGCCCAAGAGCTTCGAGGCCACGCGCCGCCAGATCGACGAGCCGAACCGCGTGAACAAGGTCGGCAAGCTGCTCCACCAGGAGTACTACGACGCGGGCGCGGACTTCGGCGGCTACGTGCCGGGCGCGAAGGACAACCTGTTCTTCTACGGCTCGTTCAACCCGTCGGTGCGCCGCGACATCGTCCGCGGGGCCGAGGCCAACCAGGTCGATCCGACCAACTCCGGCCTCCGCCTCCTGCGCGGGCCCGAGTTCCACCAGCGCTACCGCTCGCTCAACTACGCGGGCAAGGTCGAGTGGCTCATCAACTCGAACCACCAGTTGACCTTCTCGATCTTCGGCGACCCGTCGAAGACCAACCTGTCGTCGTTCCGCACGCTGAACACCGACAACACGACCGCCGACAGCATCCTCGACTACGGCACGCGCAACATCTCGGTCCGCTACAACGGGACGCTGACGCCGACCACGACCTTCAACGCCACGCTCGGCCTCGGCAAGTCGCGCTTCAAAGAGACCGGCTTCGCCAACCTGAACAACATCGTCGACCGCCGCGGCTCCGACCGGCTCACCATCCAGGGCGTGACTGGCTCGCTGCCGACGCGCGGCAACTTCTCGGCCGTCGGCCTCGGCTTCTTCGAGCCGACCGAGAGCCGCACCAAGCGGCTGGACTTCAACCTGGCCAAGACGCAGTCCCTCTGGGGGCAGCACACCTTCGGCCTCGGCTACCAGTTCCAGCGCGGCAACTACGAGGGCTTGCGCGACCGCAGCGGGCCGCGCTTCACCGTCCCGGCCGGCAACGGCATCGCGTCGGGGCAGCAGTCGAACATGCAGTTCCGCCTGCGCTTCCGCCCGTCGAGCTGCAACGTGCAGGACGTGGTCGGCGGCGCGACGGCCGGGCCCGGCTGCGCGCTCTTCCCCGTGGCGTTGCAGAACGGCACGACCCAACTCGTCCCCGTTCGCCTCCAGGTGATCCGCGCCGAGTTCGGCACGCCGGCCTTCACGACCTACTCGAACTACCACGCCTGGTACGCGCAGGACACCTGGCGCTTCAACAAGTACATCACGGGCATCCTCGGCCTGCGCTGGGAGCAGGAGCGGCTCGTCGGCAACCCGAGCACGACCGGCAAGCGCGTCGGCTACACCCTGACCGACCAGTGGGCCCCGCGCCTCGGCGTGACGGTCGATCCGTTCGGCAAGGGCAAGACGAAGGCCTATTACAACTACGGGCGCTTCTTCGAGTTCATCCCGCTCGATCTGGCCGAGCGCTCGCTCTCGACCGAGCAGGACATCACGGGCGGTCTCTACACGCCGGCCTTCACGGTCAACTCGGCGGGCCAGCGCATCGCCACGCTCAACTTCGGCACGGTCGTCCCGGTCGTTGACGCGGCCCACCAGATCGCGCCCGGCGCGGTCTCGGCGGGCGACCCGGAGAACCCGTTCGTGCCCGGCACGAAGCTGGGCTTCACGGACGAGCACACGGTCGGCTTCGAGCAGCAGTTGCCGCATAACTTCACCCTGTCGGTGCGCTACATCGACCGCCGCGCCAAGCGGATCGTCGAGGACGCGGCCTCCGTCTCGCCTGAGGCGGCCGAGGCTGGCATCGGGCAGGTCTACTACATCGGCAACATCAACGCGCAGCTCGACGCGGCGGTGAACCTCCAGCCGTTCCTGTACACGACCGGCGCGACGCCGCCCGCGGGCTGCGCCCGTGCGAGCGACGGCTCGCTGAGCTTCAACTTCGACGGGTCCGGCAACCGCAGCGTCTGCTTCTCGCGCCGCGGCGTGGACGCCGACAACCTGGAGATCAACAGACCGGACGGCACGCCCGACGGCTTCCCCGACCCGGTGCGCATCTACCGTGCCGTCGAGATCGAGTTGAACCGCCGCTTCTCGAACGGCTGGCAGGGCTTCTTCAACTGGCGCATCGCCAGCCTGCGCGGCAACTTCGAGGGGCACCTGCGCAACGACAACGGGCAGACCGACCCGGCCATCAGCTCGCTGTTCGACTTCACGACCGGCGATCTCGGCCTGCTCGGCGACCAGTTCGCCGTCGGCCCGCTCAACACCGACCGCCGGCACATCGTCAACGTGTACGGCAGCTACAGCTTCTCCCGCGAGCGCGGCTTCAACACGCTCAACGGGCTGAACCTGGGGCTGAACGTGCACATGGAGTCGGGGCTGCCGATCAGCCGTTTCAACCCGCACCCGGTCTACCTGAACACGGGCGAAATCCCGGTCGGCGGGCGCGGCAGCCTGGGCCGCACGGACTTCGCCACGCGCTTCGACGTGCACGCAGACTACGCGCTGCCGTTCGGCGAGTCGCGCCGGCTGAAGTTCATCGCGGACTTCTTCAACATCTTCAACAGCCGCCGGGTCCGGCTGCCGAATCAGAACGCGTCGCTCGACTTCGACGCGGCGACTTCGACCAACCCGCCGAACCCGGACTTCCTGAAACCGAACTCCTACTACAACCCGTTCAACCTGCGACTCGGGCTGCGGTACGAGTTCTAATTTCCGATCCCGTAACGGATCGCTTTGGAGGGGGAGGGGCACAAAGCCTCTCCCCTTGTTTTTTTCCGCCCCGGCGGGCATTATGCTTACGCTCCCTAACCCCCGCCGCGCGCAACTACCATCAGCCGGAGAGGTCTCTGCCATGTCGCGTTCAACAGGGCATCGCCCGCTACTCTTCGCCGCCGTCGCGCTCTTCGCCTGCATCGCCCCGGCGGCGGCGCAGCCGGGGTCGCGCCAGGTGCGGCTCGTCTCCGTGCACGGGCAGGTGCGTTACGCGGGCGGCGCGCCGGCCGACAACGTCATGGTGCGCCTCGAACTCTTCACGAGCGGCGTCGTCGGCGAGATGCAGACCGACCGCCTGGGCAAGTTCCAGTTCTCAGGCCTGATGCCGGAGTTGTACGTCGTCCGGGTGCACATGCCCGGCTACGTGGACGCCGAGCAGCAGGTCGATCTCAAGACGAGCATCAGCAGCTACGTGCAGTTGCAGCTCGTGGCGGACAAGTACAGCCGGGTGGGCGCGCGCCTGCCGCCGGCCGGGGTGGTGAACGCGGGCGTGCCGGCGGCGGCGCGCGCCGAGTACGACGCGGCCCTCGCGGCCTTGCAAGACGCCCGCGACATGACCGAGGCCATCGCGCACTTGGAGAAGGCCGTCGCGCTGGCCCCCGCGTTCGTCGAGGCGCAACTGCTGCTCGGCACGGCCTACATGGACGCCGGGGACTTGGGCAAGGCCGAGGCGGCGCTGCGCCGCGTGCTGGCGCTTGAGCCGAAGGCGGCCGTCGCGCACTTCGCGCTCGGCGAAATCTACCGCCGGCAGAAGCGTTACAAGGAGGCGGAGGCGGCTCTGCTGGCCGGGCTGAAGCTCGACGACAGATCGGTGAAGGGGCACTTCACTTTGGGGCGCGTCTACTTCGAGCAGAACAATCTGGTCAAGGCGGGGCCGCAGGTCGGCACGGCGCTCCAACTCAAGCCGGACTTCGCCGCGGGCCACCTCCTGGCCGGCAACATCCTGCTCCGGGCGCGGCAGCCGGAGAACGCGCTGACGGAGTTCGAGGAATACTTGCGGCTCGCGCCCGACGGCGAGTATGCTGCGCAGGCCCGCGCGACGGCGCAACGGATCAGGCAGGCGCTGCACGCGGGCGGCCGGCAGTAGCCGGCGCGCGCTTTCGCGCCAACCCCGACGGCGACAACCCGCGCCGGTCAAACGTCCATTCAGTCATAAACTTTTTAAGGAGAGACGTGATGTTTAAAGCATCGTTGCGCGCGGCGCTCGTCGCCGCCGCCCTGGCGCTCGTTTGCGGTGTCGCCGCCGCGCAGTTGAACTCCGGGCGCTCGGCGGCGCAGCCCAGCAGCGGGCAGATCAACGGGCAGGTGCGCTTCGCCGACACCCGGCAGCCCGCCTACAACGTGCAGGTCACCTGCGACGCCTTCACGGGCGGCATCATGGGGCAGATGCAGACCGACCGCAGCGGCCGGTTCGTCTTCAACGGGCTGGGGCCGGCGCAGTTCATCATCCGCGTGCAAGCGCCGGGCTACCTTGAGGAGCGGCAGAACGTCGAGTTGCAGACGCAGCCGAACGCCTACTTGCAGATCAGCTTGCGCCCCGACCCGAACGCCGACCCGGCGGGCATCGCGCTGAGGGAGTACCAGTCGGCGCGCGCGCTCCTGCTCAGCGAGAAGAAGCTCGACCCGGCCGAGGCCGTGCGCCACCTGGAGCGCGCCGTCGAACTCAAGCCCGACCTGTACGACGCGCAACTGCTGCTCGGCACGACCTACATGGACATGAAGCAGTGGGACAAGGCCGAGCAGGCCCTGCATCGCGCCGAGACCGCCCAGCCGAAGGCCGCCGCCCCGCACTTCGCGCTCGGCGAAGTCTACCGCCGGCAGAAGAAGTACAAGGAGGCGGAGGCGGCGCTGCTCGCCGGTCTCAAGCTCGACGAGAAGTCGGTGCAGGGGCACATCACGCTGGGGCGCGTCTACTACGAGCAGAACGATCTGGCCAAGGCGGGGCCGCAGGTCGGCACGGCCTTGCAACTCGATCCGAAGCTGGCCGAAGGCCACCTCCTGGCCGGCAACATCCTGCTCAAAGCCCGCCAGGCCGAGAACGCCCTGGCCGAGTTCGAGGCCTACCTCGTGCTCGCGCCCAACGGCGAGTACGCACCCCAGGCCCGCGAACTCGTCCAGAAGATCAAACAGGCGCTGCCGCCGAAGAAGTGAACGCGCCGCTCTGAAATTTGAAATCCGGATTTGATATCTCGGCGGCGGGATTTCAAATCTCGGAGCCGACCTTGCGCGCGAGAGAGGCCGAAACCTGGTTTCGGCCTCTCTTCTTTTTGCGGCGGGCGCGCGAACGGACGGAAATTGGAAAATATCATTAGAGATAAGATGGTTCGTCGGCCCGCGCGCCCGCGCGCGCCCCTTACTGCTTGCAAAATATAGCCGCGCCGCAGTTGGCATCGGCATTGCTTCTCTCCGCGGCGCGCGCCCGCGCGGCGCGCGGTCATGTCATAACCGTAAGGAGAGAAGCAATGAGAAAAGTTCTACGACTCGCCCTCGCCGTCGCCGTGCTCGTCGGCGCGCAGGCCGCCTCCGCGCAGGATCGCGCGACGACCGGCTCGCTCGGCGGCACGGTCAAGGACGCCAACGGCGCGGCCGTGGTGAACGCCGCCGTCACCGTCACCGGGCCGACGGGCACGCGCACCGCCACGACCAACGACGAAGGCGCGTTCGACGTGCAAGGCCTGATCCCCGGTCTCTACAACCTGAAGGTCGAACAACAGGGCTTCAAGACCGCGACGGCCAACAACGTTGAGGTCTTCGTCGGCCGCCAGTCCGCGCAGAACCTGACGCTCGAACCGGGTCTCGCCACCGAGGTCATCGAAGTCACCGACGCGGCGGCGACCGACCTGTCGAGCACCGCCGTCGGCCAGAATTTGAGCGACCGGCTCTTCCAGAACATCCCCGTCCAGCGCAGCGTGTCGAGCCTCTTCTATCTCTCGCCCGGCGCGACCGACAGCATCAACGGCGGGCGCGACAACCCCTCGATTGCCGGCGCGTCCGCCCTCGACAACCTCTACGTCGCCGACGGCGTGAACATCACGGACGCCGCGTTCGGCGGCATCGGCACGTTCAACCGCAACTACGGTTCGCTCGGCACGGGCATCAACACCTCGTTCATCAAAGAGGTGCAGGTGAAGACGGGCGGCTTCGAGCCGCAGTACGGACAGTCGCAGGGCGGCATCGTCAACATCATCACGCAGTCCGGCTCGAACGAGTACCACGGCGCGCTCTACGGCTTCGCCCGCCCCGGCGGGTTCGAGGCCACGCGCCGCCAGGCCGACGACGTGCGCGTCAACAAGCAGGGCAAGCTCCTGCACGAAGAGAACTACGACGTGGGCGCGGACTTCGGCGGCTACGTCCCCGGCGCGAAGGATAAACTCTTCTTCTTCGGCTCGTTCAACCCGACCATCAAGCGCAACCTCGTGCGCGGCGCGGAGGCGAACGCCTCGGACGCGGCCGCGGGCCGCGCGGGCGTCGTCACCTCGCGCCTCGCCACGCTCCTGGGCGAGCACGCGCAGCGCTACCGCACGCTCAACTACGCGGGCAAGCTCGACTGGAACATCAACTCCAGCCACGCGCTCGCCTTCTCCATCTTCGGCGACCCGACGAAGACCAACCGCTCGTCCTTCCGCACGCTCAACATAGACGACCAGACCGGCCTCAGCCGCCTTGAGTTCGGCACGCGCAACACGGCCGTGCGCTACAACGGCGCGCTCTCGCCCACCTGGACGCTCAGCGGCTCGTTCAGCCAGGGCAAGAACCACTTCAACGAGACGGAGTACGACAACAGCGTCAACCTGATCCAGGTGCGCCTGCCCGTCAACCCGCTGCGCGGCGTCTACTCCAGCCAGGGTCTCGGCTTCGTCGAGCCGACCGACAGCACCAACTACCGCACGACGCTCGACACCACCAAGCAGGTCAGCTTCTGGGGCACGCACACCTTCGGCGCGGGCTACCAGTACCAGCGCTCGCTCTATTCGGGCAGCCGCCTGCGCTCCGGCCCGCGCTACGCGATCCCGGCCGCGAACGCCACCGGCACGCCGCTGACCACGCTCGTGCCCGGCTCGGCCTTCGCCGTCGGGCAGATGTTCAACGCGCAGTTCCGCGTCCGCGCGGCCGGCGCGGGCTGCACGCTCTGCCCGCTCCTGGCCGTGCCCGGCGTCGGCGACGTGCGCGTCAGCCTGCAACTCTACCGCGGCGAGTTCGGGCCCGAGGACTTCAACACCCGCAGCGACTACCACGCGGGCTACGTGCAGGACACCTGGCGCGTCAACAAGTACATCACGGCGGTCGTCGGCCTGCGCGCCGAGCAGGAGCGCCTACAGGGCAGCCCCGACGCGACGACGGGGCGGCGCTACTCTTACACGTTCACCGATCAGTGGGCCCCGCGCCTCGGCGTGACGGTCGATCCGTTCGGCCGCGGCAAGACGAAGGCGTACTACAACTTCGGCCGCTTCTTCGAGTACCTGCCGCTCGACGCCGCCGAGCGCTCGCTCTCGCGCGAGCTGGACTTCCTCGGCGCGCGCTTCGCGCCCGACTTCACCGTGGACGCGGGCGGCGTGCGCCGCGCGCGGCTCGCGCCCAACGGCTCGGTCATCCCCGTGATTGACGCGGCGCACCTGCTGAGCGGCGCGGCGGGCGGCGTCGCCAACGGCATCACGCTCTCGTCCTCCGATCTCTCGGCCATCGCGCCGGGCACGAAGCTCGGCTTCTCGAACGAGCACATCATCGGCTTCGAGCAGCAGTTGCCGCGCAACTTCACGCTCTCCGTCCGCTACCAGGATCGCCGGCTCAAGCGCATCATCGAAGACGCCGCGATCCTCTCGCCCGAAGCGGCCACGGCGGGCCTGGGGCAGACCTACTTCATCGGTAACATCAGCTCGCGCCTCGACGCCGCGACCAACATCCAGCAGATCGCGTTCTCGCCCGTGCTCGACGCCGACGGCAACGTGACGAACGCGCCCGCGGGCTGCGTGGGCGGCGGCGGCGCGAACGCGACTTATGTCTTCGTCAACTCGGCGACGCAGGCCATTTGCTTAGGCCCGCGCGGCGTCGGCGCGAACGGCTTCTCGATCAACAACCCGGACGGCATCCCCGACGGCTTCGTCGATCCGGTGCGCGTCTACCGCGCCGTCGAGTTCGAACTGAACAAGCGGTTCGCGCAAGGCTGGCAACTGCTCTCGAACTTCCGCATCGCCAAGCTCAAGGGCAACTACGAAGGCCACCTGCGCAACGACAACGGGCAGACCGATCCGGGCATCAGCTCGCTCTTCGACTTCTCGGCGGGCGACTTCAACCTGCTCGGCGATCAGTTCGCCGTCGGGCCGCTCAACACGGATCGGAAGTTCGTCTCGAACGTCTACGGCAACTACACGTTCAGCAAGGATCGGCCGGCGCTCGGCGGGCGCTTCTTCGACGGGCTGACGCTCGGCGCGGGCGTACACATGGAGTCGGGCGTGCCGGTGAGCGAGTTCCTGCCGCACCCGGTTTATCTGAACGCGGGCGAGATTCCGGTGGGCGGGCGCGGCGCGCTGGGGCGCACGCCCTTCTACGCGCAACTCGACCTGCACGCCGACTACCCCGTGCGCCTGAGCGAGCGCACGCGGCTGTCGCTCATCGCGGACTTCTTCAACGTGACGAACAGCCGCCGGCTGCGTTACCCCGATCAGTTCCGCCAACTCGATCTGGGCGAGCCGAACCCGGACTTCCTCCGGCCCTCGATCATCAGCCTGAACTCGGCCTACCGCCTGCCCTTCAGCATGCGGCTCGGCGCGCGCTTCGAGTTCTAACAGGCTAGGGCCGCCCAAACGCCCGCGGCCCCGGCCGGGGAGAGGTCAACCCGAAGACCTCTCCCCTTTTTTTGTGCTCGGATGTGAGATTTGAGATCGGCAGTTCTTTGCGGCCCTTTGCGGCCCTCTTCGCGTCCTTTGCGGTTAAAGTTTTCAGGACTTAACCGCAAAGGACGCGAAGAGGGCCGCAAAGGTACGCAAAGGATTTTCTAGTTGCGTGCCGTCGCGCCGGGCTTGAGGTACTTGTCGAACCACGCGCTGACGGTGGTGTACCAGAGCGCGGAGTTCTGCGGCTTGAGAATCCAGTGCCCCTCGTCCGGGTAGATGAGGAGCTTCGAGTCCACGCCCATCTTCTGCAACGCGGTGAAGAGCTGCAAGCCCTGATCAATCGGCACGCGGTAATCCATCTCGCCGTGCGTCACCAGGAGCGGCGTCTTGAAGTTCTTGACGAACATGTTCGGCGACCAGCGCGTGTAGAGTTCCGGGTTCTCCCAGGGCGTGCCCTTGAACTCCCACTCGGGGAACCACAGTTCCTCGGTCACGCCGTACATGCTCGTCAGGTTGTAGACGCCCGCGTGCGAGACGAACGCCTTGAAGCGGAAGCGCGGATCGTCGTTGTGCCCTTCGAGCCAGTTGACCATGTAGCCGCCGTAGGAGCCGCCCGCCGCGCCGATGCGCTCCTTATCCACGTAGCCTTGCTCGATGACGTGGGCGACGCCGTTCAAGATGTCCGTGACGACCTTGCCGCCCCAGTCGCCGGAGATTTCGTTGGTGAACTGCTGCCCGTAGCCGGTCGAGCCGCGCGGGTTCGGCAGGAAGACGACGTAGCCCTGGCCCGCGAAAATCTGCGGGTTCCAACGGTAGCCCCAACTGTCGTTCCAAGCGCCTTGCGGCCCGCCGTGGATCAAGACGAGCAGCGGGTACTTGCGTCCCGCCTGAAAGCCGGCCGGCTTGACGACCCAGCCGGAGACGCGCGCGCCCGCGCCGCCCGTCCACGTCAACTCCTCGGCCGCGTTCAACTCGAACTGCGCCATGAACTCGTCGTTCTCGTGCGTGACGGGCGCGACGGCGTTGCCGTCCTCGGCCACGCGCAGAGGGTCTTGCAGCGTCGCCCTCATGATCTCCGTCGGGCGCGCGGCGGTCGAGCGCGTGAAGACGAGCGTCCGGCCGTCGCGCGCGATCTGCACGTCGTCGTTGAAGCCGGTGACGAGGCGCGCGGGCTTGCCGCCCGCGACCGCGACGACGAAGACGGGCTGCCGCCCGCGCTCGCCCGAAGCGAAGTAGATGTGCTTGCCGTCCCGTGAGAACGTGAAGCCCTCGACGTTGGCGTCGAAGCCGGCGGTCAACTCGCGCGTCTGGTTGGTCTGGCGGTCGTAGAGCATCAAGCGCCAGCGGTCGCTCTCGAAGCCGGGCGTCTGCTGCGAGCGGTAGGCGAGGAAGCGCCCGTCGGGCGAGTAGACGGGCGACTGATCCGACCCCTTGTTGTCGCCCGTCAAGCGCCGCGCCTCGCCGCCCGCGACGGGCACGACGAAGATGTCGTTGTTGGTCGAAGTCGCTTCGACGCGCTCGGTGTTGCGCGCGAACGCGAGTTCTTTCGCGTCGGGCGAGAAGGCGTAGTCGGGCGGGCCGCCTAAAGAGAACGGCGGCGCGTCGTAGTCGCCCGGCGTCACGTCGCGCGCCGCGCCGCCCTCGCTCGGCACGACGAAGACGTGCGTGCGCAGGCCGTCCTTCCACGCCGTCCAGTGCCGGTAGAGCAGCCGATCAATCGTGCGCGCCTTGACCTTGCTCGCCTCCGCCTCGGCCGCGCGCTGCTTGTTGCAGGCGTCGTCGGCGCAGTCCGGGTACACGTCCGACACGAACGCGAGCCAGCGCCCGTCGGGCGACCAGACGGGATCGGCCGCGCCGGTCGAAATACTCGTCACCTGCTTGCGGTCGCCGCCCTGCGCGTCCATCGTCCACAACTGCCCCGCGCTGGCGAACGCGATGCGCCGCCCGTCCGGCGACCAGCGCGGCGCGGTCGCGGAACTCTCGCCGCTCGTCAACTGCTTCGCCGCGCCGCCTTCGATTGCGATCAGATAGATCTGCGTGCGACTGCGGTTCGCCGCCCGGTCGGGCACGGCCACCGTGTAAGCGAGCCACTTGCCGTCGGGCGACAACTGCGGGTCGCCCACGCGCCGCACCTGCAACAGTTCCGCCACCGTCAACGGCCGCCGCGCCGTCTGCGCCCACCCGACCGACGCGCAGACCAACGCGCAGATGATCACCGAAGTCAGACGCCTCATAACTTTCTCCTCAAAAAATTGTGCGCGATTTTTTGCGTTCGGCGAGAAATTTAGCATAAAAGATCGGCCCGACACTACCCACGCGCCCGCGCGCCGCGCGATAATCCGCCACGCCGAACAGGAGCGCAGACTCGCGCGCGCGTCTCACCTATAAGGACGGTGCAAGAGATGGACATACACGCGGCGACGCAAAGTTATGAAGCCTGGCTGACCCGACAGACCGACGTGTCGGCGGCCGACCTTGAGTGCAAGCACGAGCAGATGCGGAACGACACGTCCCCGTTCCCGTTCCTGCGCGCGACCTTCTACCGCTGGGCGCAACTGTGGCCGGAGGTCTGCGCGGAGTTGACGGACGCGCCGCAGGTCTTAGCCGTCGGCGACCTACACATCGAAAACTTCGGCACGTGGCGCGACCGTGAAGGCCGGCTCGCCTGGGGCGTCAACGACTTCGACGAAGCGGGCCGCTTGCCCTACACGAGCGATCTCGTCCGCCTCGCCACGAGCGCGCGCCTGGCCGCCGCCGCCGAACACATCGAACTCACGCCCAAAGACGCCTGCGCCGCGCTCCTCGCAGGCTACACGGCGGGCCTCGAAGACGGCGCGCGCCCTTTCATCCTGGCCGAACGCCACCGGCGTCTGCGCGCCATGATCGACGCCAAGCACCGCGACCCGACCGCCTTCTGGCAAGAGCTTGACGCCCTGCCCGCCGTCAACACTGACGAGCTGCCCGCTGGCAACGCGGGCGTGCTGGCCGAGGCCTGCGCCGCGATAGAAGCATTGTGGCCTGAGCCGGGCGTCAACTATCGCTTGGTCAGGCGCGTGGCCGGACTGGGCAGTTTGGGGCGGCAACGCTTCGCCGGGCTGGGCGCGTGGCGCGGCGGCCGCCTGGCGCGTGAAGCCAAAGCCCTCGTCCCTTCGTCATTGGTCTGGGCGGGCATCAACGAGGAAGGGTCGCCGGGTTGCGCGCAAGCCCTGGCGCAAGCGGTGCGCGCGCCCGATCCCTTCCTGCGCGTCCAAGGCCGCTGGCTCGTGCGCCGGCTCGCGCCCGACTGCCAACGCATAGACCTGAAGGCGCTAGCCAAACGCCGCGACGAGTACCGACTCCTCCGCGCCATGGGGCGCGAGACCGCCAACGTCCACCTCGGCAGCCCCGCCGCCGCCCCCCTCATCGCCGCCGACCTCTCCCGCCGCCCCGCCCGCTGGCTCCACACCAACGCCCAACGCATGGCCCAAGCAACCATCACCGACTGGCAACACTGGCGACAAGCCGGCTAATGCCCACCGACGACAATGCGACTAACGCCCGCCGCCCGCGCGCGTGCTTAGCTCTCAAACTCTAGTCACCCCTAACAAACCCCGCTACAATACGCCCGCACAAGCGCACCCGCTTCGGAGGCTCTCACATGACGCACGACACGGGCAACACGAAGCGCACGGACGTTAATAAACACACAGACGTAATGATCAGCAGCACGGCTCGCGACCTGCCCGACCACCGCAAACAGGTCATGGACGCCTGCCTGCGCCAAGGCATGTACCCGCACGTGATGGAGACGCTGCCCGCCAGCGCCGCCGGCGCCATTGCCGCCTCGCTCAAGCTGGTTGACGACGCGGAGATTTACGTCGGCATATTCGCTTACCGCTACGGCTTCGTGCCCGCGGGGCACGACATCTCCATCACAGAGATGGAATACAACCGCGCCGTCGAACGCAACATCCCGCGCCTCATCTTCCTGATGCACGAAGACCACCCGGTCAAACCCACCGACGTTGAGACCGGCGCGGGCGCGGAGAAATTGAAGGCTTTCAAACAGCGCATCGCCAATGAGAACATCATCAACTTCTTCAGCTCGCCCGCCGACCTGCGCGCGCACGTCATCAACAGCCTGTCGAAACTACGCCAGCCCGACCTGACCACGTTCCACTACGTCAGCGACATCCCCGCGCCGCCCGAACCCTTCATCGCCCACCCCTACACGTTGCTCCAAACCCACCGCCTCGTCGGCCGCCAACCCGAACTCAACCTGCTAACCGACTGGGTCGCCAAGCCCGACGCCGACGTTTACCGCGCCCGCATCCTCAACGTCGTCGCCGTCGGCGGCCTCGGCAAGAGCGCGCTGACGTGGCACTGGTTCAACACCATCGCGCCGCAAGAGATGCGCCCCCTCGCCGGCCGCATGTGGTGGAGCTTCTACGAATCCGACGCCACCTTCGAGAACTTCGTCACCCGCGCGCTCGCCTACGTCACGCGCCGCCCGCTCGCCGAAGTCCAACAAACGCCCGCCCCCGACCGCGAGACCCAACTCCTCGCCGCCCTCGACCGCGACCCCTTCCTCCTCGTCCTCGACGGCCTCGAACGCATCCTCATCGCCTACGCCCGCACGGACGCGGCGCACCTCAGCGACGACGATTACGACAGGCAGACGGCGAACTTCGTCGCCAACGCCATCGGCCTGCCCACGAGCGCCGCGCAATCCTTCACCGGCGAGCACCGCCTCCGCAAGACCGCCGACCCGCGCGCCGGCTCATTCCTCCGCAAACTGGCCAACGTCCGCGCCTCCCGCATCCTCGTCAGCACGCGCCTCTACCCCGCCGATTTGCAGATGGTCACGGGCGAGTCGCTTGGCACTTGCGCAGCCATCTTCCTGCGGGGCCTAGCTGATGATGATGCGCTCGAACTGTGGCGCGCGTTCGGCGCGACCGGCGCACGCGATTCATTGCTGCCGCTTTTCCAACGCGCGGATAACCACCCGCTGTTGATTCAGGCATTAGCGAGCGAGGTGGCGCGCTACCGGCCTGCGCCCGGCGACTTCGACGCATGGCGGCGCACCCATCCTGATTTCGATCCCTTCAGCCTGCCACTTGTGCAGGTGAAGTCGCACGTGCTGGCTTTCGCTCTGCACGGGCTGGACGATAAAGCGCAGCAGGTGTTGCGCACCATCGCTGCATTCAGAATGCCCGCGCGCTACGACACGCTGTCCTCATTGTTAATAGGTGAAGGAAAGCCTTGCGCCGACGAGCGTGAGTTGGATGAGGTATTGACCGAGTTGGAAGACCGGGGCCTAGTCGGCTGGGACAAGCGCGCCAACCGCTACGACCTGCATCCGCTCGTGCGTGGCGTGGTGTGGAGTGGCTTGGGCGACGACGCCCGGCGCGGCGTCTATACGAGTCTGCACGCGCACTTTGAAGCAGTGCCGAAGATTGACAATTATCTCAAAGTCAATAGCCTCGAAGACCTCACGCCCGCCATCGAATTGTACAACACGCTGATCGGGCTGGGACGTTATGATAATGCCTTCGAGCTTTTTTACAAGCGATTGAGCGATGCCACGCTCTACCGTCTGAGCGCCAGCCGGCAGCGGGTCGAACTATTGGAGATGCTCTTTCCTGCCGGATTGGAGGAATTGCCGCGCTTGAGCAGACCAGATGCCCAAGCCTATATACTTACACACCGTTTCAAAACCCATGCTGGATGTAGTTCCAGCAGATGAGCGCGCAGCCGAGTTCGAGGAACGCCTGATGGATGTCTGCGCGCCGCTCGTAACGAACCTTCAGGCGGCGGTAGCGGTTGAGCCACGCGCCC
>DASVPY010000072.1:0-2038 GCA_036389395.1 Pyrinomonadaceae bacterium
TCCGCTCTCCGCGCGCGCCCTGCGCCCGCGGCGGTGACCCGCCGCCCGCGCTATACTCAAGTCCGCCGCGGAAACAGGCTATGCCGCACGCACACGTCAACGGCGTAGAGCTTTACTATGAGACGCACGGCGACGGGCCGCCGCTCGTGCTCATCCCCGGCTTCGGCACGGGGCTGTGGATTTGGTTCAAGCAGGTCGGGCCTTTCAGCGCGCGCTGCCGCACCGTCGTCTTCGACCCGCGCGGGGTGGCGCGCTCCGAGCAGCGCGACGAGCCGGTCACGATCCGCCTGATCGCCGACGACGTGGCCGCGCTGCTCGACGCGCTGGGGATCGCGCGCGCGCACGTCCTCGGCGCGTCCTTCGGCGGCTTCGTCGCGCAGGAGTTCGCGCTCGCCTACCCCGAAAAGACCGAGAGCCTGATCTTGTGCTGCACGAGCTTCGGCGGCCCGCGCCACGTCCCGCCCTCGTTCGAGACGCTGCAAGCCCTCGCGTCCACCAAGGGCTTGAACACGGAGGCGCGCGTGCGCGAGAACCTGCTCGTCGCCTTCTCGCCGTCGTTCGTCGCCGCGCACCCCGACGAGATCGAACAGGTCATCTCCTTGCGCGCGGCCAACTTCGTCCCCGAGCACGCCTACCTGCACCAACTGCAAGCGGCGATGGCCTTCGACACGGAGGCGCGCGTCGCGCAGACCGCCGCGCCCACGCTCGTCCTGACCGGCGACGCCGACACCATCGTGCCGCCGCAGAACGCACACAACCTGGCCGCGCTCATCCCCGGCGCGCGCCTCCGCGTCCTGCCCGGCGGCAGCCACACCTTCTTCATCGAACAGGCCGACGAGTTCAACCGCGCCGTCCTCGAATTCATCGAAGAAGTTCAAGGTTCAAAGTTCAACGTTCAAGGTTGAAGCAAGTTCGGCCTGTTGAACCACGAACTTGACCTTGAACTTTGAACCTTGAACTTTGAACCTTGAACTTTGAACTAACCCCTATGCCCTACGCACGCATCGTCGGCACTGGTTCTTACGTGCCTGAGCGGGTGATCACGAACGCGGAGCTGAGCCGGATGCTCGGCGAGGACGTTGACGAGTTCGTCTCGCAGGTGCTCGGCATACGCGAGCGGCACGTCTGCGCGCCCAACGAGAGCACGGCCGATCTGGCGACGGCCGCCGCCGAGCGCGCGCTCGCCGCGGCGGGCGTCGCCGCCGACGAGTTGAACCTGATCGTGCTCGCCACCGACACGCCGGAGTACATCTCGCCCGCGACCTCGGTCGTCGTCCAGCACCGCCTCGGCGCGAAGCGCGCCGGCACGTTCGATCTCAACTCGGCCTGCGCCGGCTTCGTCACCGCGCTCGACGCCGCCGCCAAGTACGTCATCGCCGACCCGGCGTACAAGAACGTGCTCGTCGTCGGCGCGTACGCGATGAGCAAGTACCTCGACTGGACGGAGAAGAAGACGGCGACCATCTTCGCCGACGGCGCGGGCGCGCTCGTCCTTCAGGCGCGCGCCGACCGCCCCGGCTTCCTCGCCGCCAAGCTCGTGGCCGACGGCAGCTACCACGATCACATGGGCATCTACGCGGGCGGCACGCACATGCCCGTGACCGAAGCGGTGTTGCAGGAAGGCGTGTGGGCCAAGCTCCGGTTCGCCAAAAAATACCCGGCCGAGGTGAACAACGAAGGCTGGCCCGCCATCGTCCGCGACGTGCTGACGAAGTGCCGACTGACGGTGGCGGACGTGGCGCTCTTCCTCTTCACGCAGGTCAACCTGAGCACGATCAGAGAGGTCATGCAGCGGCTCGACCTGCCGATGGAGCGGACGCACACCGTCATGCAGAAGTGGGGCTACACCGGCTCGGCCTGCATCCCCATGGTCTTGGACGACGCCGTCCGCGCCGGCAAGCTGAAGGAGCACGACATCGTCGTCATGTGCGCCTCCGGCGGCGGCCTGAACATGGCCTGCGCGGCCTTTCGATTTTAGATTGCGGATTGCGGATTGCGGATTGAAGAACAGCGGCAAGTCGCCCGTCTTCAATCCGCA
>DASVPY010000073.1:0-8627 GCA_036389395.1 Pyrinomonadaceae bacterium
GAATGGGCGAGCCCGCACGGCCGCATCTAGCGAGACGGTGCTGGCGCGTTTGCGCGAAACGGTCGGCGCGGAGTTCGTGATCGTGGATGCCGAGCGGGTCGAGCCATACGCGCAGGACGCCCTGAAGGAGAAGTTTCCGCCAGAGGCCGTCGTGCTGCCACGCTCGGCCGAAGAGATCGCTGCCATCCTGCGGCTCGCCAACCGTGAGAGGTTTCCAGTCACGGCGCGCGGCGGAGGCGTAGGCTACACGGGCGGCGCTGTGCCGGTCGATGGCGGCATCGTCATCGGCACAGACCGCATGAACCACATTAAAGAGGTGAGCGCCGACGATCTATATGTCGTGACCGAGCCGGGCGTGACTACCTTTGCGCTTCAGCAGGCGGTTGAGCAGTACGGTCTTTTTTATCCGCCCGACCCGGCCTCTTATAAGAATTCTTTCATCGGCGGCAACCTAGCGGAGAACGCGGGCGGCATGCGCTCGGCCAAGTACGGCGTGACCAAGCATTACGTGCTCGGGCTTGAAGTCGTGATGCCTACGGGCGAGATCATTACAACCGGCGGGCGCACGAGCAAGAACGTCGTCGGGTTTGATTTGACGGGACTCATCTGCGGCTCGGAAGGCATGCTCGGCATCATCACGGAGGCGACGTTGCGCCTCCTGCCGTTGCCCGAAACAACGCGCACCGTGCGCGCCACGTTCCGCACGATGGCGGAGGCGTGCGCCTGCGTGCCGCGTTTCAACCGCGCGCGCGTCACGCCCGTGGCGATTGAGGTGCTCGACCGCAACGCCATCGCGGCCGTCGAGACGGAGTTTGCGTTCGGCTTCGGCGCGGAGGCGGGCGCGCTCCTGCTCGTCTCGGTTGACGGCCACGCCTCCGAGGTCGAGCGCGATGCGCTCATCTGCGAGGGGGTCGTGCGCGACGGCGGCGGCTTCGACGTGATGCGCTCCGAGACGCGCGAGGAAGAAGAGAGGCTGTGGGACGTGCGCCGCGCAATCTCGCCCGCGCTCAAAAAATTCGGCACGATGAAGTTCAACGAAGACGTGGTCGTGCCGCGCTCGCGCGTGCCCGAACTCGTCGCGCGCGTCGAAGAGATCGGCAAGTTGCACGACACGTTCGTCGTCAACTTCGGCCACGCGGGCGACGGCAACATCCACGTCAACTTCATGTGCGACCGCGCCGACGCCGACGCCATGCGCCGCGCCCGCGCGGCCGTGCGCGAGACCTTCGCCGCCGCGGTTGACTTGGGCGGCACGATCAGCGGCGAGCACGGCATCGGCTACGTCAAAGCCCCCTACATCGAGATGGCCCTCGGCGGCGCGACCATCGCAGCCATGAAGCGCATCAAGCACGCCCTCGACCCGAACGGCATCCTGAACCCCGGCAAGATGTTTGTTTGACTTGTCCGTTGTCCGTAGTCAGTTGTCCGTTGTTTCTGTTGCCCGACTTGAGGGCCGAAGCTGAACCGCGCAACCGGCGTGACGAGAATAACGGACAACGGGCAACTGACCACGGACAGCTTTCTAAGGTGCGAGAAGTCTGGCTGATCCGACACGGCGAAAGCGCCGGCAACGCGGGCGCGGCCACGTCCGCGCCCGCGTCAATCCCGCTGACCGACAGGGGGCGCGCACAGGCGCGGCGCGTCGCCGCCTGTGTCACGCGCCGGCCCGACTTACTCGCCAGTTCGCCGTACCTGCGCGCCCGGCTGACGGCCGCCCCGCTGCGGGCGCGCTACCCGGACGTGCCGTACCAGGAATGGGCCGTGCAGGAGTTCACCTACCTGGCCCCGGCGCGCTGCCGCGATACCACCTTCGACGAGCGCAAGCCGCTCGTCGCCGCCTACTGGGCGCGCGGCGAGCCGCACCACTGCGACGGCGCGGGCGCGGAGTCGTTCGCGGCCTTCTGCGCCCGCGTGCGGGCGGCGGCGGAACGCCTCGCCCGCGGCGACTACGAGTTCGCCGTGCTGTTCAGCCACGGGCAGTTCATCCGCGCCCTGCTCTGGCTGCTGTTGTCCGAGCCGGGCGAGATCGGGGGCGAGGCGATGAGGGCGTTCCACGCCTTCCTCCAAGCCGTGCCCATGCCGAACGCGGCGCTGTTGCAACTCAGGCTCGGCCCGGAGCCGGGCGCGCACTACTTCAGCGGGATCGTTAAAGCCCACCTGCCCGCGGAGTTGCTCACGGGCTGAGACGGCCCGGCCCCTGGCCGCGCAGCCCGCGCGCGCCCCGGAGGTGACGGCATGTACCCTTACCGCGTCTTCCTGAGTTACACGAACGCCGAGCGCGAGTTGGCTGCGCGCGTCGTCGCCGTGCTCGACCGGCTCGGCCTCCGGGTCGTGTGGGATCACGGCCTCGTGCCGGGGCAGCCCTTCACCGAGGAGATCAAGAACCACATCGCGCGCTGCCACCTGTTCATCCCGCTGCTGACGCGCAAGTCGCTCGCCAAGCCGTGGGTGCATCAGGAGACCGGCTACGCGATGGGCGTCGGCGTGCCGATCCTGCCCATCGTTATCGGCGACATCGCCCCGGTCGCGCTCATCCAGCAACTGCAAGCCATCCGCGTCGGAGAAGACCTGGCGCAACTGCCGGGCGCGCTCGCCGAGCCGCTGGTGGACGCGCGCGTCGAAGACGGGGGCAAGGCCAGCCACCCGAATTTCGAGCTGGTCGAACTGCCGGAGCGGCGGGCGCTGGAGATCGTCCACCACGCCCGCGACGCACAGCGGCGTGGCGGCGGCCGGGTCAGACAGCGCGGCGCGATCACGTCCTTCTCCCTGCCCGACGTGCCGCCGCCCGACCCCGCCTGGCGGGAGCGGGAAGGGCACAGCCCGCGCAGCCGCTTCATGCACGAGCAGCAGTATCAGGAGCGCGTTGTCCTAGGCGAACTCGCCGCGAAGTTTGGCTGCGACCTGGTCATCGACCCGACCGTGTCGCTCGCGCAGTACGGGCCGGCGGCGCGGTGCGTGCGGCTGCGCAAGCTGCGGGCCTTCCTGCTGGACGAGGCGCGCTACCCGGACGTGCGCGCGGTCGTGTGGGCGCGGGCCGAGCCGGGCAATCTGTTGCTGGTGGGCGACTGGTTCTACGCCGAGGCCATGTTGCAGGTGCCGGGGGCCGGCTACCGGCAGACCTTGTTCACTTGGCACGCCCCGACCGTGCTGGCCCGGCTCAAGGAGTTCGACCGCCAGTTCGCGGCGAGCTTGCAGGCGCAGGATGGCGGGCCCGAACGCTCGCGGTTCGTGGCGGCCGCGGCCGTCGAGGCCGAGATCAATGGTATAAAGGACGCCGCCGCCCAAGACCGGGTCGGCCCGTTGGGCGCGACCGAATGAGCGCACGCCTCGTCGGCGCGTGCCGGCGGCGGTCGTGCCGGGAGCTTAACAACCGCTTATGCTGTCTGTCCTGCTCGAACTGCAACGGTTGAAGCGGCTCGACCGCACGGGCTGGGTGCTGCGGGGCCTCGCGCCGGGCGCGGAGTCTGTGGGCGCGCACACGTACGGGGTGGCGGCGGTGGCGATGCTGTTGGCCGATGAAATACAAGCGCGGGGCGGCGAGGTCAACGTCGAGCGCGTGCTGCGCCTGGCGCTCGTGCACGACTGGACGGAGACGCGCATGGGCGACCTGCCGCGCACGGCGGCCGACTACTTCGGCGCGGCCGCCAAGCAGCGGGCCGAGCGCGCGGCGTTCGCCGACATGGTGGCGGATTTGGGGCCGGAGCGGGCGCGCGCTTACGCGGCGTGGCACGAGGAGTACGAGACGCGCGCGAGCTTGGAGGCGCGGCTGGTTAAGGCGGCGGACATCGTGGACTTGCTGGCGCAGGCGTTCGTCTTCGAGCGCGCGGGCGCGCGCGAGCTGGGCGAGTTCTGGCAGGACGCGGAGGCGCGCGACTTCGGCCTCGAAGGCGTGGCCGCGGCGGTCGTGCGCGAACTCGTCGCCGCGCTCGTCGCCGCGCGCGCGCAACTTGAGTTCAACCGATCTGCCGCTGAGGGCCGATGAACCATTTCACACAGGCGTGCGCGCTCGCGTTGCTCGACGGCTGGTTGCAGTCGCTCACGGCGCACCTGTCCTGGCGCGGCGCGGCGTGGGGCGTCGGCCTCTTCCTGCTGACGTTCACGGGGAGTCTCGCCGTGACGGCGTGGCTGCTCGTCAAGCTGCCGGCCAACTACTTCAGCGCGGCGCGCCCGCACGACTTCTTCGCCGGCTATTCGCCGAGCCGGCGCTTCGTCGCCAACGTCGGCAAGAACCTGCTCGGCGGCGTGCTGTTCGTGCTCGGCGTCATCATGTCTCTGCCGGGCGTGCCGGGGCAGGGCATCCTGACGATCCTGCTGGGGCTGATGCTGACGGACATTCCGGGCAAGCGCAAGCTCGAAATCAAGATCGTCGGCCGCCCCACCGTCCACCGCACGATCAACCGCATCCGCGCCCGCTACCACAAGCCGCCGCTCGAACTCGATTGACGGCGCGCCCCCGTTAACGACCGAACCGAAGTCAGGCCCGCACGCCGGCCCCCGTCACACACTATGAGAACAAAACAT
Organism: Pyrinomonadaceae bacterium; assembly: GCA_036389395.1. Taxonomy (GTDB): domain Bacteria; phylum Acidobacteriota; class Blastocatellia; order Pyrinomonadales; family Pyrinomonadaceae; genus QHXQ01. The sequence continues at coordinate 4,522 of DASVPY010000073.1, forward strand.
AAACGACCGGCGCGTCTGTGGCTGTTAGTGTGCGCCGTGTGCCTGTCGGGCGTCGCGCTGTGCGCCGTCTCCGTCACCGCGCAGCGTGCGCCGGGCGCGCGCGCCAACGCCGAGGCTGATCGGCTGCTCGCCGAGGCGCAGAGCTTGATGGAGCAGGGCACGCGTGAGGCGCTCGAACAGGCGCAGGCGAAACTGTCGGCCGCGCTGCCGCTCTACCAGGCGGCGGGCGACAAGGCGCACGAGGCCGAGACGCTGAACGCCGCCGGCATGGTCTACAGCAAGCTGGGCGCGGCCGAGCAGGCGCTCGCGCACTTCGAGCGCGCGCTGCCGCTCTACCGCGCGGCGGGCGACCGCGCGGGCCAGGCCGTCGTGCTCAACAACATGGGGCTGGTCAGTAGCGACGTGGGCGCGTTGCAGGCCGCGCTCGACTACTACGAGCAGGCGTTGCCGCTGCTGCGCGCCGTCAAGGACGCGGGCGGCGAAGCCGTCACGCTCAACAACATCGGCGGCCTCTACTTCACGCTGGGCGAACTGCAACAGGCCCGCGTCTACCTGGAACAAGCCCTCGCGCTCCGACGCGCCGCGCGCGACCCCGGCGGCGAAGCCGTCACGCTCACCAACCTCGGCGATCTCTACCAGGCGGCCGGCGACAACCGGCAGGCGCTCGCCGCTTACCAGCAGGCGCTGCCGCTCTACCGCGCCGCGGGCGACAAGCGCAGCGAGGCCGTCGCGCTCAGCCAGATCGGGCAGCTCTACGCGCAGGCGCACGATCTGCAACGCGCGGTCGAGTACTACCAGCAAGCACTACCGCTCAGCCGCGCGGCCGGCGACCGCAGCGGCGAGGCGTTGACGCTCAGCCACGTCGGCTCCGCCTTCCTCGCCATCGGCGAGCAGCAGGAGGCGGTCGAGACGTACCGGCAAGTGCTCGCGCTCTACCAATCTTTAGGCGACCGCCGCGGCGAAGCGCAGACGCTCTTTAATATCGCGTTCAACGAGCGCGGCACGGGCGACACGGAAGGCGCGCTGCGCGACATCGAGGCGGCGCTCGCCCTACTCGAATCCTTGCGCGCCAGCATCGGCAGCCGCGAGTTGCGTTCCAGCTACTTCGCCTCCGTGCAGGACTACTACGAGTTCTACATAGACCTGCTGATGCAACTGCACAAGCAGCGCCCGGCGGCGGGCTACGACGCGCGCGCGCTGCAAGTCAGCGAACGCGCGCGGGCGCGCTCGCTCCTTGAGACGCTCGCCGAAGCCGGCGCGGACATACGCCAAGGCGTCGAGCCTGCGCTACTCGCGCGCGAGCGCGACCTACAGCAACGGCTCAACGACGTGGCGCAGGCGCGCGTCCAACTGCTCAACGGGCCGCACGACGAACAATCGGCCGCCACGCTCGCGCAGCAGTTGGACGCCGTCACGGCCGAGTTCCGCCAGGTCGAAGCCGAGATCAGGCGCACGAGTCCGCGCTACGCCGCGCTCACACAGCCGCAGCCGCTCGCGCTCGCCGAGTTGCAACAGACGTTGGACAAAGACACGCTCCTGCTTGAGTACGCGTTGGGGCCTGAACGCAGCTACCTCTGGGTGGTCGCGCCCGACGCGCTCAGAAGTTATGAGCTGCCGAAGCGCGAAGAGATCGAAGACGCCGCCCGCCGGCTCTACGCGACGCTGACCGCGCCCCGCCAGTGGCCGGCCGGCGCGAACACGAGCGCAGGCGCGAACGCGGACGCGAAGACGAACGCGAATGCGGGCGCGGGCGCAAGGCGCGGCGTACTGGCCGCGCCGGGCGCGCAAGGCGGCGGCGCGGGGCCGGCCGCGGCCGCGCGTCTGGCCAACCTCGTGCTCGCGCCCGCGGCCGCGCAACTCGCCGGCAAGCGCCTGCTCGTCGTCGCCGACGGCGCGTTGCAGTACGTCCCCTTCGCCGCCCTCTCGTCGCCCGGCGCGGACGCCTACCGCCCGCTCATCACCGAACACGAGATCGTCACGCTGCCCTCCGCCTCCACGGCCGCCGTCCTCCGCCGCGAGACGCACGACCGCCCGCCCGCGACCAAGACGCTCGCCGTCCTCGCCGACCCCGTCTTCACCGCCGACGACCCGCGCCTCGCCGCCGTCAACGCCGCGCGCCCACAAGGGGCGACGGCCGCGGCCCCGCGCACGGCCGCAGCCGTCGGGCCGCGCGCGAAGACGCCGGGGCGACCCGCGCGGCGCGGGCTGGCGCTGGGCGGCGCGAAGACGCAAGGGGCGGACGACGCGGGCGGCGCGGGCTTCGGCGCGCGCATCCCGCGCCTGCCGGGCACGCGCGCCGAGGCCGAGCAGATACTCGCGCTCGCGCCCGCCGACGCGCGTATGCAGGCGTTCGACTTCGGCGCGAGCCGCGCCGCCGCCTTCGACCCCGCGCTCGGCGCTTACCGCTTCGTCCACTTCGCCACGCACGGCTTCGTTGACAGTCAGCGCCCGGAACTCTCCGGCATCATGCTCTCGATGTACGACGCGCAGGGCCGCCCGCAGGACGGCTTCCTGCGCGCGCACGAGGTCTACAACCTGAAGCTGGCGGCGGACGTGGTCGTGCTCTCGGCCTGCCAGACGGGCCTCGGCAAAGAGATCAGGGGCGAAGGGTTGGTCGGACTGACGCGCGGCTTCATGTACGCGGGCGCGCCGCGCGTGGTCGTCAGCCTGTGGAGCGTGTCGGACGCGGCGACCGCCGAGTTGATGGCGCGCTTCTACCGCGGGCTGCTCGTGGACAAGCTGCGCCCGGCCGCCGCGCTCCAACAGGCGCAGGTCGCCATGCTCAGAGACGGCCGCTACGCCGCGCCCTTCTACTGGGCGGCATTCACCTTGCAAGGAGAATGGCGCTGACCGGCGCGGCGGCCGCAAACGCGCGGCGCGCGCTCCGGTTTGGGGCTTGCGTTGACAAGGGTTCAGCCCGTTTGTTAGCTTGCCTTGTTCAAATTCGCGCCGGGTTTGGGGTTGACCGCCGAGGCAGTTTTGCCGGCGCTTGTGCACGGGTGATGATCGAGCTGCGCGCGCTGCGTCCACTATTTAAGCCACGCCTAGTCTGCCTGCTGCTGGCCGCGCTGCTGTGCGCGCTGACCACGGGCGGGTGCAGCCGCCTGATCAAGAACCGGGTCAGCGTCGCGCCCTTCGTGCCGCCCAAGGTCGAGGCCGAGACGGCGCAGTTGATCGCCGAGGTCAACCGCGTCGCCCAGGTGCGCTCCTTGCGCGGCAAGGTGGACATACAGTTTCTCGACAATTCGTTCAGCAAGTGCGGCATCATCGAGAAGTACCGCACCTCGGAGGGCACGCTGATCCTGCAACGCCCCGGTCAGGTCTACCTCTCGGTCAACGCGCCGTTCGGCATCAAGGTGGCCGAGATGGCGTCGGACGGCGCGCACTTCCAGGTCGCCGTGTTCCAGGGCGACGAGAAGTTCCGCCGCTTCGTGCGCGGCACGAACAACGCGACCTACAAGCGGCTCGCGGGCGGCGACCCCGCGGAGGTGGACTGCGAGGGCGGCGGGCAGAAGAAGACCGCCGCGATGCAGCAGCGCGCGGTCGGCGCGTTGTCGGGCCTGCGCCCGCAACACCTTACGGGCGCGCTCCTCGTCGCGCCGATTGACGGCGAGCAGGCGGGCCTCGTCTACGCGCGCAGCGAGGCGTTCAACGAAGTGCCGGACGACCGCCCGAACGCGAAGAAGGGCGCGCGCGTCGTGCGCAGCTTCTACACCTTGGACGAACTCGCGCCCGAAACACCGGGGCGCGCGCGCCTGCTCCGGCGCTTCTGGTTCGACCGCTCCGAGCAGTTGCGGCTCGCCCGGATGCAGACGTTCGACGAACGCGGGCAGTTGATCACGGACGTGGTCTACGGCAACGCGCGCCCGTTCGGCGAGGCGAGCGTCTACGCGCTGCCCGCCGACATCGAGCTGACGCGCCCGCAGGAGCACTACGCGATCCGCATCAGCTACCAGGCCCCCGAAGAGGCCAAGGTCGATCAGCCCTTCGAGGCCGCCACCTTCGTCCTCGAAAACAAGTCGAACTTGACCGAGCTTGATCTGGACAAGAGGGAATAGCGGTCGGTGGTCGGTGGTCGGTGGTCAGTTAAAAACTGATTTCACTGA
>DASVPY010000074.1:0-61728 GCA_036389395.1 Pyrinomonadaceae bacterium
GCTCTACCGCAAGATCGGCAGCTTCCGCGGCGAGTCCGCGTTTACGACGTGGCTGCACCGGCTGACGGTCAACCAAGTCTTGATGCACTTCCGCAAGAAGGGCGTGCGGCTCGAACAGACGACCGAGGACGGCGACGTGCCCGGTCAGGTGGTGCAGGGGACGGAGAACCCGCACCACATGCCGGTGGTGGATCGCATCGCGCTCGACCGCGCCATCGGGGCGTTGCCGCCCGGCTACCGCGCGGTCTTCGTGCTGCACGACGTTGAGGGGCACGAGCACGAGGAGATCGCGCGCCTGCTCGGCTGCTCGGTCGGGACGAGCAAGTCGCAACTGCACAAGGCGCGCATGAAACTGCGCAACCTTTTGAGGCAACAGAACCCGCTCCCGTAGCTTCCAACAACGTCGCTTCCCCCGAAGGCTCACGCCCCCTTGACGTGCCCGAAGCGACCGTTAAAGACCCGGATGCGCGCGGTCTCCCCGCGGCAGTTGTTTGTCAGTACCGACGAGCCGCCAACTCTCTTAGGCGGCGGGGCAAGAGATGACACCCAGAGCCACGGACGCCCCGTCACGCCAGCGGCCCGCCGGCCAGAAGGAAAGAGCGATGAACTGCGAGAAGTGTCATGAACTGCTGAGCGACTTCCTCGACGGCACTCTGCCGGCGGCGGAGCGCGCGGCGGTCAGCAGCCACCTGGCGACGTGCCGCGTCTGCGCGGCGGCGCACGCCGACGTGAGCGCCATCAGCGCGGCGGCGCGCAGCCTGCACGACCACACGGTCGCGCCGCCCAGCAGCCGCGCCCTCTGGCTGCGCATCTCCAACACGGTCGAGGCCGAGCGCGCCGAGCAGTTGCGCGCGCAGGCCCGCGCTGTCGTGGCCGAAGCGCGCCGGCGCGAGTCTTTCGTCGCGCGCACACTCAACAAGCGCTGGACGCTGTCGCTGCCGCAACTGGCGACGGCCGTCGTCGTGCTCGTGGTCGGCGTCTCGGCCGCCACGGTCTTCGGCGTGCGCGGCCTGCGCGTGCCGGAGCAGCCCGCGCCGCAGCCCGCGCTCGCGCGCCGCGAGTTCAACGATCAGGAGTTGGACTTGTTGATGCAGCGCATCCAGCAGCGCAAGGCGCGCTGGAACCCGCGCATGCGCGAGTCGTTCGAGCGCAACCTGCAAGTGATCGACGCCGCGCTCACGGACTCGCTCCAGCAGCTCGATCAGTCGCCGCACGACGTGGTCTCGGAAGACGCGCGCGACGCCGCGCTGCGCAACAAGAAGGCGCTGCTGCGCGAGTTCTCCGACTTATAAAACTTGGCCCGGCGGCGGGCGGCGCACGCTTCGTCCCCGCGCGCGGCGCGCGCGCGCCACGGTTCGGCCCCGTTCGGTCGGCAGTTAGAGTTTGATCGGTTCGATGTCCAGCAACAGCAAACGGCCTCACGCGCCCCGGCGCTATGCCCCGACGCCCGCCCGCGCGCTCTGCGCGTGCGCGGCGCTCGCGTGCGCGCTGCTCTGGCCGGCGCTCGCCGCCCGCGCGCAGCAGCGCTACACGCGCAGCTTCGCGCCGCGCGGCAACGTGAGCCTGGTGCTCAAGAACCGTTCCGGTCTCATCGAGGTGCGCGGCTGGGAGCGCAACGAGATTCGCGTCACGGCGGTGATGGACTCGCCCGCCGCGCGCTTCACGCCGACGCTGACCGAGGACGGGCTGACGATCAACGTGGCCAGCGACAACCGCGGGCGCGAGGACGTGGGCGACGTGACCTTCAAAATCCTCGTGCCCTACGACGCGACCGTCGATCTCGAAACCACGCGCGGCAACATCACCGTGCGCAACGTGCGCGGCCGGTTGGTCAGCGCGCACGTCTACGCCGAGGGCGACATCGAGTTGACCGACATCCGCGCGACCCAGGTCGTCGCCGTCAACGTGATGGGCGACATCGTGTTCGACGCGGAGTTGCTGCGCGGCGGCTCGTACGAGTTGACCTCGACGCAGGGGAACATCAACATGCGGATCACGCCGGGCACGGGCTTCACGCTGACGGCGACCGCCCCTTACACGCGCAACATCAACATCGGCGGCTTCGCCAACATGGGCAACTTCAACTACCAGGGCGACAACCGCCGCGTCGTCGGCACGGTCGGCGACGGCTCGTCGAAGATTCAACTGACGAACCTGCGCGGCGCGATCAGCCTCGCCCCCCGCGGCCGCTAATGCGTGCGCCCGCCCTTAAGTCGCGCCCGCTCGAACTTCACTTGCCCGCGCGCGCTCTTTTAGTGTTTACAGTCTGCGCGTCCTTCGGCGTCGCGCACGGGCAGTCGGGCGTGAAGCCGAAGCCCACGCCGACTCCGGCCCAGTCCGCGCCGCCCGCGCTCACGCGCACCACGACGCGCCACGAAGTCCGCCGCTTCCCTTACGGCAACACGCTCGTCGTCTACGGCGCGCCCGTCGGCGCGATCACGGTCGAGGCGTGGGCGCGCAACGAGGTGGACATCACCGCCGACATAGAGTTGCGCGCCGACACGGAAGCCGACCTCGCGCGCCTCGCCGCCGTCAACAACTTCGTGCTCGACGAGGACACGACCCGCCTCACCGTCGTCACCACCGGCACGCACGACCGCAAGTTCCTCAAGCGCGCCGCCAGAGACTTCCCCGCGCAACTCACACGCCTGCCGTGGCGCATTGACTACAAGCTGCGCGTGCCCGCGCAACTCGACCTCCGCATCTACGCCGGGCGCGGCCCCGTCTCGGTCAGCGGCGTCGAAGGCGCGCTCAGCGTCGAGGCCGCCGAGGGGCAGTCGGCGCTCGCGCTCGCGGGCGGCGACGTGCAGATGACGGCGCTGCGCGGGAGCATCACCTTGCGCGTCGGCGCGCGCAGTTGGCGCGGGCGCGGCGCGGCGCTGCGGCTCGCGCAGGGCGACGTGACGCTTGAGTTGCCCGCCGCCTTCAACGGCGACCTCGACGCCGCCGTCCTCCGCACGGGCCGCGTCCTCAACCAGCACCCCGCCCTCGCCCCCCGCGAGCGCACCACGCCCACCGACCGCGCCCTCCAGGCCCGCGCCGGCGCGGGCGGCGCGACCTTCACCATCGAAGTCACCGACGGCACGATCACGATAAAAGCAGCGACGAGCGACAAGTGACGGTAAAAGCAGTGACGAGTGACAAGCGACGGGTGACGAGTTAGAATCCTCCCGCTCGTCACTCGTCACTGCTTTTTTATGACTATTAAATCCGACCTCTGGATCCGCCGCATGGCGGAGGAAGCGCAACTGATCAGCCCGTTCAACGCGACGCTCGTGCGCGAGGTGGACGGCCGGCGCATCATCTCGGCGGGCGCGTCCTCCTACGGCTACGACATGCTCCTGGCGGACGACGGCTTCCGCGTCTTCTCGCCCATCCACGGGCGCGAGATCGACCCCAAACGCTTCGACGCCGAGTCGCTCATCGAACCCCCCTTGCGCACCGCCGACGACGGCTCGCGCTACTACCTCATGCCGCCGCACTCCTACGCCCTCGGCGTCTCGGTCGAGACCTTCCGCCTCCCGCGCCGCGTCACCGGCATCTGCCTCGGCAAGTCCTCCTACGCGCGCGCCGGCCTGCTCGTCAACACCACCCCGCTCGAAGCCGGCTGGACGGGCCGCCTCGTCATCGAACTCGGCAACCTCGCCAACCTCCCCTTGCGCGTCTACGTCAACGAAGGCATCGGCCAAGTCCTCTTCTTCGAGTCCGACCAGGACTGCGCCGTCTCCTACGACGACCGCGGCGGCAAATACCAAGGCCAGACCGGGCTGACCTACTCGCGCTTATGAGCGTGTCGGTTCGTATAACTGGAAGCATCCTTTGTCCGCTCCGGACAGCAGATGCTTCCAATGGCAGGCGGACACCACATGCTTCCAAAATAGGAGTCTCAAAACCCGCCGAACGCCCGTTCAAGCGGATCACTCCAACAAGCCCGTCAACGGAAATAATGGCAATAGCGTTTAGCAACCTTGCCAAGATTATCGGCTTAAAGTTGTTAGATGATTACCCGTGCTGGTGGTAAACTTTTGTCGCGTTGTTGAGACGTGCTTGCAGAAACGAGACTTAAAGACGGCAATATGACGGATCATGAAGTTCCATCCACACGCGACGTTATCTTCATTAGCCACGCCTACCCCGAAGATAATGAATTTACGCTATGGCTTGCCCTGCGCCTTGCACTCGAGGGCTATCCAGTCTGGTGCGATCTGACAAAGCTGTTGGGCGGGGAAGACTTCTGGCGAAGCGTTGAAAAGATCATCCGCCAAAAGGCTTGTAAAGTCCTATTTGTTCTCTCGAAAAGCTCGAATGCTAAAGATGGAACGCTACAGGAAGTCGCGCTCGCCAAAGAGGTCGCCAAGCAGAATGGCTTCGAAGATTTCCTGATCCCTCTTAAAATTGACGACCTGCCCCGTGGTCAGATAAACATCGAACTAAAACGCATCAACTACACCTCTTTTGAGGATGGCTGGGCTAAAGGGTTAAGCGCCCTACTCGAAAAACTCGAAACACAGGGCGTCCCTAAAAGGTCTAACTACAGTCCGGATGCCGTAGCCTCATGGTGGCGGGAGCATTTCAGCGCAGAGCAAGGGCTACAGCGGAAGAAGGAAGAACACCTCTCCAACTGGTTTGTTATCGAGTCCCCACCTCAGAAGCTGTTCTTTCACATCTTTATGCCAGGCATTAGCAGCATGCCAAGCCCGGCAGAAGGCGAGGCGGTTTACCCTTACCAACCCCATGGCAACGGGATTCTATCTTTCGCCAAAGCAGAAGACTTTAACGGTGGCGGACAACTGTTCGGGGATACGCACCCCTTCTTTGTCGCCGACCTGCTCGACGATGAGCAGGACACATTCATCGATCCCATGCACACCCGTGATGTCATCACCAATTTATTTACCCAGGCGTGGACAAACTTCGTGCGCCAACGGGGTCTGGCGACTTACGAATTGGCGAGCGGGGCTTTCTGCTGCTACTTCAAAAAAGACCAGTTGGAAAGGGACAAGATTACATTCATCGGCGTCGACGATAAGAAGACGTGGCGAAATATCATCGGTTACAAGTCTATCAAGTCAAAGATCGTAGCCGACAAAAAGCGGTACTGGCACTTCGGCATCAGTGCCAAGCCACACCTGCGCTCCACCAAGTTCTTCGCCGTTAACCCTCATGTTCTATTCTCCGATGATGGGCAAGCCATCTGGGACGATAAGGATCGGATGCACCGGGTCAAGATGAGCCAGTGTAAGAACTGGTGGAATGATGACTGGCGCGACCGAATCCTGGCGGTCATGAGTTGGCTAACAGATGAGAACGGAGAGATCGTAGTTCCCTTAAGTTCGGAAGAGGCGCTCAGGATCAACAAGTCCCCACTCATATTCACCAGCCCGGTTTACTTTGACGATCCTGGAAAATTAGCAAGCACGGAGGATGTCGGTGAGGCTGCCGAGCCTGAAATCGATGATGATGTCGAATATGACGATGAAGAGGATGACGACTGGTAATGTTTGAACTAATAAAACTGGACGAACCTACCCTTCTATTCGCACATGATCAGGCGATGGAGGATCCACGCGACGGCTTAACGCTGTTCGGAACGCTTGATAAGGCGCAGGTCTATGGCATCAGAGCTGGCGTTATCGGAACGCGCGATGGTATTCGCAGGTACAAAGAGTGGGTGCGAAAAATCCAGCAGCCGTTGTACGAGACTGAAACGATAGAACACCGCCCCATCTATCCGGGCTTTGAAACTACTTTTAAGATCCCGTGGAATCCTGAGCCGCTGATCGAAAGGGTGATAGATGACAGTGAGTTGGACTGTGTTCATCTGGCAGACCAACATCAGCGCGTTTTCAAGACGGTCGAGGTGTACTCCAGCCGCATCATAGACGCCGACAATAAGGAAGAGAACAAGGTCGATGTCTGGTTCGTCGTCATCCCCGAAAAGGTCTGGAAATACTGCCGCCCGAAGTCCACTGTCGAAGCCTCGCTTCGCGTGCAGTCCGACGAAGGGATGTCGGCTAGGCGCGGTAAGAAGCTGTTAAAACAGCCCTCGATGTTCGAAGAAGAGAACACGGCTGCCGTCCCCTACCACTACGAGCTTAACTTTCATAACCAGCTTAAAGCCCGGCTGCTCGACAAGAAGATACTGACGCAAATCATCCGCGAGACGACCATCGCCCCCGACGACTTTGTTAACGACGCCGGGCACTATCTGCGCCAAGTGGACACGCCATCCACCATCGCTTGGAATCTGTCGACGGCTGTCTTTTACAAGGCTGGCGGACGTCCGTGGAAGATCAACAACATCCGCGACGGGGTGTGCTACATCGGGCTGGTGTTCAAGAGGGATGAGAGCAACACCGATCAGCGATATGCGTGCTGTGCGGCTCAAATGTTTTTGGACTCGGGGGACGGCGTAGTCTTCAAACGGGTCGATGGGCCCTGGTATATCCCAGGCACTAATACGTTCCACTTGTCGACCGAAGCCGCGAATAAGATCATCGGGATGGCTGTCGATGCGTATAAAGAGCACCACGAGGGGAACAAACCGCCGAGCGAACTGTTCATTCACGGCAAGGTTCAATTTGATGATAACGAGTGGAAGGGCTTTTCGCAGGCAGTCGAACTAGGCACAAATCTTGTCGGCGTGCGAATCCGTGACGAGAGCCACTTCAAACTGTTTAGGAAACAGACCAGAGCGGTCTTGAGGGGCACGGCGTATATTCGCAACAGGCGGACAGCCTACTTATGGACAAAGGGCTTCATTCCCCGGCTCCAGACGTATCCTGGCAGGGGAGTGCCGAAGCCCCTACTGGTTGACGTCTGTCGGGGGACTGCGGACATCAATACGGTGCTTAAAGACATCATGGCGCTAACTAAGCTGAACTACAACACCTGCGTGTTCGCCGACGGGAGCCCTGTGACGCTTAGGTTCGCCGACGCCGTAGGTGAAATTTTAACGGCGGGCCCGATGAAGGACATCGCGCCCCTGCCATTCAGGCATTACATCTAAAACAACGGGCGAAAGCACATGGAAAAGAAGCTAAAACATCTTGACCTGATTCAAGGGGTCATTACGCGCATGGCAGGTAATTCCTTTTATCTAAAGGGCTGGTGCGTGACGGTCGTGGCGGCAATCTTAGGTCTGGCGTCGAAGGACACGAACAAGAAATTTTTGGCGGTCATTTATTACCCCATTATCATGTTTTGGATTATTGATGGGTACTATCTGTTTCAAGAAAAGCTGTATCGCAGGCTGTTCGATGATGTCAGAAAAACTGATGAAGCGAGCATCGACTTCTCAATGGATACTCGGCCGTATAAAGGGAAGAAAACAAACTGGCTCAGTACCATGTTTTCGCACACGCTGCTGATCTTCTACGGCATTATGTTTCTGGCGACTTTAATAGCTATGCTTATTATAAGTGGCATTCTTTGAGATCACGACTTTGTCCACAGGCGCGTGGCAACGCAAAATACATTATTCAACCGGCGGTAAATAAGCAGGTGCCTGTGTTCGGGAAAGGCACTCTTAGCGGATGGCAGGGCATATGAGTGTGAAAGCGCCAAGAGCCTTCATTTCCTACTCGTGGGATGGCGACGAGCATAAGCAGTGGGTGCGCGATCTTGCGACTAAGCTGCGTGAAGATGGCGTGGACGTCATGCTCGATCAGTGGGGTGTTGCGCCCGGGGATGAGTTGCCAGAGTTCATGGAGCATTCGTTACGGGAGAATGACTTCGTCCTTGTCGTATGTACTCCAGAGTATAAAAGGAAGTCCGACGGTCGTATCGGCGGCGTCGGCTACGAAGGACACATCATGACCGCCGAGCTTTTCACAGCCCGTAACAACCGAAAATTCATCCCCGTCTTGCGCTACGGGAACTGGGAACAGGCGGCACCATCCTGGCTGCTTGGGAAATACTATATTGACCTTCATAGAACGGATCGCTTTGAAGCGGGTTATCAAGACCTACTGGCGACCCTGCACGGGCAGCGAATGAAAGCACCGCCACTCGGTAAGCCACCCGTGATGAAAGCTGCCGGTAAAGGCAAAGCTGGCAAGACTGGCAAGGCGGTCAAAGCCCACGCGCCCGAACCGGCTGATCCTTCCGAACCCATCAAAATCACAGGGATCATTAGTGAAGCTATTACAGCACCCAGAAATGATGGGACAAGGGGCAGTGGGCTTTACGCGATACCATTTCAACTCTCGCGCCGCCCTTCGGCTGAATGGGCTGACCTGTTCGTCGAAACGTGGAATCATCCGCCGCGATGGACAACTATGCACCGACCTGGCATCGGCAAGGTTTCAGGCGACCGGATAATCCTGGATGGTACGACGATAGAGGAAGTGGAAAAATATCATCGGGAAACCCTGCTGGTGGTTATCGACCGGGTCAATGAAGAGATCGCCATCGTAGAGGCACGGAAACGTCGGGAGGCTGAAGCGGCTCTTCAAAGAAAGCAACAGCATGAAAGCACTGTCAATGAAATGTCTAAGCGAATAAAGTTCGATTAGTGGGTTTTGATACTTTCGGCAAGCGGATGCTTCCATTTCTTACTTTCGGACAGGGGATGTTTCCATCTCTGCTTTCGGGTTAAAATCCTGCCATTAAGAAATAAGGGCTTTTGAAATACTGACGGACATCATATGTTTCCAAAGAGGGACATCGGATAATTCAAGTCACAGGTTCGCACATATTCTGCACTTCGCATCGCATATCCTGCTCGGAATTCGCGCATTGCTTGCAATACGAGAAGGGAGTCTGTGTTCGCTACAACATAAAGTGTCAATTCTCCACCATAAACTGTCAAAAGCTACAGCATAAGTTGTCAATGCGGTTCGGTTGATATGTAGCTTCGTGAGGAGCGAAGATAGGAATTTCCAGAACACAAAGGCGTTAGGAAAATCGCGCACGCAGAAAAGCGGACAGGCGCGGCAGCCTTTGGGAGTTTCGCGCCTGTCCTAATCAAGCAAAGAAAACTTCAGCATCTGGAACCATAAATATTCTGGCAAGGAATCATAACCCTTCCCAAGGTGCAACGCCTATCCATATTAATTCGATGCACTGCCTTGCCCATGAGTAAGTTACGATTAGAAAAGTCATTCCTACTATTGACAGTACCTTCGGCTTAAGAATATCGCGCCCGCGTCAATTTGCGCGCCCCGTTGATGCTCACCCGACACTTTCCTCTTCCGTTGACTTGAACCGGGGAGGCGGCATCCTTCCCTTGCGAGGAAGGAATGCATGAGAGCACATCAAGTTTTAACAGCTTACCTAGAGGTCATTGCGCTACCGGATGATAGTAGAGTTAGTCAAAGAATTTCGCTTTGAAGCTGCTCACCTTTTGCCGCACGTACCGCTCGATCATAAGTGTCGTCGCCTCCACGGCCATAGCTTTCGCTGTGAGGTCGCGGTGCGGGGCGAGGTAAACCCTGAGTTGGGCTGGTTTATTGACTACGCAGATATAACAAAGGCATTTACCTCACTTCATGAACAACTTGACCATTACTACTTAAATGAAATACCGGGCCTTCAAAACCCGACCCCCGAAAACCTTGCGCGGTGGATATGGGAGCGTTTAGTAGAAAAGCTGCCGGGATTGTTACGGGTGTCAGTTTTTGAAACCTGCACCTCAAGTTGCCATTACTACGGCGAGATTTCAAAGTAGAATGTTAGGTGAATAAAAGATATGAATCGGCTACTTCTACTCTCTTGCTCTCGCAGTAAGCGCGCCGGGTCTAACTTGCTGCCTGCTTACGAACGTTACAACGGCCCCGCTTTTCGTTTGCTTCGCTGCTATCTAAAGACAGAAGCGTCGTCAAGCTGTCTAAGGAAGATCGGGCAGTCTCAAGAGTCTCAACTGTCCAACTGTCATTCTTGTGATCGCAAGATGTAGTTGCTGTTGTCTAAATTTGAAATTGCTGTGGAACATATCGGGTTGCATACCTCGTGTACAGCCTTGACCACAGTATTTTGTGCAACCACCCTGAAAACACCTGCTCATTTTCAACAAGGAGTCCGATTATTGGCATTATGTCCGAACGAGACAGTATGTCCTTCGTTGGGTGATAGTTTTAAGCGCAATTTGGTGCGTTATGTAATGAATGCAAGAAGTTTCTGTGGTTCATGCTTGAGCCGATTGTTAGAAGTCATATTATGTATCTTTGTTGAGTTTGCGAGGAGTATGGCGTAAAAATTTTGTGCAGTATTGGGGCCGGGCCTTAGCAGTTAACGGCCACGCGGGCCGATACTCGGAATTCAAAATGTGATGACTTAAGGAGAGTAGTTATGCCTCATATACCTTTCGTTGATGTCGTGCCTGTCGATGGGCTGAATGACGCTCCGGCGACGGCTCGCGCGATGAATGCGACCCCCGGCTTTCTGCCTCCCTTCGCCGCGCCTCTGGTCGCCGCGAGTCCCGACCCGAACCGTTTTGACTATTTATTCCCCAACCTTCAGAACACCGCCGACCTATTACCTGAATCACCAGCGACCGTATCTGCCCTCAAACAGCTAGGCAATACCATGAGCGAGCCTGGCACAGACCCTACACGCAACTCGGCCATCCCGGCAGCCTACACATATTTCGGCCAGTTCATTGACCATGACATTACCCTCATGTCGCTGCCGAGGGACATAAAATTAGACGACCCCAACCTCGCGCCCTTAGCACCGAGCGATGTGCAAAGGATCAGGAACGTGCGCACGGCCACGTTCGATCTCGACTGCGTCTACAGCGAGGCACCTCACGCTAGCGATGATCTAATGCTGCTCGGACTCGTGGCTAAAGACGGCCCTCGTCCAGCAGGTAAAGTGGGCAACGACTTCGATCTCCCGCGCCAAGGGCGGTCGCCAGACCCTGCGCACGACCGCACGGCCCGAATCGGCGATGGGCGAAACGAAGAAAACGCTATCATTGCCCAAATGCATGTTGCGTTCCTACGCGCTCACAATGCGCTCGTCGCACGCGGGCACACCTACTGCGAGGCGCGAGCACTCCTGCGTCAGCACTACCAGTGGATCGTCATCCACGACTATCTCAAGCGGGTCGCCGACCCCGCAATTGTTGACGACTTGCTGGCTAACCCCGGCAACCTCTACCCTGCTGGCAGGCTTTTCATACCGTTCGAATTTAGCGCTGCGGCCTTCCGCTTCGGGCATACCATGGTACGCGCCGCTTATGACGTGAACGTCAACTTTCCGGCTAGGTTCGCATCCCTGCTTAGGCTCTTTAACGTCCTCGGGCCATACCTTAACCTGCCGGAGAAGTGGCTCATCCAATGGGAGAATTTCGTCGAGGGTGGAACTAACGTGGCGCGTCGGATAGACACCAGCCTCGTCGAGCCGCTCTCGACTCTGCCGGGGCTACCCGGCATCGCGATCAGAGGGGAGATCAGTCTGGCTGTCCGTAACCTCCTGCGCGGATACGTCCTGAGAATACCGACCGGACAAGCGGTGGCGCGCGTCCTCTCTCTGCCCATTTTGTCGGCCTCTGAACTCGTCGAAGCTGCGGTCAGCAAGGAGCAGGCGGAGGTGTTGGAGTCCACCGAATTATCCACCCGCACCCCGCTCTGGTTCTACATCTTGGCCGAAGCGGTACATTTCAACCAAGGCCGCCTTCTTGGCCCGGTTGGCAGCACGCTGGTGGCCGGGGTGCTGATAGGCTTGATTCGCAACACCAAAAACTCTTTCTTGCAAACCCCGAACTGGACTCCTTCGGTCTCGGGCACGAAGTTCGACCTGCCAGACCTTCTACGTCTCGCAGGCGTGTTAGATTAATCTTCCCGCGCTACGGCGTCATGCTTGCGGCGCACGCTGAAACTATTCGCTGGACGCTGTGCGTCCGACTGGAGCAGAGCCATGACGATTAGAGAAAACATCCAAGATGTTATTGACAAGATGCTGCAAGAGCAGGCCGCAGGTGGGGGGCACTCCGCCACTGCGGATGAAGTGCAACGCAAGGCCAGAGCCGCGATCACCGGCGGCAACGCCTCCCAAGCGTGGCGTGATTACATGATGCTCTACAGCGACTCGCCGACCAATCCGCGGCAACTGGCCCGCTTGATACCGACTGACGGCACCGAGACAAATGCTGCCATGCAGGAGGCAAGGGCATACCTCGTCGCGAATGGAATGTTGTGTGGGGTGGCTACGACCGATCTTACCGACAATCACGTAACTAACGAATTTATCATATAGGCAGGTTCAATCAGCTTCCCGCAGGCATCCGTGTAAAGATGCGCGCCGAACTAGACTATATGGGCACCTCCTGCACGCTAGCGCTATTGCAGGAGAACGAATGGCGACGGCTCTGTGCTAGTTACCTCCTGATTGCTCCCGCCGACTCCATCTGGCGATACAGTCGCGCGCCCGCGCATGGCGACTTGGAGCAGGGCTGGAAACTTCACATTTCGGCGACGGTGCTGACGGCGAACGAAGTGCTGAGGCGAGTTGCCCCGCTCCTGCGCGAGCATGGGGTACAGTTCAAGGCTCCCTCGTCCCTCCGCGAACTGCAAAAGATCAACTGCGGGATATTCTACGGGTACAGCCAAGTTGGCAAATTCATTACTGTTTATCCGCGCTCTCCCGTCGAGGCCGTGTCACTCGCGCGACGGTTGCATGAGCTGACCTGTGGGATGACCGCACCGTCCGTGCCCTTTGACCTGCGCTTCCGTCCGGAGAGTTGCGTCTATTACCGTTACGGCTCATTCAGGCATCTGGAGATAGAACACCCTGATAGCACGCGCACGCCAGCCATGCGCGATGCGGAGGGAAGACTAATTCCGGACGTGCGGGCGGCTGTGACAGCCAAGCTTGACTGGGTTATAGACCCTTTCATCGAAGCGGGCGCAGAACGCGAGGCCGCCCTAGTCGAAAGCCCACTCCGGACGACATTCCGGGCGTTTCAAGCCCTAACGCAGAGGGGCAAAGGGGGGGTCTACAAGGCCCTTGACTTAAGCGTTCGCCCGCCGCGCTTTTGCATCCTGAAGGAGGGGCGTGCGTGCGGCGAACTTACGTGGGATAAGCGAGATGGTCGCTGGCGGGTTCAACATGAAGAGAACGTCCTCGTCGCGCTGTGCGCCGCAGGCATCGCAGTCCCACGCGTCTATTCGTCCTTTGAGGTGGAGGATAATTATTATCTCGTCACGGAGTTGATAGATGGCGAGACGTTGCAGTCCCTTCTATGCAGGCGAAGGAGGAGGCTGGATATCTCCCGTGCCCTCTTATATGGCGTGCGCCTAGCATCCCTTATTGCCCGTATCCATGCCGCAGGCTGGGCGTGGCGAGATTGCAAGCCCACGAACATCGTCGTTGTGAGCAGCGGGGAACTGCGGCCTCTGGATTTTGAGGGCGCGTGCCCGATTGAACAGCCTGACCCAACCCCATGGGGCACAATGGCCTTCACGCCGCCCAGGCCATTCGGCGGGCACGCCGCGCGGTCATCCACACATGACCTGTATGCATTGGGCGTAATCATCTACCTGCTCTTGAGCGGGAGGCTGCCAGAGCGCGCTGCACCTGTGGCTCTAGTGAAGCTTAGGCGGAATGTGCCGGCGCGGGCGCATAAGATCATCACCGAGTTGCTCAGTGCCGACCCCCTGCGACAACCCAATGCGATGACTGTAGTAGAAGAACTGATGGCGGCGCTCTCCGACTTAGACGAGCTGTCGCCGGTCCGACTTTTGTGCGCGGGCAGGAAGTGTAATCCTAAGATGGGGCGGAGTGCGGCGCGAGGTTGAGCCTCCGCGCGAGGTCAGCGAATCTTGGGTCTGAGTGGAGGCTGTCGTAGATGGGGTCTGTCGTCAGGAAGATGAGTGTGGTGAAGCGTTCCGCGTAAGACCTTTCCAGCCAAGCGAACGCCTCATTCTTGTTGTCAAGTCCGATATAAACTATCGCCGCCTCCTCCGGCGGCAAGTAGACACCCTTCGCCATCTCCCGCATATCATTGAGAAGATCCAGCGCCTTGGACGTTCTGCCACTTCTGCCGTAGGCGAAGCCGAGCGGTGCTGCCGCGAGCGCCTTGTCGTTGGTGTACAGCTTTTCGAGTATCCCGATTGCATCGTCATACATCCCTTTTTGCAAATACGTGTAACTGAGTACGTACTGCGCGCTCACGTTGTTAGGGTTTTTGGCCAGTACCTCGTTGGAGCAGTCCGCGGCCCTTTCAAATTGCCGGGCGTAATAGAGCGCGCGGCAGCGGCCCATGCTGGCGAGCGGGGAGAAAGGAGCGAGGTCACTGGCAGTCTGGCTCTGTGCGAGGGCATCATCTTGACGGTCAGTGACAACCAGAAGTTGTGAATACCAGTAATGTGCCCACGCGTAGTCTGGGTTAAGGGCAATGGCCCGCTTAAACTCCTTCTCCGCTTCCAGCCAGTTCCACTCATACTTCAACTTTACGACGCCGAGCGCGGTATGTGCTTCGGGCAGAGTTTCATCAATTTCCAGCGCCTGAAGCGCGCTCGCCCGCGCCTTCTTCATGGCCTCATCGGTTGGCGTGCTCCCGTAGGCCACGGTGTTGAGCAGCACGTAACAGTCGGCCAGTCCGGCGTAAGCTCTGGCGTAGGAGGGGTCAAGATCAACCGCCTTCTGGAAGTGCGCGACGGCCTCTTGGATATTCTGCTTATTCCTCGTGTACCAGAGTTGACGGCCCTTGTAGTATTCACGCAGGGCTTCGTTATTTTGTGTCGGCCGCTCGGCCAACTGTTTTTTCTCGCCCTCGCCCACCCACAACGACAGGTTAGATACCACCTTCTCAAAAACATTTTCCGGTAGGTCGAGAACCTGCTCCTGCCTCACGTCGTACTTCTCGCCCCAGAGTTGTGAGCCATCCGACGTATCTATCAGGCTAGTTTGCAGCACCAGCGTCTCGCCCTGCCGAACAAAGGCCCCCGTCAGCACCGCGTCCACTTTCAAACTGCGTCCTACCTCCTGCGGGCTGAGACTCTGCCCCTTGTAGCCGGAGACTACGGTGAAGGCTTTGACCCGTAGTTTGGAGAGGTGAGAGAGTTTATTAATCAGGTCCTCTGTTAGGCCGTCGCTCAGCGATTCTAGCTTAGGGTCGGCATTTGCGTAGGCGATGGGAAGCACGGCCAGCGTTTGAACCCTCGTCAGGCGCAGATAGGCCAAGCTCAACGCGGCAGTGACGAGGACGAGCAGCACGAGAGCCGCCACTGTCCGCGCGCCGGGGCGATGCTGCCTGCGCCGTGTGAACTCACGGCCCGTTCGCAGGCCATTCAACTCGTAGAGCACTTCACTCGCCGACTGGTATCGCTTTTCTTTATCCTTCTCCAGACATCTGAAGATGATGCGATTAAGTTCAGGCGGAACGTCGTTGGGGACGCGCGTCAGCGGAGGCGGGCGGCTCGTCAGGATCGCGGAGATGACCTCCGCGTCGCTATTACGCGCGAATGGTTTCTTCCCGCTGACTAACTCGTAGAGCACTGTCCCGAGGCTGAAGATGTCGCTCCGAAAATCGAGCCTTTCCGCGCGCAGTTGTTCCGGCGACATATAGCCCACTGTTCCCACCACCAAGCTACTGTTTGAGATTCGGCTCGTGTCGTCTGTAAGGGGGGCTTCCCCGTGCTTGCGCTGGACGGTTTTGGCAAGTCCGAAGTCTAGTACCTTCACCTGTCCGCCCGAGGACACCATAATGTTCCGCGACTTGATGTCCCGGTGGATGATGCCGTGCGCGTGAGCTTCCGCGACCGCGCTGACAATCTGTATGGCGAAAGAAACGGCCTGCGTGATGTTCGGGAGTTGCTTGTGGATGAGGGCAGCGAGGGTCTCGCCCTCGACGTACTGCATTACAATGAAGCTGTAGCCCCCCGCCTCCTCGATGCCGTGTACGGCACAGATGTTGGGATGATCCAGCATTGCCACGGACTGGGCCTCTTTCACCAGTTGCCTCTTGGCCCAGTTGTCGTCAACCAGTTTGGCGGAGAGGAACTTGAGTGCGACCTTGCGCCCCAGTCGCGTGTCCTCGGCCAGATAGACCTCGCCCATCCCGCCCTCACCCAACTGGTTGAGAATCTTGTACGGCCCGATCAGTTCGCCGGTCAGCAATTCGATTGTGTCACTGGCCAAGACCTTCATCCCGAGTGCGAAGGCTGGCTCCTCCATGAAATTATCCCGCCCACTGAAGGCGACAAGCAGCGACTCGACCTCGGAGCGCAGCGCCTCCTTCCCCACGCACGCGCGGTCGAGGTACGCGGCCCTCTCCGCGGCGCTGAGGCGCAACGCCGCGTGAAACAGGTTCTCGATGCTTTCCCAGTCTTTAACTTCCATAACCGAGTTCGCGCGCCAGCCAAGCCTTTGCCATGTCCCAATCACGCGCGACCGTGACCTGAGACACTTTCAACACTTCGGCGACCTCATTCACACTCAGTCCGCCGAAATATCTGAGTTCCACCACCCGGCTCTTCCGCTCGTCAATCGCAGACAGTTTTTGCAACGCCTCATCCAAGGCAATTAACTCGACAGACCTCTCCTCTGACAGCAGCTCCGCTTCGGAGAGAGAAACCTTGTATGTCCCGCCGCCCCGCTTGTCGCGCTTTTTGTCACGCGCGTGATTCAGCAGGACGCGCCGCATGAGTTGCGCGGCGATGCCGTAAAAGTGTGCACGATTCTGCCACTGCACCCTGCTCTGATCTATGAGACGAAGGAATGTTTCGTTGATGAGCGCGGTCGTCTGAAGCGTGTGGTCAGGACGTTCACGACGCATGTAGGCATGTGCAAGCCGGTGGAGTTCCCGTTCCACCAGCGGCAGCAGTTTCTCTAACGCCGCACCGTCGCCGTTGCCCCAGCAAACAAGAAGGTCTGTTATTTCAGACGAGGGGGACATACCGTCGATCCTCTTATACAAACCACTCAATCGGCGTTGTCTCTTCCGATGAGCAGGGTGCCCGCACCGTTGGAATGGTGAAATAAATTATTTCGCGTGGTGATAGCTTTAGAAATCAGTCGGTGCGTTAACAAGTAGAGGCGACCGACAGCCAGCGCTGACAGGCATAGACACCGGCGGCCAGGCTCACCTTTGTCGAACCTCCCGCGGCAAACGGAAGCATTTATATAGCTTCCGCGGCAGATTTTGCAACGGCTTTCGCGACCTACGGGGAACGTTCGTGGAGACACCTATGACAGCCAAACTCAATGATGATGCCTCGCAGGGACAAACCATGTCTGATTCCATCAAAAGTTGGGTGATGGTCTTGCTCACTCTGCTCTTCGTTCTCCTCTACGGCGCAGCCCTCGTCGGATGGCTGAAGCCCCTAGCTGACGAGAAGATGGTCATGCGCTTGGAGCCGATCATCTTCGTCATCATCGGTTACTACTTCGGCAGGCTGCCCGCCCAGCAGACCGAGAAGACGCTCAAGGACGAGATCACGCGCCAGACCCAGAAGGCCGACGCTGCACAGCAGGCCAAGGAGCAGGTTCAGCGGTCGCGCGAGGCCCTCGACGAAAAAATCAAGAACGCCCGTGCGGCGCTCGCCACCGGCGCATCCGCCGTTGCGTCGAAGGGCTTGGCCGAAAAACTTGACAAGGCCGGCGCGACCGTTACGGACGAGTCCCTGCGCAGTTCGGTGGCCGCCGCGCTAAACATTCTTAACTCCTGAGCGGTGGCCGTCGCGGGCTTCACGCGCCGCAGTCCGCGCCGCTCGTCGCAAACCGCGTGCGGAGCTTTTGCAATCCCATTTCACTTTATCGAAAGGAAAAAGAGATGGCTACAAAATCTGGTTCTAAAAAGGGCGGAGCGGTGAAGGCTACTGCGTTGCCGGGCGAGTGCCTGAGTCTCAGCCGCGCCGGACGAATCGTTCAGGACTGCTCGGGCGGGCCGCACGACGTTGATGACACTCTCGAAGAGGTAGGACTCATCACCGACAACCAGCGGATTGTTTTCAGGGAGTGCGTCTTCCAGAAGGTGCTTGAACACGGCTGCAAGATCAGCCGCGCGGACATTCCTAACGACGCGGATACTACTCTCAGAGATGTTCGCAATACCATTTCTGATTTGGCCGGATAGAGTCCGCGGCGTGAACTCTTCCCACATCCCAAGCAGGATTGCGGCTCAACTCGGTACTGAAAAATCCGAGTTGGGTAGCACGTCAAATTGCCGTCGGCGGCAATTAAGTAGGAGCTAATATGACCAAGAAATACCTCTTCACTGCTATTTGCCTTGTCGTCGTGCTTTGGTCTTGGGCAGGCGCAGTCTTCGCACAGGATGACACGCTGACTTACGTACTCGACATAGCCAAGATGAATCTTGACGATGATCCGTCCGAAAGGAGCATTGATGTCTCCTTCGTAAAGAGCCTGCCGGGTGATGAAGCCCTCCAGCAAGTTAACAACTGGCTCGTCATGGCTGAAGACAACGTGACCGGGGTGATACAGACTCTCCATCCGGTGGGAGTCAAGTTACACCCCAGAAATGAAAAGTTAGTAACCTTGCAGATGGGTGTCAGCTTAGGTGCGAGCGGCATAGACCGGACTACGCACAAGATAATCATCCGTTACCAGCAACAGAATTTCCCCACGGTGCAGCTAGGGGTGCTTAAGAAGAAGAAGAAGGCCCAGAAGGTGTTCACCGCCGCGAAGGGGGAGAAGGATGCCGACATCTACTTCAAGGGTTCTGCAACGGGTCAGCGGAGAAGCGGCCCCCTCTACTCCATTGAAGCGAAGGGCGGATATCTGCAAAGCCTGGGACTCAAGGGCG
Organism: Pyrinomonadaceae bacterium; assembly: GCA_036389395.1. Taxonomy (GTDB): domain Bacteria; phylum Acidobacteriota; class Blastocatellia; order Pyrinomonadales; family Pyrinomonadaceae; genus QHXQ01. The sequence continues at coordinate 18,713 of DASVPY010000074.1, forward strand.
CGATAGGCGGGCGGGCGACATTCGTCTCGGACGCAGGCTCGGACGTTGACCCCGACAGCATCACCGCGAGCGGAACCTACCAGAAAGTTTTCGTCATCAATTCGCCGCTCGGGATCATCCTGAACTCAGACTTCCTCGGCGGCGAGTTCGATAAGAAGAACGCGACGCGCAACCTGACCACGGAACTGGACGGCACGCTCGTGCTGCCGAGCAAGCGTTTCGGCGAGCACACCTTCGCGACGATGGACTTCATGGCGGGGTTCGAGGGCGGACACAATTACGAGCACCCGCTAAACCCCAAGGGCCTCGGGAACTTCTGGCGTCCGAAAGTCGGCGTCAATGCCTACCTCGTCGCACTACAGCCGAAGGTCTTCAACCGGATCAACGTGAGCGTGAGCTACCTGCTGCGGTTGCCCAGGGCGGCGGAACCATTCACCGAAAAGATCAACGGCGCGAAGGTCACGTCACTGACTAAAAGGCCGCGCCACTACGTCGGCATAGACACGCAGTTCATGTTCTCACCTGCCTACGGCCTGACGGTTGGTTACAGATACGGCTCACTGCCGCCCGACTTCGTATTTGTAGATCACAAGGTGACGGTCGGCTTCGTCCTCCAGCTCAAACAGGCGAACAAGTAGCGGATGAAGACGCTACCATGGCGGTCGCACTTAAACACCCGGAAGCGGCCATTAGGTATGCAAGCTCACCGCCCTTCGACGTTAAGGGGTAGGTTTCATGGTGGCAGGCATGAGCGGGATTAAGTTCGTCCTCTTCGACAGCGGTGGGACGCTCGGCGAGCGGGACGCAGCAGGCAAGTTCGTCGCCTTCCCGATCAGCACGGGGCTGCTGAGGGCGATGCGGGATGGGCTGGGCCTGCGCGTTGGCGTCATCCGACAAGGTTTCGCGGCTGTTCGTCAAGTTCTCGACCGCCGTCGAACTGAATCGGCTCGTCCTGTTCAGCCTCGACGATACCTACTACTTCCTCCAAGACGCCCAGCGCAGGCGCAACCGAAACTACTTGGAGACCCGCTTGGACTTCAACACGGGCGCGCTGTTCAACGTCGATCTGGGCAGCCTTCAGAGCGCCGTCACCTTCAAGTTCCAGCGGGGCGAGTTGCCGCCGCGCTTCAAGCCGGTGAACGCCCTGTCGGTCGGCTTCAAGCTCTACCGCTAGGGAGGACACGCGCCCGCAGGCGGGCGCGTGTGAGATGTCAATATGCGTGCGTTTAATGAAATGGCCGCGCGGGGTGGCGGGCGACGGATCACGGTTCGCTGGGGCCTGTCGCTCTGCCTCCTGCTCGTCGCGGCGTCGGCGGGGGCGCAGGCCGAGCGGCCGCCCTTCGAGTTCGCGGAAGCCGAGGCTTTGACCCTGCGGCCGGGTGAAGCGAACGAGGTTCGGGTTTTGAACAACACGACCAAGCCGCTCAGCCTCGCCGTCAGCCTAGTGAACGGCGCGACGGCCGACGGGCGGGGTCTCTCCTCGTTTCTGAAAGTCGAGCCGAACCCTTTGCCTGTGCCTGCGGCCGGCGGCGCGACGATTGTCCTGAGCGTGAAGCAGGGCGAGACTTTGAAGACGGGCGCGCTCCTCACCGCGTACCTCGTCGTCTCCGACAATAGCTCCGACACTGTGAAGCGTAGGCTCGTCAAGGTCGGCTCGCCGGAGAAGCAGGGTGGTTCGCCCAACACCGTCGCGCTCAAGTCGTTGGCCGGCACGCTGAAGGTCACGTCGTACTACTGGCCTTTCCGCGGTGAGCGCGAGGTGATGCTCGACCAGCCGTTGCCGCTCGACGCGAAAATCGAATCGGACGCCATCGCGCAGAACTTTAAGGGCGAAACGCCCGTAGCGCGCTTGGCCGCGGCGAACGGCGAGACCGCGCGCCTCAACTACAAAGGGGTTGATCAGGATTTGGCGGCCGGCACGACCGGCATCAAGCTAGGGTTCAAGAGCGGCGGGGCCGCGGGCGAATACACGGGCAGCGCGCCCGGCATCAAGACGGCCGCCGACCAGCCCATGACTCTGACGGTCGTCTCGAAGCATCACTTGCTCTGCGCGGTGGCAGTGATCTTCCTCGGCATCCTCACCTACTACCTCATGCAGTGGTGGCTGAACGTCGTGCGCAAGGTGTCGCTCCTTGAGGAGCAGGAGGAGGAGTTGAAGGTAGCCTTCGCGCGCGCCGCGGAGCACTTCAAGACGGAGGCCGCCGGGCGGGAGTATGAACAAGACTCTATCGCTACTGACTTCAGGGCGCACCTCGCCGACTTGCTGACAGAGATCAAGGGGCTGCGCTTCGACAACTTCGTCAGGCTGGACGAGAGCGGAGTCCCTTTCAAGAGCGTCGTCGCAAAACTGGCAGGGCTGAACGAGGTGGCCAAGGCGTGGGCCGCCTTCGCCGAAAGCAAGCTCAACCCTTTGGCGGACGCGCGGGCCGCCGCCTCGCCCGGCTTCACGACGCGACCCCCGGAGCTATCGCCGGACGTGGAGCGGCCGATGGTCGCGCTCGCCGCCGACAAGTTGTTGGCCGCCCACGGCGACGTGCCGGTCGCTGAGTTCAAGGAGCGCGCGGCACAGGTGGACGAGGTGTCGCCGCGCCTCTCCTCTTGGCGCGGGCTGAACGAAGAGGCGGCGCGCGTGTCGGGGATGTTCCGCGACATTGTCGTGGGGCAGGCGTTCGGGCAGTTGGACGTTTTGCAGCAGGAGTCCGTCAAGGCGAAGAAGGAACAGGCGTTCCGCATCTGGCGCAGGCTTTGGACGCGCGGGGACTTCGATGCCAAGCAGGTAAAGAGTAGCTTGGACGACCTCGAAGATGATCTGGCGACGCTGGCCGGGCCGAACCCGCCGGCCGTCGCCGCGGCCGTTGCCAGCGCCGCCCCGGCCGAGGTGATCGCCGAGGTCGCCTCGCCCGCCGATCGCATCGCGCAGATCGAGCATCTCCGCCTCGGGTTCGATCTCTTCTTTTTCTTCCTGGCACTCGCTGTGGCCGTCTACGCCGGCCTCGTCACCTTCTACTTCGACAAACCTTTCGGCGCGGCGCGTGATTACGTCGCAACGTTCCTCCTGAGCCTCGGCACCAAGCCCATGCTCGACGTGGTCGTCGGCGCGCTCAACAGGCTCACGGTCAGAATCGTGTGAAGGTCGTTCGGCCGCCGGGTCAAGCCCGCGTTCCCGGCATGGCTTCGGAGAAGAGGAGTCAGTTATGTGGAGCATCAACCGCCATCGCGTGGCCTTCCTAATCTGGGCCGCCGTCGTCGCCTACGCTTCCTTGCTGAGTTGCCAACCGCCCCAGACTGCCACGACGCAGAACGGGCAGTCGAATAGTGGCGGCGGCGGGCGCACGCCGCAAACGATCAGCATCGCGGTGGTGAAGGGCGACGAGACGAGCGCGAAGAATTACTACAAGGAGACGTTCGACGCGTTGGGGCTGCCGGCCGACATCGCCAGCATCGCTAAGGGCGAGCCGGGCATGTCGGCGCTGCTGACCTACTTGGGTTACCCGGACTTGCAGCCGCCGGATTTGGAGAACACGCCGTCCAGCGAGTTGATAAAGAACTTTGGCGACGACCTTCTGGCCTCGGCCTTCTTCGCTCCCAAGATCACCGACGTGAGCGTGAAAGGCCCCAACGACATCAACGTCGGCTGGCGCAAGGTGATACGCTTGCGTGCCCGTTCGAACTCCGCCGCCGCGCAACACGGCATCGCAGCGGGCTTCCTGTTGTTCAATAAGTTTCAGGGTAAGAACCACAGCCTCGACCCCTTCGCGCCGCGGGGCGATAAGTCGAACGAGTCCAAGACGACTCAACTCATACTGGTGCGTACGGAGAAGGGAACGGGGGCAGACCCCTTACAGCGTCCCATCCACTTCTTCGTCTTCGGCCCGGCGTCGGAGGGCGCGAAGCTGAAGCTCGCGCTTCAGGCCAGCTTCGACGCGGCCGCACCCGAGATCGAAGCCGGACTGCCGAGTCTCATCAACAATTATTTCGTCCCGCTCGCGTGCGCGCAGTGTCACGGCGGCCTCAAACTGAACGAGGCCACGGGCGACCTCAATGTCGTCGTGTTCGAGCGGCAGAAGTTGAACTTCCTCGACACCGACCACTGGTTTGACCGCGTGCAGGACGGCGACGACTTCGCTTTCCTGCGGGCAGAGAACAAGTTCGGCGTCCTCTTCGACGGGGGCACGAACGAGACTTCCGCGCAGTTCGCCAAAGCGTTCGACGTGCTCCGCGGCCTGAACGACGAGATCAAGAAGCAGAATGAAAGGGCCGAGCCCGACCCGGCTAAGCCCTCCTTCCAGTTCCGTGCCGTCCAGCGGTGGCTGGAAGTCCACCCGGCCGGCGACAACACCCACAAGGATTTGTTCGCGCGCGCGTTGCCGCCGCTGCCCGGTGCCGGGCCTGCTTGGAGTCGGGCGGCGGAGCCGGACAAACAACTCCTGCCGCTGATGAACCGGTTCTGCTACCGGTGTCACAGTTCGATTATCTACAGCCTCTTCGACCGGCCCGAAGTGGCCTGCCGGAAGGTGAAGATTAAGAACTTTCTAAACCTGCCGCCCGGCAACCCGAGGGCGATGCCGCAGGATCGCGTTCTCGACCCTGTTATCAAGACGACGCTCCAAGACTTGGCCGCCAAGTTGCCCGACACGAAATGCAGTAACTGAATGGCGCACGCTGCTCATTGACCGCAGGACGCGCCAATGTGAAGTGATGCCTAGAGAAGGAGAATCTCATGAGAAAAGATGTGAGCCGGTACGGTGACGCGAATTTGGCCGCGGGCGGGACTAGATTCCCCAACATTCAACAGATTCTGGATGACGCCGTCGAAGGGCAGAACATCGGCGCGCACGGCCCGTTCTGGCGCGGCATCACGCGCGACGAGTTCGTCGCCAAGCTGGTGTTCGGCTGCCAGATTATCTTCAGCGAGAACGGCACCTTCGTCGGCCCCAAGTCGCCCTTGGTGCAGATACTCCAGAACCCTATCGAGTGCCCGGTCAACAGGGAGCGGCCGCAGATGCCCGTCGGCTTCCCCACCGTGCCGGCCGAGAAAGTGCAGATCATCTCGGACTGGATTGATGCCCAATGCCCGGCCTGATTCGGTTACTCCGCCGCTGGAGCTTTGCGCACCGTGACGGCCACCCGTTCGGACTGGAAGGAGCGACACGATGAACACGGAACGAAAGGACGAAGCCACTTCGCCCGCCTGCGCTTTCGGAGCGCAGGGCGATCTGATCGGTAAACCGGCGCGCAGCGGAGCGGCGCACACGCCGCGGCCACGAATGCGCACGCGCGCTAGAGCAGGTCTCAGCTTGCTGTTTGTCCTCTCGTTGGGCGTGCTTCCTCTGTTGCTCCCCGCCCGCACAAGTGGGCGCGCGACCGTCGCCGCTGCTGCCGCACCTACGGCCCAGTCGCTACGGGCGCGCAAGGACATAAGAGCGGTCGAGGGATCGCCCGACGAGTTGAAGAACCTGCGGCACGCCTTCTTCATGCTGAAGAAGAGGCCGGTGACGTGTGACGACCCGGAGGCCAAAAATGAGTACGACTGCTGGGCCGCCTACCACAACAACTTCTCCCTCTACGGCTGCCGACATCGGATAGACCTCTTCTGGCCGTGGCACCGCCACCACCTCGCCGAGTTCGAGAAGGCGCTGCGCAACTCCGACCCCGCGAACCCTGACAGAGTACGCGATGTCACGCTCCCTTATTGGAACTGGACGCAGCCACCGTCCGGCCAAGACTTTCCGCGCGCGGTCGAGCAGGAGTTTCTCAACTCCGGCGAGTATTACCCGGAGGACTGCCCCGACCCGACCCAACCGTGTCCGAACCCGCTGTGGGTCGCGGGGCGCAGGCAGAACGCGGATTGCCAAGCGGTAAAGCCTGCGTGCATTCAGGAGGCGCTGCAACTCTCGACGTGGCGCGATTTCGGGGGCGGCGACAAGACGGGCCAGATTGGCGACTTCGAATCGCAGGCGCACAACTTCATGCACGGTAGTTACATCGGCGGGCTGATGGCTAACCCCTCCACGGCCGCGCAAGACCCCATCTATTGGCTCTTCCACGCCTACATAGATAACGTGTGGGATCAGTGGCAGAAGTTACATCAGGCTGATCTGTGTAGTCAGACGAACGTCCCGACTCCCACCCGGCCTTTGCGCATAGGCGACTGGCCACCGAGCACCGTGCAGTTCAAAGATGCGCTCTGCGCCAAAGACTTGGGGTACGAATACGCCGCCTTCGGGCCGGTCCAGACCGCCGCGCTGCCGAGTTGTCCTGCTATCGGGAGCGGGTGTCTGACGCACTCGCCTTTGACACCCGTTGCCTTAAGGATGTCGGCGGCTGCGACGGCCAAGTTCGAGAGTGCCGAACTGAGACTTTCCGGCGTGACCATCCCGTCCGACTTCTCCTACAACGCGTGGGTGCTCCTGCACCCGCGCTCCGTCTCGTATCGGCCTACGGACAAGGAGTTTCTTGAAAAGTACTTCGCTACTTACTTTGTCGCATGGCGGCACGGCGGCCACACGGCCCACGGGCACGGCGACGGCGAAGCCGGTGCTCCGACGATGGAGCTTCAACTGGACGTGACGCGCAAGCTACAGGAACTTGCGCGCGCGGGCACCCGCAAGGGCTTGGCCGCGACCATCGTCTTCACCCCTGCTGATACGGACGAGCGGGCGACGCCGCTTGTCTTCCGTCGGGATGTCGACTTCGCCGGGGCAGCGCTCATCTTGACCGCCGGGGGCAAGTCCAAGGCTATACGGCTGAACCCAAGCCGTTGAAGCGCCGAGGCGGCGGAGTGCTTCCGTGCGCTCTGCCGGGGTGCGCGCCGGCCTGCGGCTTAGGGTCAGTCCCGTGGGGCACGGGGGCGGCGCGGTGGGGACCCGCGAACCGTTATGCGAACTGAAAGGAGAATCGAGTCATGGCTAGTAAGGAAGAGATCATTAAGGCTAAAGACGTTCTGAGTGCGCGCCTGCTGTCCCTTGGCCTGCGCAGCGGGGTAATGGCCATGCGCTACAAGACGCGTATGCGTGAGGCCGTCGCCGATGTGGGCGCGAATGTGCACGCCGTCGGCGTCGGGCGTAAGATCGTTAACGGCGAGCCGACCGACGAACTGGCGGTGCGAATCTACGTCGTCCAGAAGCTCGCCACGTCGGCCATCCCGCCCCGCGACCTCCTGCCCGCAGCACTGGATGGCATCCCGTGCGATGTCATCGAGTCGCCCCCGGCGTTCATCCTGCAACCTCGTAAGAAGACGCCGGTCAGGACGGCCCCGGCGGCCGTCCAAGCGGCAGCGAACGCGCCCGTGACTGTGGCCGCCGGTAACTGTTCGGACAACCGCAGGCTCCGGCAGCGCCCCTTCGGCGCGGGCGTTTCGGTCGCCCACCGCGACGTGACCGCCGGCACCATCGGCTACTTCTGCCGCTCGACGGCCGCGGGCGATGACCCCGACGACATCTTCATCCTCAGCAACAACCACGTCTTGGCAAACGTCAACGCCGGCACGCCCGGCGACGAGATTCTCCAGCCCGGCCCGGCCGACGGCGGAGTGTCCGCCGACCACGTCGCCAACCTGCACCGGTTCAAGAGGGTCAGGCTGGGGGGCGACGTGCCGAATCTGGTGGACGCCGCCATTGCGCGCCTGCTCCCGAACTCCGAGCATCAGGCGAGCATCTGCCGGATCGGCGCGGTGACAGGCACTGCGCGCGGTACCGAGGACATGCGTGTGCGTAAGCACGGGCGAACCTCCGGCCTCACCGATGGCGTCATCACGGACGAGTCGGTTAACCAACTCGTCGGCATGGATCACAGCGACCCGTCCGTCGTGGCGCTGTTCCGCGACCAGATGCGCGTCGAGCGCGCCGGGGCCTCAGTGGTCTTTGGCCTCGGCGGCGACAGCGGGTCGCTCGTGGTCAATGCGGAGAACAGACGTGCCGTCGGCCTGTACTTCGCCGGGCCGGACAACGGCATTTACGGGCTTGCTAATCACATCGGCGATGTGCTAGACCAATTGCAGATTGAGTTAATCATCTGAGGTCTACCATGCAGAAGAACAGCACGCTCGAAGATGTGAAATCGCTGGTCAGCCAAAAGTATCTGGGGAAGGCGGGCATTCACGGGGTCGGTATGCGTCGCTCGAAGTCCGCGGTCGCCGTTTACGTTGATCCGGAAGATCGTCTCGACCGGCAGGAGGTGCTCAGTCAGATCGAGAAGGAGATCAAGCCGTTCAACCTTCTGGTGGTCGAAGAGGGGCGGGCATCAATTACCTAATGCTGGGGCGATTAAAGCGATTGCAGCCAAGCGACCGAGCCTCTTTTCGGCTGCGCATCCTAAGCTCAGAATCGCCAAGAGCGGCCTTCCAGCACACTCCTTTACTGATATCGTTCAATAACTCAACTGTTTTTCGCTGGTATATTCCCGTTAGAAGCTTACCTGCTACTTCGGGAATTCTTCACTTTATGTGCGCAAGCCATAGGATTTTTGCATCATATGCGCGAAATCTTTTTCACTTTATGAGAACGTAGCGCACGTAAGTTGTTGATTTCCCGTAAGGGAGATTTTCAATTTATGCGCGAACCTACAGAGCGCGCCGCCGCACGGCGCGGCCGCTAAGTGGGCCGCGAGCGAAGGTAGCTTCAAACAGTGAAAAAGTACCCCGACATTACCGCGGTGCTAAAGTACAAGATGAAGCACCGGCGCGCGCTTTAGCTCAACCGGCAAAGGCACGCGTGAAAAAGACGCGGTAAGCACGGACGGGGCTGACCTGTTCGCGCCTGTAAGGGCCTAGCGGTAGAAGTGGCTTCCTATGGATGATTAGACCGCTGTCGCCCTAAATGGAAAACGCCGCTGCGGTATAATCTGCCAACAGCGACCGCGGTCTAATTATAGTTAGATGGCTTCTTATAGCCGCTCACGAATTATTGGCCTTAACTCACGGGCTATCGCTCTGCGCTGACGTGCGAAGGACGATGACGCATCTTTTGGCGAACGTCCGGCATCCTTCGATGAAGGCTAGCGGTCTGTGGGCGACGGCTATTGAACGCGCGAGATACGCTCACAGTCTGTGGGCGATGGAAGGGCAGCGACGGTTATTGTCACGGATTCTGTTGACGGCATTTCGCCAGTCTTTTTTCTGCCGTCTCAAGCCTTCTGCTCAGCCGCCTGATCTCCTTTTCAGCATTACGCCGGGGGCGCTCAGTCAACTCGTCCAAGATGCTTTCGAGGAAAGTTATCTGTTTCTCTATCTCGTTGACCAAATCCTGAATTGGCTTACATACGTCTGCCATTGTGGGTCTCCTTTTCTTAAGATCATACTTTTGACCGCATCATCGCATCTCTACGATGGAGGTGTCTTAACAGAGAGTAGCTTTCCGGCGCTCGTGAGAAGCCTTTGACTTCAATCGGGCGTATTACTTTCGGCTGGTCATTATAGTCTGAATAATAACCTAAGATTGTTTCTTGTTCTACAAGGAACAATGTGCGAGAGAGCGAGGCGTAATGTTGCTCTCTCTGATATAGGAAAACAACTAAAGTGTGTGTACGATATTCCCGTCACGCGGCAATGTCAATCTCTTTCACATCTTCCATAGGAGTCTACTCATTCTCGGAAGAAAGGATATAGCCACAGAGGAAAGTTCCCTCTGCTAAAACGTTTCGCGGAGTCTGATTAGAAGGACGCCATCTAACAACTCATTCAACCCGACGCCTCGATAGCAATTCTTGCATCGTTGTCTTGTCCCTTCATCTTGAATGCTCTATGCTCGGCGCGGGTTAGATACTGTGTTCTCTGTCAAGCAGATTTTGCCCACTCCGGGTCGAACGGCTGCCCCGTCTTGAGCACGCCGTAAGCCAGGTGGACGAGCTTGCGCATCGCCGCCCCGACGCCGGGGATGGAGTCGAGCAACGCGCTCTGCCGCTTGAGCGTCGGATGGCTGTCAACGTGGCGGCGGATCAGCCCCTCCGTGCGCCTGATTTGCTCATTAAGGTAAGCGACGTGCTCCGCGACGCTCCGGCGCACGACCTCGACCGCGACGCCAGCCGCGGGCCGGTTCTCCTCCGCCACCCGCATCTCGACGAGCGCCTCCAGCCGCCGGGCCAGCGCCTGTAGTTCCCGCACTTCCGGCGCGGGCGGCGACCACGCGGGCGGCCGCTGCGCCAGGCAGAAGCGGGCGATCAGCTCGGCGTCCACCTTGTCGGTCTTGGTGCGCGACAGCCGGCTCTGGGCGAACGCCTTGACGGCCGCCGGGTTGACGACGCTGACCGTGTGCCCGGCGGCGTGCAGGTGGAGGGCGAGCGCCTCGCCGTAAGCGCCGGTCGCCTCCATGCAGGCGGGCGTGCGCGGCGCGCCCTGCTTGGTCAGCCAGCCGGCGAGTTGGGCGAAGCCTTCGGCCGTGTTGGGGAAGACTTTTATGCCGCCGCTTGCCGCCGGCGCGCAAGAGGCAGGCGTTGAACTTCAACTTTGCGATGTCGATGCCGCGTATGGGTAGAGTCATGCCGCGCCTCCGCTCTCCGGTTGTCTCGCGGCGCGGGTCAAACTTGCGGGCGCAAGCTCCGCTCAAGCTTGAGCGGCTTCGGATACCGTCCGACCTCGTGCGCTGCAAGGTGGGCACCGGGAGCTTCTCTAACCGACTGACTCCGAGGGTCATAACTCGGGCGCAGCTCCGCCGATGCCCCGTGCCGGCCGAAGCTTGCCGCTTCAGCCGACTTCAGTCAACATACAAATGCGGGCGTTGGGCGGCTTATAATTTTGAGCCTTGTTGAGTCACATGAGCCGGCTAAATTTATTGACCCCGTAAGCTTGCTGTTGCTCGCCTCCATGATTATTTATGGGGCGGACTCAGCCCGTTCTGCTCCTAAGCCGCGGGCCGGGGAACATATTGTCGTCGAATTAACGGTCAAGGGTTTCTGGGACGCGGAAAAGGTTGTTGTACCCGTTGATAGGCATAAGTGTGTTGCTGGGTTTTCCATGAGCGGCGGGTCAGATGTGGCAGATAATAGGAGTGCTAATTACAGCGTGGCCGTAGCCGAAGTGAGGAAGCATAAAGCGATTGTGCGTTTGCGGGTGGTAATCAATGCGAGTAAGCCGGTAGACATAAAGTTGACAGTTATCAAGGGGGCGGTCAGGCAGTATGAATTTGAGCGGGGCATCAAGGTCACAACATATTACGCCGGTGACGCAGCCGACCGCCGCCCAACAACGCGACGCAGCCGACCGCGCAATAGCGTTGCTCTCATGCGCGAGACGTTCTTCTAGCCGCGTTGCCTGCGCGACGGCTGATGCCGGGCGTTAGGCCGCCTGAAGAGGCCGGAAGTGGACAGGCGGATGGTTGCCGGAGGTGGCACGCGCTAAGCAGTGTCGCGGTGGAATCGAACGTCCGACTAGGTTCGGCGGGCCGGCGTAGGGTTCCAGGCCGAGGCCGGCGTTGGGTGGCTAAAGAATTCTCCTGACAGGAAAGCACGGCGGGCATAAAGTCGCGCCCGTCCTTCACCAAGGTGGTTGCTTGAGGGTGTGGCTTCTGCTGGCGGTAGCAACTCGCTGCTCGCCGGCCTCACGTTAACTATTTAAAGGCCACGGTGGAATTGGCTCGTCGGGTGTGGTGGGCGACCTGTCAGGGATGACAGGCGGGCCGGCGGGCGTGCCAAGTCAACCGTCGCGCGTGTTGGCGCACCTGTCGGGCGCGGCAGAGTAACTGTCGCGTGTGTCAGGCGCTTGTCGCTTCGCGCCGACGCGGCTGGCGCTGGCCCAACAGGCCAGCGTGGCCGCCTTGGGCGCGCGCCGGGCCGACGCGAGAACAGCGACCAGCCGCCGGCCCCGCCCGCCAATTGAGCGGCGCGGCCGACAGGGCGAACACGCCGCACGGAGGCGGCGGGCACTCTTCGCCAGTGCCCGCCGCCTCCGTGCGTCGGCGCAAGCAGTCCGAGACGGACGCTTTTGTCCCGCTCCCGTTTCCGTCAGGTGCGTGCGGCGGGCTAGAATTCCTACGGGTCGCGCCGGCAGTGGGCTACGCCAAACACAGCAAGACCGTGCTGCGCGGCCCGCGTCGGCCGCGGCGGCAGACACTAGGACGGATCGGGCGCGCGAATTGTTTGGGGGCGCGGAGGGGGGCGGAAGATGAGTCTACCCGTGCAGTTCGGTCGTGTTAATTACAGGGTGGCCGGGCTTGATTACTATCAGGGCCAGTTAATCATCACGCGGGGGATTATTTATTATCTGCCCGGCAAGAACTTACGCAAGCTACAAGGTAACCCGATAATAGGAGGCGTGTTGGGCGGGGGCGCGGTGGGCGCGGCTGTTCGAGCCACGGCCCCGCCGCTTGACGAGTCCGTGTCATTAGTCAGTCGGCCGACCTTGGACCTGGATGAAGTTTGGCGCGAGCAAACGTCCGAACAGGCATTACAGGAAATCCTCGACGCTCATATCGCGGAGTTTAAAGGCTACAGGTCGCTGTCATCGGACGACCTGCCGAAGCCGCGGCGCTATCCGAAAGAGGAGGTCAGAAACTTGAAGGTCACGCTCACGGGCCGTCTGAAATTCGAGACCGAGTTCGACGAGCACGACTTTAACGTCGGCGTGACCAGGCGCGGCCAGCTACGTCAGGCGTTAGCCGAAAGCGGCTTCACGTCTTGAGTGGCGGCGGGCGGTGAGCGAAGGGGTAATGACAGCTCGTCGGTGTGAACGTATGCCGCCGCGCCCGCACGCCGGGGCGCGAGATGGTGAAGAAGGGGCGGGCGATGGCGGTAGAAGACAGGGCGGTCGCCGGGATGGAAGAGGCGGGCGCAGACGGCGCGCCGGTCGTGGGTGAGCGCCGCCCTGTAGTGCGTACCGTCTCCTTCATGGAGGCGTTTCGCTTCTGGGTCAAGCTGGGCTTCATAAGTTTTGGCGGCCCGGCCGGGCAGATCGCGATCATGCACCGCCAGTTGGTCGAGCGGCGGCGCTGGCTCAGCGAGGAGCGATTCCTGCACGCGCTCAACTACTGCATGCTGCTGCCCGGCCCCGAAGCGCAGCAACTTGCCATCTACATCGGCTGGCTGATGCACCGCACGCTCGGCGGCATCGTCGCCGGGGCCTTCTTCGTCATCCCCTCGATCTTCATCCTGCTCGCGCTCTCATACGTCTACGCGGCTTACGGCAACGTGCCGACGGTCGCGGGCGTGCTGTCGGGCTTCAAGCCGGTGGTGGTCGCCATCGTAGTCGAGGCCGTGTTGAAGATCGGCGGGCGCGCGCTCAAGCGGCGCGCACACTTCCTCGTCGCGGCCGCCGCCTTCGTCGCCATCTACTTCGCGCGCGTCCCGTTCCCGCTCATCGTCCTGGCCGCGGCGGCGCTGGGTCTCGCGGGCGCGCGATACTGGCCCCGCGTCTTCGCCGCGCGCCCCGCGCCCAAAAAGGCCGACGCGAAAACGGACAACGGCGGGGCGACGACGGAATCGTTGCCGCTCGTGATTGACGACCACGCGCCGCCGCCCGCGCACACGCGGCCGAGCCGCGCGCGCGCGCTGAAAATCCTCGCGCTCGGTCTCGCGCTCTGGCTGCTGCCGCTGGGCGCGCTCGTGGCCGCGCGCGGCCGGGGGAGTCTGCACGCGCAGGAGTACAGGTTCTTCACGCAGGCGGCGCTCGTCACCTTCGGCGGCGCGTACGCCGTGCTCGCCTACGTCACGCAGGCGGCGGCCGGCTCCTACGGCTGGATCACGCACACGCAGGCGGTGGACGGCCTCGCCCTGGCCGAGACGACGCCGGGGCCGCTCATCATGGTCTTGCAGTTCGTCGGGTTCATGGCCGGCTGGAACAACCCGCAGGGCCTCGGCCAGACGACGAGCGCCGTCCTGGGCGCGCTCGTGACCACCTACGTGACGTTCCTGCCGTGCTTCCTGTTCATCTTCGTCGGCGCGCCCTACATAGAGGTCTTGCGCGGCAACAAGAACCTGACGGGCGCGCTCAACGGCGTGACGGCGGCCGTCGTGGGCGTGATCCTGAACCTCGCGCTCGTCTTCGGCGTCGCCGTCATCTGGCCCGGCGGGTTCGCGGGCAGCATCAACTGGTTCGCCATCGTGCTGAGCGCGCTCGCGTTCGTCGCGCTCTACAGGTTCAAGCTCGACGTGCTGTGGGTCGTCCTCGCGGGCGGCGCGTTGGGCCTTGGCCGGACGCTGCTCGCGGCCGCTTAGCCGCGCCGCACGACAAGCGAACTGAGGAGGCGTGTGATGACACCGGCAGGGACGCTGTTGCTGACGCGCCGCGACGTGGCGGCGCTCTTGAGCCTCGAAGAGTGCATCGCGGCCGTCGAGCGCGTCTTCCGGCTACAGGGCGAAGGCCGGACGCAAGCGCCCGGCGTCCTGGGCGTACACGCGCGCGCGGGCGGCTTCCACATCAAGGCGGGGCTGCTGGAACTCGACAGACCGTACTTCGCCGCCAAGACCAACGCGAACTTCCCGCAGAACGTACGGCGGTTCGGGCTGCCTCTGATTCAGGGCGTCATCGTCCTGTGCGACGCCGAGCACGGCTACCCGCTCGCGCTCATGGACTCGGTTGAGATCACGATCCAGCGCACGGGCGCGGCCACGGCCGTCGCCGCCAGGCACCTCGCCCGAACGGACGCGAAGGTCGCAACCGTCTGCGGCTGCGGCAACCAGGGGCGCGTCTCTCTGCGCGCGCTCGCCAGCGTGCTGCCCGTCGAGCAAGTCTTCGCGTATGACAAAGACGAAGCGCAGGCCCGAAGCTTTGCGACCGAGTTGAGCGCGGAGCTGCGACTCGACGTGACGGCGGTGCGCGAGTTGAAAGACGCCGTCGGGCAGAGCGACATCTGCGTCACCTGCACGCCGGCCAGAGAACCCTTCCTGCTGCGCGACCACGTAGCGCCGGGCACGTTCGTCGCCGCCGTCGGCGCGGACAGCCCGGAGAAGCAGGAGTTGGAGCCGGCGCTGCTGCGCCACAGCAAGGTCGTGGTCGATCTGCGCGCGCAGTGCGCCGAGTTCGGCGAACTGCACCACGCGCTCGACGCCGGCCTGCTGACCACGGCGGACGTGTACGCCGAACTCGGCGAGGTAGTCGCCGGCCTCAAACCGGGACGCACGTCGCCCACAGAAATAATCGTCTTCGATTCGACGGGCATGGCCCTGCAAGACGTGGTCGCGGCCGCGGCCGTCTACGAACAGGCGTTAAAACTCGGGCGCGGCACGACGCTGAACTTTTCGGCAGAAGGATGAATCGCCAGGAGCTACTGCAAACCTTCGCGCTCGCCAACGAGTTTAAGGAGGGCGACCTGCTCGCCGGCGGGACGCGCGACGAGCAGGCGCGGCGCGCGGCGCGGGCGGCGCTCGCCGCCGTGCGGCTCGGAGACGTGACCGCGCACGCGTTCGTCGAAGACGGAGTCGGCGAGGCCTTGGCCCGCGGGCGCGACGCACGACTCGCGGCCGAAATATCGCACTTGACGGTCGGCGCGCTGAAGCGCCTGTTGCTCGGCGCGGCGGGCGCGCGGTGGGCGCGGCGCTACCGCGACGGGCTGGCGAGCGAGGTCATCGCGGCGGTCGTCAAGTTGATGACGAACGAAGAACTCTCGGCCGTGGCGCGCAAGCTCGTCAACCCGCTGCCCGGTGACGACATTGCTATCGGCTCTCCGGCTCACTTCGGCTCGCGCATCCAGCCCAACAGCCCCGGCGACGACGAAGAGGAGATACTCTTCTCGATCCTCGAAGGCCTCACCTACGGCTGCGGCGACGTGATCTTGGGCCTCAACCCGGCGGGCGACGACGTGGAGACCATCGTCCGCCTCGAAGAACTCCTGCGCCGCGTCGTCGAGCGGCTCGAACTGCCCACGCGCTACTGCGTCCTGTCCGACATCGTCAAGCAGACGGCCGCACGCGCGCGCACCAAGGTTGATGTCGGCTTCCAAAGTCTGGCCGGCACGTCGAAGGCGTTGGCCGGCATGGTCGGCATGGACATCGAAGGCGTGCTCGAACTGGCGCGCGGCTTCGCGGGTCTCTACTTCGAGACGGGGCAAGGCTCTGAGGTGACGAACGGCGCGGCCGCGGGCGTGGACATGCTGACGCTCGAAGCGCGCACCTACGGCGCGGCCCGCTACGTCCGGCAGCGGACGGGCGCGTGGCTGATCGTCAACGACGTGGCGGGCTTCATCGGGCCGGAGGTCTTCCGCACCGGCGCGCAACTGTTGCGCGCGTGCCTTGAGGACGCCGTGATGGCGAAGCTGCACGGGCTGACGATGGGGCTTGACGTGTGCTCGACCTTCCACATGGGCGTCGAGCCGTCGGCGCTCAGGCTGTTGACCGCGCGGATCGTCGAACAGGCCGCGCCCGCCTACCTGATGGCCGTCGCCGGCAACACCGACCCGATGCTCGGCTACATGACGACCTCTTTCCGCGAGCACCCCGCGCTGCGCCGCCGTGCGGGCCGGCGCGTCGCCGCGCCGATGCACGCGCGCCTCGCCGCGCTCGGCATCATGGACGCGGAGGGGCGTCTGCGCGCGGACGCGCCCCGGCCCGCAGACCTCTACGCGCTCTACATGAAGGCCGGCGGCGACACGCGCACCGCCGAGACGCTCAGCGCGGAAGGCGCGCGGAAGCTCGAACACTTGCGCCAGCGCGGCTACGATCTCGGCTACGGCTGCGGCCCGGACTTCGCCGCGCCGCCCCAAGTCGCGGCGCGCATGGAGGCGATCTACCGGCACGCACGCCGCGCGCTCTACGCCCGGCTCGACGAGGCGACCGTCCGTGAGGTGTCGCCGCGTCACCTGCGCGTCCGCACGCGCGCGCGCGGACGCGAGGAATACCTCGCGCACCCGCCGGCCGGCGAGGCGATCTGCCGCGCGGACGAGGGGCGGCTCGCCGCGCTCTACGCCGCGCGCAAGCCGCGTGTGCAACTCGTCCTCTCGGACGGTCTCAACGCGGACGCGCTCAACGAAAACCTGCGCGCGCTGCTGCCGCAGTTGCGGCGCGGGCTGGCGGCGGCGGGCTGCCACGTGGGCGAGGTGGACGTTGTCGTCGAGAACGGGCGCGTGCGCGCCGGCTATCACGTCGGCGCGCTATTAGACGTTGACGCCGTCGTCCACCTGATCGGCGAGCGGCCGGGCACGGGGCTGAACACGCTTTCGGCGTACCTCACCTACGGGCGCGACGCCGCGGGGCGTGCGCGCTGGAGTCGCGAACTCGATCACGCCTACACGACGGCCGTCTGCGGCATCAACGCCAGAGGCAAACACCCGGACGCGGCGGCCGCCGAGATCACGCGCTGCGCGCAACGTATGCTTGAGGAACGCCGCTCCGGCGTCGCCCGAGATTAAAGGAGACTGCGTATGCCGTACAGACCTGGGCGAGCTTTCCTCTACGCGATCTTGCTTTGGGTTGTCGGCTTCGTCTGGGGCAGCGTCGTGTTTATGACGCCGTCGTTGAAGCAGGTGGCGGCCATCCCTTACGTGTCCGCTAACCCGGCGATCAGTTTCCCAATTCTGATCGTGTGGGGTGCGTTGACGTATGTGCTCGCGAAGAATTACCTGAGTGCGGCCGTTGATAAGACTGCCGAAGGGCTGAGGCTGGGCGTCGTATTCGCCGCCGTGAACGTCTCGCTGGACTTGCTGATACTGGTGCTCGCGCTGCGGGCGGGCTTCGGCTATTTCATCTCGCTCACGGTCTGGCTGGGTTACGTCATGCTGTTAGTCATCCCCTGGGCGGTCGGGCGTTCTCTGCAAAGGTAGTCGTAACCTCGATGTGCGCGAGGATGCGCCGGGCCGTCTGGGCCGGCGCGGTGTGGGACGTGTCGAGGTTGAGGGCGTTGGGGTGGGGCAGGCGGAGCACTTCAAACTCTCGCAGCCAGCGGTTGATGTTGGTCAGGTCTATGTCCTTGAGGCGGGCGCGGCGTTCGGGCGTGTTCTTGCGGCGGCGGAGTTCTGCGGCCGCGCACGTCAGCCAGACGGGGAAGAAGCCGGCTTGGCGCTGCCGCGCGAGGCGCTCGATGCGGCGGTAGCAGGCGAGGTCGCCGGGGTCGCGCGCGCCGAGGACGTTGGTGAAGACGAAGCTGTCGTCGGGCGGGCAGAAGTCGCGTATGACGTTTAAGACCGCGCGCTGAATCTTCGCGATCTGCGCCCACGCGCCGGGCGGAAAAGGGAAGGCGTCCGTGCCGTCGTAGCCGAGCACGCTGAAGACGGGCGTGTTGATGAGTTGGTTGTCAACCACCTTGGCCCCCGCCAGCCGCCCGATCTCTCTGGCGACCGTGTACTTCCCCACGGCGGGCACGCCGATGAGATAAATGATCGTGTTGCGGAGTCTCATGGCGGTCTCTTGGTGTCCTCGTGCCGTGCGGCCGGGGGATTTGAAGAACATCGGGTTCACGACGCGATAGGGAAGTTTGCGCTTGAGTCTAACGCGCGGCCGGTCTCACACAGAGTACACAGAGTTAGCACAGAGGACACAGAGTCCTTAACCGTGTCCTCTGTGTCTCCTCTGGGTACTCTGTGTGAGACCGGCCACTCGCTACACTCAACCTCAAAACGATACTTCATTCCGCCGCCGCCAGGAGTTCCGACACCGTCTTGAAGCTGTAGCCTTGCGCCTTCAGCCCCGCGACGATCTGCGGCACGGCTTGCAGGGACGCGCGCCGGCTGGGGTACATCACGTGCAGGATGATGATCGAGCCGGGGCGCGTCTGCGCCAGGACGTGCGCGGCGATCTTGTCGGCGTCCGCCGCGATCTCCGGGTACGAGTCCGGCTCCACGTCCCACGTGACGCTCGTCCGGCCCGTCCTTGAGAGGTAGTAGGGCAGCGCGAAGAGCTTCTTCGCGTAAGGCGGGCGGAAGTAAATCTCGCCCTGATAGCCCGCGGCCCTGATCAACTCGTCCGTGCGCTCGACCTCGCGCGCGACGAACGAAGGCGTGACGAGGATCATGCGGACGTGCGAGTACGTGTGATTGCCCAGCTCGTGGCCCGCGGCGACGATTTGCCGCCCCGCCGCCATGTGCTGCTCAAGCTCCGCCCCCGTGACGAAGAACGTGGCGCGCACGCGCTCCTGTGCGAGCGCCGAGAGGATCGCGCCGGTCGCTTCGGGCGTGGGGCCGTCGTCGAAGGTGAGCGCGACTATTTTCTGCGACGTGTTGACCCTGGGCACGAGCCGGCCGAAGAACTGGAACGTGCGCGAGCGGCTGACCTGCCAAAGCACGACAGCGCCGACGACGATCAGTGCGGCCGCGACCGGCCGATAAAGTCTCTTCTTCACGCGCCACCCTGCGCGCCGCCCAGCCGCACCGTCAACATCTGGCGGCCGTCGCCGCCCGGCGCGAGACCGTAGCTCGCGTAGAGCGCCTGCGCCGCGGCGTTGTCGTGCCCCACCTCGACGTGGACGGCGCGCACGCCGAGCCGCGCGCACTCGTCGAAGAGCGCGCGCAAGGCCGCGCGCCCCGCGCCGCGGCGGCGGTAAGCCGCGCGGACGAACAGGTCGTCTATGAAAGCGTCCAGCCCGCCGAACTCCATGCTGAACCGAATCGTCAGCACGACGTAACCGGCCGGCGCGCCGTCGCACGCGACGAGCCACACAGCGCCACGCGCGCGATCCTTCAGCAGCGCCGCGAAACTCGCGCTCGCCCAACGCCGGTCGAGCGCGTAGCCCGCCTCGGCGTAGAACTCCTGCATCAAGTCAACGAGGACGGAGATGTCGCCCTCGTCGGCGCTACGAGTCATCACGGTCATAAGGCACACACGAAACGCGAGCTAACGCGGCCGGCAGCCGGCGAACGCACGCGCGCATCAAGTGGCAGCTCGCATACGCGAACGCACACGCTCGCAGTCGTCGTCAGTCGCGCGCGGGCGCGAGTTGCCACTTGATGCGCGTGTAGGCGATGCGGAAGCCGTGGCGCTCGGCGTTGCGTTGCGAGGCGCTGCCGGGGCGCGTACACATCATGGCCAGGTCGCAGCCGTGCTCGGCGGCGTGGCGCAGGCGCGCGTCGAG
The DNA here is from genome assembly GCA_036389395.1 of Pyrinomonadaceae bacterium. Classification (GTDB taxonomy): domain Bacteria; phylum Acidobacteriota; class Blastocatellia; order Pyrinomonadales; family Pyrinomonadaceae; genus QHXQ01. Next base: position 38,637 of record DASVPY010000074.1, read on the forward strand.
CAGCGCCAGTTGCGCGCCCTGCCGGCGGCCGGCGGGGATTGTGCTCGCGCCCGCTAAGAGCGCCACGCCTTCGTGCAGGCTCAGCGCGCCGGTGGCGATGGGCTGCTCGTCGAAGGTCGCCAGGAACGTCTGCCCGCTCGCCGCGCTGACGCGGCTCAAGTCCAGCATGAAGTCTGAGAACTCCGTGAACTCGCTCCAACCGGCGGTCGCGGTCTGCGCCCAAAGCTCGCGTTCGTCTTCGCCCGTCAGGCGCACCTGGAGTCGCCCGTCGGCGCGCGGCGTGTACGCGCTGCCGAAGCTGATGGGCCGGAACATGACGCTGGTGAACTCCAACGGCTGATAGCCGCGCTCGTTGAGCAGCGGCCACAGCGCGTCGTCCGCGAGCGGGCTGACTTCGTGATAGACGGGCGCGCCGCGCTCCTTGAAGAACGCTTCGAGCGCGTCCATGTGCGCGGGCGTGACGGGATCGAACACGCCGAGGCCGAACGTCTGCGTGAGCGGCGACTCTTGGCCGTCGTACATCGCGTAAGCGCCCGCGACTTCCGTCCAGCACGCGCGGCTCGCGGGCGCGAGCCGCGCTCGCGTCTCGACGAAGCGCGCGCTGCCGTGCGCCTCCGCCCGCTCAAGCCGCCGCGCCAGCGCGCGATCAATAAAAGGGAACTGTGCTTCGGTCATAAAGGGAGCTTGCGAAGAGCCGTCGCGGGCGCAGTAAATGCCCGACGTTTGATGATTGTGACTGCCGCGCGGCGCGCGTGCGGATGCGAGACGCGCCGCTGCTCGTCGCCTGGCCCCGCGTTTTTTCGTCGCCGCCTGCTGGCACGGCCGTTGCCAAACAGTCGAGGTCGGGATTTTGTGTTTCAGGGAGACTCGCTATGTTTAGACGCACGCTCGCCATCACGTTCGCGGGCATACTACTTTGTACGACGTTGGGACGCCAGCCCGTGCGCGCGCAGAGCGCGACCGCGCCGCAGAGTGTCGAAGCCGCGCACGCCAAAGTCCAGCAGTTGAGCGTCGGGCGCAAGACCCGCGTCGAGGTCAAGCTACAGGACAAGACCACGCTCAAGGGTTACATCACGCAGGCGGGCGCGGACTCCTTCACGCTGACGGACGCGAAGGCGGGCACGAGCCGGGCGGTCGCCTACGCGGACGTGGCGTATGTGAAGAAGTCCGGCGGCGGGCTGTCGCCGCTCACTTGGGGTCTCATCGGCGGCGCGGCCGCCGCCGCCGTCATCACCGTCATTGCCGTCAAGCCCGCCCTCTGCGACGGCGGCGCGCAATCACGCTTCCCTTGTTAATTCACTTCGCGGCCTTCGCGGTTAAGGCCGAAAAACTTTAACCGCAAAGGCCGCGAAGCGGGCCGCGAAGGGACGCACAGGAGAGCACTGCTCACTCGGTTAGGTCGCGGCGCACGTCGAGGGCGCGCAGGGCGGCGTCGAGTTCCGCCTGGGCGCGCTGGCGCTCGACCCGGACGCTCTCACGCTCCCGCGTCAACTGCTCGATGCGCGTCTCCTGCTCGTCGGCCTTGGCGACGTAGCGGGCGATGAGTTGCTTGGCCTCGGCCGTGTTCTTGAGCGCGCCGATGTTGTCGCGCAGGCGCTTCTGATCCTCGCCGATGGCGGCCAACTCTGCGCTCACGGCCTGCATCCGCGCGTCGAGCGTCTGCAAGCGCGCGCGCAGGTCGAGCAGGCGTTGGAGCGCGGCGCGCGTAGTGTCGTCCACGTAGCGGCGCGTGACGAAGAGTTGCAGATCGGCGGGCGAGAAGTTGGCGAGCGCGTAAGAGTTCAGCAGCTCGCGCCGCTCGACGACCGTCAGTTCCTTGTGCTCGCGCGGGCCTAGCTCGACGCGGAAGCGGTAGTAGCGCGCCGTGCGCTCGGCGGGCGCTTGCGTGCTCGCGCGCTCGTCCAACTCCCACTCGGTGCGCGCCGGGTGTTCGACGTAGACGACGCGCGGCCGCTCCGTCTGGTTCGTCAGCGTGTAGACCTTGCGCTCGCGCTCGTGGTAGTGCGCTTGCAGGACGCCGCCCGCGATGCGGACGAGGAAGGCGGGCGCGTGCTCCTCCGCGCTCTCGGCGCGGACGAGCGTGCCGAGGTCGAGCGCGAAGGAGATGAGCCGCTGCTCGCCGGGCTTCAGGCGCTCCATCAGGGCCTCGCCCGCGTAGGCGTTGCCGTCGATGATGGTGAGCGCGCCGCTCTCTAAGGTGAGCGGCGAGTCGTTGTTCAGGAGCAGCCCGCTCATGGGCCGCCCGCCGCGCGCCGTCTCGTTGTAGATCGAGACGCGCTCGCCCGCCATGCGCGTCTGCAAGATCGGGATGAGCGCCGAGCGGTCGCGCGCCACCGTCACGGGCTGCGCGATGTGGTACTCGAACAAGTCCGCGCCGACCTCGGCCGCCTCGGTGTCGGCCTCGACGCCGGACTCGCCGCCCGTCAGCGCCTCGCTCAAAGTGGGGCGCGGCGCGGGCGCGACGCCGGGCTTGAGCAGCATGAGGTCTTTGAGTTCGCGGCCGTTGATGGGGCCGTTCGCCGGCCCTTCGTTGCTGGCCGCCCCGCCAACCGTGATCGTCTCCGAGACGTTGGCGACGTTGAGCGACAGGTTGACGCTGCGGGGCAGCCCGGCGCTGACGCGCACGTTCGTCATCACCAGTTGGCTGAAGCCGGGCGCGGCGGCCGTCAAAGTGTAGTTGCCGGCGGGGAGCGCGCGCGCGCGGAAGCGGCCCTCGCTGTCGGTCGTGACGTTGAACTCCGCGCCGGTCGCGTCGTTCCTGATCGTCACCGACACGTTCGGCACGACCGCGCCCGCCGGGTCTAGGATCGTACCGGAGAGTGCGCCCGCGCCGCCGCCGCCCGACGCGCCGCCTTCGGTCGGCTCGTAGGTCTGCGGGTTGAGCTGCAAGTCCTGCGGGATGGGCACGACCGGGCGGTAGCGGTAGAAGGGCTGCTGGATCGGCTGGATGAACGAGACGGGCGTGCCGGAGATGAGCGACAACTCAACGTCGCGCCAGTCCTCCTCGCTCACGTTGTCCACGATGGCCCAGCCTTGGAAGAACGGCTTGCCCTGATCGTCTAAGACGACGCGGTAGGTCGTCTTCCAGATCGGCGCGGCGATGGTGTAGCTGACGACCATCTCGCGCGCGCCCGCGCCGTCCGAGGTGACGACGATGGTCTTGGCGTCGCGCCGCCGGGCCGAGGCCGTCGCCTGCGCGAACTCCTTGATGTCGCGCCGCGCGCCCTCGTCCACGAGCTTCACGGCGCGCACGTCCGCCAAGTCGAAGCTCATCAGCTCGCCCGTGTCCGACGCGATGACGAGCGCGTAGGTGATCGCGGGCGGCTTGGTCGGATCGGGTTGCGTGCGCCGCTCCTCGACCGTGAGCACGGAGCCGGCGGCCACGGTCTTGGCCGTGGTGACGACGACGCGCGCGCCTTGCAGTTGCGCGAGCACGCCGGCCAAGCCGCCGCCCGCGCTCGTCTGCGCCGAGACGGCGAACGGGATGTCGGCCATGCGCGCCTGCGGCGGCGCGGACGAGTTGTAGCTGACCGCGCCCACGCGCCCGCGCCCCAGGTCGAGCACGATCATGGACTTCAACACGTCGTCCACCTGCGACTGCTTGAACGAGAGCGCGATCTCGGCGCGGCCCGTCACCTGGCCGCGCCGCTCGATGTAGGCGACGCCGTTGCTGTAGAGGATGACGCGGCGGATCGGCAACGTCTGGCTGTTGACGCTGTCGGCGGCGCGCGGCTCTGTGGCCGCGGCGGCCGGCGCGACTGCTGCGGCGCGGCGGCGCGCGCGTTGCGCGTGCGCCGGCCAGGCTTGGAGCGCGGCGAGTGTGAGCGCGGCGGCGCAGAGGGCCGGGCGCAGGCGTTTGCGAGTCATGGGCTGTTGACCTCCGAGTGGCGAGTTAGACACACGGCGACCGCGCGACCGGCCGTTAGAGATCGGCCGCCGTCGCTCTTTGAGAACGGCTTAACGTGCGAGCCTTGCGCCCGACGGGGAGCACGCCGGGGCATGACGAAACAGGCGTGTCGTTCCGATGGATGAAAAACTGGCCGTCGTCCGTTGTCCTCGGTCAGTTGTTTCTTTGTCTCGACGCGCGGCTTTCGTAAAAAGGACAACGGACAACTGACCACGGACAACGGACGACGGCCAGTCTTTTGCGACTGACAACTGAGCACGGACGGCTTTATAATCTTCGCGCGCCGCGGCGGCTCCCCGCGCCCGTGCCGCCGAGCCTTGTTTTCAGCTTCCGAAGGACAAACCCTAATGCCCAGAAAGTTCTCGCGCCGCGCGCTCGTGCGCCGCGCCGCCACGCTCGCGTTCGCGCTCTGCGTCGGCGCGGGCGCGGCGCAAGGGGCGCGCGCGCAGCAGCCGAAGGCCACGCCCGCGCCGGCCCAGCCCACGCCCACGCAAGGGCGCAGCGCCGCGCCCGTTCAGACGCCGACGCCCGCGCCGGCAGCCCCGACCGCCCCGCCGCCCGCCGCGCCCGCGCCCGGCACGCCCACGCGCGTCGTGCTCGACTTCTACGGCGCGCTGCGCCAGCGCAAGTTCCGCGAGGCGTTCGCCATGTCGGTCTGGCGCGCGGCCATTGACGGGCTGACGCCGGCCGAGTTCGACGAGCTGCGCCCGGAGTTCGAGCGCATGGCGGCGGCCGTGCCCGAACGGATCGAGATCAACGGCGAGCAGTTGAGCGGCGAGACGGCGACCGTCTTCGCGCGCGTCGGCGACGAGCCGGGCGCGGAGATCACGCCGATCCCGCTCGTGCTTCAGGGCGGCGCGTGGAGCTTCGGCAGCCGCGAGCAGCAGGCCGAGGTCGCGCGCTACGGCAAAGAGTTCTTCCCGCACGCGCGCATCGAGCAGCACCACGAGGAGATCAAGTCCACGCTGCTCGTCGTCGCCAACGCCGAGGCGACCTACGCCGCGCAGCACGGCGGCGTCTACGCCGACCTGGCCGCGCTCGTCGCCAGCAAGCCCAGTCTGCGCGACGACGTAGACGCCATCACAGGCCCGCTCGGCTACACCTTCCGCGTCACGCTCACGCAGGGCGGCAAGGGCTACGCCGTCCAGGCCGAGCCGGTGCAGTACGGGCGCACGGGGCTGCTCTCGTACTACATGGACGCGGGCGGCTACCACACGAAGGACAACGGCGGCAAGCCCTTCACGCCGCCCGGCGCGAAACGCTAGCCCCGGCGTGCGCGCGGGCCGAACAGCGCACGCGCCGGCCGGAACTTTTCGCCCGCCGGCACGTCCAATGAAAACGTTATGAGCCTGCCCCAACCCAACGCCCACGCCCGGCGCGCGCCGCTCCTGTGCTGCGCGCTCGCCGCCCTCTGCGCGCTCGCCGCGCTGCCCGCCGCCCGCGCCCGCGCGCAGGAGCGCGTGATCGGCAGGGAAGAAGTAATGAAGTTGGAGCCGCAGGCCAAGCAGGAGCCGCCCGCGCGCTCGCACCTGCGCGGCCGCGCCGTCTACGACGACACGGGCCGGCCCGTGCGCCGCGCCCGCGTCCTGCTGCTCCCCGACAGCGGCGGGGACGACACCTCGACGGTCGAGACGCTCACCAACGCGCGCGGCGAGTTCGAGTTCAAAGACCTCGCCGCGGGCCGCTTCTTCATCTTCGTCGCGGGGCCGGGGCTGCTCACCCCTTACAGCTTCCTCAACGTCGAAGACACGCAGGGCGACGCCCTCGACTTCAACGCCTTCCGCCACCGCTTCGACGTGGTCGCGGTGGACGGGCGCACAGACGCAGAGGTGCAGGTGCGCGCGCGCCGCGGCGGCGCGATCACGGGCCGCGTCACCTACGACAACGGCGACCCGGCCATCAACGTCACCGTCACGCTCCTGCGCCGGCAGAACGGCAAGCTGCGGCAGTACATGGGCGGCGCGAACGCCGGCGCGCAGACCGGCACGACGCCGACCGACGACCGCGGCGTCTACCGCTTCGCGGGGCTGCCGCCCGGCGAGTACCTCGTCAGCGTCACCGAGCAGTTCGCGCACGGCGAGAACGCGGGCGGCGACTACGAAGGTGAAGGCCCGCCGAACAGCGGGGGCACGCCGCTCGTCTCCACCTACCACCCGGCGGCCGCCAACCCGAAAGACGCCACCGTCGTCCGCCTCAGCGGCAGCGAGGAGCAGGCGGGCACGGACATCACGCTGCTGGAGCGCGGGCTGTACACGCTCGGCGGCGTCGTGCGCGCCAAGCGCGACGGCAAGCCGCTCGCGGGCGTCCACCTCGGACTGCACCTGAAGGAGTGGGAGGCCGAGGAGATGCCGCTCGTCCTCGACCACAGCGTCACGACCGACGAGCAGGGGCGCTGGCAGTTCAACGAAATCCCCGACGGCCTCTACGTCCTCGCCGTCCAGCCGCAGGAGGAGACCGACGAGACGGCCATGGCCGCCTACATGGCGGCGGCGCGCGCCGCCGCCGAGAGCCACGACCCGACGGCCATGCAGCGCCTGCAACGGCCCATGCCCGTGCAGCGCTACTCCGCGCGCCAGGAGGAGATTAAGATCGACGGGCAGGATCAGCCGGCCCTCGTCATCGAGTTGAACACCGGCGGCACGATCAGCGGCACTATCGTCGTCGAGGGCGGCAAGGAGTTGCCCGGCTACGTCACGCTCAACGCCGAGGTCTTGGGCGAAGGCCGGCGCTCCGGCGTCTACGGCTCGCAGGCCGTCGTGCAGAACAACGGCCACTTTCTGCTCGGCGGCATCCAGCCGGGCAAAGTCTACCTGACCGCGAGCGGCAACGACGCGCGCTACTACGTCAAGTCGGTCACGGCGGGCGGCGTCACGTACACGACGAACCCGCTCGTCGTCGAAGAGGGCACGAACCTGCGCGGCGTGCGCGTCGTGCTCGCGACGGAGCGGGGCACGGTCGGCGGGCACGTGCGCCGGCCCGGCAAGAAGGAGTCCGCGCCCGCGCCCGGCGCGACCGTGCTGCTCGTGCCGGCCGACGCGCAACGCTGGCCCTGGTTCAACTCGCAGTCCTTCGTGCGCACGGGCCTCGACGGCGCGTTCGAGTTGAACGCGCCGCCGGGCGACTACCTCGTCTTCGTGCTGCCGCCGGACGAACGCTCGCGGCTGCTCTACGCCGACGAGATCAGACGCTTCGGCGCGGGCGCGCAGCGCGTGACCCTGCGCGCCGGCAAGACGGAAGAACTTGAGCTGACGCAGCCCGACGACCGCTGAGCGCGCACAGCGCGCGTCAACCGACCCCCAACCGTAGTAAGATGCCCCGGCGTCCGCCGCGCCTCACCCGACCGCGTGACGCCTGTGGCCTATGCCCGAACTGGTGCGCTCCATCGTCGCGCGGCTGCGCGAGTATGTCGGCAACCGGCGGCGCGCCCGGCGCTATCGCATGCGCCTGTCGTGCCGCGTCGCGCCCTTCGACGCCGCGCTCGACCCGGAGCGGCAGCGGCGCGCGCCCGCGCTCGCCGGCCACACGCGCGACCTGAGCGTCACGGGCCTCGCGCTCGTGCTGCCGGCCGTGCGCGTCGGCGACCGCTACCTGACCGGCGCGGGCTTGCGCCTGCGCGTCACGCTCGAACACCCGTCGGGCCCGCTCGAACTCTTGTGCGCGCCCGTGCGCCACGAACAACTGGAACCCGGCGGGGCCGAGACCGGCTTCCTGATCGGCGTTCGCATCACGGAACTGGCCGCCGCCGACCGCGCCCGCTACGAGGCGCACCTGGCCCAACTCGACTGACGAGCGACACGCGCCGCCCGCCGGTCTCACCCGACTGGCTCGAAAGGAGAGGGAGAGATGAAGGACTACGGCCGAAAGACCATCGCTGCGCTCGTGTTCGCGCTCGCGCTCACGACGCCCGCGCTCGCCGACGACGGGATCATGTACCCGGACAGAACGCCGCCGGGCGCGGCGGGCAGCATAGAGACCGAAAGCATCATCTGGGGCGACGCCGCGAGCGTCATCTGGGGCGACGCGGCCGAGGGCGTGAAGCAGGTCGGCCTGGGCGTGCTGCAAGAACTGCTGAGCCGGCGCTAGTAAGACTTGCTCTGCATTGATCCAACGTTGCCGTGCGACGACACGCGTCCGCGCGGTCGTGGTGTGCCCGCGCGCCGTGTGGCAAAATTCCGGCTAAGAGTTATTGCAACCCGACCCGTCAAGGAGACTACGACGCATGTCCGCGACGCCCGAAGTTTCGCCCGTCCACATCTTCGACACCATGAGCGCGTACCAGCGCACGGAGGCGCTGCGCGCCGCCATCGAGTTAGACCTCTTCACCGCCGTCGCCGAAGGCAATGAGACCGCCGCCGACATCGCGCGCCGCTGCGAGGCGTCCGAGCGCGGCACACGCATCCTCTGCGACTACCTGACCATCTACGGCTTCCTCTCCAAAGAGGACACGCGCTACCGGCTCACGCCCGACGCGGCCGTCTTTCTTGATCGCCGCTCGCCCGCCTACGTCGGCGGCGCAATCGAGTTCCTGCTCGCCGACGCGCTCGTCGCCGGCTTCCGCGAGACCGCGGCGGCCGTGCGCAAGGGCGGCACGGCCGTCTCGGCCGAGGGCACGATCAAGGCCGACAACCCGCTCTGGGTCAACTTCGCGCGCGGCATGGCCGGGATGATGATGCAGCCCGCGCAGTTGATCGCGCAGCTCGTCGATCCCGCCGCCGACCGGCCCTTGCGCGTGCTCGACATCGCCGCCGGCCACGGCCGCTTCGGCATCGCCTTCGCCGAGCGCAACCCGCAGGCGGAAGTCACCGCCCTGGACTGGGCCGCCGTGCTCGAAGTGGCGACGGAGAACGCCGCGCGCGCGGGCGTCGGCGCGCGCCACCACACGCTCGCGGGCAGCGCCTTCGACGTGGACTTCGGCGGCCCTTACGACGTAGTGTTGCTGACCAACTTCCTGCACCATTTCGACGCGCCGACCAACGAGGCGCTGCTGCGCAAAGTCCACGCGGCGCTGGCCGACGGCGGTCGCGCCGTCACGCTCGAATTCGTGCCCAACGAAGATCGCGTCACGCCCCCGCCCGCCGCCGCCTTCAGCCTCGTCATGCTCGTCGGCACGCCCGCGGGCGACGCCTACACCTACGCCGAACTCGCCCGCATGTCCGCCAACGCCGGCTTCGCCCGCAGCGAACTCCACCCGCTCGCGCCCCTGCCGCAATCGGTCGTGATCGCGTACAAGTGAAGGAGACAGGAGTCAGGAGTCAGAAGCCGGAATGAAGATGCGCGGCCGCGAGAAGCTGCCCGCGTCGTGCGACGAGACGAAGAGGATAGAAGCCAGAAATCAGAAGAAGGCGGGCGGCTGCCGCGTTTTCTTCTGGCTTCTGGCTTCTGACTCCTGGCTTCTCAGCCTTTAAACTCCAACCAGCCGAAGCGCTGCGGGACGTGGAAGTTTGGTTCGGGGGTGAGCGTGGGTTGCCAGGCGAGGTAGCCGCGGGTCGGGCCAGCGCCGACGCAGCGGTAGAGGTTGGCGCGCCAGCGCGCGCCGGGCGCGGGCCGGCCGCCGAGCGCGGCCCAGGGGATGCGCATGGCGAGCGTGCTGCCGTCTTTCGTCGCGCGCGCGGCGAAGGTCGCGCCGGAGTGGTAGTCCCAGACGGTCTCGCGCCTGTCGGGCAGTTGGTGCAGCTTGAGGTCGAGCCACTCGCCGGTCGGCGCGACCTCGAACTCGAAGTAATGTTCGGGCGCGCGCGCGTCCGGCGCGACGAACAACTCGCACACGTCGCGCTCCCAAAGCCCGATGGTCTTCTGATCAACTTTGGGCTTGTCACTCACGACCGGCGGCTCGCCCTGGCGCGCGTCGAAGCGCACGTAGAGCGCCTCGTCCGACCAGAGCAGGCCCGCTTCCGCCTGCCGCGCGGGCGGCGCTTCAGCGCCCGACCAGTAGCGCGCGAGCCGCACGGCGCGCGCCTGTCGCCACGCCGCGTGGTCGAACTCACGGGCCGCGAACTCCGCGCCGACGCGCCGGACTTCGATCACGTCTTCCTTCATCATCACGGTCGCCGCGCCCGGCCGCGACGCACAGAGCGCGGCCGCGGCCAGTAAAGCGTAGACCACGCGGACGAGCACGCGCGCCCGCGGCGCGGCCGTATAACGTTGACTCATCAGAACAGCCCGCGCACCCAGCCGCCGTCCACTTGCAGCGTGACGCCGGTGATGTAAGCGGCGCGCTCCGAGGCGAGGAACGCGACCGCCGCCCCGATCTCCACCGGGTCGGCCAGACGCCCCGCCGGAATCTGCGCCGCCCACGTAGCGATCATCTCGTCCGCCGTCTTGGCCTGTGCGCGCCCGCGCGCCGCGGCCACTTCGCGCTGGTGCTCGGTCAGCGTCCAGCCCGGCGCGACGTTATTCACGGTGACGCCGTCCGCCGCCACCTCCGTCGAGAGCGCCTTGGCCCAGCCGGTGAGGCCGGCGCGCACGCTGTTCGACAACAGCAGCCCCTCAATCGGCTGCTTGACCGAGACGGACGTGACGTTGACGACGCGCCCCCAGCGCCGCGCGCGCATCCCCGGCACAACGAGTTGCGCGAGCCTGATGGCCGAGAGCGCGTTCAACTCGAACGCCTGCCGGTAGTGTTCGAGCGTGGCCGTGTCGAAGGTGGCGGCGGCGGGCCCGCCCGCGTTCGTCACGAGGATGTCTACTTGCCCGGCCTGCTCCTGCGCCTGCGCGACGAAGAGGGCCACGTCCGCGTCGCTCGTCACGTCGGCGCGCACGCCGACGCAGCGCGTGCCGGTCTCGTCGGTGATGCGCTCGGCCGCCGCACGCGCGCCCGCCTCGTCGCGCGCGCACAGGAAGACGCGCGCGCCCTCGCGCGCCAGCTCGCGTGCCGCCGCGAACCCGATCCCCTGGCTCCCCGCCGCGACCAGCGCGACGCGGTTACTCAAACCGAAGTCCATCGCTCAACCTTCCTTCAGCGCCGCCAGGCATTCGTCGAGCAGCCGCGCCGGATCATCGTGATAGACGACGCGCGCACCCTTTTTATGCGGCAGCACTCGCAGCAGGCGGCGGGCCTCGTCGGCGACGCCGCCCGTGCCCGTCAGACAGCCCACGACGCGCCCCTCGTCGTGCGCGATGGTGAACTCGTTGAGCGACCCCGTCGAGCCGCCGACGAAGAGCGCCACGTCCGACGAGCGCACCAGCACGACGTTGCGCCCCTTCAGCCCGAAGCCCGTGTAGATGACGAGGTCGCACGCGTCGGTCGGCAGTTTATAACGTTCGACGTGCTCGCGCTCGTTCTCGGCGGGCGACACGCCGACGTGCAGCGCGCCCGCGGCCCGCGCCGCGCGCCCGACCGCCTCCGGCGTCCCCGTCGTCGCGCCCGTCAACACCACGCACCCGCGCGCCGCAATCACGCGCCCCAACGCCTCCGCCTTCGCCCGCAACGCCGCGGCCGCCGCCGCCGGCAGCGTGTCGCCGGCCGAACCCATGACGCCGATTTTGAGAAGCATAAAAACAGAAGTCAGGAGTCAGAAGCCCGAAGCCAGGAGTCAGAAGCCAGAAGCCGGAAGAAGAAAGGCGCGCTCTTCATTCTGGCTTCTGACTCCTGCCTGCTGACTTCTATTTCCTTCTGTATTTGTCGAACCAGCCGCGCAGGTAAAGAATCTGGGCGATGCGGTTGGAGGGGTGGCGGACGGAGGCTTCGGCGTTGAAGCCGTGGTACTCGTCGGGCAGGCGCACCATGAGCGTGGGCACTTTGCGCAGCTTGAGGGCGCGGTAGTATTGCTCGGTCTGCTCAAGCGGCGTGCGCAGGTCGAGTTCGCCGACGAGGAGCATGGTCGGCGTCTTGACGTTGCCGACGTAGGTGATGGGCGAGCGGCGCAGGTGCTCGGCCGGGTCTTCCCACGGCAGCTTGGCGAAGTTGTAGTACCAGGACGAGCTGTCGGTCGTGCCGACGAACGAGTACCAGTTGACCACCGGCTTCATCACGACCGCGGCGGCGAAGCGATCCGTGTGCCCCACGATCCACGAGGTCAGCACGCCGCCGCCCGACCCGCCGCAGACGAACAGGTTGTTGGCGTCCACGTAGCCGCGCTTCAGGAGTTCGTCCACGCCGTTCATCAAGTCCGTGTAGTCGTCGCCGGGGTAGTTGTTCTTGATGGCGTTGCCGAACGCCTGCCCGTAGCCGGTCGAGCCGCGCGGGTTGGTGTAGAGCACGACGTAGCCTTCGGCCGCGTGCTGCTGGAACTCGAAGTTGAAGCCGACGCCGTACATCGCGTGCGGCCCGCCGTGGATGTAGAGGATGAGCGGGTACTTCTTCGCCGGATCAAAATCGGGCGGCTTGACGAGCCAGCCTTGAATGCGCTTGCCGCCGACCGAGTCGTACCAGATTTCTTCAAACTGGCCGAGCGTGCGCCCGGCGAGCACGTCCTCGTTGACGGCCGTCAGTTGGCGTATGGGCGAAGCCTTCCCGGCCTGCGCGCGCCGGATCGCGTCGGGCGTGGCGAGGTGGTTCATCGTGATTACGTCGTTCGGCGCGACGGGCGTGGTGCGCAGGCCCGTGGCGAGACCGCTACGGCTGATGTTGGCGAGCGAAATCTGGTGGACGCCGAAGGTGGCCTGCACGTTCGGGCCGCCCTGCGCCGGCTGGTAGTAGACGTTGTTGCTGCCCTGATCTTCGGCGGTGAAGAGGATGCCGCGCCCGTCGGGCGTCCACTCAAGGTCGGCGGGCGAGCGGTCGAAATCAGGGTTGAGCAGGCGTTTGTTCGTGCCGTCGGCGTTCATCACGTAGAGCTTGGAGACGATGTAGGTGTCGTCCGTCTGGTCGTAGCCGAGGTAGGCGATCTGTTTGCCGTCGGGCGAGACGGCGGGCGCGAAGTCTGGCCCGCGCCGGTCGGTCAGTTGTCTGATCTGACTCGTCTTCGTGTTGACGGCGTAGATGTCGGACTCGCGCCACTCGTACTCGGCGTCCGCGTGGCGGTTGCTGCTGAAGACGATGTTCTCGGCGTCGAGCCACTCGGGCCCGCCGTGGTTGAAGTCGCCTTCGGTCAACTGGCGCGGCGTGCCGCCCTCGGCGGAGACGACGAAGAGGTGCGTGAAGCCTTCGGGCCGCCAACCCGATCCGTCGTTGCGGTAGTCGAGGCGATCCACGACGCGGGGCGCGTCGATCCACTTCGCGCCCGCGGGCCGCGGCGGCATGTTGATCTTGAACGTCTGCGTCGCGGGCACGAGCATGGTGAAGGCGAGCTGTTTGCCGTCGGGCGACCAGACGATGTTGCCGGGGCCGCGCTCAAGGTGCGTGAGTTGCGACGCCTCGGCGGCGTCGAGCCACTTGACGAAAATCTGCGCGCCCGCGGGCTGCCCTTGTGCGACGTAGGCGAGCCGCCGCCCGTCGGGCGACCAGCGCGGCTGCGCGCCTTTGACGAGGAAGCGGTTGCGCCCGCCGTCGGCGTCCATCAACCAGACCTCGTCCTCGAAGCGGTCGTTCATCTTGTCCGTCCAGCGGCGCGTGTAGACGATTTGCGTGCCGTCGGGCGAGACCTGCGGCGCGCTGACGTACTCCCAGTCGAGGTAGGTCTCGACGCCGAGGCGGTCGCGCCCCGCGGCGAAGGCGCTCGCGGCGAGCGCGAGGGCAAGTAAGACGGCGGGCAAAGACAGAATGCAGGCTCGACGCATGTGTGCTCTCCGTGTGTGCGGTTGCGGGCTACCAACTTTCCAGCTCGATCTCGGCGAAGCGGCGCTCGCGCCCGTGCCCGCCCGCGCCGGGGTACAGCCCCAGCGCCTGCGCGACGAACTCAAGCCGCAGGCTCTCTAACAACGCCGCCTTCTTCTGCTCCAACTCTTCGGGCTTCAACTCTTTCCCGGCCGCCGGCTTCAGATCGCGCGCGTCGGCGGCGCGCGGCCAGATCAGGGCGGCGAGCGCGTCGTAGGCCTGCTGCGCCTCGGGCGGCCACTTGGCTTTGTCCTTGCCGTACAGTTGCAGCTTCTTGGGCAGGGTGAACGGGTTCTTCGCGTTCTTAAGTTTATACGCGGCCTCGGCCTCGGCGACGGCCGCCGCGGCCAGCTTGTCCAGCAGCGCGCCGGCCGCCTGCGCCGGCTCGGCCTCGACGTGCGCGATGAGCGCCCGCCATAACGCCGCCTCGACGTAGTGCGGTCGGTTGACGTGCAGCATGACGGCCGTGGCCGTCTGCTTCAGCGCAGGCATGAGGGTTTTGACCGTCTCGTGCGCGCCGGGTCTGTCCAGCGTGACTTCGAGCATCGTGCCCTGCGCGCGCGTCTTGAAGTGGGCCTGCCGGCCTTCGCCCCAGTCTTCGTAGCCGTTGCCGATGACGCCCGCGCCGAACGTGCCGGGGCGGACGACGGTGTCTTCGACCCGCTTGATCCAGTCCAGCGCCGCGATCAACTGGTAAGTGCGCAGCGCGCCTTTGCCCATCTCGCCGGATGAGCCGCCCAACTGGCGCTCAAGCTCGTCCGAGGTGACGGGCCGCGTCTTGGGCTTGGCGGGCGCGGCGGCGGGCGCGGCGGGCTGCGCGCCTGCGGCGGCGGGCGGCGTCGCCTGCGGCTGGGGCGCGGGCGGCGCGGCGGGCGGGGGCGGCGGGGGCGCGACCGGCTCCGCGCTCTTCATCGTCAGCGTGTTGCCTTCAAAAGCGAAGCCCAGATCGGTGCACTGCTTCCAGGCGGCGACGTAGAGTTTCTGCTCCTCCGTGCGCGCCTCCTCTTTGACTTTGGCGGCCTCGTCCGCCCGCTGCTTGAGCGTGTAAAAAAAGTCGCCCAGGCTCGACCCGCGCTGCACCGCCTTGGCCCGATCATGCGCCCACTGGAAGATGCCCAGGCTGGCGGACGTGTCCTGTTTCATCCGCGCCGCGAGCGTCGCGCCGTGCGCGCCGCTGGTCGCGCCGAAAGAGCCTTCGACGCTGCTCACGACGGCGATCAACTGCGCGTACTTCTTGGCGTCCGCCTGAAGAGACGTGGGCAGCTTGGCGACCTGCGACGAGATCGTCTGTTTGGCCGAAGCGACCTCAGACCGTTTACTCTTCGACTGCGCCCAACGCTTCGTCGCCTGCTTCTCGTCGGCGTACTTGAACTCGGTCAGTATCCACGCGTAGCCGTTCTTCAACTGAATCTTCGAGTGATTCGTCACGAGCCTGCTCTTGACGCCGTCCGGCAGTTGCTCGAACGCGACCGGCTCCCACTCCTTCGCCTTGTTCTGCTTCAGGATCGTGAGCGGCGGCGGGGCGGTCTCCGCCTGCGCGCCGCCGGCCGCTGACGCGGGCGCGGGCGTCGGCGCGGCCGGGGCGGGCGGCGCGGCGGCGGCCGCTGGGGGCTGCGCTTCGGGCAGCGCCAACACGCCGTCGCCGTCGGCCGTGAGGCGTTTGATCTCCAACGGCTGACCGTCGCCGGAGTCCAGTTGGCCGAGCACGACGGGCTGGAAGGTTTTGGCGGGCGGCTGTGTCTTCGCCGCCCGCTCGTCGCCTTTGCGCCGGACGGCGGCGGGCGCTGCGCCCTGCTGAAGCACGTGCGTCAACTCGTGCGCGAGCAACTGCCGGCCGGCGCGCCCGTGCGGGTCGTACTGGCCTTCGTCGAAATAGATGTCCGCGCGGTAGGTGAACGCCTGTGCGCTGAGCGCGCGGTTGAGCGCCGCCGCTTCGGCGTCGGCGTGGACGCGCACGCTTCGGAAGTCGGCCCCGAAGCCTTGCTCCATCTGCTCGCGCACGCCGTCGGGCAGAGCGCTGCCGCCGCCCGCGCGCCGCGCGAGCCGCTCTTCGACGCGCGCGTCAACGTCGAAGCCGCCCGGCGCACTCGCGGCGGCTGCGGCCGGCGGCGCGGCGGCCGCCTCGTGCGTGGCCGCGCCCGCGCCGTCGGCCGCCGCGCGCAGCACGCGCTCGGCCGCCGCGTCCGCTTCGCGCTCGGCCGGCTCGCCCTCGCCTTCGACACGCAGCTTGGCCTGCACGCCCCGGCCCGCCAGGAGTCGCCGCACCGCGCGGTTGCCGAACTGGCGCTGAAGTTGTAAGAGACCTTCGGGGCTGCCCGCGTCCGTGCGGACGCCGGACGGGCGCGCGGCCGACGGTTGCGCGGTCTGCGCGTCGGCGTGTGCCCTGTCCTTCGCCGCCGCGTCTTTGACCGCACCAACCGCCGCCCGCCCCTCGGTCTGACTCTCGGCTCGGCTGTACGATCTAAAGGTCATCGCTTAGCCCTCTATCCCTGAGCGCCTGACTTTACCGCCAGACCTTTAGCGTTACAAGTTTTTCGTCGCCGCCGGATGTCGCGCCGGCCCGCACACGTCACGCGCGCGGCTCGGCCTCGGCCGCCGTCAATCGCCGGACAGGTGAATGCTCTGCGCGGCTTCGCCGGCCGGGGCGCGCGCGGCGGGGGCGCGCGCGCCGCGATCCCACCAGCGGGCGGTGACGAACCAGAGCGCGCCGGGCAGGAGGAAGAAGACGCCGATGCCGGCGGTGACGAGGCGCGGGGGCAGCCCGAAGCGGTCGAGCAGTTCGCCCGTCAGGTAGTTCGACGCGGCGAGCGTCAGCGTCAGCAGCGCCAGCTCGGCGGCGAAGACGCGCCCGCGGAATTCGTCCTCCACAGACCACTGCAACAGCACTGTCGAGTAGACCCAGAGGATGCTGCCGCCCGCGTGCGCGACGAGCAGCATGAGGAGCGCGCCGACGAAGTAGCGCGACAGCCCGAACGCCACGTAGAAGACGCCGCCCAGCACGAACGCCAGCCCGATGGCCGTCTGCATCCGCGTGCGGGCCTCGCCCGTGAGCCGGCGCGAGAAGACGGGCCCCAACGCCGTGCCGATGCCGCGCGCCGCGTAGAGCGCGCCCACGCCCGCCGCGGCCGTCTTGCCCACGGGGAAAATTTTCGCGCCGAAGACGGCCAGGAGCGTCAGGATGCCGCCGCCCGCGCCCCACGCCGGCTTGACCAGCAGGAGCGCCAGCACGCGCGGCCGCTGCCACACGTAACGCAAGCCCTCGACCGTGTCCGTCAGTCCGAGCGCCTTCGCCAGCGTCAGCTTCGTCTTCGGCCGCGGCGGCCGTTTGGGGAAGCGCACGCTCCAGACGAGTGCGGCCGAGACGAGGTAGGTCAAAGAGTCTATGACGAACGCGGCGTCCGTGCCGAACCAGTCCGTGATCGCGCCGCCCACGGCCGCGCCGAGCGTCAGCATCGCCGACCACGTGATCGAGGAGATAGCGTTGGCCTTGACCAGATCGCGCTCGGCGACGAGCGACGGGATGGCGGCCGTCTTCGCCGGCTCGAAGAAGGTCGAGAAGGAGAGTTGCAGGACGGTCAGTGCGTAGACGAGCCAGAGCTGTTCGGGCCGGCGCACGAAGAGGAAGCCGAGCACGACGACGGCGCGCACCACGTCGGACACGATCATGACGGTGCGGCGGCTGAACCGATCCGCCACGACGCCGGAGAGCGGCCCCATCACGACCGACGGCAGGAAGCGCGCCACGAGCACGAGGCCGACCGCGCGCCCCGACCCCGTCAGCTTCAGGACGAGCGTGAACAGGGCCAGCGTGTCGAACCAGTCGCCGAGCTGGCTCACCACCTGCCCCAGCCACAACTGCCGGAAGCCGCGGTTGTCGCGCAGCAACGCCCCGTACCCGCCGCCCGCGCTTCTGGTCTCGCCCGCGTTCATCGTCTCGTACAGTTGCCTCTACCGGACGATCAATTCGACACAGAGGGCACAGAGTTAGCACAGAGGACGCAGAGGTTTTTACCGTGGCCTCTGTGTGACCTCTGTGTCCTCTGTGTTAACCCGGCCCTACGCCACACTCAACCACAAGATAACTCTAGTGTGGCCGAGAGTGCCCGCGCCGCGGCCGTTTGTCAAACGAATGCGGCGGGTTCGTCCAACCTGACTTGGCCCATCATTCTGACGCGTCACGCTGACCTTAAGACGGCGCGGCGCGGGTCTCTGAACGCCCGCCGCCTTCAACTTTTCCGCGCCTTTCCACAGTTCCAGACTTTCAGCGCGCGCGGCACGCTTGTTGTTAAAGAGGTAGGCGCGGCCGCAGAGGCGAACGCTTCGCGAGTCCTCCGCACGGGATTCGTAGGCCGCGCCAAATATTTGACAACGCGCCCGCGTGCCCCGACGGCGGTCGGACACGCAATCCCTTCTCACCCCTGCTCAGCGAGTGAGTGCCACGCGCTCGCTGCTTGCCCCCTGTCGTCGCCGGCAGCGCCAGCCCGATTTGCTCCCGGTCTGGCTCTGCCGGTGGCGACGCTTATGCACTTCGGCGCGTCGTCAGAACCGAAGCTCGTTGTCGGTTCGTGTTCGCACAACTGTTCGGGCCGGGCGCGGTGGGCGGCGCGTTTCCGAAGCCGCCGCCGCCGCCCGCCAAAGGTCACGGGTGAGAATGATCGACCTGTCAGCTTACAGGCGCACGGCGCGCGACTACTGGGGCGTGCTTGTCTCGGTGGGCGCGGCGCTCCTGTTTTACCAGGCGCTCCTGAGCTTCGGCGTGTCCTACGCGCTGCTGAGCCTGCCCGCCGTGGTCGTCGCGTTGGCGACGTACAAAATCTATTTCGCGCGCGCGGACGAGCAGGCGCGGGCCGCGGCCGAACTGGCCCGCTTGCACCTCGCGACGGTCGAGGCGCTCGCGACGGCCATAGACGCCAAGGATCAGACGACGCACTGCCACGTGCGCCGCGTGCAGGTCTACGCGACGGGCCTTGGGCGCGTGCTGCGCCTGCCGCGCGCGGAGATCGAGGCGCTGCGCGCGGGCGCGCTCCTGCACGACATCGGCAAGCTGGCCGTGCCCGATCACATCCTGAACAAGCCGGGCAAGCTCACGCCCGCCGAGTTCGACCGCATGAAGATTCACACGGTCGTCGGCGCGCAGATACTCGAACGCATCGAGTTCCCGTACCCGGTCGTGCCCGCCGTGCGCCACCACCACGAACGCTGGGACGGTCTCGGCTACCCGGACAACCTGCGCGGCGCGGCGATTCCGCTCACCGCCCGCGTGCTCGCGGTCGTGGACTGCTACGACTCGCTGCGCGAGGAGCGCCCCTTCCGCCCCGGCAAGTCGCGCGAAGAGGCCTGCGCCGTGCTGCTGCGCGAAGCGGGCGCGCGCTTCGACCCGCACCTCGTCGAGACCTTCATCGCGCACCTGCCGGAGTTAGACGCCGAGGTCGCCGCGCTGGGCCTGTGGCCGCAGCGCACGACCGAAACGGCCGAGTACGCGGGCCGCGCGGGCGCGCGCCGCGGCGCGGGCGACGGCTTCGCGCCGCCCACTTACCTCGATCAGATCAGGAACGCGCACCGCGAGGTCTACGCGCTCTACGAGATCGCGCGCACCTTCGGCTCGTCGCTCGACATCGCCGACCGCGCGCACGTGCTCGTGGACAAGGTCGGGCACGTCGTCCCTTACGACACCTGCGTCGTCTACCTCTACGACGAGTTGAAGGGCTACGCGCGCGCGGCGCACGCCGCGGGCCGCCACGCCGAGTTGCTGCACGAGCGCTGCGTCGCGCCGGGCGAGGGCGTGATCGGGTTCGTGCTGGCGAACCGGCGCGCCGTCGGCGGCTTCGATCCGATGCTCGACTTCGCCGAGTTCGACCTGCCCGAAGAGGAACGCTACCACTCGATGGTCGCGCTGCCGATCAGCAAGGACGAACGCCTGCTCGGCGTGCTCGCCGTCTACTCGGCCGCGGCCGAGCCGTACACGGACGATCACACGCGGCTGCTCGACATGGTCGCGCGGCTCGCGGCGGACGCCTTGGCGAACGCGCTCCAACACGCGGAGGCCGAGTCGAACGCGCTGACCGATCCGCTGACGGGCTTGCCGAACGCGCGCGCCCTGCACCTGCGCTTCACCGAAGAGGAGGCGCGCGCCAAGCGCACCGGCCACAGCTTCCAGGTCGTCATGCTCGACCTCGACGAGTTCAAACAGGTCAACGACACGTTCGGCCACCAGACGGGCGATCAGATGTTGCGCGAGGTCGGGCGCGTCTTGCAGGCGCAACTGCGCGAGTACGACTTCCTCGCGCGCTACGCGGGCGACGAGTTCGTCGCCATCGTGCAGGAGTTGTCGGACGAGCAGGTGCGCGACCTGCGCGAGCGCATTGAGCGCGCCATCAGCCGGCTCTCTCTGCGCGTCCCGCCGGACAAGCACGCGCGCGTCGGCGTCAGCGTCGGCGCGGCCCGCTTCGGCACGGACGGCGAGACCCTGAGCCACCTCCTCATCGCCGCCGACGAGGCCATGTACAACGTCAAAGCCGACCACCGCCAGCGCCGCCGCGACCCGCCCGCGCCCCCCGCCGCCATCCCCGACGACGATCTCACGTCCGCGGCGGTAAACTGAAACAGGAGCCGGGAGTCAGAAGCCGGAAGCCGGAAGAAGAGGCGCGACCGCCTGTCTTCATTCCGGCTTCCGGCTTCTGGCTTCCGGCTTCTGCTTCTTGACAACTCCCGCCCGCATCGCTTTCAATCAAAACAGAGGCGCGTGCGGGCGTCTCCGCACTGCCGCCGCACGCCCTCACTGCCGAAGCAGACGCCGGGCCGACACTCGCGCGCCGCCGCGGCGTCCCGCCCCGACCATTAGCCACGGATGCGAAAAACTTCGCGCGCCGGCGCGCCGCCGGCCGCCGTCACAGAGTTGAGCAAGAGCGCCACGCTGCTCGTCGTCGAGGCGGACGAAGGGGCGCGGGCCGCCGTCGTGCGCGCGCTCGAAGGCGGCGCGTACCGCGTGCTCTGCGCGGCGGACGCGCCCGACGCGCTGCGGCTGCTGCACGAGGCGCGCTGCGACCTGCTGCTGCTCGCCAGCGAACTGCCGGGCGTGGACGGGCGCGCCCTGTGCCGCGTCCTGCGCGCGCAGTCCACGACCCGCCGGCTGCCCATCATCATGCTCGCGCCGCGCGCCGACGAGGAGTTGCAGGTCGGCGCGTTCGCCGCGGGCGCGGACGACTTCGTCGTGCGCCCCGTGCCCGCGCGCGAGCTGCTGTCGCGCGTGAGCGCGCACTTGGCGGCGGCGCGGCGCGAGCGCGCGCTCGCCGGCTCGAACCGCGAGCTGGCCTTCGTCGCAGACCTGGGGCGCGGCCTCCTCGTCGCGCTCGAACCCGTGCAGGTCGTCCGCCGCGTCGCCGGCATGACCTACGAGGCGACGGGCGCGGCGCTCTGCGCGGCCGCCGTCGAGACCGAGACGCACGCCGACGAGACGCAGACGCAGGCCGACAAGTCGGAGACACACGTTGCCGGCGCGGCGGCGCGTGAGTTGGCCGCGTGCGTGTTCGACCGAGAGGGCAGCGCCGAAGGGCCGGCGCTGATTGACGAGGCGAAGTTGCGGCGCTGGCTGGCGACGCAGCCGCCCGCGGCCGTGCTCGTCGAAGACCGCGCGCAGTTCTTACTGCGCGACGACGCGCACCGGGCCGAGTACGTCGCGCCGCTGCGGTTCGGCGGGCGCGCGGCCGGCGCGCTCGTCGTCGCCTTCGACTCGGCGGCCGACTGCGGCGAGACCGAAGCGCGCCTCGTGGACGCGGCGGCGCAGCAGGCGGCGCTCGCGGCGCACATCTCCTCGCTCTACGCGGCGGCGCGCGCCGCCTCCGCCAGCCTCGCGCGCGAGGTCGAGCGCCGCACGGCCGAGGCGGAAGCCCAGCGCCGCTTCACCGAAGCCATCATAGACACGCTGCCCGTCTCGCTCTACGCGATTGATCGTGATCACCGCATCGTCGCCTGGAACCGCAACCGCGAGCTGGGCGGCCAAGGCGTGCCGCGCCGCGACGCTCTGGGGCGCAACGTCTTCGACGTGCTCACGCGCCAGCCGCGCGCCGTCTTGGAGCGCGAGTTCACGCGCGCCTTCCAGACCGGCCGCATCGAGCGCATCGAGCAGGAGAGCACCGCCACCGACGGGCGCACGCGCCACTGGCTCGTCAGCAAAATCCCCATGCGCGCCGACGGCGCGGAGGTGTCGCACGTCATCACCGTCGGCGAAGAGATCACGGAGCGCGTCGAGGCCAACCGCGCCGTCGCGCGCACGGAAAAGTTGGCGGCCGTCGGCCGCCTGGCGGCGGGCGTCGTCCACGAGATCAACAACCCGCTCGCCACCATCGCCGCGTGCGCCGAGGCGCTTGAGACGCGCGCGGCCGAGGGCGTCTTCGGCGCGTCGCGCGACGCCGAAGACCTGCGCGAGTACCTCGCGCTCATCCGCGGCGAGGCGTTCCGCTGCAAGCAGATCACGAACGGCCTGCTCGACTTTAGCCGCAACCGCGCGAGCGAACCCGCGCCCGTCTCGCTCTCTGAGGTCGTCGAGGCGGCGGCGCGGCTGCTGCGCCACCAGCGGCGCGCGCGCAACGTCGAGTTCGTCGTCGAGACCGACGCCGCGCTCCCGCCCGTGGCGGGCGACGCCGGGCAGTTGCAGCAGGTCGTCATCATCCTCGCGGAGAACGCGCTGGACGCGATGCCGCAGGGCGGCACGCTGACTTTACGCACCTACACGGACGGCGCGGCCGTCTGCCTCGAAGCGCGCGACACGGGCGTCGGCATCTCGCAGGCCGACCTGGCGAAGATTTTCGATCCGTTCTTCACCACGAAGGAGGTCGGGCGCGGCACGGGCCTCGGTCTCGCCGTCTGTTATGGTATTGTGGCGGAGCACGGCGGGCGCATCGGCGTGGACTCGACCGTGGGGCGCGGGACGACCTTCACCGTCCGGCTGCCCGCGCGCGCGCCCGGAGACTGAGGAGGGGGAGCAGGCGAGTTGAGCAACTCTGTGCCGACGAGGATCATTGTCGCCGAGGACGAGGCGAACCTGCGGCTCGTGCTCCAGAAGGAGTTGGAGCGCGCGGGCTACGAGGTGCGCGTCGCGCCCGACGGCGAGGCCGCGCTCAAGCTCCTGGAAGAGTCGAACGTGGACGTGATGCTCTGCGACATCAACATGCCGCGCATGGGCGGCATGGAGTTGCTGCGCCGCGTCCACCAGCGCCCGAACCCGCCCGAGGTCATCATGCTGACGGGGCACGCCACGGTCGAGTCGGCCATCGAGGCGATGAAGCTCGGCGCCTACGACTACCTCTCCAAACCCTACCGCATCGCGGAACTCGACGCGCTCGTCAAGCAGGCGGCCGAGAAGAGAAGGCTTCGCGTGGACAACGCGCGGCTGCGGACGCTGGTCGAGCGGCGCTCGTCCATGCCCGAGATAGTCTCGGTCTCGGACTCGATGCGCGAGGTGATGCGCCTCGTCGGGCGCGTCGCGCCGTCGG
>DASVPY010000075.1:0-8767 GCA_036389395.1 Pyrinomonadaceae bacterium
GTCGATGGAGTCGAAGGCCCGCACCGTGATGCGCGGGTTGTGCTTCGCCAGCACCTTCGTGATCGCCGCCGTCAAAGTCGTCTTCCCGTGATCCACGTGCCCGATCGTCCCGATGTTCACGTGCGGCTTCGACCGGTCAAATTTTTCTTTCGCCATCTCTTTTGCCTCTTGCTCCTTAACGAAATTGATTCATCTGTTCATTGATTCAATGACTCATTGAACCAACCGTTCAATTACTTGGCGACGCCCTGCACCTTGGCGATGACCTCTTCGGCGATGTTGCGCGGGGCCTGGTCGTAGCGCTCGAAGTGCATGGTCGAAGTGGCGCGCCCCTGCGTCGCGGAGCGCAGGTCGGTCGTGTAGCCGAACATCTCCGAGAGCGGGACGTAAGCCGTCACGACCTGCACGCCGCCGGGCCGCGGCTCCATCTTCTCGATCTGCCCGCGGCGGCGGTTCAGGTCGCCGTTGACCGCGCCCATGTACTCCTCGGGCGTGACCACCTCGACGCGCATGATCGGCTCAAGCAAGACCGGCTTCGCCTTCTTGACCGCGTCCTGGAAGGCGAGCGAGCCGGCGATGTGGAACGAGCGCTCGTCGGAGTCCACCTCGTGGTACGAGCCGAAGACGAGTTGGACTTTGATGTCCACCATCTCGTAGCCGGCGAGGAAGCCGCGCTCCATCGCCTCGTGGATGCCTTGCTCGGTCGGCTTGATGAACTCGCGCGGGATGACGCCGCCCGTGATCTTGTTCTCGAAGACGAACCCCTGGCCCGGAGCCGGCTCGATCTGAATCTCGACGTGGCCGTACTGCCCGCGCCCGCCCGTCTGCCGCTTGTAGACCTCCTTGCCGGGTGCGGGCTGCGTGATCGTCTCGCGGTACGCGACCTGCGGCTTGCCGACGTTGGCCTCGACGCCGAACTCGCGCTTCATGCGATCCACGATGATCTCAAGGTGCAGCTCGCCCATGCCGGCGATGATGGTCTGCCCGGTCTCCTGATCGGTCGAGACGCTGAACGACGGGTCTTCCTGCGCGAGCCGGCTCAAGGCGGTTCCCATCTTGTCCTGATCGGCGCGCGTCTTCGGCTCGACGGCGACGCGGATGACGGGCGCGGGGAATTCCATCGCTTCGAGCACGACGGGCTTGTTCTCGTCGCAGACGGTGTCGCCGGTCGTGACCTGCTTCATGCCGCCGATGGCGATGATCTCGCCCGCGCTCGCCTCTTCGATGTCCTCGCGCTTGTTGGCGTGCATCCGCATCAGGCGGCCCACCCGCTCCTTGGTCTGCTTGACCGAGTTGTAAGCGTAGGAGCCGGAGCGGATCGTGCCGGAGTAGATGCGGACGAAGGACAACTGACCGAGGTGCTTGTCGGCCATGATCTTGAAGACGAGGCCGGCGAACGGCGCGGCGGCGTCCGCCGGCCGCTGTTCCGCGTCGCCCGTCTTCGGGTTCGTGCCTTCGACCGCCGGGATGTCGAGCGGCGAGGGCAGGTAGTCCACGACCGCGTCCAGGAGCGTCTGCACGCCCTTGTTCTTGAACGCCGAGCCGGTGACGACGGGGACGAGCTTCAGACTGATCGTGCCCTTGCGCAGCGCGGCGCGGATTTCGTCTTCGGTGAAGGACGCGCCCTCGTCTTCGAGGTAGCGATCCATCAGCGTCTCGTCGGCGTCCGCCGCGGCTTCGAGCAACTTGTGGCGCGCGGCCTCGGCGGCCTCTTGCAAGTCCGCCGGCACGTCGGTCACTTCGTACTCCGCGCCCTTGGTCTCGTCCTTCCACAGCAGCGCCTTCATGGCGATCAAGTCCACGACGCCCTTGAACTGATCCTCCGCGCCGACCGGAATCTGCAACGCCACGGGGTTCGCGCCCAGGCGATCAATGATCGACTGGAAGGAGCGCTCGAAGGACGCGCCCGCGCGATCCAGCTTGTTGATGAAGCAGATGCGCGGCACGCCGTACTTGTCCGCCTGCCGCCAGACGGTCTCCGACTGCGGCTCGACGCCCGCCACGCCGTCGAACACGGCCACCGCGCCGTCGAGCACGCGAAGGCTGCGCTCGACCTCCATGGTGAAGTCCACGTGCCCCGGCGTGTCGATGATGTTGATGCGGTGCTCGACGCCGTCCCGCTTCCAGAAGCAGGTGGTGGCGGCCGAGGTGATCGTGATGCCGCGCTCCTGCTCCTGCTCCATCCAGTCCATCGTGGCCGTGCCCTCGTGCACCTCGCCGATCTTGTGCGAGACGCCCGTGTAGAAGAGCACGCGCTCGGTGGTCGTGGTCTTGCCGGCATCAATGTGCGCCATGATGCCGATGTTGCGGAACTTGCTCAGGTCTTGCTTAGCCATAACCAAACCCCGTGACAGGTGACGGGTGACAGGTGACGGGAAGGGACAGGCTTTTTCTTGTCACCTGTCACCTGTCACCGTTCACGGCTTTCCTACCACTTGTAGTGCGCGAACGCCTTGTTGGCTTCCGCCATGCGGTGCGTGTCTTCCTTCTTCTTGACGGCGTTGCCGCGGTTGTTGGCGGCGTCGAGCAACTCGCCCGCGAGCCGGTCGGTCATCGTCTTCTCGCCGCGCGCGCGGGCCGCCGCCACGATCCAGCGGATCGCGAGGCTGCCGCGCCGCTCCTGCGGCACTTCGATGGGCACCTGGTAGGTCGAACCGCCGACGCGGCGCGACTTGACCTCGACCGTCGGGCGCACGTTGTCGATGGCGCGCTTGAAGGCCTTGAGCGGCTCCTCGCTCAGCTTCGTGCCGACCTGCGTGAGCGCGCTGTAGAAGATGCCCTCGGCGGTGGACTTCTTGCCGCCCCACATCAGGCCGTTGATGAACTTCGTCACCAGCGGGCTGCTGTAGACCGGGTCGGGCAGCACTTCGCGTCTGTCAATAACTCTTCTTCTTGGCATGATCAGCTATTAGCTATTAGCGGTTAGCTGTTAGCAAAAACTAACGGAGCCAGCCGCCTCGAATGTGAACCAGCGCCGCCGCTATCAGCCTCAAGCTAACAGCTAATAGCTAACGGCTAACAGCTTCCTTACTTCCGGCCCTTGGCCGCGCCGGCCGCCGCGCCGCCCTTGGGCCGCTTCGCGCCGTACTTCGAGCGCCCCTGCTTGCGGTCGGTGACGCCGACCGAGTCGAGCGTGCCGCGGATGACGTGGTAGCGCACGCCCGGCAAGTCTTTGACGCGCCCGCCGCGGATGAGCACAATCGAGTGCTCTTGCAGGTTGTGCCCGACGCCGGGGATGTAGGTCGTGACCTCGATGCCGTTGGTCAGGCGCACGCGCGCGACCTTGCGCAGCGCCGAGTTCGGCTTCTTCGGCGTCTGCGTGTAGACGCGCGTGCAGACGCCGCGCTTCTGCGGCGACGATTGGAGCGCCGGGCTGGCCGTCTTGTACTTCACCGCCTGGCGGCCCTTGCGCACGAGTTGGTTGATGGTCGGCACTGCTCTTAAATCCTCTGCCGCGCCGCGGGCGCGAGCGGGAAGTTGCTAAAGCGCAAAAGGCTCCCGTTCCTGCCTCTTGCCGGAACGCTCTGTCCGGCAGTCAGCGCAAGAAGCGGCACGCCTCTGATTGACTTCGCTGAAGCGACGGGTTGTTCTGACGACTAGCGGGTGCGGATAGCTGGCTCCCGTCCGAGCCAAATAGTTTTTCTGTGGCGTCGCATTGTTCCCGAAACAGGCGAGTGATGCGCCGGTCTCTGTGAGACCGGACTCGTTCGCGGGCTGCCACGCGGGCTTCCGCTCCGTTAAATGGGGGCGGCGCGTCGAGCCTTTACGCCACAATAGTTATCAAGCGGTCGCCCCCACTGGCAGACAACCGGGCAACGCCTCCGCACCGGCAGAACCGACTCAAGCGTTGCACTATCGGGAATTGGACTAGCTGTCCAAACGGAGGATTGTACGGATCACGCCCTGCCCTGTCAAGTTGGCTGCGCCGGCCGGGCCGGCTGGGCGAAAATAGTGCTTGACTACTAAGCGCGACAGGCATATAAGGCGGGCCGCCACGGGTTTTTGTGCCGGCGGGATTGACCGGCTGACCTGTTAAGCTACTCGACAAAACCCGTGCGGTTCCTTGTTAGTCTCACCAACCGGCCCAATCTGCTGCCTGCTTATGCTGAAAGGGGCGTGACAGATGAAGAACAAACTCACCCTGCTCTGTTTATTGGTCATCGCTCTAGTCAGCCTGGGCGTAAGCTTAACTAAAAGCACAGCTATCAAGGCGCGCTTCGCACTACTGCAAGGAACTGCCGCCCCCTACACGCTTGATTGGTATGCGCTAGAGGCGCAGGCGCAGGGCGCGCAGCAGTACCAATTCTCGGCCGGCATTTACGAGTATGCCCAACCAGACACATGGGATGACGTATTGGCAGGAAATAGCTTTATCATCGCTGAGCCAGTAGAAGCCCGAGGCTATGCCGAAGCGGATGACAGAGGCATTGAGACCTGGTATAGATTCAGAATCATTGAAACACTATCTACAAAGCCCGTGCATAGACCGCTGGGCCTACCGCCAAGCGATTTAGCCCCGCCTCAAGCTAATGAAATACTGTTACCCAGACACGGGGGCACGTTAGTTCGTAATGGAGTTACGCTGACTGCTATAGACGGGCAGTTCCCGCAGTTCGTAACCGCGCCCCCTCAACGATACCTACTTATCCTCGACATTGACCAAACCAGCAAGGTAGGGTACGTGTGGCTGGGGCCACTGGGAGTTTATCGACTCGACTCCGCAGGCACGATGACCTCAGTAGTAGTCGACAATCCGTATATCACCAACAAAAGGCCGGAGAACAATCCGTATTATCAGGACATTGCAGAGCGCTACAATAATTCCGTGAATCAACTGCGGGCGGCACTTCAAGGCTCGCCCGCCCCCACGCCGACACCCTGTCAATCCTCTTCGCTCGCAGTACGTAGGTGCATACAGAGGGGAGGCTCATGGGATTATTCCACTTGCATCTGTGAATACTGAACCCACGAGTGGTTGATAGCAGCACCATCCGGCCAGGCTTAACAGGCACAGGGCAAGGCACCTTGATACACCGCCAACGTTAGGAGGGGCGTAATGAAAAGCACCTATGGCGTTGTCCTCATTACCTTCTTAGCGACTATCCTCTATGTCGCAGGGCCGACTGTCTTGGCTGACTGCCCGGACTGCTACAAGAACAGAATGACCGTGCCGGACAACGGCGAGCGGTCACAAAATGGGCGACCGATCATTAGGCTCAAGCTCACAAGCAGTTGGGATGTATCGCCGGGGCAGAGCGACCCCAAAGTTTACAACGCGGTCGTCAATGCCATGAACGCATGGAACAATGCAACGAATAGCACGGGTAACGGGGCATATTATGAAATCGCCTTGAGACAAAACGTTGACGACAGCCAAGTAAACATAACGATTATTAAAGACCCTAACCTCAAAGAACTTGCTAGGGTCAGAGGCCCGGCTGGAGGGCCATATGTGATTCATGTACGCGCCGACGTGGCGAACACGTGCAGCGAGGAACAGTTGACACAAGTAATAGAACACGAGATAGGTCATATTTACGGCCTGTTCCACCCGCAGGTCTCGGCGAGTGTTTTCTGTTTATCCTTAATGAGACCGGCCGGCATAGAGTGCAGCAGTGTTAATCTCAACCTAAGAATCACTCAAGCCGACGTTGAACTAACTCGGAAGCTGGCAAATGATCCTTATACCCGAAATGGCTGCGAGTATGACTGGCCGCCGAACGATGGCGTGGGCAGCAGCGACCCGACGCCGACGCCCACCCCGATGCCCACGCCCATCGGCTGCGTCGATCACGATCAGGACGGCATCTGCGCCGACCGCGACTGTAACGACAACAACTTCTGGGCCTCGCTCGACGGCGACGGCGACGGCTACTGCGAAGACACAGACTGTAACGACTACGACCCGTCGATCTACCCCGGCGCGCCCATCGATCAGGAAACCACCGGCGGCGAGGATCGCAACTGCAACGGCGTGGACGACCTGCAAGAGATCAGGGACGACTGCGAGCAGCGCTGTCAGGCCGTTGGCGCGTACTGCGACTTCTGGGGCAACTGCTACACGCCCGTCCTGGCGGACGTGGCCGGCGACGGCTGCCGGCTGACGAGCGCGGCGGGCGGCGTCAGCTTCGACATAGACAACAACCCCGCGACCGCCAACCGGCTCGCGTGGACGGCCGCCGGCAGCGACGACGCCTGGCTCGCCCTGGATCGCAACGGCAACGGCACGATTGACAACGGCGCGGAGTTGTTCGGCGACCGCACGCCACAGCCCGCGAGCGCCGACCCGAACGGCTTCCTCGCCCTGGCCGAGTACGACCAGCCGGGGCAGGGCGGCAACGGCGACGGCGTCATCGACGCCCGCGACGCCGTCTTCGCCCGCCTGCGGCTGTGGCAGGACACAAATCATAACGGCATCTCCGAACCGGCCGAGTTGTACCCGCTGCCGGAGCTTGATGTCGCCAGGCTGCGCCTCGATTTCAAGGAGGCGAAACGACGAGACCAGCACGGCAACCTGTTCCGCCTGCGCGCGAAAGTTGACGATGCCCGCGGCGCGCGCGTCGGACGCTGGGCGTGGGACGTGTTCCTCGTGCCGGTGCGTTAGGGCGCGTGGCAAAACGCGGAAGCCGGCCGGGGTTATGGCTAACCCCGGCCGGCTTCTACTGTCTGCGCGCTCAGGCGACTACGCTTCTTCGTCCGCACCGCCGTCGCCATCGCCCGCGGCGACCGTGGTCGGGGTCGGGACGGGCGCGACGGTCTCGTGCGGCAGGATGTCGGGCAACTCTTCCAACTGTGCCGCGCGCTCGGCGGCCGCCGCCTGCTCGGCCGAGTCGTCGCGGTCAACCTTGACGTTGCGGTAGAACTCCATCCCAGTGCCCGCCGGGATGAGCCGGCCCATAATGACGTTCTCCTTCAAGCCGCGCAGGTGATCGACGCGGCCCGAGATGGCCGCCTCGGTCAGCACGCGCGTCGTCTCCTGGAAGGACGCGGCCGAGATGAACGAGTCGGTCGAGAGCGACGCCTTCGTGATGCCGAGCAGCAGCGGGTCGGCGTGCGCCGGCTCGCCCTCCGCGTCCTGAACGCGCGCGTTCTCGTCGGAGAAGCGGAAGCGATCCACCTGCTCGTCGATCAGGAAGTCCGTGTCGCCCACGTCCGTCACCTTCACCCAGCGCAACATCTGGCGGACGATGACCTCGATGTGCTTGTCGTTGATGTTCACGCCTTGCAGGCGGTAGACCTCTTGGATTTCGTTGACGAGGTACTCCTGCAAGCGGTTCATGCCGAGCACGCGCAGGATGTCGTGCGGGTTGAGCGGGCCGTCCATCAGCGCCTCGCCGGCGCGGACGCGGTCGCCCTCCTGCACGTTGATGTGCGTGCCGCGCGGGATGTCGTACTCGCGCTCCTCGCCGTCGTCTCCGACGACGATGAGGCGGCGCTTGCCCTTGGAGATTGCGCCGAGCTTGACCGTGCCGTCGATTTCCGACATCACCGCCGTCTCGCGCGGCTTGCGCGCCTCGAAGAGTTCCACGACGCGCGGCAGACCGCCCGTGATGTCCTTCGTCTTCGTCGTCTCGCGCGGAATCTTCGCGATGACGTCGCCGGGCGCGACCTCGTCGCCGTCGTGCACCATCAGGTTGGCGCGGACGGGCATCTGGTAGGTCTTCAAGACCTTGTTGCCCGTACGCACTTCCAGACGCGGCTGGCGCTTCTCGTCGGGCGAGTCCTTGACGACGACGCGCGACTGGCCCGTGACCTCGTCGACCTCCTCCTCGACCGTGACGCCCTCCTTCAAGTCCTGGAACTTGATGGTGCCGGCGACCTCGGTCAGGATGGCGAAGGTGAACGGGTCCCAGGTGGCGAGGAGCTGGTCCTCCTGCACGCGCTGGCCGTCCGTGACGTGGATGTGCGCGCCGTAGACGATCTGGTGGCGCGCCACCTCGCGGCCGCGCTCGTCGATGATGATGAGCGCGCCGTTGCGGTTCATCGCCGTGATCTCGCCGCGGCGGTTCTTGACGACGTTGAGGTCAACGTACTTGATGGTGCCGTCCATGCGCGCCTCGTGCTTGGACGACTCTTCGAGGCGCGCCGTGCCGCCGATGTGGAACGTGCGCATCGTGAGCTGCGTGCCTGGCTCGCCGATGGACTGGGCGGCGATGACGCCGACCGCCTCGCCGATGTCCACGGGCTTGCCGGTGGCGAGGTTGCGGCCGTAGCACTTGATGCAGACGCCGCGGCGCGACTCGCACGTCAGCACCGAGCGGATGCGGACGCGCTGCACGCCCGAGCGCTGAATCTCCTGCGCGAGGTCCTCGTTGATCTCCTCGTTCATGGCGACGATGACCGCGCCCTCGACGGGGTCGATCACGTCTTCGAGCGCCGTGCGGCCGATGATGCGGTCGCGCAAGCTCTCAATCTCCTCGCCGCCCTCGACGATGGCCGAGGCCGAGATGCCCTTGAGCGTGCCGCAGTCGGGCTCCGACACGATCACGTCCTGCGCCACGTCAACCAGACGGCGGGTCAGGTAGCCGGAGTCGGCCGTCTTCAGGGCCGTGTCGGCGAGGCCCTTGCGCGCGCCGTGGGTCGAGATGAAGTACTGGAGGACGTTCAGGCCTTCGCGGAAGTTCGAGCGGATCGGCGTCTCGATGATCTCGCCCGAGGGCTTGGCCATCAGGCCGCGCATGCCGCCGAGCTGACGCATCTGATCGACCGAGCCACGGGCCTTTGAGGTGGCCATCATGTTGATCGGGTTCAGGTACAGCAGCGAGCC
>DASVPY010000076.1:0-9427 GCA_036389395.1 Pyrinomonadaceae bacterium
GTCGATGGAGTCGAAGGCCCGCACCGTGATGCGCGGGTTGTGCTTCGCCAGCACCTTCGTGATCGCCGCCGTCAAAGTCGTCTTCCCGTGATCCACGTGCCCGATCGTCCCGATGTTCACGTGCGGCTTCGACCGGTCAAACTTCTCCTTAGCCATTGCGCTAATCGCCTCTTTACTTAAAGTGTGTGCTGCCGTCCCTGAAAGCCCGCGATGAGATTTGAACTCATGACCTCCTCCTTACCAAGGAGGCGCTCTACCCCTGAGCTACGCGGGCGCTCGCGTCGCGCCCCGCCGCGGCGGCGTTGTGGAGCGGGCGACGAGGCTCGAACTCGCGACCCTCAGCTTGGAAGGCTGATGCTCTACCAACTGAGCTACGCCCGCCCGTGTGCAAAGGTGCAAGGCGAAGGGGGAAAGGCGAAATCATTACCGCAACTTCGCCCTTCGCCTTTCGCCCGCGGCCTTGAAGGCTGGTGCAGGGGGTAGGATTCGAACCTACGTAGGGTGTGAACCCGCCGGGTTTACAGCCCGGTGCCATTAACCACTCGACCACCCCTGCACGAGTTGCCAAAGACGCCCGAAACGACCGCCCCGACCCGCTTGTCGCCTTAGCCGGCGCGGCGGTGGGACAGTCGAAACCGCCACTTTAGCTAAGTTCAATAAAGTTTGCAAGTACGGAGCAGGCGCGCGCCGCCCACCACGCGCACGGGCGGCGCTTAGGATGTGCGCGCGCCGGTTTCGGCTGCGCCGCGGGCCCTGCTGCTGTTCTTCGGCGAGATAAAAGACTACCACTTCAGCCCCGCCGCCGCCAAAAGGCCGCGCGCGTCGTCGGGGGCGGCGGGCACGCGGGCGGCGTCGGCCCCGGCAAAGAGCGGCCAAACGAGGCGAGGGCGGCGCGCAGGTCACGCGCCGCCCTCGCCCGGAAGCCCGCCTTGGCGGGTGGGGTTAGAAGTTGAGCCGGATCACGAGTTGCACGAGCCGGCCGCCCGGATCGTTGGTCGTCGAGGTGTCCTGGTAGGCCGTGCCGTTGCCGAGTTGGCCGAAGTCGGTGCGGCTGAGACCGCCCGGATTGGTCGTCGCGGTGAACGCGACGGAGTCGGCCGCCCAGCCGCCGACGCGGAAGGCCACGTTGTTGATGGCGTTCAGGAACTCGCCGCGCAGTTCAAGGTTCATCCGCTCCGTGAAGTGGATTTTTTTGACGATGTTCATGTCCACCTTCAGGAAGCGCGGGCCGTAGAGCACGAGGTTGCTGAAGCCGCACTGCCCCGCGAACTGCTGCACGCAGCCGCCGTAGCCCGGCGGCGCGATGAAGCGCCCGTGCGGCACGCCGAACTGCGACGAGAAGCCGGTCGCGCTCGTCGGGTCGGGGTTGAAGGCGGCGATGGTGTTGTTGATGATGTCGTCGGGCAGGTAGTAGACGACCGCCGTGCAGTTGCGCCCCGCAGAGTCGCACTGCGTCGTCTTACGCACCTCGACCGCCTGCTGCAACTCCTTGCGCGTCATGCCGACGAGCTGGACGTTGCCGTAGTTGAAGGGCGCGCCCGATTGGAGGCGGGCCGCGCCGTGCCACTCCCAGCCGCCGACGAGGTGGTTGGCCCAGCCCGGCACGTCGCCGAGGAACTGCCGGCCGCGCCCGAAGGGCAGCTCGTAAATCCAGTTGACCTTGAAGGCGTGGCGGATGTCGAAGGCCGAGGCGGTCTTCGAGAGCGCCGGGTTGCGCAAGGTCGCGTACTGGCTGTTGACGACCGAGCTGACCGTGTACATGTCGGTCAAACTCTTCGACCAGGTGTAGCTGCCCTGTAGGAGCAGCCCGCCGGCCAGACGGCGGCGCAGCTCCAAGACCAGCCCGTCGTAGGACGAGCGCCCGCCGTTGTCCACGACGAACGCGCCGCCTTGCACGGTCGGGTTCACCTGGAAGTAGTTGAGCGGCAGCCCGGCGGCGGCGGCGTTGGCGCGGCGCGCGGCGCTGCCGTTGACGTTCGTGGCGAAGCCGATGATGTTCGGCACGAGGGGCGAGAGCTGCGTGACCAGCGTCGCGTTGCCGAAGAGACCGGCCGTGCCGGTGACGGTCGAGCCGGCGGCGTTGAACGTCAGATAGCAGTTCGGGTTGGTCGCGCTGACGGTCGTGCAGTTCGGGTTCGTGTTGGTCGAGTTCAGGAAGTAAGCGAACAACACGGGCAGCGGCTGCGAGCCGGGCGCGTTGGTGAACGCGAACGAGTTGCGCCGCGGATCGGTGGCGGCGAAGAAGGCCTGGTTGGCGCGCAGGTTGGCCTGGGCGCGCAGGTACTCGGCCGTGAAGCCGTTTTCGATGGTGTTGATCTCGTTGATGTTGTACTGCCGCCACAGCTTGATGCCGCGGTTACCGACGTAGCGCGCCTCGAAGACCATGTCCTTCGTCAACTCGCGCTGGAAGCCGAACGTCCAAGAGGGCACGTAGCCGGAGCGCAGGTTGGGCGCGAAGACGTTGATCGAGTCGGCGGCGGTCGCCAAGAGCGGGTAGGCCGGCGTTGATTGGAAGGTGGGCGGCGCGAGGTCGGCGCGGTTGCGCAGGAGCGTGCCGACGGGCAGGTTGCCGAGGGCGATGCTGCGCGTGGCGTCAATCGTGCCGCCGGGGTTGCCGCCCGTCACGCTCAGGAGCACGTTCGTGCCCTCGCGCACGTAGGCGACCGAGAAGCCGGCGCGCAGGACGGACTGCCCGGCGCTGCCGAAGGCGCGGTTGAGCAGCCCCGCCTTCCAGTCCGGGCTGTAGGCCAGCCCGACCGAGGGCGCGAAGTTGTTCTTGTCGGCCTTGTACGGCTGGTAGCCCTTGGGCACGCCAACGAAGCGCGGCACGCGCCCCGTGAGCGTGCCCGGCCGGAAGATGTTGCCGAGACCGGAGACGCCGTACAGGTCGGCGAAGCTCCCCGCCTCGGCGAACGTGTTGTTGTCCACCGTGTAGGGGCCTGAATACTGCCAGCGCAGCCCGTAGTTCAAGGTCAGGTTCGGGCGGTAGCGCCAGGCGTCTTGGGCGAAGACGCCGAACTCGTCCTGCTGCGCGCGCTGCGTCAGCGGGCCGTTCAGCGTGTAACGCTGGTCAGAGCCTTCGCTCAGATCGGCCTGCGACGAGACGGCGGTGACGCGGCCCGTCAGCAGCGCGTAGAGCGCCGCGGCCTGCGCGCGCTGCCCGGCGGACGCGCCGGGGAAGGCCGCCGAGTTGTTGGTGATGGCGTTGTTGACGGCCGTGTCGGTCGTGTCCACGCCGAAGTTGATGAAGGGCACGAGTTGGTTGACGGACAGGTTGAAGAGCGCGATCCGTTTGAAGTTGCCGCCGAAGTTGACGCTGTGCGTGCCCTTGACCCACGTCACCGTGTCCATGAACTCCTTGGTCGGCGAGTTGCGGCGGTTGATCGAGTAGCCGGTCAGGCTGACGCCGGGGCCGGTCACGGCGCTCGGCGTGCCCGCGGTCACGTTCGACAGCCCGAAGGCCGTGCTGACGTTGTTGAAGTTCAGGTTGAAGCCGCCCTGGTTGGCGAACTGCTCGGCGGTCACGTCGCCGCGGAAGAGCGAGATGCCGCCGACCAAGGCGAGCCGCGCCTCGTTGATGAGGTTCGGCGTGATGGTCGAGCGCAGCGCGGTCGAGTTCGACCAGCGGTTCGAGTCCTGCCCGCCGAAGTTGGCGAAGCCGGGGAAGGCCGGGTCGGCGTTGTTGAGGAAGTCCACGCCGTTGCGGAACACCTGGTAGTTCCAGGTGTTCTCAAGGTGCTGGTTCTTGGTGACGTTCCAGTCGAGCCGGACGGTCGGGAACTTGCGATCCTGCCCGCCGGGGTTGATGAAGGTGAAACGCTCGGTGTTGGGCTGCCCCGCCACCGGCGAGACGCCGCCCTGCGGCAGCGTGGCGCGGATGCTCGTGAGCAGCGAGCCGACGGTCGGGTCAATCGTCGCGGGCAGGCCCGCGGCCGCCGCCAGGTCGAGCACGTTGCGGCTGCGCACCTCGCCCGTGCTCGTCACGTACTGGAAGAGGCCGGTCGTGGCCGGCGCGGAGAGGATCGTGCGCGTGCGCGAGGTGCGCTC
The DNA here is from genome assembly GCA_036389395.1 of Pyrinomonadaceae bacterium. GTDB lineage: Bacteria > Acidobacteriota > Blastocatellia > Pyrinomonadales > Pyrinomonadaceae > QHXQ01. Next base: position 4,048 of record DASVPY010000076.1, read on the forward strand.
CGGCAAACGGTACTCCTCGTAGTTGACGAAGAAGAACGCCTTGTCGCGCCCGTCGAAGAGACCCGGAATGCGGATCGGGCCGCCGACGCGCGCGCCGTACTGGTTCAGGAGCACGCGCGTGCGCGGCGCTTTGTGGTCGACCGGGTCTTCCGGCAGCAGCGCGTTGTTGAACCAGTAGTTGGCGTTCAGCGAGGGGTTGCGGTGATACCAGTAGAGCGAGCCGTTGAAATCGTTCGAGCCGCCGCGGGTGACGAACTTGATCTGCACCGCGCCGTCGCCGGCCGACTCCGCGCCGGGCGTCGCGGTCGAGATCGTCACCTCGTCAATCGCGTCAATGCGCGGGCGGATGAAGGTGAAGAAGCCGTCCGAGGATTTCAACAGGTTGTCCTGCGCGTCCACGCCGTCAATCGAGATGGAGAGCGCGCCCTTGGGCAGCCCGTTGACGGAGGACTGGCGCGGGCGACCGACGGTGGCCGTGCCCGGCAGCAGCGTGACGAGGTCGAGCGCGTCGCGCGAGGTGAAGGGCAGGTCGGTGATCTGGCGGCCCGTGATGGTCTGCCCGACGGTCGCCGTCTGCGTCTGCAACAGCTCGCCGCCCGCGCCCGTGATCGTGACCACGTCCGTGACCTCGCCGATTTCGAGCGCGACGTTGATGCTCGACGGCGTGCCGACCGCGACCTTGACCTGGCGCGCGACCGCCTTCTTAAAGCCCTGGGCCGTGATCGTGACGGTGTAGTTGCCGCTGGCCAGCGCGGGCACGTTGAACGTGCCGTTGTCGGCCGTCTGCGCGTTGAACTCCTGGCCCGTGTCGTCGCTGCGGACGGTCACGCTCGCGCCGGCGACGACCGCGCCGGACGGATCCGTGACCGTGCCCGCGAGCGCGCCCGTCGGGGTCTGCCCGACGGCGCACAGCCCGCACGCGACGAAGAGGGCCAGAGCGGTGATGGACTGAACGAGAAATGCTCTCATGGCTCTGCCTCCGATGGTTGATGGCCCTTGTTTAAGGGGAAGCCGCTTGGGTAGGTTTCGTGAGCCGCGCAGGTCGGGTCTTCGGGCCGGCCCGCTTGCGAATTAACAAGCGGGCGCGGGTTCGACCGCAGGGCTTCACTCCGGCGCGGCGAAGGGCAACGAATGTGCCAGCGGGTGGGCGGACTGAAGGGTCGCGGGAAAGCGGCGGAATTTGGCGGCGCGTGAGGCGCGCGGCGCGCGGGTTACAAATCTCGGAATCAGTTTTCGCTATTTTTTATGAGGATAAGATTAGAAATATGATTTCCCTTCGCGTCCTTCGCGGCCTTTGCGGTTAGAGTTTTTAAGACTTAACCGCAAAGGCCGCGAAGCGGGCCGCGAAGGCCGCGAAGGTAGTTGACGCGCGCCGGGCCTGCTTAGCAGGTGACGGGGATGGTCGTGCCGTAGGTGGCGTTGACGTAGGCGAGGAAGCCTTGGGCCGAGGGCGTGTCGAGCCGGTAGTCAACGTTGGTCGAGCGGCAGACCGAGTCGCCCGTGATGGTGATGGCGGCGAGTATCTGTTGCCCGTTGAGCGTCAGGAAGTTCGGCCCGCCCGAATCGCCGAAGCACGTCCCGCCGTTGCCGGTCGAGGGGTTCTGCGAGAGCCGAATGTAGCCGCCGTTGAGCGAGTTGAAGGTGGAGAACGAGTACATGCGCGGGATCGGGTTCACGTCCTGGTAGTAGGGCACGCCACCGCCGACCACGCGGTTCTGCAAGCCGTAGCCCACGGCGGTGAAGACGGCGTTCTTCAACCCGTTCTGCGCGACGAGTTGATCGAGCAGCCCGCACGTGGGCAGCGTCGCGGGCGTGATCCCCTTGACGTTCGACTGAAGGATGAGCACGCCGATGTCGCCCGAATCACTCTGGCTCGGGTTGTAGTTCGGGTTTGTGACGACGGCGCTGACGGCGAGCAGCTTCGTCTTCGTGCTCGTCAGGCCGCCGAAGGGGATCGACTTGTCGAAGCTGACGTAAGCCGTGTAGCCCTGCGGCGCGAGTTCCTGGGTGAAATATTGCGTGCAGTGGCTCGCGGTCAGGAACACGTTCGGCGCGATGAGCGTGCCCGTGCAGATCGGGTAGATCGCGCCCGTCGGCGACTTGACGATGAAGGCCCCGACGTTGCTGTAGGTGTTGTTCGAGTCCACGTAGCCGTACGTGATGGCCGGCACGCGCAGCGGCGCGAGCACGAGGGCCAAGGCGACGGCGGCGAACAGGAGCGCGTAGCGGCTGGGTGTGCGTTGCATGGCGAACTTCCTCCTCGGCTTGAAGCCTGCGGGTTGTTAAGAACGAGAAACGGGAAACATCCGGTGGGGATGCTTCTGAAGGGGCTGGTGACTACGGAAGCCGGCGACAGGACTTGAACCCGCGACCCGCGGTTTACAAAACCGCTGCTCTACCAACTGAGCTACGCCGGCACTGCGCGCCGGGCGGTCGCGCGTGCGCCACCCGGCTCGGTCAGGGATACTAGCAACAGCCTTTTGAAACCGCAAGCCACTCCTCAGCGCGGCGCGCGAAGAAAGTTATTGACGCCCGCGCGCGCCAGTCGGTAGGATTGAAATTGCCCCGGTGCGGCCGGGCCGCCGAGTCTATGTGCCGCGCCCGCCCGCAAAACTGCCGAACGTTTTGAACGCCAGAACAGCATTAAACGCCTAATGCGCGCCGGCTCGAAGACGCGCGCCGCCCGTCTCGCCGTCGCCGCCGCCCGACTCTGTCTCGTCGCCGGCCAACGCTTCAAGGAGAATCATCCCGTGCGCACACGTCATACGCTCGCCCCGTCCGTCCTCTTCAGCGCCGCGCTCGTGCTCTCGGCGTCCGTCGCCGCCCGCGCGCAGACGCCGGCCGGCAACACGGCGCAGACGCCCACGGCCGCCGCCGCGGCCCGCGCCGACAACCTCTACTGCGCCGGCTTCGTTGAGTACGCGCCCGCGCCGAACAACCTGCAAGTCGTCGGCGGCGAGGAGGAGCAGGAGCAGTACAACTACGCCGAGGGCGACGTGGTCTACATCAACAGCGGCGCGAACCAGGGCGCGCGCGAGGGGCAGGAGTACATGGTCGTGCGCCCGCGCGGGCAACTCCGGTCGCGCTGGTCGAGCAAGCCGGGCACGCTCGGCGTCTACACGCAGGAGGTCGCGCGGCTGCGCGTCGTGCGCGTGAAGACCGACACGTCGGTCGCCGTGCTCACGCACTCGTGCGAGACGGTGCTGCTGGGCGACCTGCTCCGGCCCGTGCCGCAGCGCGCCGCGCCGGTCGCCTCGTTCAACCCGGTCTTCGACCGCTTCGCCGAGCCGAGCGGCAAGCAGCAGGGGCGCATCGTGCTGGCGCGCGACGCGCGCGAGGCCCCGTCCGTCAACCACATCGTCTACATAGACCTGGGGCGCGAGGACAACGTGCGCGAGGGCGACCGCCTGACCATCTTCCGCCCGGTCGGCACGCCGCGCGTCGCGCGCTTTAAAGACGAAGAGGTGACGCCCGGCGGCAGCGGCGGCTTCGAGAGCGAACGCTTCCGCGGCGGCAAGTACTCGAACCAAGCGCCGCGCGTCAAAGACCCGACCCGCGACGGCCCGCGCGGCCCCGTCCTCAAGCTGCCAGAGATCAAGCGCACGCGCCCCGCGCTGCCGCGCAAGATCGTCGGCGAGATGGTCATCCTCAACGTCCAGCAACGCACCGCCACCGCCGTCATCACGCGCGTCGCGCAGGAAGTCCACACCGGCGATCACGTGGAAATTCAGTAACCGCCGCAGAAGTTCAATAGCCACGCGCGCGCGACGACCGCGCCGCCAACACACCTAAATAACGCGCGCCGCACGGAGTCTCCGTGCGGCGCGCCCCACCTTAAAGTTCAGCACCGGAGATAAAACACGATGAGCAGCGTGAGATGTCCTCACTGCGGACTGGTCAGTTTCGCCGCAGACACTTGCAAAGGCTGCGGCCAATCCTTCTGGGGCGGTGCGCCCGGCTACGCGCCGCCGCCCCCGCCCGCAACGGACGGCTACGCCCCTTACGCGCCTTACGCGACCTACGCCGCCGCCGCGGCGGGCGACAACAAGGGGCTGGCGCTGGCCTCTTTCGTCGTCGCGCTGGTCAGCTTCTTCACGCTCTGCTTTCTGATCGGCGTGCCCGGCGCAGTCGTCGCCATCATACTCGGCGTCTGCGCGCTGCGCCGGATCAAGCGCGATCCGGGCCGGTACGGCGGGCACGGGTTCGCCGTCGCCGGCATCGTGATCAGTTCGGTCGCGCTCGTCTTCGTGCTGCCCATCGTCGCCGCCATCGCCATCCCCAACCTGCTCGCTTCGCGCCGCGCCGCCAACGAAGCCGCGGCCGTCTCGACCATGCGGAAGCTCCACGCGGCCGAGGCGACCTACTTCTCCACCGCGGGCGACGGCGGCTACGGCACGCTGAAGCAACTGGCGGACAACGAGCTGATCCCGCGAGAGCTGACGACCGGCGAGCAGAACGGCTACCGCTTTCAGGTGGTCGCCGCGGGCGAGCACTTCGCCTTGACGGCGCGGCCGGAAGACTACCCGATGAGCGGCAAGCGTTCCTTCTACATCTGCGAAGACGGCGTCATACGCGCGGCGGACAAGCGCGGGCTGGCGGCCGGCGCGGACGATCCGCCGATGCAGGTCTCTTACTCCGGCCAACAAACTTACACCTACGAGCAGTGAGCGGGGCGGCGAGGTCTCAGGCGGGCTAGTTCGTCCGGTAGCCGCGGGCGGGAGCCGACGCGTCGGCGTGGGGCGCGGTCGGGGCGGGCGCGGCGTCGCGTGTGTCGCGCGCGGCCACGGCGCGCGCGCTCATCGCGGCGAAGAAGCCGCGGAAGTATTCGTACATGGACAGGCACGCCGACAGCACGACGACCCACAGCATCGCGCGCCCCGCCGTGTAGAGCAACACCTGCCAGTCCGTCCCCGTCGCCGTGCCCGCGCCGAGCACGTGCTGGACGGCGGCGCGCAGCTCCGGCACAGTCCAGAACTGGATCGCGGGGAACGCCTGCCCGAAGTTCGCCACCGGCGGCGCGCCGCTCACGCTCGACAAGATCAAAAGCGCGACCGCCAACACCTGCGCCCACATCTTGAACTTGCCCATGCGCGACGCCGCGATGACCAGCCCCTCGGTCGCCGCAATCGAGCGCAGGCCCGAGACGGCGAACTCGCGCCCGATGATAATGACGACGGCCCAGGCCGGGGCGAGCCTGTTTTCGACGAGCGAGATCAGGGCCGCCGAGATCAACAGCTTGTCGGCGATGGGGTCTAAGAGCTGGCCGAAGCGCGAGACCTGATTGCGGCTGCGCGCGATGCGCCCGTCGAGGACATCCGTCAGCGCGGCGGCCAGAAAGATCGTCACGCCCAGGATATGGCGGGGGACGCCAAACCAGTTT
>DASVPY010000077.1:0-4838 GCA_036389395.1 Pyrinomonadaceae bacterium
GAATCTTCTCGGCCAGCTCTTTGGGCACGGTGTTCGAGGGCACGCTCACGTCGTAGCCCTCGCGCCGCACCTCTTCGATCAGGCGCTTGGATTCGAGCTTGAGTTCTTTCGCGAGATCGTAAATGCGAACCTTGTTGCCGAAGGTGCGGACGCCTAGACCTTTTTGTCCCCAATGCTGCTCTTCGTCTGCGCGCCCACGCTCCGCTTCTAACCCACGCCGGCCGCGCGCCTCTTCTTGAGCCGCGCCCTCCTGTGCTTCGGTCTCTTCGGCCCATCTGCGGCGCTCTTGCTCCTCTGCATGTAAGCGCTGCGCTTCAGCTTCTTGTTGCTTGGCAGCTTGGCGGCGCTGGCGCTCGGCGGCCTCATTGCGTTGTTTTTCTTCTTCAGCCGCCTGTGCAGCTTGCTCTTGCTGACCTAACTCTTCCTGACGGCGTTGCTCTTCCGCTTCGCGCTGGCGTTTTTCCTCTAGCTGCTGCGCCTCCTTGTGGCGTGCCTCTTGCTCCTTGGCGAAAAACCTTTCTAGCACGGCGATCAGTTGATTAAGATCATGCTTCCAGCGTAGGTCGCTGAGTTCATGGGCGTGGCGGCGTGAGAGTGGTAGGAGGTCTCGGGCAAGTCTTCCGGGCGGGGCATCTGCGCGCCCTGGACGAGGATGGGGATGACGCGGATGTTGCGGGCGAGGGCGGTGGCGATTTCGAGGCGGACGAAGTCGTTGGGGTTATCGAGCCGCCGCCCGGCGGCGTCGTAGTTGGTGAGCCAACTGCGACCGATGAGCGCGATGAGAATCTCGCACGAGCCGACGGCCTCTTCGATGACCTGCACGAAGTCTTCGCCGGGTTCGAGTTGGTCTATGTCCATGAAGATCAGATCGTCGCCGAAGCGGGCGCTGAGGCCGTCGTAGAGGCGGCCGGCGTGGCCGGCGGTGTCGTCGCGGCGGTAGCTGATGAAGATGCCGGCGAATTGGCCGGGGGCGGGTTGCGGCATGGTCGCGTTACTTTGCTAAACTACTGGGCGTCTGCCGTAGAGGTGCGCGCCGGGTGCGAAGACTTGCCGGGCCATCTTAGCGGAGTTCCGTGTGGCGTGCCAGAGTTTTGTCCGCGCGGTAAACGGTATCGGCCAGGTGGTAGAGTTAAAATTTATGAGTTGGAAGCAAAGGATAGGTTAAAGCTAATGAGTCTCAAACAGCGGATCATTACAGACCTGACGGCGGCGATGAAGGCGCAGGAGGCGGCGCGGCTTTCGACGCTGCGGATGGTGAAGGCGGCGTTGATGAACCGGGAGATCGAGAAGGGCGGGGAGTTGACCGATGAGGAGTTGACGAAGCTGTTGCAGTCGCTGGTGAAGCAGCGGCGCGACTCGGTGGAGCAGTACGAGCGGGGCGGGCGGGCGGAGTTGGCGGCGAAGGAGCGGGCGGAGATCGAGGTGATCGAAGGCTATCTGCCGCGGGCGGCGACGCGCGAGGAGATCGAGGCGGCGGTCGTGGCGGCGGTGGCGGAGACGGGCGCGAGTTCGATGCGCGAGATGGGCGCGGTGATGAAGGCGACGCAAGGCAAGCTCGCCGGGCGTTCGTTCGACGGGCGCACCGTCAGCGAGATCGTCAAGGCCAAGCTCGGCGGGTGAAGGTCGGGCGCGCGGGCGATGGCGTTGCGGCGCGCTCCGGCGGTCGCTGTAAGGCTCGCGCGGGTCGTTTGAAAGTCGGCGTTTTTCGTCCGGTCTGTCCCGCCTGTTCCGCTTTTGCCCTTTTGCCCCGCGTGGCCGTATAATCCGGCTCTTGATCAGAGCGCGGCGCTCTCATCAGTGGGTTCGCGCCCACTTTTTCTTTTGGGCGCTAGACGTTTTTTGCACTTGAACAAGGGGGCGAGACGGGCGACGTGGAAGCAGCCGAGATCGAGGAGCGCATCCGCGAGTTGGCGGAGCGCGCGGTGACGGAGCTGGGGTTGGAATTCGTCCACGCAGAGGTGGGCGTGCTGGGGCGCTCGGCGGCGGTGCGCGTCTTCATTGACAAGCCGGAGGGTGTGACGCACGAGGACTGCTCGGCGGTCAGTCACCAGATCGGCGCGCTGCTCGACGTGGAGGACTTCATCCATTCGGCTTATACGTTGGAGGTCTCCTCGCCCGGCCTGGAGCGCGGCCTCTACAAGCCGGCCGACTACGAGCGCTTCGCCGGTCAACTCGCCAAGCTGAAGACGCGCCAGCCCATCAACGGGCAGCGCAACTTCCGCGGCCGCCTGGCCGGCGTCGAAGCCGACGCGGTGCTCTTTGACGACAACACGAGCGGGCGCGTCCGCGTGCCCTTCGCGGAGATCGCTAAGGCCAACCTTGAGATCGACGTGGAAGAGGAGTTCCGCCGCGCCGCCGAGCGCGAGCAGCAGGCGCGGGCGCAGGGCGGCGCAGACAACTGAATAAAAGCAGAGGTCAGATGCCAGATGTTAGATGGCAGTTCAGGAAGACAGACACTAACCTCTGACATCTAACATCTGACATCTCGAAAGCCTATGAGTACGTCCATCGGACAGAGCATTGATGCGCTGTGCAAGGAGCACGGCATTGACCGCGAGTTGGTCGTCGAGGCCATGAAGGAGGCCGTGCGCGCCGCCGCCCGCAAGCAGTTCAAGTCGGGCGAGGAGGTGCAGGTCGAGTGGAACGCCGAGAGCGGCATCGAGTTGTTCGCGCAGAAGATCATCGTCGAGCAGGTCGAGAACCCCGGCCGGGAGATGACGCTCGAAGAGGCGCGCGAGTTGGCGGGCGACGAGGTCGAGCTGGGCGACGAACTGCAAATCCCTCTGCCGATGGAGGAGATGGGGCGCATCGCCGCGCAGACCGCCAAGCAGATACTTTTTCAGAAGGTGCGCGACGCCGTGCGCGCCAACATCTACGAGCAGTACATAGACAAGGTCGGCGATCTGGTCAACGGCTACGTCAAGCGGTTCGAGCGCGGCGACATCATCGTGGACTTGGGCAACGTCGAGGCCCTGCTGCCGCGCAACGAGCAGCCGCGCGGCGAGCAGTGGAACCAGGGCGAGCGGATCCGCGTCGTCATCCACGACGTGCTCAAGGAGTCGAAGGGGCCGCAGATCATCGTCTCGCGCTCGTCGCCCGAAATGCTCAAGCGCCTGTTCGAGATGGAAGTGCCGGAGATTTACGACGAGACGGTCGTCATCAAGTCGGCCGTGCGCGAGCCGGGCGAGCGCGCCAAGATCGCGGTCGCCAGCAACGAGCGCGACGTTGATCCGGTGGGCGCGTGCGTCGGCATGAAGGGGTCGCGCGTGCAGGCCATCATACGCGAGTTGCGCGGCGAGAAGATCGACATCATCGAGTGGTCGGACGAGCCGTCGGTCTTCGCCGCGAACGCCCTGTCGCCCGCGAAGGTCAACCAGGTGCGCATCACCGACATCGAGAAGCGGCAGATGGAGGTAATCGTCAACGAGGATCAGTTGAGTCTCGCCATCGGCAAGCGCGGGCAGAACGTGCGCCTCGCCACCAAGCTCGTCGGCTGGAACATAGACATCCGCAGCGAGGAAGAGTTGAAGAAAGAGGTGGCCGAGCAGATGGGCGCGCTCATCGCGTCGGGCGAGGCCGTGCCGCTCTCCGCTCTGGGCGGGCTGTCGGCCGCCGCCACCGAGACGCTCGCCGCCCGCGGCATCGAAGACATAGACGCCTTGGCCGCGACCTCGCTCGACGACCTCGTGGACGCGCTCGACATCTCGCTCGACGAGGCGCAGGCCATACTCGACTCGGCGCAGGCGGTCGTCGCCGCGCGCGAGCGCAGCCGCGGCGAGGAGTCGGCCGAAGGTGCGACCGAAGGCGCGACGGACGAGACTGAAGCGACCGAAGGCGCGGCGGACGAGACTGAGGCGACAGAGGGTGCGACCGAAGAGACGGCCGCGCCCGTTGTGGCGGCCGCGACTGACGAGAGTGCGGCCGACGAAGCGGGCGCGGGCGACGAGCAAGCGGGCGATGAGCCGTTGACTGACGAGACGCCGGGGCGCGGCGGCGCGGGCGGCGGCCGCATCGAGCAGCACGCCGCGTCCGCCGAGTTCGACCCGGAGAGCGACGCCGGCCCGGTCGAGCCGTCCGAGGAGATGATCGCGCGCGGCTACGACGAGGCGGTCGAGCAGGGCGCGCCGTTCCAGGCCGAAGGCGTGATCCTGGCCGAAGAGTCGGCCGACCCGGTCGCCGTCTCCGAGGCCGATCCGATCTCGGCGGACGAGTTGGCCTTGCAAGGTGTCGGGCGCGACCTGCGCCCCGACACCATCACGCCGGCCGCCGACATGACCGCGACCGACGCGGCCATGCTCGCCGACGAGGAGGCGGCCGACGAAGGCGAGCCGCCCGTCGAGGAGGACGCGCCGTTCGCGCCCGCCCCCTCGGCCACGGAAGCCTCCGCGCCTGAGATTCAAGTGTCGTCCGAGCCGGGGCCGCATTACCGGGTCGAGACGAACGACGAACAAGCCGCTGTTGACCACGAGAAGCAGGATGCTTCCGACAGCGCACAGTGACCGCCGCGGGCGCGCGATGGTGAGTCGCGCGTCCCGCTCCTGCCCGCCTGGCCGAGCCTGGCCGGCTCGGGGTTCGCGTCCGACCTGACGCCGCCCCTGCCGCGCCGCGAAGGTTCGGAAAGTGCGAGCGTGACTTTCAACCTTCGCCGCGCGCGGCGCGGTCGGTAGTTTCACAGCGTCGGAAGGACTCAATGACTGTCGGCAACAAGGTTCGCATTTACGATCTCGCGAAAGAACTCAAGCTCGAATCCAAGCGCCTGATCGAAGAGGTGCGGCGCGAGGGCTACGACGTGAGCGTGCCCTCGAACACCGTGCCCAAAGAGCTGGCCGAGAAGATTC
>DASVPY010000078.1:0-77578 GCA_036389395.1 Pyrinomonadaceae bacterium
GACGCCGGGCGAGTCCGAGACCGCGCCGGTGAACGCGCCGCGCCGGTAGCCGAACAGGTAGGCGTCCGACAACTCCTTGGGCACGGCCGTGCAGTTGAAGGGGACGAACACCTTGCCGCGCCGCGACGACAGCGCGTGGATGGCGCGCGCGACCAACTCCTTGCCCGTGCCGCTCTCGCCCGTCACGAGCACCGTCACGTCGGACGACCTGATCTTGTGTACCTCTTCCACCAGCCGCGTCATCGCGGGGCTGGAATGGATGAAGCCGGGCATGAGGCTCGCGCCGGCCGCCGTGCTCTGTTCCTGCGGCCCCGCGCCGGTGCTGACGCGCGCGCGCAGGGCGCAGACGTTCAAACCCAGTTCGACGACGCGCAGCAGCGAGTCGAGCGGCGCGCCGCCGGGGAGCGCCGCCGCGCTGCGCGGCTCGACGTAAAGCAGCGCGGGCACGGCGTTCGACGGGCGCAGCAGGATGATCTGTGCGTCGCGCGTCTGGCTGATCTGCTCGCGCTCGCGCTCGTTGCGCGCGCGGCACAACTCGTCGGCGAGCGCCGCGTTCTCCGCGACCGGCGCGCCGTGCGCCGCCGCGACGCGCACCGCGCCCGTCTCGTCCAACTCGGCGATGAGCACGCGCCGCGCGCTCGTCTCCTGGTGCAAGGCCGCCGCCAACTCGCGCAGCAGCAGCTCGCGCGAGGCGACGGCCTCGGCCAGCCTGAGCGTCAGCAGTTGCCCGACGGCGGTCGGCTCTGCGCGCTGCTCGGTCGGCGGCTGTTCGAGCGCGGCGAAGGATTCGGCGGCGCGGGCGGCGTCGCGGCGCGCGCCCAGTTCGCGGAAGGTCTGACGCGCGCGCTCGAAGTGTTCGGCGGCGCGTTCGGTCTGCCCGGCGAGGGCGTAGGCGCGGCCCAGGTTGTAGGCGGCGAGCGCGCCGCGGTAGCGGTCGCCGAGGAGCGAGAAGATCGAGACGCTGCGGCCGAAGTGGTGTATGGCGAGCGTGGCGTCCGATTGCGCGAGCGCGAGCAGCCCGTGCAGGCGCTGCGCGACGCCGGTGATGGCGAGGTCTTCGCTCGCGTCGGCGGTCTGCTCGCCGAGGCGTTGCAACTCGGCGGCGCAGCCCGCGGCGTCGTCGGCGCAGAGGCGCGCTTCGGCGAGCAGTAGGTGCGCGTCGTGCAAGCCGTAGCGGTCGCCGATGCGTTCGGCCAGGGCGAGCGCCTGTTCGGCGTCGGCGCGGGCCTCGGCGGCGCGCGCCATCGCCAGGTGCACGCGCCCCAGCGTGCGCCGCGCCTGCCCTTCGTACCACTTGTTGCCGTGCGCCGTGGCGATCTCGACGGCGCGTTCGAGGTAGCTCTGCGCTTCGGTCAGGTCGCCGCGCAGCATCAGCAGTTCGCCGAGCGAGTCGAGGATCATCGGCACTTTCGCGCCGCGCTCGTCGTGCTCGCTGGCGAGCGCGAGCGCGCGCTCAAGGACGAGTTGCGCGCGCGCCCAGTCGCCGACGAGGATCAGGTTGATGCCGAGGTTGTTGTAGCCGAGCGCGGCGTTGAGCTTGTGGTCTGTGCGCTCGTAGTAGTCAACCGCTTTCTCAAGGTAGCGGATGCCGTCGTGCGGGCGCTTGAGGAACCAGCACGCGCCGGCCATGTTGGCGTAGATGCGGCCCAAAAGATATGGCGCGGGCCGGTCGCCGACGAGCTTCAAGGCCTGCTCGAAGTTTTCGAGCGCCGTCTCGTAAGTGCCCTCCTGCGTGTCGGAGAGGGCGATGCCGAAGTACGACTCGGCCATGCCCTGCCAGTCGCCGGTGTGGCGGAAGTGTTCGAGCGCGTGGCGCGAGTTGTCGCGGGCGATGGAGAACTCGTTGATGTAGCGGTAGACGCGCGAGAGGGCGGCGTAGAGCGCACCGAGTTGGGCGCTCGCGCCGCGCTCGGCCGCCTCGCGCAAGGTCGCGTTCAGGAGCGCAATCGCTTTGGGGTGATCGCCCGCGTAGTTGTAGGCGACGCCGAGTTGCACGCGCACGGCGACGGAGGTCTCGTCGTCGAGGGCCTGGCGCGCGGCCGGCTCCTCATACATCTGCACGGCGTCGAGCGACTCGCGGTGGCGGCCCTGCATTTCGAGCGCGGCCGAGAGCAGGACGCGCGCCCGCGCCAAGACCGGCTCGTCGTAGCGCGTGGTCTTGATGAGTTGGCGCGCGCGCGTCTCCGCGCCGCCCGCCTGGCCCCAGTCGAGCTGCTCGCGCACCTGTCCGAGCTGCGCGGCGAGCACGGCCGTGGTCGCGTCGCCGGCGCGGCGGCGCGCGCGCTGCCGGGCCTCGGCCAGTTGGATGACGCCGTCGTCTGGTTGAGTCATAAACCCGTGGCGGCGTGCGCCCGTTGGCCACGCGCTCGGTTCGGTGAACGACGTGCCTGGGTCGGGGCCGGGCGCGCTGCTGCTCGTTAAGTCGGAAGCGGCTGGAGAAAGGGTACAACGCGGCTTCGTGCTGCACCCCTCAGACAGTGCCAAAGGCTAGGGCGTTCCAGAATTTAGCAAAGCCCCGGCCCGGTGACAAGCGCGGGCGCGCACAACGCGCCGCGCAGGCGGTTTCAGCCGCGCCCGACCGCGCCTGCCCTTTGACGTGGGCGGAAAATTGGTGTATTGAGCAGCCAAAGGATGTCAGACGAAAATCGAGCGACCGGCGCGCGCGCCCGCGCGACCACGTGGAGCGACCCCACGCGCCGCCGGCCGGCCCTTGCCTCGGAGGGACACGCATGGTGACGACGAGCGAGCCGCAGCCGAAACGCCTTAGTCCGTTCAAACGCTGGCTCTACAAAGGGACGACGCACGAGGGGCCGCACGAAGAGCCGCACGCGCAACACCACACGCACCCGTGGTGGCAGGTGATGTGCCTGACGGGCGTGGACTACTTCTCGACGCTCGGCTACCAGCCCGGCATCGCGGCGCTCGCGGCGGGCGCGCTCTCGCCCGTCGCCACGCTCATCCTCGTGCTCCTGACGCTCTTCGGCGCGCTGCCGATCTACCGCCGCGTCGCCGCCGAAAGCCCGCACGGCGAAGGCTCGATCTCGATGTTGGAGAGTCTGCTGCCGCGCTGGAAGGGCAAGCTCTTCGTGCTCGTGCTGCTGGGGTTCGTCGCCACCGACTTCATCATCACGATCACGCTCTCGGCGGCGGACGCCACCGCGCACGTCATCGAGAACCCGTTCGTCGATCACCTCTTCCACGCGCAGGGCTGGAACCCGAACGGCGACCTCTGGGCCATCGGCATCACGCTGGCGCTCGTCACGCTCCTGGCCGCCATCTTCCTCAAGGGCTTCAAAGAGGCCATCGGCATCGCGGTGCTGCTCGTCGTCGTCTACCTGCTCCTGAACTCGGTCGTGATCGGGCGTGGTCTTTATGAACTGCTGACGCACCCGGCGCACCTGCCGGAGTGGACGCACCGGCTGCTGTCCGGGCCGAGCGTCCACGGCAACCCGATGCTGATGATCGGGATCGCGCTGCTGCTGTTCCCGAAACTCGCGCTCGGTCTCTCCGGCTTCGAGACGGGCGTCGCGGTCATGCCGCTGGTCAAGGGCGACGCGGGCGACACGGAGGAGAAGCCGGTCGGGCGCGTGCGCAACACGCGCAAGCTGCTCCTGTGGGCGGCGCTCATCATGAGCGTCTTCCTGCTGACGAGCAGTCTGGTCACGATCACTCTGATCCCGGAGGCGGCGTTCCGCGCCGACGGCACGCCGGGCTTCCCCGCGGGCAAGGGCGAGGCGAACGGGCGCGCGCTCGCCTACCTCGCGCACACGTATCTCGGCGATGTCTTCGGCACGGTCTACGATCTCTCGACCATCTCGATCCTGTGGTTCGCGGGCGCGTCGGCGATGGCCGGTCTCCTGAATATCGTGCCGCGCTACCTGCCGCGCTACGGCATGGCCCCGAACTGGGCGCGGGCGCAGCGCCCGCTCGTGCTGGTCTACACGGCGATTGCGTTCGCGGTCACGTGGATTTTCAAAGCGGACGTGGACGCGCAGGGCGGCGCGTACGCGACCGGCGTGCTCGTCTTGATGAGTTCGGCGGCCGTCGCCGTCACGCTCTCGGTCTGGCGGCGCGGGCAGAAGGGCTTGACTTACGCCTTCGTCGTCATCGTGCTCGTCTTCGCCTACACGACGATCCAGAACATCCACGAGCGGCCCGAGGGGATCAAGATCGCTTCGTTCTTCATCGGCGCAATCATCTTCACGTCGTTCCTGTCGCGCGCGATGCGCACGACCGAGCTGCGCGTGGACAAGGTGGAGTTGGACGAGGTGGCGAGCGGCTTCGTCGAGGAGGTGAGCCGCGGGCGCGCGGACATACGGATCGTGGCCAACCGCTGCGACCTGGGCGACGCCGCGGAGTACACGTTCAAGGAGCGCGAGAAGCGCGAGGACAACCACATCCCGACGCGCGACCCCGTCCTGTTCTTCGAGGTCAAGCCGGGCGACGCCTCCGAGTTCTCCGGCACGCTGCGCGTGCGCGGCGCGGACGTGGACGGCTTCCGCGTGCTGCGGGCCGAAAGCCCGGCCGTGCCGAACGCCATCGCCGCCTTCCTGCTGCACCTGCGCGACACGACGGGCAAGGTGCCGCACGTCTACTTCGGCTGGTCGGAAGGGAACCCGATCAAATACCTGTTCCGCTACATCATCTTCGGGGAGGGCGACACCGCGCCGGTCACGCACGAGGTCTTGCGCCAGGCCGAGGAAGACCCGGAGCGCCGGCCCGTCGTCCACGTCGGCGGGTGACGCGGGCGGTACAGTTGTGATAACGGCTCTGGTTGAGTTTGGCGCGCGGCCGGGTTCACACAGAGTACACAGAGGAAGCACAGAGGACACAGTTAAGAGCTTCTGTGCCCTCTGTGTTGATCTGCTCGCGCGCTAAACTCGACCGTAGATTCTTGCAACACCCGCACGCCGCAACCGCCTGTCTGAAGATTGAAAGTTGCGGGAAAAAGGCGTAGAAGGTTTCCCAGCCGGCCGCCCTGCTCCGGGGCGGCGCGCGCCGAACCGCTGACCCCGCGCCTGGGAGGTTCCCGATGAGCCGTAACGCGACGACCCCGCACGACCGCCCCGCCAGCATCTTCATCAACTACCGCCGCGAGGACACCGCCGGCCACGCCGGCCGCCTGTTCGACGCCCTGAGCCACAGCTTTCCGGGCCGCGTCTTCATGGACATAGACAAGATCGAGCCGGGCCAGGATTTCGTCGAGGCCATCGGCGATGCGGTCGGCAAGTGCAGCGCCCTGCTCGTGCTCGTCGGCCGCGACTGGCTCAACGTGACCGACGCCGCCGGCCGCCGCCGGCTCGATGACCCGAACGACTTCGTGGTGGCCGAGGTCGCCGCCGCGCTCAACCGCAACATCCGCGTGATCCCGGTGCTCGTCCGGGGCGCGTCCATGCCGCGCGAGAACGATCTGCCGCCGGCGCTGGCGAAGCTGGCGCGGCGCAACGCCATCGAACTCAGCGACACGCGCTGGGCTTACGACGTGGAGCGGCTGATCCAGTCGCTGCGGGGCGTCCTGGAGGGCGCGCCCGCGCCTGACACGACCGCGCGCGCCGCGCCCGCCGCCGCGCCGGCACGACCAGCGGCCCCCGGCTCGCGGGCGGTGCTGGTGTTGGTGGCGTGTCTGGTCGTCGTCGGGCTGCTGGGCGTGGTGGGCTGGGTGCTCTTGCGCGCGGGCGGGGAAGGGTTGCCGCGCGAGTCGTCCGCCGCCTCCGTCAGTCAGGCCAACACGGCGAACGGGCGCGCGCCCGCGCAAGCGCTTGACACGGGCGCGGCGCAGCAGGGCTTCGAGACCGTCCCGACGCAGGACGGCTTCGTCTCCGTGCGCGAGGCCCCGACGACGAAGAGCGCGGAGCGGAGAAGGGTAGCCGCCGGGACGAGGATCACTTGTCAGAGCGTGGTCAAAGGCGAGCCGCTGTGGGGCACGTCCGACTGGCGTTACTGCCCCGCGGCCGGCGGCTACGTCCACACCAAGCTCTTGATCCCCGTGCCTTAACGCGGCGGGCGCGGGCGGCCGAGGGCCGCGCCCGGTGTCGAAACGACGGGTGGCAATGCTGTTTGTCGGGCTAGTTGGCGTGCGCCGCGCGGCGGCTGGTTAACGCACCGTTCAGTCCATGCCGCGGCCGGCGAGGTAACACGAGCGACAGTAGACGGGGCGACCCTGCGACGGGTAGAACGGGACGGTGGTCTGCTGGCCGCACTGGGCGCACGTCACCGACACCTCGATGCGCTGGCGCACGCCCGCCGCCTGCGCCGCGGCGATGGCGGCCAGGCGTTCGTTCTTGGCCTGCTTGCAGGGCTTGCAGCGCTTCGGCTCGTTCTTCAGCCCCTTGTCGTGGAAGAAGAGCTGTTCGCCGGCCGTCCAGGTGAAGTCCTCGCCGCAGTCGATGCAGTTGATCGGGCGATCCTGAAACTCCTTCTCCGCCTGTTCCCACTCTCCGTTGAGCCTGCTTTTGCTTCTGCTGGTCACGGTCGCATGTGCCATGATCAAACCCCTACTCGTTAAAGTCCCGGCGGGCGTTCAGAAGGGGCTTCGGGGAACGCACCCGGCGGGAGCCTGTTGACGGCCGAGAGCCTGCGAGGCAACTCCTGACTGCGGACTTGCGAAGGGGGCGGTCGCGAGGGGCGTTCGGCCAAGAATCCCGCCGTCCTGTGCCCTGCAAAGTATATCTATCACAAAAATGTGTCAAGGCTTGGGCGACGGTTTTGCGCGCCGCGCCAGCAGGATTTTTTAGTACCGGCTTGACACGCTTCCGGCCCGCGTGCCAGCATCCGCCGCCCGCAAGGCCCACGGCGCTTGTGAGCACCGACCCGCACGAATAATTTTATGAAGATTCTCGTCATCGGCTCCGGCGGGCGCGAGCACGCGCTCTGCTGGGCGCTCAAGCGGACGGCGGCCGCGCCGGTCGAACTCTACTGCGCGCCCGGCAACGACGGCATCGCGCAGACGGCACGCCGCGTCGCGCTCAAAGCCACGGACGCGACGGCGCTCGCCGACTTCGCCGCGACCGAGCGGATTGATCTGACCGTCGTCGGCCCCGAAGCGCCGCTCGCCGCGGGGCTGGTGGACGAGTTCGCGGCGCGCGGTCTCACGGTCGCGGGCCCGCGCGCGGCGGCCGCGCAACTCGAAGCGAGCAAGGTCTTCGCCAAGGAGTTCATGGCGCGGCACAACGTACCGACGGCGCGCTTCCGCGTGGCGGCGACGGCCGAAGAGGCGCGCGGCCTCTTGCGCCGCGGCGAGTTCGGCGGCGCAGACGCGCCCGTCGTCGTCAAGGCCGACGGGCTGGCTGCGGGCAAGGGCGTCGTCGTCGCGCGCACGCGCGCCGAGGCCGAACGGGCCGTCGCGGAGTTGATGGAAGAGGGCCGCGTCGGGCGCGAGGCGGCGCGGCGCATCATCATCGAAGAGGCGCTCGCGGGGCGCGAGGCGTCGCTGCTGCTCTGGGCAGACGGGCGCGACTACGCGCTGATGCCGGCGGCGCGCGACCACAAGCGCGTCGGCGAAGGCGACCGCGGGCCGAACACCGGCGGCATGGGCGCTGTGACCGCGCCCGACGTGCTCGACGAGGAGACGCTGCGGCGCATCGTCCGCGAGGTCGTCGAGCCGACGCTCGCGGGCGCGGCGGCCGACCGTCTGGACTTCCGCGGCGTCCTCTTCGTCGGGCTGATGCTCACGGCCGAAGGGCCGCGCGTGCTCGAATACAACGTCCGCTTCGGCGACCCGGAAGCGCAAGCCATCCTCGTGCGCCTGCGCAGCGACCTCGCGGCCGTCTTCGACGCCGTCGCGCGCGGGGGCTTAGGCGCGACGCCCGTCGAGTGGTCAGACGATGCTTCGGCCTGCGTCGTGCTCGCGGCGCGCGGCTACCCGGAGCGGCCCGAAACCGGCGCGCGCATCGAAGGTCTAACGGACACCGGCGGGCCGGCGGCGGCCGACGAGCGCCCCGGCGTCGAACTTTTCCACGCCGCCACGCGCCGCGACTCCGACGGCGCGTGGCGCACGGACGGCGGGCGCGTCCTCGGCGTCACCGCCGCCGCCCCCGTACTCGACCAGGCCCTCGCCGCCTGCTACGACACCATCCGCCACATCAACTGGGCCGGCCTGCACTACCGCCGCGACATCGGGCAGTTCAGCAGGCAGGAGCCGGAAAGCAGAAGCCAGAAGCCAGAAGTCAGAAGCCAGTAGGAAGACGGTCGAGGACGCGGCAGCGGAAAGGCCGGCCTTGATGAAAGGCCGACTATTCGTTCTGGCTTCTGGCTTCCGGCTCCTGACTTCTGCTTTCCGCCTCCTGCTTTCCGTCTTTCTTTTCTGTTCCGCGCGACCCTGTTATACTCACGACGACGCGGGGCGCGCTGAATTTGCAACCGCGCGGAGCGGGCGGACGTACAACGCTAGGCGGTGCGCCTGACCCCGGATTTGCTCGCCGCGGCGAGCTTGACGGAACGCTCCGGCGCGACCGCTCGGAGGAGCAAAAAGATGGGCCTGTGGAGCCGTTTCAAACGTTCGATGCGCGCGCTGCTCGGCGGCGTCATCGAGAAGACCGAAGACCCCGAACTCGTCCTGCAACAGACCATCCGCGAGATGCGCGACCGCGTGCCGGATTTGAACAACTCCGTCGCGCAGGTCATGGCCACCGAACGCCTGCTCGCCAAGAACAAGGAACGGCTCGAAGCGCAGGTCGTCGAACTCGACGGCAAGATCAAGGCCGCCATCAAGCTCGGCCGCGACGACGTGGCCACGGCCTACATCGGTCAGCTTCAGCAGGCGCAACTCGATCTCCAGAAGACCAAACAGCAACTTCAGGCCGCCGAGTTGGCATCCAAGCAGGCGCTCAAGGCCCGCGACAACTACATCCTCCAGATGCAGCGCCGCACGGCTGAGGCCATGCAGCTCATTAACCAGTCGAAGCAGGCCAAGCTGCAAGAGCAGTTGGCCCAGACGATGGAGACGTTCCAACTCGGCGACGACGCTTCGACCTTTAACGAGATGCGCGACAAGATCGACCGGCGCTCGGCGGCCGCCGAAGCCAAGATGCAACTCGGCGCGGCCTCGGTCGATAACCAGATGCACGAGATCGAGCAGGAAGCGATGAACATGCAGCTTCAGGACAAGCTGCTCGAATACAAGCAGAGCATGGGGCTGCTGCCCAGTTCGACCACGCGCCAGCCGGCGGCGCTGCCCGCGGGCGAGGCCGAGGAGAGCCGGCAGGAGAGCGCCCGCGACAGCGCGCTCTTGCAGGAGTAGTCAACGTCGGGCGCGAGAGAGCGGTGCGGGCTTTGACGCCGGAGCCGGGCGCGGGCCATGTCTGAAGGCAGTTGCGGCGAAACGTTATGGCGGACATCAAGAAGATCGACTTGCAGTATTTGAAAGAGGCCGCGAAGGAGCCGGTGAACTTCTGGGGCTTGGCCGGCTTCGCCGTGGCCGCCGCCTTCATCCCGTCGGTCATCCCGCTGGGGCTGGCGCTCGTGGCCGAGGGGCTGTACTTAGCGACCATCCCGACCAGCTCGCTCTACCGCCAACTCGTTGACCGGCGGCAGCGCAAGCAGCTCTACGAGATGCGCCGCCGCCAGCGCGAGAAGCTGATCGACACCTTCGACCCGCGCGAGCGCGAGGCGGTGCTCTACCTGAAGTGGCTCAAGAAGCAAATCTTCGAGAACTACACCAAGTTCACCGGCGCGAAGGAAGTGCCGACCAACATCCAGAGCTTGGAGCAGCGCTGGGAGGACTTCGTCGATCTGCTCGACGTGTACCGGCGGCGCAAGAACCACCTGCGCTCGATCAACAAGCAGGCCGTGCAGAACCAACTGCTGCAAGCCGAGCGCGCGGTGGAGAACGCGCCGGACGACCGCGCGCGCCGCATCCAGCAGGCGAACGTCGAAATCCTGAAGCGCCGGCTCGCGCAGTTCTCCGAGCTTGAGCGCTCGGTCAAGCTCGTCGAGGGGCAGTTGCAGTCCATCGAAAACTTCTTCGGGCTGGTTAACGATCAGGTGGTCACGCTGCCGACGCCGGAGCGCGTCTCGGCGCTCGACTTCGAGCAACTGAGCGACTCCATCGCCATGACCAAGCAGATGCTCGAAGAGACCTCCGACGTGATCGGCACGCTCGACGAGCACAACCGCCAGGCCGGCAACTACGACCTGCTCATGTCGAAGCAGTAACCGCCGGCGCGAACGATCAAGAGGCGCGGGCCGCTCAACACACGTTGAGCGGCCCGCGCCTCTTTCCGTGCGCCACGCTCAACCGCGACGCTCTATCACGCGCGCTCGCTGCCGGCGAGGATGCCGGCCAGCGTGGCTTCGTCCAGTCGGTAAGTCTCGTTGCAGAAGTGGCAGGTCATGGCCGCGCCCCGGTCTTCGCGCAGGATCGCCGCCAACTCGCCGCGATCAATCGAAGAGATCATCGAGTAGGCGCGCTCGTACGAGCACGGGCAGGCGAAGCGCACGGGCCTCTCCTCCAAGACCTCGAACGGCACGTCGCCCAGCGCCGCGCGCAACAGATCGACGGGCGTCGCGCCCGCGCGGATGAGCGTCGTCGTGTGCGGCGCGCGCGTCACCGCCGCCTCGATGGCGACGACGGTCGCCTCGTCCGCGCCTGGCATCATCTGCACGATCAACCCGCCCGCCGCCTCGACCCACGCCGCGCCCGCCTCGTCCGCCCGCAGGAAGACGCCGAGGAGCACCGCCGACGGAATCTGCTCCGACTTCGCCAGGTAGTACGCGAAGTCCTCGCCGAGCTCGCCGGAGACGAGCGGCACGGAGCCGCGGTACGGCTCCTTGTACAGCCCGATGTCGAAGCCCGACTCGTGCGTGACGTAGAGCATCCCTTGGCCGACGACGGCGCGCACGTCGAACTTGCCGCGCGCGTTCAACGGCGGGTTCGCTTCCGGCACGCGCGCGTAGCCGCGCACCTCGCCGCGCGCGTTCGCCTCCGCGGTGAGGCCGCCCACAGGCCCGTCGCAGACCACCTGCACCGTCAGCCGATCAAGCTCCTTCAGCCCCGAGCCTAAGAGCAGCGCGCCCGTGAGCGTGCGACCCAAGGCCGCCGCCACGGTCGGCGAAGTCTCGTGCCGCCTGGCCGCCTCAGCCACCAGATTCGTCGTGACCGCCGCCATGCAGCGCACCGCGCCGGCGGCGGCCGTGGCGCGCACCAACACGTCCCGGTTTGTTTGTTTCGTCTCGGACAAAATATTATGCCCCGCGCTTCGGCGTGTGGTTTTTGACCTGCTTTTGATGCCCCGCGGCCGCGTTTCGTTGGGTTAAGGTAAACTCTTAAAGGCCCCACTGTATTGCATTCTCAGAACTGGCTGCTACAATATATTGGGTCTGGGTATTGACAGCCCCCAAGGAGGTATGTATACTGCGCGACGCTTGAGTCGGGCGGGTGCGAGTCGAGCGACCGCGGCGCAGGGGGGCTGCCGCCGCGGCTCGGAGTTCCGTCGCCCCGCCAATTTGCCAGCCGCAGTATTCTAGAAGACCACACAGCCGCCGGTCGCACGGGATGCCCCGCGGGGCGCGTGCGCCGCCGTCTCAGCCCGATGAGTTCAGGCGCGGGGAGACCGCCGGCCCCGAAACGCCACGCCGCCGCGCGCGGAGGAAAGGTAGAAGAAGATGAGCACAATGATCGAGCCGACAGGGCCGCAGGGCAGTCCGCCCGCCGCCGCCGCGCGCACCAGACCGCAACCGCCCGCCGCCGAGCCGGGCTTGAACGCCCGCAAGGTGATCGGCAAGCGCTACTCGCTCAAGAACGCGCAGGGGCACGCGCTCGAAGAGTGGGCCGACGTGGTGCGGCGCGTCGTCGCGCACGTCGCGGACGCCGAGACGGAGGCGGACAAGCGCGACGAGTTCTACGCCGCGATGGCGGGCATCATGCTGCGCCGCGAGTTCGTGCCGAACACGCCCTGCCTGGTCAACGCGGGCAAGCCCTCCGGGCAACTCGCCGCCTGCTTCGTGCTCGACGTGCCCGACTCCATCGCCGGCATCATGAAGAGCGTGACCGACGCGGCCATCATCCACCAGACGGGCGGCGGCACGGGCTTCACCTTCGAGAAGCTGCGCCCCGTCGGCGCGATGGTGCGCTCGACGCACGGCGTCGCCTCCGGCCCCGTCTCGTTCATGAACATCTTCAACACGACGACCGACACGGTGAAGCAGGGCGGCGTCAGGCGCGGCGCGAACATGGGCATCATGCGCGTGGATCACCCGGACGTGTTGCGGTTCATCCACGCCAAGAACGATCAGACCTCGCTCACCAACTTCAACATCTCCGTCACCGTCACCGACCGCTTCCTCGACGCGGTGGACGCGGGCGCGTGGTATCAACTGAGCTTCGACGGCAAGCCCTGGATGGAGCCGGTCTTCGACCCCGTGCAGAACGGTGATTACGCGCTCTACCGCCGGCCGGACGGGACGAC
Source organism: Pyrinomonadaceae bacterium (assembly GCA_036389395.1). Taxonomy (GTDB): domain Bacteria; phylum Acidobacteriota; class Blastocatellia; order Pyrinomonadales; family Pyrinomonadaceae; genus QHXQ01. The sequence goes on from DASVPY010000078.1 coordinate 12,405, forward strand.
CGTCACGTTCCGCGACTGTGCGGCGTTCCGCGACGCGGACCTGTCGGACTGCGAGCGCGTCGAGCCGCCGCAGCCCGGCATGGTCTACGCGCCCGACGTGTGGAACCGGATCGTGGCGAGCGCGCACCGCTACGCCGAGCCGGGCGTCATCTTCATCGACGAGGTGAACCGGCACAACCACATGATCAAGTCCATGGGGCCGATCTTCGCCACTAACCCTTGTGCCGAGCAGGCGCTGCACTTCAACAACTCGTGCAACCTCGGCTCGATTGACGTGGCCAAGTTCTACGACCCGCAGACGCGCGTGGACTGGGAGCGTTTGGCCGACGCGGTGCGCTGGTCTGTGCGCTTCCTCGACAACGTCATCGACGTGTGCGCGTGGCCGCTGCCGGAGATCGACGACGTGGTCAAGCGCACGCGCCCCGTGGGCCTCGGCATCATGGGCTTCGCCGACCTGTGCCTGCTGCACGAGATCAAGTACGGCGCGCACGAGTCCATCGAGTTCATGGAGGAGTTGATGGGCTTCATCCGGCGCGAGGCGTGGACGGAGTCGTGCCGCCTCGGCGCGGAGAAGGGCGTCTTCCCCGAATACCACCCGAACAAGGAGGCTTACGACCGCTTCCTGCGCGACGAGATCGGCATCCCCGCAGACGTGGAGATCACGCCGCGCAACTACGAGACGACGACGATTGCGCCGACCGGCACGATCTCGCTCGTCGCCGAGACCTCTTCGGGCGTCGAGCCGAACTTCTCCTGGGCCTACGTCCGGCACGACACCCTGGGCAAACGCACCTACGTCCACACGCTCGCCGCGCGCGCGCTCGGCGTCGAGGTGGATCAGACCGACCAGGCCTCGATTGATTACGCGGCCGAGTACGTCGTCGCGCACGAGCGCGAGCTGCCCGCCCACTTCATCGCGGCCATGGACATCAGCGCCGAGCAGCACGTGCGCGTGCTGGCGGCGGCGCAGCGCCACGTGGACAACGGCGTCTCGAAGACCTGCAACGGCGCGGCCGACGACACCATCGAGTCGGTGGATCATCTCTACCGCCTCGCGCGCGAGTTGGGCTGCAAGGCCGTCAGCTACTACCGCGACGGCTCGCGCGACTCGCAGGTGCTCTCGACCGTCAAGGGGCAGGAGCCGAAGGGCGAGGTGGCGTGCGACGCGGCAGTCGTGACCGAGGCCGCGGTCGTCGCGCCCGAAGCGGCGGACGAGTTGGTGCTGAACGAGGCGACCGGCTTGACGGCGACGGGCGTGGTGACGGAGCCGGCGGCGGGCGCGTCGGTCGAAGCGCCGCGCGTCGAGCGCCCGCGCGAGCTGCGCGGCTTCACGTGGCAGATTCCGTTCGACGGCGCGAACCTCTACGTGACGGTGAACCACGACGGGCGCGGCATCCTCGAAGTCTTCGCCACGGGGCCGATCTCCGGCGGCGTGGGGCTGCTGGCGTCGAAGATGCTGCGCGGCGGGTTCGAGGCCAAAGAGGTCGCGCGCAGCTTGAACAAGGTGACGGGCACGCACTCGGTCTGGTTCAACCAGCGTCTGCTGACCAGCCCCGAACAGGCCGTCGCCGAGTGCATCCTGCTGACCGACCGGCGGCTGAAGGATCAGCCCGACTCGGCCCGCGCCGCGGCTTACGCGCAGCCGCAGGTCAGCGTCGCCGTGCCGGAGGGCGCGCGCCCGAATCGCAACTTCTCGCTCATCAGCGAGTGCCCCGAATGCCGCGGCCAGTTGGAGCACGCTTCGGGCTGCGACTTCTGCCGCGACTGCGGCTACTCCAAGTGCAAGTGAGTTGAGCCTGCGCCCTTGGTCGAACTGCCCGCGTCGTCCGGCCGGACGACGCGGGCAGTTCGTGTTTGTGCGGGGCGGCGTTTGCGGCGCGGGGCGGGCTTCTATATAATCGCGGGCAGAGTTTGAGAAGGGGAGTAGATCACCCGTCGCGGGTCTGGTAAGTTCGTCAGGACGGTCGCGCTGGCAGCGCGGCCCGGCTTACCGGGGCAAGGATCGAGACCTTTTGCCGCACAAGAATATTGTGCGCAAAAGGTCTTTTTCTTTTGCGCACCTGACGCGGCGCGGCTTCGTCTAGCGACGACCGGCTGCGCCGCAAGGGAGGTCGCCTCGGATGTCTGTACCGCTGTTCCCGTTCGGCGAATACTGGTGGTTCTACCTCGCCTTCACCGCGTTCGTGCTGGTGCTGCTCGCGCTCGACCTGGGCGTGTTCCACCGCAAGGCGCACGCCGTCTCGTTCCGCGAGGCGGCCGCGTGGAGCGTCGTCTGGATCGCGCTCGCGCTCGGCTTCAACTTCCTGCTCTACCGCTACGCGCTTTGGCAGTTCGCGCGCGACGAGCGGCTGACGAGCGTGCCCGGCTTCGAGCCGGCGGCCGCCGCCTGGCAGGTCGCGCTCGAATACCTGACCGGCTACGTCGTCGAGAAGGCGCTCTCGGTTGACAACCTCTTCGTCTTCGTCGTCATCTTCGGCTACTTCGCCGTCCCCGCGGCCTACCAGCACCGGGTCCTGTTCTACGGCATCATCGGCGCGCTCGTGTTCCGCGCGATCTTCATCGCGCTCGGCGCGGCGCTGTTGCAGTACCACTGGGTCGTGCTGCTCTTCGGCGCGCTGCTGATCGTGACGGGCGTCAAGCTGGTCTTCGCCAAGGAGCAGGGCGTCGATCCGAGCCGCAACCTGGTCTTACGCCTGTTCCGTCGCTTCGTGCCGGTCGCGCCGGAGTTGCACGGACATCACTTCTTCGTGCGGCAGGGCGGGCGCATCCTGGCGACGCCGCTGCTCATCACGCTGCTCTTCCTGGAGGTGTCGGACATACTCTTCGCCGTGGACTCTGTGCCCGCGATCTTCGCGCTGACGCGTGAGCCGCTGGTCGTCTTCACGTCGAACATCTTCGCCATCCTCGGCTTGCGCTCGCTGTACTTCCTGCTGGCGGGCGCGGTCGGCAAGTTCCACCTGCTGAAGTACGGGCTGGCGGTGGTGCTCGTCTTCGTGGGGCTGAAGATGGTCTGGCTCAACGAGTGGTTCGGCGGCAAGTTCCCGATCACCTGGTCGCTCGGCCTCATCGGGGCCGCCATCGGCGCGTCCGTCGTGCTCTCGCTCCTGCTGCCGCCGAAGGAAGAGGCGGCGCAGGTCTGACAAGCACAGAAGGCTCAAGGTTCAAGGTTCAACGTTCAACGTTCAAGGTGCAACGCCCAACCGGCCTTTAACCTTGGACTCTGGACCTTGAACCTTGAACCTTGAACCTTGAACCGACTTTGTTACGTAAGTGGGGAACTTGCCCCACTTACGTAACAAGCGGCGATTCTGTTACAAAACTAATCTCAACGCCAAGTTCATACATGGACTGAACTAGGCAGACGAGATTATGACATAAGACCTTGCAAAGCACTTCGTTGATCTGTGCCGTGGGCGTCTTGCTTCTGACCCGTTCCCCGAACCGCGACTTGATCATGCTGAAAGCCGACTCCGCGTTAGAGCGTTTGTGATAATGCCTCATGTATTCTTCGCGGTGATAGCTGTAATAGTGAAAGACCTTGTTCCACGTCTCGCACGTTGTATCGCCCCGCGTGTTGGAACGGAACGCGACGTAAGGTTCTGCGCCGCGGCTCTTGACGAGCCGAAGGTTAGCGCGTGAGGCGTAAGCCTTATCGCCCGACACTTCGCGGAGATTGAAGTTGCGCGCCGTGTCATTAACCAGCGGCCCGAAGAAAGGGCCGTCATGCGCGTTGCGTGCAGAGAGTTCAACCGACGTGATGATGTGCGTTGACGTGCCGATCATCGCATGAAGTTTGATCCAATCGTGCCAATCTTCCACGCCGCCATACTTGACACCGTACCAACGGACGAAGCGGTTTGTTGAGAAGCCGGAACTATCCACGGCAAAGTCTTGCTCAACGGCTTTCAGCGGCAACGCCGATTGCGTGATGAGGTATTTAAGAACGGGCGTTAATTCTTCAGATTCAAGGAAGCGCGAGACAGAAACGTAAGTCGGCACGGTCGCCGTGTAACCACGCTGTTTAGCTTCTCTTAAGTCAGACGTGAAGCGGCGGGCCGACATCGTGGAAAAGACCTTGTAGGCGACGCAGAAGATTCTATCGGAGAACGGCACGCGCGGGCGTCCGGTCTGTTGCGGCGGCTCTTCTATGCTCTGACAGAGCGCGTACAGGAGTTCAAGGAAGCGGGCTTTTTCGTTCGTCTGGCTGGCGTTGTAGGCGGCCCAATTCTGCGGGTAGGTTCGTTGCTCTTTTTTTCGTTCTAACATTACGCACCTTGCTTTCGGTGCGTGACGGGTACACAATTGTCTTGCGACTTCAGTGTGCTCGAACACGCTGCGGTCGAAAAGGTCTAGCTGAGTGCTCGAACACTCGGCTAGGCCATTCTTTTTAGGATGGAAAGAACTTGCACGCATGATACTACTTTTCACCTATGAAATCAACAGCTAAACGCTATGATTCCAGCAATTTAGCTACACCATTTGGTCTGCAGAAATGGAGAAAGAGGGGGCGGTCTGCCCCCTCTTCGGTTGCTGCAGGTGGTTAGGCTTGCTGTATCTTGCCGAGCTTAGAGCCGAGTTCGCGCCTAATTGAGTTATAGACGTGATACCGCTGCATTACTGCAGCGGTCAGTGCCTCTTCAGATGTAGCCTTGGCGATGTCCTCAGGTGACCAAAATTTTGACTTCTGCAGCGCCTGAATCCCAATGACAGTTTCCTCTAGTGCCTGTTGAAACCAATGGCGCACCGCCTTTGTGACGATTTCATTTACTGCAGCGCCGCCTAAGTCGCGGTTGAACTTATCAACCATATCCTTGAAGACGCGGAAATCAGCGTTGATGATTAGTTTGTTTTGGTCTAGCAAAAACTTTGCGGCCCTGTCCTCAAGGTCTGGATACTCACGCGAACCATCTGCGACAGTCACCCAGATCACATCTGGAAAGATGTCAGGTTGTACGTCTTCACCGGGCGTGCCATCTTTTTTGAGGTATGCTGAGTAAGCACCGCCTGCAGCATCGCCCTTAGTTCCCGATGTGCCGCCGCTGCTAGTTCTTGGCGTGTAGTCGGGTGACTTCGACCGCCCGCCGCGAGTTAGAGCGTCCATATCTATCATCAGCGAGCCGCCGGGCATGGGCTTGTAACGGCTCACTCTATAGAGGTCAAGTATCTGCCTCAAACGCTCACGGATGGACTTGCTGTAATCTTCTGCAGAAGTGTCTGCAGCAAACTCTTTGATGAGTTCGGACAGTTCGCGCGGCATCTTCTCCCGAAATTCTGCAGCCCAATCAGCCCACGGTAGAGGCTCATAGTTAATCATGAGATTTGTCCTCGCCGTATTGGTCGTGACCTTCCTATGGTCATTTGCCAACGGTTCAACGTAAATCACCACTCTCTTATATCCGAGAATCACGCCGAACTGCTGCAGGCGGGCCATACCGGCGCGGGTAGTTTGCAGTTCGTACAACTCATCTTTGTAAAGGGCGGCAACGTGACCTGAGGATTCAAAAGAACCGGAAAGCTGACTAATAGCTTTATCATCCTTGAGAATCCACCAATGCGCGACGGCCCCTCTTAACTCCAACATACCGGAGGTATCCGAGTGCTTATTAAGGTATTGTTCTTGACCAATGACAGTCCGCAGTATGTTGGTGTCCTTGTTTTCGCGCGGCAGAGTCCAGCCCTCGCGTGATTTCACCGTCACGCCTTCAGGAAATCTGAAGTATCTAGAGTTCAGGTATTTTGCCACCCAACGTGAAGGTGAAGATGAGCCGAGCGGTGCGGTCATCGTGTTGGCATCATCGGACATTCCAAGCAGCACTACTCTCGTCCCGTGTTCTTTAATAATATCCGGCTTAGCCTCATCCTCGACCTCGCCGCAATGAGTAAACGTGCCGTCAGTCAACTCAAACTGTCTGAGTCCGTACTGTCCAGTAGCAGGGTCGCGCCACAGGTGAATCATTGCGCCCTTACCACCTTTCCAAGATAGGTAGATAAGGCCTGCATGATTCCTTGTTGCTGCAGCAATCTTCGCCCCAACCCCGTAATTGCCAATGAAGGATTGTTCGGTGAAGGAAGATGACAACTGGTTGATGTACTTGACCATCTCACTTCCGGTCATGCCATCACCAGTGTCTGTAATGCTAAGTTTGTAGTATCCCGTCTCTGCGCGAAGCTCCCAATCTACGTCCCAAACGATTTCGCCTTTCTTTTCGTCTGTCCGCAGAATGGACTCGATTGAATTCTGGGTTAGTTCACGTAGGAACTGCAGCGGGTGACAGTCTTCACCCATGCGGTCAAGAAGAAAGCCAATGTTGGCAACTTTTAGAGGGCGGGTATTTTCGGCGTGCGGTAAAGCGTGGCTCGACATTCTTAGACTCCTTCCACCAAGAGGTAGGGGTAGCAACCGCGACCCCTCTTGTGAATAGGGACTCTGCTGAGTCAGGCTGCAGTAGGAGGCTTTCGCCTGCGACCTTCACCATCGGCATCAGAGTGTTAATGTCTCAAAGAGCAGACAACTGCAGCGGATTATACTCGGATTTTCATCCGGTGCAAGAACTTTATAGCGCGAGTCTGGCTAATTGCCCCTTCTCTTCTTCGGCTAGGAAGTCTTTGGCAAGTGAATAATTCCAATAGGGCACTCGCTCCTTTGGATGACTTACATTGAACTTCCTTCGAGCATTCTCTAGCGCCTGAATTAGCCCATTGATAGCATCATCAGGTGTCGGCGCATTGCCAATTCTTGCGGAATAAAGTTTGTAGCTAAACTTTCCGACGGACATTTCAATATCTTTATTTACATTGATCGTCTTTCGTGGCTCATGAGGAGTTAAATATCGAAATTCAATTGTGAGTACACTCTTATCCCCATCCCAGACCACCCGCGCTGATATAGGAATGTCAAAAGGCGTGAGGCTGAAGCGGGTCTTACCTTCCATTAGGGACTGACGGGTAACGTACTCAGCGCCAAGTTCCAACTCAATTTCTACAACTTTCATGGTGAACCTCTCGCTAATTAAGCGGACGCCAAGCATTGAAGGGTCTTAGCTATCTCACCCCACTTCGCTGCAGAAAGATTCGTTAATCCATTAGGTTCTTCACATTCCATCATTAACAGAGCAACCTTTTCATCCATACGGTTCTTGATGACAAGGGCTTGATAGCTCCTAGAGCGGACATTAAGTCTATTGGCCTTTTCGGGAGTTATAAACCCAAGCCTCATGTACTGTTGTTTATTATCTTCCGTACCCCCGTCAAAAGGAGGTAAATCGGGTATATCAACAAAAATTCCCGTAACCCACGCATATCCTGCGATCCCATCATAGCTACCTTCTTCTGATGCTGAGATGTCCCATTTAAGTTTCGTCTTCCGAAATAAATCCCCCGACCTAGCATACAAAACTAGGTATTTATGCCGGGTAGGATAAATAAGAAATTTCCATTTCGGCCACTTTGTCGGTATGAATAAAGATACTCGATATTGTGGGTTAAGACCACCTGAAGAATGTGGGAAATGGGTTTCATGCAGCAATTTCAAGAAATTACGGACGGTCTTTTTAGGGACGGCATCCTTTGAAATTCTTACTAGGGTAAGGACTACGATTAAGAATACAACTAGGATAGGAACTTTATATTTAAACGCGAGGGTCGCGCTTGCTAGAGCTTGTTGAAACTCATCTCCTTGCTGGCGAGTTGATTGTCGTGTTTCCGTAGCCCACGATAGAGCATACGTCCAGAGCGGGAAGACGAGGGCCAATATTGGGAGTGTAATGTCATACCAGCGAAGTGCTTTCCACCTCATTCGTTGACCGCCCGTCATGAGGGTAGGCAGATCGTTACCCCTTGCCAATCCATTCTTGTACGAGCCTAGCTGAGTAAAGTCAAGGGTTTTCTATCTTCGGTAGTGGGTCATTTTCACTGTTGAAGACGAATCGAAAGAATTGGCCGCCACGCTCGCCCAAGCATAGCGGCCGCGCGGCACAGTCTCGCGGGGCGTCAAGAAGTGCCAGCGAAAAGTTGATTGATGGCCGGGATGAGGCGCGGCACGTCGGCCGGCTTGCGTAGGAACACATTAACTCCGGCTTGATAAGCCTCTGCCGCACATTCCGTAGCCGAGAACATGATGACGGGAAGTTCGGCCCGGTGTTTCAGGCGGCGGACGTGGCGGACTAACTCTAAGCCGTTGACGTGCGGCAAGTGGTTATCAGTAATCAAGAGATCATAGCGTGCGCCGCTGGCGATGCGGGTCAGGGCCGCCGCCCCGTCGAAGCAGGAGACGACGCGCCAGCCTTCCGCCTCTAAGGCGTCGCGGACGGCATCGGCCACGACCTTGTGATCCTCGACATACAGAATGGTGAGGTGCATCTGTGGTATCCTGCGCGCGGTCTCGTCTTTGAAAATCAGGCAACGGTCGGATGCGTAGCTCGGCCTCAACCTCAAGGGAGTGATGAGCGCCGCCGTTGAGAAAGCGCGTGGCTTACTCAGGGCGGACAAGTTGAGCGGACGCACTCTACTCTCAACTGAGAGAAGAAGCAAGCTGCTACGTGCTCATTTAGGGGGTAACTCCTGATGGGTACGGCCCGCCCCAAGCCGAAACGCCTTGCTGAGAAACTGCTAATGGTTAGGCAGGCGCTTGGTTTGTCTCAGCCGGAGATGCTCAAGCGGCTAGGGCTGGCAGAGGATATGCAGTACGCGAGAATATCGGAGTACGAGCAAGGGGTGCGTGAGCCGTCGCTGCTTACGCTGCTCGCATACTCCCGCGTGGCGGGCGTTCACATGGAGGTGCTGGCAGATGATGAGGTGGACTTGCCCGCGAAGTTGCCGGCCAAACGAAAGGCGGGCTGACTTTTGTAACAGCCCGCCGAGTTATGTAACAAGACGGGCTTATGTAACAAAGTCCCTTGAACCTTGGATTCTGGACATTAGACATTGGACTTCGGACTTGGGCTATACTGCCCGCGTGTCCGTCAAGGGGAGCACCGCGACCGCCGACGCCGACGACTCACCCGCACGCTCATCCTCCTTCGCCGCCCTGCGCCACCGCGATTTCCGCCTGCTCTGGCTCGGGCAGTTCGTCTCGATCACCGGCTCGCAGATGCAGTTGGTCGCGATCAACTGGCACGTCTACCTGCTGACGCGCTCGTCGGTCGCGCTCGGCGTGGTCGGGCTGGTGCGCGTCGTGCCCATCGTGCTGTGCTCGCTCGCGGGCGGCGTCGCGGCCGACGCCTTCGACCGCAAGCGGCTCATACTCATCACGCAGACCGTCATGCTCCTCAGCGCCTGCGTGCTCGCCGCCATCACCGCCGCGGGTCTCAGCGCCGCCTGGCCCATCTACCTGCTGACGGCGGCCGCGGCCGCGGCGACTGCGTTCGACAACCCCGCGCGCCAGGCCCTTCTGCCACAGCTCGTGCCGGCGCGCGACTTCCCGAACGCCGTCAGCCTCGGTCTGATCGCGTTTCAGATCGCGATGGTCACGGGGCCGCTGCTCGCGGGCGTCGTGCTGGCGAACTGGGGCCCGGCGCTCGCCTACGGCGTGAACGCGGCGTCGTTCCTCGCCGTCATCGGCGCGGTGCTCTCTCTGCGCGCGTCGGGGCGCACGCAGGGCGAGACGCCGGGCGGCGTCAGCTTCGCCGCGCTCGCCGAGGGCTTGCGCTTCGTCTGGCGGACGCCCGTCGTGGTGCAGTCCATGACGCTCGACTTCGTGGCCACCTTCTTCGCGTCGGCGACGGCGCTGCTGCCGATCTTCGCGGCGGAGATTTTGCACGTCGGCGCGCGCGGCTTGGGCGTGCTGGCGGCCGCGCCGGCCGCGGGCGCGGTGCTCGCGGGGCTGGCGATGGCGCGCGCCGGCACGCGCCTGCGCCGGCCCGGCGCGACCGTGCTCGGCTCAATCGCCGTCTACGGCGCGGCCACGGTCGTCTTCGGCTGGTCGCGCTCCTTCGCCGTCTCGTGCCTGGCGCTCGCGCTCGTCGGCGCGGCCGACACGGTCAGCACGGTCATACGTCAGACCGTGCGCCAACTCGTCACGCCCGACCGGCTGCGCGGGCGCATGACCTCGGTCAACATGATCTTCTTCATGGGCGGGCCGCAGCTCGGCGAGTTGGAGGCGGGCTTGCTGGCGGCGGCGTGCGGCGCGCCGCTCTCGGTCGTGGCGGGCGGCGTCGGCTGCCTCGTCGCAGTCGCGTGGGCCGCGGTCAAGGCGCGCGCGTTGCTGAGTTATCGTCTGCCCACGCGCTAAGGCGAGACGGAGTAAGATAAGCTCGTGGCGTGGCGATCAATCGAGACGAGTACGCATCAGGCGCATGTCGTGGCGCATGTCGTCGGCGCGACCGTGCTCGGCTACTTCGTCGCCGACGAGGCGGCGCGCTTCGTGCTCGACATCAACTTCATCTGGGCCGTCTACCTCGACGGCGAGATGGGTCTCGTCCCGCGCAGCATGGCGCTCGAAGAGCTGCCCTTCAGCGCCGCCGACCGCGCGCGGCTCGCGGCCGAGGTCGAAGCTCTGCACGACGGCGACGCGTCCGCGCCGTTCGTCGCCGTCACGCCCGCGCCCGACGGCTGTCTCATCACGGCGGTCGAGACCTACGCGCGCGACGCGGCGCGCCGGCTCGTCATAAGGGGCGAGGGCGCGAGTCTTGTGGTCGAAACGAACCTGACGACGCGCGCGCTCGCCGTCGCGCCGCTCGCAGACGAGGAGGAGGGAACCGATGACCGCGGAAGAGAATGAGGAACCGACCGGCGCGTTAGAGTCCGACGAGACGTTGACGGAGGCCGCGCGCGCCGAGAGCGACTACGTCCGCCAACGCCTGCGCGACGAACTGGGCCGCGAACCCACGCCCGACGAACTCAACGACTGGCTCCGCCAGCACACGGAAGGGTATTGAAAAGGGGCAAGGAGAAAGGCGCAGGGCGAAAGTGCGGACACGCCTGACGGCGTGACTTTCGAAAAGAAGATATCTGAAAACGCTCGGCGCGCAAGCGCCGTCCGCACTTTCGCCCTGCGCCTTTCGCCCTTCCCCTTTACTGATCGACCGTGATCTTGTTGTCTACGGTTTTGACGCCGCGGACGGCGTGGGCGAGGCGTTCGGCGCGGGCCTTGAGTTCGGGCGTCTTGACGGAGCCGATGAGCGTAGCCTTGCCGGTGATGACGCTGACGGTCAGGTTAGCGGCGGCGAGGTCTGCGTCGTCGGTGAACGCCTGCTGGATTTTGGTCTCGACGGTCGCGTCGTCGAGCGCGGGCGAGGGCGGCAGCGCCGCGCCGGCCGATGTGGTGGCGCTGGGCGCGGGCGGCGTGACGATGACGGGCGCGGGCTGCGTCGTCGCGGGCGGCGCTTGCACGATGATGGGCGGCGGCGCTTGCGTCGTCGGCGGCAGCACGATGGGCGTCGCCGCGACCACGGGCGGCTGCTGCATGACCGGCAGCGGCGTCGGCGCGGTGGCGACCGTGACGTTCGTATTGGTCGCGTCGGAGCGGTTGTTGAGCAGGAAGAACATGATGAGCGCGGTCGCGGCGATGGCGACGAGCGCGACCGTGGCGATGACGCCCGTCGAGTAGCCGCCGCGCCCTTCGGGCGCGCGCGTCGTGCGCGCGTGATACTCCTCGCGCCGCGCCGTCGGCGTCTCGACGACCACGCGGCTGCGCCGCTGTTGCTCTTCGTCGTATGACATAACAGGCGTTCTCCTGAAAGTTAAGCTTGATGGAAATTATAACAGCGCGCGGTTAGAAGACGAGTATGGCGCGCCCTGAAATCATCGGGCGCGCGCGTGCGAGGGCGGGGGCGGCCGCTGCCTTAAGCGGTCGCCCCCGGACTTGATCGTCTCAGGTTAGCGACGTTAGCAACGGTGCGTGCGACAGTAGGAGCTGCGCCGCTGCCGGTTGCGATAGATGGCGCTGCCAGCCCCGCCGATGATCGCGCCCGCGGCCGCGCCGCGCTTGTGCCCGACCGCGCCGCCGACGCCCGCGCCGAGCGCCGTGCCGCCCAGCACCGTCCCGATGGTGCGCGTGCGCGGCTTGAAGTGCCGGCGCGCCGCCTTGCGGTTGAACGCGTAGAGCGAGCCGCCGCCCGCGCCGATGGCCGCGCCCTTCTTGCCGCCGAGCAGGCCGCCGACGACCGCGCCGCCGCCGATGATGGCCGCGGTGCGCGCCTTGCGCCCGAACTTCGAGCGCCGCCGCCGCTCCTGCGCCGCCAGATCGGGCGCGAGCGTGGTCAGCAAGAAGACGAGGCACGTCAGCCACAGTAAGTATCTCTTCATTTTGAAGCCTCCTGGAAAATCGTCCGCCCAACTCGTCCTGCGGGAGAGTGCTGCATACGCCCGGTCAGTTTTGCAACTCGTGTTCCGTTGGCGGCAAACGACCGTTAAGGCGCAAAAACGGCGAGTTCACGCCCCAAGGCGCGGACCGAGGCTCGTCGCTGTACGTCTCCGCTGCTCAAACCGCGCGCCGGGGCGTATTGATTTCGTGCTGGCGGGCGAAGGGTTTGACCTGCTTCCGCGCCCGCACGCATAATCGCCGCGATGCGCACAGCCATTGTCCACCACCCCGTCTTCGAGCAGCACGACACGGGGCCCGGCCACCCCGAACGCCCGGAACGTTACACGGTCGTCATGGACGCCCTGCGCGCGGACGCGGAACTGTGGGGCGGGCTGCTTGAGTTGAGCGCGCCCGCCGCGGCGCGCGGCACGGTGCAGGCGGCACACACGCCGCAACACTTCAAGCGCGTCGAGCGCGCCGTCAGCGAAGGTCTCGGCTATCTGGACGCGGACACCATCGTCTCGCTGCGCTCTTTGGACGCGGCCTTGCACGCGGCGGGCGGCGCGTGCCGCGCGGTGGACGCCGTCATGACGGGCGAAGCACAAAACGCCTTCCTGCCCGTGCGCCCGCCCGGTCATCACGCGACGCAGGAACGCGCCATGGGCTTCTGCCTCTTCAACACGGTCGCGGTCGCCGCGCGCTACGCGCAGTCGCGCTATCCTGAAGTCGAGCGCGTGGCGGTCGTTGACTGGGACGTGCATCACGGCAACGGCACGCAGGGCATCTTCTACGACGACCCGACGGTCTTCTTCTTCTCGACGCACCAGTACCCCTGGTATCCGGGCACGGGCGCGCGCGGCGAGACGGGGCAGGGGCGCGGGCGCGGCTACACTCTGAACGTGCCCGTGCGCGCGCGCACGCCCGCCGACGAGCAGCGCCGCATGTTCGACGCCGCGCTCGAAGAGATCGCCGCGCGCTTCACGCCCGATCTCCTGATCGTCTCCGCCGGCTTCGACGCGCACCTCGGCGACCCGCTCGGCCAACTCCGTCTCGAAGACGAAGACTTCACCGCCTTGACGCGCACGGTCAAAGAGTGGGCGGCGCGCACCTGCCAGGGGCGCGTCATCTCGTGCCTCGAAGGCGGCTACAACCTACAGACGCTCGGCGCGACCGTCCGCGCGCACGTCCGCGCGCTCGCCGCCGACTGAGGGCTTCGGCGAACAAGGCACGTAACGTAAGGCAAGTAACATTCGGCGCGGCCGGAGCGTCAACCGAGACGGCGGGCCGCGAGGTTGCACAAGAGTGGCTGAGGCGAGCGAGCAGCAGACGAGACGAAGCGAGCCGGCGTGGCGCGCGCGCGCGCCGCGCGTGATGGCGCGCGTGGCGGTGGCGGCGGCCGTCATGTTCGTCGTGCGCGCGCTCGTGCGCGATACGGCCTTTTATCGCACGACCGCGTTCGGCAGTCTGTTCGCGTTCGTCACGTTCGCGCTCGTCGCGCTGACGGTCGGCTATTACGGCTTCAAGGGTCTGCGCTGGCTCAAGCGCAAGCTGCTGTGGCGCGTGCGGCGGCGCTTGATCATCACGTACCTGTTCGTGGGTCTCACGCCCATCGTGCTGCTCGGCGGCTTGGGCTTCCTGTTCGGCTACGGCATGGCGCTCAACTGGATGGCGGGCAGCGTCATGACGGAATTGCGCGGCGCGCAAGGGCAGACGCTCGCCACCGCGCGCGCCTACGCCGACGCGCTCGCCGCGCTGCCCGCGGAGACGGACGCGCGCATCATGCAGAAGTGGCTCGACGAGCGCAACGCACTGTTGCAAGGCGCGCTGCCGGGCGCGCGCGTCGCCGTGTGGCGCGGCGCGGCGGCGGACGCGGGCGGCGCGTTCACGACGAGCGCGGCGTTCGTCAGCGCGCCCACCGGCGACGACGCGCGCCCGCTCACCGCCGAGCCGCAGGCGTTCGGCGCGCCGCTGCCCGCGTGGCTGCGCGCCGCGCGCGAGTGGAGCGACTTCACGTTTCAGCCCGCGGCGGACGCCGACGAGCCGTACAGCGCGGCGTCTCTGTGCGCACTCGCGCGGCGCGACGCGGGCGACCGCGCGTTGGTCGTACTGGTCGGCGTGCCCGTCAGCCGCGCGCTCGTCGAGCGTTTGCGCGAGACGACGGGCCTGCGCGTGCGCCCGGCGTTCACGCAATACTGGCCCGGCGGCGACTTCGACGCGGCGCGGCGCGCCGCCCCGTCCGCGAAGTGGCGCGAACGCGCGCGCGCGGATCAACTCGGCGAGCCGTTCAAAGAAGGCTTTGCCTTCGTCGTCATCCCGGCGACCGAGTGGCCGACGGGCGCGCGCAGCCCGCACGTCGCGTTCCGCTTCCCGAACTCGCTCGTGGCCTCGCGCAAGCAGGTGTTGGAGCGCGGCCACTTGGGCCAAGCGTTGCGGCTCGATCTGATCCTCTCGGTCTTCATCGCCATCTTCCTGACGTTGGAGCTGCTCGCGCTCTTCGCCGCCGGCTGGATGACACGCGCCGTGACCGGCATGGTGCATCGCCTCTACCGCGCCACCGCCTTCATCAAGCGCGGCGACTTCTCGCACCGCGTCCGGGCGCGCTCGCACGATCAACTCGGCGAGCTGGCCGTCGCCTACAACGACATGGCCGCGAACATCGAGGTGCTCTTGCAGGAGCGCGTCGAGCGCGAGCGCCTCGAACGCGAGGTCGAGATCGCCGCAGAGGTGCAGGCGCAACTGTTCCCGCGCAGCGTGCCACAGCTCGCGACCGCGGAGATCGCCGCCGAGTGCCGCGCGGCGCGCGGCGTGGCGGGCGACTATTACGACTACGTCGCGCTCGCGCCCGGTCTCGTCGTGCTCGCGCTCGGCGACGTGTCGGGCAAGGGGCTGTCGGCGTCGCTCGTCATGTCGAACCTGCAAGCGAGCTTGCGCGCGCAGGCGACGATTTTGGTTGAGCGGCTGCGGGCGGCCGAGCGTGCGGCCGTGGCGGCGGTGGGCGCGCCAGCATCGGAGGTCGAAGCGCCGCGCGGCGTGGCGGGCGCGGAGCGCGCGTGCGCGGTCGAAGAGATCGTGGCCCACATCAACGCGCAGTTGTGCGAGTCCACGGACGCGAACCGCTTCGTCACGCTCTTCCTCGCGCTCTACGACGACCGCGCGCGCACGTTGCGCTACACGAACGCCGGGCACAACGCGCCGGTGCTGATGCGCGCCGACGGGCGCGCGGAACGCCTTGACGTGGGCGGCACGGTCGTCGGCGCGTTCGACTTCGCGCGCTACGAGGAGGCGGGCGTCACGCTCGCGCCGGGTGACGTGCTCGTGGTCTTCTCCGACGGGCTGAGCGAGGCGCAGAACGCGGCGGGCGAGGAGTACGGCGAAGAGCGCCTGTTGCAGTTCGCGGTGCGGCGGCGCGGGCTGTCGGCGGCCGAGTTGAAGCGCGCCCTCTTCGACGAGATCGACCGCTGGACGGGCGGCCAAGAGCGCGGCGACGATCAGACGGTCGTCATCCTGAAAGCGGCCGGCTAGAGCGACGTGATGATGGCGGCACGCGCGCCGAGTAGCTCGGAGAAGTCTTTGGTGTAGATCGTCTCGACCTTGCGGACGCGGCGGATGGTCTCGACGAGTTCTTCGGTGGTGACGAGGCCGGCGTCGGCGTGGGCGACGGCCCAGGTGCGTATGTGCGTGGCGGCGGCTAGGAGTTCTTCGACGAGGCGGAGGTACTGCTGCTTGGTCTCGACGCGGGCGTCGAGCTTGCCGGCGCGGGCGCGCTCGTAGTCGGGCCAGAACTCGTCCGTCGTGCGCACCCACTCCTCGCGCCAGGCGGCGGGCGCGGTTTGCGGCGTGCCGTTCGCGCCCGCGCGCGGCAGGCGCAGGAAGAGCAGGTCGGCGCGCTCTTCGGCGAGGAACTGGCGCGGGTCTTTGTTGGCGGCGGTGTTGCGCTGCTTGTTGTCGAAGGGCGCGGGCGACTGCTCCCAGAGGCGGCGCAGGACGCGCGAGAGCGGCTGGCGCAGTTCGCGCGTCTCGGCGGTGAACGAGCGCGCGTAGTCGCCGACGGCGAGACCGAGGCTGAGCGCGAGCGCCTGTTTCACGTCGCCCTCCAGCCGGTCGGCGTTGGCGCGCAGGTTGTCGAACCACCAGGCGTCGGTCTCGCCGAACCGGCGGGCGAGCGCGGGGTTGCGCAGGCGGTAGCCGGGCACGTACACGTCTTCGAGCAGGCGCGCGAGGTCGTCTTCGGTCAGCCGCTCGGCGTTGTTCTCGACGCGGGCGATGCCTCTGATCCAGGCCCACTGGCGCGGGTCGTTGACGGCGACGCGGGCGTCCCAGCGTTTGAGGGCCGCGTCCAGATCGGGTTCGCCCGCGAGCGGGTTGACGACCGAGCGGAAGCGCAGGCGGCGCAGCACGCTCAACTCGAAGGCGAGCCAGCCGGCCGGCGCGGGTTCGGAAAAGTTCGGCATCATCGTTCGGGCGAGAGACTTAAACACTAAGACGCGAAGGCGCGAAGATGACAGGCCATGTCATCTTCGTGCCTTCATGTCTTGGTGGTTCTCTCAGTCATGCTTAATCGTTCAAGTTGAGCGCGGCGTTCTACCACACGTCGGGCGGCGCGGCGGGCGCGGGCGGGTTGTCGGCCTCGGCCGTCGTCGGCCGCTGGACGTGCGGGTTCGTGCCGGCTTGGGGGACGTGACCGAAAGGGCGCGCGTCGTCGTCTTCGTTCCGCGTCGTCTGCGTCGGCTGTGTCGCCGGTGTTGTTTGTGTCGTCGCTTCCGCGTCGTCGGGCGCGAAGGGGGGCGGCTCAGGCTCGACGGCGGCGGGGCGTTCGAGTAGTGCGTAGGAGCGCAACTCAGGCAGGTCGCGCAGGGTGAGGAAGGCGCGGACGACCTGCGGATCGAATTCCAGCCCGGCCCATTCGACGAGATGGCGGCGCGCGTCCGCTTCGGTGAAGGCGGGGCGGTAGGGGCGTGCGTCCGTGAGCGAGGCGTAGGCGTCGGCGACGCGGAGCAGGCGCGCGGCGAGCGGAATCTGCTCGCGCCGGAGCGCGTCCGGGTAGCCCGTGCCGTTCCACCACTCGTGGCTCCAGCGGACGAGCAGTTGCGCGCCGCGCTCCGCGCCCGCGCGCGCCGCCTCCTGCTCGCCGATGACGGGATGACGGAGCAGGTCGAGCCGTTCGGCTTCTTCGAGCGGCCCGGCGCGCTTGATGTAGTCGCGGCCCATGGCGCTCTCGCCCAGGTCGTGCGCGAGCGCGGCGATGCGCAGCGCGGCGCGATCCGCGCGCCCCAGGCCGAACAGTTTGGCCAACTCGTCTGCGAGCGCGGCGATGCGCTCGGCGTGCGGGTGGCGGTAGCCCTCGAACTCGTCGGCGGCGGCGGCGAGCCGGCGGAACACGTCGCGCGCCGTGCGCTCGCTCTCGGTCAGTTGCGGTTGCGTGGCAGTCATAAAAGCAGTGACGAGTGACAGGTGACAAGTGACGAGTGACAGGATAAAGCCTTTCCTCGTCGGCTGTCATCTGCTACCGCTGGCCGGTAGTGGTTCAGTTTGAGCTTGAGCGGGTGGCGAGGCCGGGTTAACACAGAGGGCACAGAGGTGACACAGAGGACACAGAGTTTTTACTGTGCCCTCCGTGCCTACTCTGTGTACTCTGTGTTAAAACGGCCGCACACCGGCTCTCAACCACAGACTGAATCTTGGTCAGCGCCTTTACCTGTCACCCGTCACGGCTTTTTAATTTGGGCGAGGAGTTGGCGGGCGGGGGCGTGGTTGGGGTCGAGTGTGAGGACGCGCGTGAGGACGTTCTCGGCGCGGCGCAGGTGGCCGAGTGTGTGGAGCAGTTCGGCGAGCATAAAGTGGTGCGTGGCGTCGCTGGGGTCGAGGGTGAGGGCGGTGTTCAGCTCGGCTTCGGCCTGGTGGCGCGTGCGCGGGTCGTGCGTGAGGGCGCGGCCGTAGTAGGCGTGGTAGCGCGGCTGGCGGGGTGCGAGGCGGACGGCTTCGGAGAAGTAGAGGGCGGCGGTGCGGTGGTTGTCCTGCTTGAGCGCGGCGAGGCCTTGGCGGAAGTTCTCCTCGGCGGTCGCGGCCCTAACGAACGTGGCTTCGGGCTTGCGCGGGGCGGCGGAGGTCGGCGTCTGTATGGCCGCGCGGGGCGGCCCGAGGCTGAGCTTGGCGTCGTAGGCGGCGCGCGTCTTGTCGTCGGAGAGCGTCTCGTAGGCTTGGGCGACGTGGGCGAAGGCGGCTTCGACGCGCGCGAGCTGCGCGGGCGAGACGGCGCGGCGGAAGCGGTCGGGGTGGAAACGTTTGGCGAGCGCGTAGTAGGCGCGCTTGATCGCGCGCGCGTCGGCGGCGCGCTCGACGCCCAACAGTTCGTAAAAGTCGGGCGCGGCGGCGCGTGCCAAAAGGGCCGCCACTTCCGCCTCCGGCGTGGCCTCGGTCGGCTCGGTCTGAGCGGCAGACTGTGACGCTGCGGGCGGCGGCGACGCGTCGGGCGACGGGGGCGAAGGCGGCGCGTGTGTGGTCGTCTGCGAGCCTTGTGCTTGCGACGTGCTCTGTGGGCCGTGTGCTTTGGTTGTGGTCTGTGAGGTTTGTGCTGTGGCTGATGACGCGGCGGGCTGTTGGGCGTGCGGCTGTGCGGCCGTTTGAGTGTCGGCGGCGATGGCGCGCGGCCAGTGGGCGCGTGCGAGCAGACCGGCGAGCGCGAGGGCGTAAGCGATGTGGCGCGTCTGCGTCTCGGGCAGACCGCTGACGTTGGCGAGCGCGGCGAGCGTGAGCGGCGCGTCCACGCGCGAGAGGACGAAGGCTTCGGCGGGCAGCAGCGCGAGGTGTGCGGGCGGGTCGGGCGCGGGCGCGAGCAGGTCTGCGTCCGTCAGGCGCGCGGCGGCGAACTCCGCGGGCCAGCGGCGCACGGCTTCGAGCAGCAGTTCGTCGGTCGCCAACTCGCCCGCGACCTCTTCGGCCAGACGCGCGCGCGCGTCGAAGCTCCAAGTGCCGTCCGTCCACAAGAGCAGCGGGCGCAGCACGTCGGCGGCCTGGCGCGCGCGCAGTTCGGGCAGTTGTTCGGCGCGCACGCAACCCGCGGCGACGAGCGCGGCGACGGCCTCAGCTTCGCCGCCCGCGGCGGCGGCGCGGCGCGCGTCGTGCTCGGCGAGCGCGCCCCAGCGTTGGAGGCATTCGGGCAGGCGGTGCGCGCGCAGGTTCGAGCGCGCGTAGATGAGCGCGCCCGCCTGCGCGTAGATCACCGCCTGCACGCGCTCGCGCGCCAGCCGCAGCGCGCCGGACAGACCCGCGCCCTTGATCTCCCGAATTAGCTCCGCGAGCGGCTGCTCGCTCAGTCGGCCGTTCATCTACGCTCGTTAGTGGTTAATTGTTAATCGTTAGTGGTTAGTTGTTATCGGTTAATGCGGCCGGGTGGGTCGGCGCGGCGCGCAGGCTCAGAACAAAAGAACAACTAACAAATAACACAATCCATTTTGTTCCTTCGTTGACAGTTTCGCAAGCCGGAGAATATATTGCCAACAAACGTTGGCCCGACAATCTGTGTCTCATAAGCGCCGCCGCATGTAGTGTCTGCGGCCGGGCGGCGCGCGCCGAGGCGCAGCACACTCCCCGCGCAGACAAGGTGTCGAGTTTGAAGACCATGGCCAAGACGGCTCAAGCAGGCGCGTGCGAGGCGAGCGACGCCGCGCTGGCCGCCCTGGGCGCGGAGATCGTCGATCTCTTCTACGCGCAGATGGCCGCGCCGGCCGAGTACGCCAGCGAGGGGCGCGTCTGCCGCGCCTTCGCCGACATGCTGCTGCGCCACTGGGAGCTGTGCGGCGTGAGCACCTACCTGCGCGCCGAAGACGGTTCCTTGCGCGCCAGCGCGGTCTACACGCACCCGCACCTCGGCGACGACGCCGCACGCCAGGCCACGGAACTGCTCGCCGCGCGCGTCAACGAGACGGGGCGCGAGCTACAAGTTTGGGTCGAGGACGCGGCGACCGCGACGGGGCAAGCGGGCGCGACGTTTGCGCCGGCCGCGGACGCGGGCGCGACTGACACGGGGGCGTGCGCGGCCGAGCAAGGCCCGCCGGAGTTGCGCGCCGCGCTCGCGGCCAAAGACTTGCGCGCGGGCGTCGGGCTGCCGATCCGCGCGCGCGGCAGTCTGGCGGGCGTGCTCGTCGCGCTCTCGGGCCACCCCGAACGCTTGCGCGCGGCGCTCGCGGGGTTGCGCTTCGTGGCCGCGCCGATCCTGATCGCGCTCGGCAACGCGCGCCAAGCGGCCGAGATGCGCGCGCAGCACGCACGCATCGAGCAGTTGGTCGAAGAGCTACAGGCGCGCACGCGCGCGCTCGAAGAGGCGAACCGCGAGTTGCAGCGCGTCGGGCGTTACCGCTCGCTCTTCCTGCAACGGATGTCGCACGAGTTGCGCACGCCGCTCACGTCGCTCCTCGGCTTCGCCGAAATCCTGCTCGAACACGAGGCGCTCTCGGCGGCGCAGCGCCGCTACTGCGAGCGCATCCAGGCGTCGGGGCTGCAACTGCACACGTCGATCAAACAGCTCGTCGATCTCTCGCGCCTCGAAGCCGGGCAGACCGAACTGTTCCTGCACGACTTCTCCGCGCGCGAGATGCTGCGCGAGTCGTGCGCGGCGGTGGGCAGGCTGGCGCAGAAGCAGGGCGTGCAGCTCGACTGCGAGATCGCGCCGGAGCTAGGCCCCATCGTCTCGGACGAGGGCAAGCTCCGCCAGGTGCTCTACAACTTCTTGGCGCACGCCATCGGGCGCAGCCCCGGCGACGCGACCGTCGCGGTGCGTGCCAACCTCGTCGCCGCCGACCGCTTCCAGATCGAGATCGCCGACGACGGCGAACCCCTGAGCGACCCCGCGCACATCTTCAACCCCGTGGACATAGACACGCCGAGCGAGAACGGCACGAACATGAACGAGCTGGGTCTCGTCATCGCCCACCGCCTCATGGCCGCGCTCGGCGGCGACGTGGCCCTCGACACCAAAGACGGCGGCCGCGGCCTCGTCGTCCGCCTCACGCTCCCCACGCGGCCGACAAATTGAATCAGCGATCAGAAGCCAGGAGTCAGAAGTCAGAATGAATAGCCGGCCTCTCTTCAACCCTGTCGCCTGATTTCTTATTCCCGGTTCTAGTCTCCTGACTCCTGACTCCTGGCTTCTGACTCCTGCTCTTATGCTCCATGACTTCACGCTGGCGGGGCGGCGCGTGCGCCTGTGGCAGCGGCCGGGCGAGACGTATACGCATGTGCTCTTGAAGGCGCTCGGCTACGCGATGTACGTCGGCGAGTACCCGCGGCTTGAGATCGAGCCGAAGGTCGGCTTGCGCTACGTGCCCGATCTCCTCGCGCGGGCGGACGAGCAGAGTGGTGCGGCGTTCGCCTTCTGGGGCGAGTGCGGGCTGGTCTCGATGCGCAAGGTGGCGTGGCTGTTGAAGCACGCGGGGCTGGAGCGTTTGGTGCTCTTCAAGTTGATCGGCAACGCGCACGCGCTCGCGGCCGAGTTGCGCGCGGCCGTGCCCGTGCGCTACCGGCGGGCGGGCCGGCTCATGCTCGTCAACTTCGTGCCCGACGTGGCGGCGCGCGCCGCCGGACGCCGGATTGCGCAAGTGCCGCAAAGCTGGTACACCTTGAGCGTCATCTGAAACGTTGCGGGGCGGGGGAGCCGCATGGCGAGGCAGACGGAGCAGCGGGCCGCGACGGCCGCCGACGTGGTCATCCGCGAGTGTACGACGGTCGAAGAGTTCGACGCCTGCGTGCGCTTGCAGCGCGAGGTGTTCGGGCTGCCGGACATGGAGATTTCGCCGCGCCGCCACCTGGTCGTGTCGCGGCAGGCGGGCGGCTGGACGCTCGGCGCGTTCCTTCAGGGCGAGCTGGTCGGCTTCGTCCACCATCTCGCGGCCGTGCGCGGCGAACAGGTCTTCGGCTACTCGCACATGATGGCGGTGGCGGCGAGCCAGCAGAACCAGGGCCTCGGCGCGCGGCTCAAGTGGGCGCAGCGCGAGCGCGCGCTCGCCGAGGGGCGCAGCTTCATCAAGTGGACTTGGGACCCGATGCGCGCGCGCAACGCGCACTTCAACTTGAACCGGCTCGGCGCGGTCGTGCGCGCCTACGCCGTCAACTTCTACGGCACGGACTACACGACCGAGGCGGGCGAGTTCGGCCGCCCCCTTGGGCTGGACAGCGACCGCCTGTTCGCCGAGTGGCACCTGCGCACGCCCCGCGTCGAGCGGCTCGCACGCGGCGAGAGCTTGAGGCCGGAGGGCGCGCCCGCCGCCGCCGTCCAGATTCCGGCGGACTGGCCCGCGCTCATCCGTAGCGACCCGCGCGGCGCGCAGCGCGAGCTGGTGCGCGTCCGCACGGAGTTTCAACAAGCCTTCGCCGCCGGCCTCGTCTGCGCCGGCTTCGAGCGCGACCCGGAGCGGCCGCGCTACCTGTTCTACGAGAGCGTGGACGGCGAAGGAGAGCAATCTAAAGAAGACAGGAGGCAGAAGCCAGAAGCCAGAAGGTAAAGACACGCGCGCCCGATTCTATTCCGGCTTCCGGCTTCTGACTCCTGACTCCTGACTTCCGGCTTCTGTCTTCTATGGCCATCGCCAAGTTTGACCGTTACGTGGATCGGCACGCGTCGGCTTTCGTCGAGCGGCTGCAACAACTGTGTCGGATGCCGTCGGTGGCGGCGCGCGGCACGGGGATGCGCGCGGTCGCCGAGACGGTCGAGCAGATGATGCAGCGCGTCGGCGCGGGCACGCGCACGTTCCGGCAGACGAGCGGCTTCCCGCTCGTCTACGGCGAGTTCGGGGCCGGCTCGCACTGCTTCGTCGCCTACAGCCACTACGACGTGCAGCCGGTCGGGCAGTTGTCCGAGTGGGCCGTCGGGCCGTTCGCCGCTTCCGTCCTCGACGACAAGCTCTACGCGCGCGGCGCGGCCAACTCGAAGGGCGACTTGGTCGCGCGCCTCGCCGCGGTCGAGGCGTACCAGAAGACGTTCGGGAAGCTGCCGTTCTGCCTGCGCTTCATCGTCGAGGGCGAGGCGGGCTTAGGCAGTCCGAGTCTCGTCCGCTTCACCGGCGAGCAGCCCGACCTGATGCGCGCCGACGGCTGCATCTGGGACGACGGCCTGCGCGACACCAAAGAGCGGCTCGTCATCAGCCTCGGCTTCAAGGGCATCACCTTCATCGAGCTGCGCGCGGTGGGCGCGCGCACAGACCTGCACTCGAAGTGGGGCGGCATCGTGCCGAACCCGGCCTGGCGGCTCGTGCAGGCGCTCGCCACCGTCGTCTCGCCCAAAGGCGTGATCACGATTGACGGCTTCAACACGCACGTCGCGCCCGTCGAAGAGTTGGACGCACGTATGCTCAAGCTGATCGAGTTGGACGAGGCGGGCTTGAAGAAGCAGTTCAAGATCGGCGGCTGGGTGCGCAACATGAGCGGGCGGAACTTGACGAAAGAATTGCTGTTCGGCCCGACCTGCACCATCTGCGGCATCCAGACCGGGCACACCGAGGCCGGCGCGAAGACCGTCATCCCCGGCACGGCGCGCGCGCGCCTCGACTTCCGCCTCGTGCCCGATCTCTCGCCCGCGCTCGTCGTCGAACTGCTGCGCCGCCACTTGGACGCGCGCGAGTTCCACGACATAGAGATCGTCGAGATCGCGAGCGCGCCGTACGTGAAAGCGCCGGCCACTTCGACCGTGGCGCGCGCGGCCATCGAGGTCGCGCCGGACGTGTACGGCGAGCCGCCGGTGGTCTACCCGCTCGACCCGGCCTCGGGCCCCGTGGGCGCGGTCTGCGGCGTGAACGTGCCGCCCACGCCGGTCGTCTCCTTCGGCATCGCCTACGCCGGCTCGAACCCGCACGGGCCGAACGAGAACATACGGCTCGACGACTTCGTCCAGGGCATCAAATACTTCGGGCGCGTCATCCACCGGCTCGCGCAACTGAGCCGCGAGGACTTCAAAGAGCGCAAGACGATTGAAGCGTTCCTGCCGCTCACGCGCTCGTAGCGCGGTCGGTGGTCGAGTGTCACGAGTGGCCGGTTTCACACAGAGTACACAGAGTTAGCACAGAGGGCACAGTTAAAAACTCTGTGTCCTCTGTGTTACCTCTGTGCCCTCTGTGTTGATCTGAGCGTTGGCTACAGGCAACCCCGAACAACTTCAAACTAGACGACGCATGGCCAAAACGTCCACCACGACCGACACCACCGCGCAGGAGATCGAGCGGCTGCGCAAAGAGCTGCGGCATCACGAAGAGTTGTATTACGTCCACGACCGGCCGGAGATTTCCGACGCCGAGTACGACGCGCTCATGGCGCGGCTGCAACAGCTCGAAGCCGAGCACCCGGCGCACGTCACGCCCGACAGCCCGACGCAGCGCGTGGGCGGCCGGCCCGCCGAGCGCTTCGAGCAGTACGTCCACCGCCGCCCCATGCTCTCGCTCGACAACAGCTACAACATCGAAGACCTGCGCGCCTTCGACGAGCGCTGCCGCAAGCTCGCCGACGGGCGCGCCTTCGAGTACGTCGCCGAGTTGAAGATCGACGGCCTCTCCGTCGCGCTCCACTACGACGAGGCGGGCGTCTACGCGCGCGGCGTCACGCGCGGCGACGGGCGCGTCGGCGAAGACGTGACGCAGAACGTGCGCACGATCAACAGCGTGCCGCTGCGGCTGAAGGCCGCGCCCCCGGCCGGCGGCATCGAGGTGCGCGGCGAAGCGTACCTCGCGCGCAGAGTGTTCGAGCGCATCAACGCCGAGCGCGAGGCCGCGGACGAAGCCCGCTTCGCCAACCCGCGCAACGCCGCCGCCGGCACGATCCGCCAACTCGACCCGAAGATCGTCCGCGCCCGCCGCCTCGATCTGTTCGCCTACGACGCGCTCGCGGGCGAGCGCAAGGCCTTCGCCACGCACTGGGCCGCGCTCGACTGGCTGGAGCAGGCCGGCTTCCGCGTCAGCCCGCGCCGCCTGTGCCCGACGATTGACGACGTGATCGCTTTCTGTAACGACATGGAGGCCGCGCGCGACGCGTTGGAGTACGAGATCGACGGCGTCGTCGTCAAGGTCAACTCGGCGGCCTTGCAGGACGAGTTCGGCGCGACGACCAAGTCGCCGCGCTGGGCCATCGCCTACAAGTACCCGGCCCGCCAGGCGACGACGCGCATCAACGCCATCGTCGTCCAGGTCGGGCGCACCGGCGCGCTCACGCCCGTCGCCATCCTTGAGCCGGTGCAACTCGCCGGCACGACCGTCGCGCGCGCGACCTTGCACAACGAGGACGAGATCAAACGCCTCGGCGTGAAGATCGGCGACTACGTGACGATTGAGAAGAGCGGCGAGATCATCCCGAAGGTCTTGACGGTCGTCGCGTCGCGGCGCACGGGCGCGGAGAAGGCGTTTCGGATGCCGCGCAAGTGCCCGGTCTGCGGCGGCGTCGTCTCGCGCCCCGAAGGCGAGGTCGTCGCGCGCTGCGTCGCCGCCGACTGCCCGGCGCAGTTGAAAGCGCGGCTCCTGCACTTCGCCTCGCGCCGCGCCATGCGCATCGAGGGCCTGGGCGACGCGCTCGCCGATCAGTTGGTCGAGACGAAACTCGTGCGCGACGTGGCCGACCTCTACGCGCTCACGCACGCACAGGTCGCGGCGCTCGAACGCATGGCCGAGAAGTCGGCGGCGAACCTGCTGGCGCAGATCGAGGCGAGCAAGGGGCGCGACCTGCCGCAACTCGTCTACGGTCTCGGCATCCGCCACGTCGGCGAGCGCACGGCCGCGATCCTCGCGCGCGCCTTCCGCACGCTCGCGCGGCTCGGCGCGGCCACGGTCGAAGAGTTGGACGTGATTCCCGAAATCGGCCTGACCGTGGCCGAGAGCGTCCACGACTGGTTCGCCGACGAGGGCAACCGCGCGCTGTGCGAGCGCCTGCGCGCGGCGGGCGGGCGGACGGAGCTGGCCGCGGGCGCTGAGATGGTCGCCGACGAGGCGTTCGCCGGCAAGCAGTTCGTCTTGACGGGGCGGCTTGAGACGATGACGCGCGACGAGGCGCGCGCTTTGATCGAGGCGCGCGGCGGGCGCGTCACTTCTTCAGTCAGCAAGAAGACCGATTACGTCATCGCCGGCGAAGAGGCCGGCTCGAAGCTCGACAAGGCGCGCGAGTTGGGATTGAACGTGCTCGACGAGCAAGCGTTCAAGCTGTTGTTGAGTTGACGGGCAAGCGTTCAAGCCATGCGACCGCGCGTGAAAATCTGCTGCATCGCTAATCTCGAAGAGATGCGGCTGGCGGTGCGTTACGGCGCGGCGGCGGTGGGGCTGGTGTCGGCGATGCCGTCGGGGCCGGGCGTGATCGCGGACGAGTTGATCGCGGAGGTCGCCGCCGAAGTGCCGCCGGGCGTCGCGTCGTTCCTGTTGACGTGCCGGACGGAGGTGGAAGAGATCGTCGCGCAGCAGCGGCGGCTGGGCGTGAACACGCTGCAACTGTGCGACCGTCTGACGCGCGGCACGCACCGCGAGTTGAAGCGGGCGCTGCCGGGCGTCGCCGTCGTGCAGGTGATTCACGTGCGAGGGGACGAGTCGGTGGCCGAAGCTCTGCGCGTCGCGCCGTCGGTGGACGCGCTGCTGCTCGATTCGGGCAACCAGCAGTTGGCCGTCAAGGAACTCGGCGGCACGGGGCGCACGCACGACTGGGCTTTGAGCCGGCGCATTGTCGAACAGGCGGGCGTGCCCGTCTTCCTCGCGGGGGGCTTGCAGGCGGAGAACGTGCGCGCGGCGTGCGCGCGGGTCGGGCCGTTCGGCGTGGACGTGTGCAGCGGCGTGCGCACCGGCGGGCAACTTGACGAGGGCAAGCTGGCGGCCTTTTTCGCGCAGCTCAACTAAACAAGGCGGGTGAAGGGGGAGCGATGAGTCAAGCTAAGACGGGCGCGAGCGTGCGGCTGGTTTACACGATCTTCTGCGACGACGTGCGGCTCGAAGTGGGCAACAAGCTGTCGCTGATGGGCGTGTTCCAGAACATCATGGTGGAGCAGTTGCCGGCGTCGCTGATCAAGTTCGCCGTGGTGCAGCACTGGGAGGGCGCGGGCGCGCACCTGGCGGAAGTGCGCGTGCTGACGCCCGACCGGCAACAGCCGGTCGTCGTCTCGCAGCCGACGCGCTTCGAGGTCGCGCCGGGCGGCTTCGCCGACAACATCAGCTTCTTCGTCAGCGTCACCTTCGAGCAGCCCGGCCGCTACTGGGTGCAGACGCTCGTGGACTCGCACCTCTTCGCCGAGCAGCCGCTCATGATCCTGGACGCACGGAGCCTGCAACCGCCGGCTGATGCTTCGGAGGCGGTGAACTGAAAGAGCAATTAGCCGTCACCGCATGACGGGCTTCGGGTGTAAGATGCGCGTGTGATGGAGGCGCACGTCATGGCTTGGGTAAGCACATCGCCGCTGGTCAAGACCTACACGCTCGAAGAGTTCTGGCAACTCGCCGACCCGCCCGACCGCGCGAAGCTGGAACTCATCGCCGGAGTCCTCTACATGACACCACCGCCGGAACAGACGCACGACAGCGTCGTCACGCGGCTCGTCAGATTACTGACGGTGCATCTCGTGAGCACAAAGGATCGAGGCAATCTCTACGTCCCGCGCGCGGCCATCTGGACGAGCCGGCACACGTACCTCGAACCCGACCTGTTCTACGTCTCGGCGGAGACGGCGGCGCGGCTCGACCCGGAGCGGCGCACGACAGCCGACCTCGTCGTCGAAGTCATCTCGCCCGGCTCGGCCATCTACGACCGGAACACCAAGGCCGACACCTACGGCGCGCTCGGCGTGCGCGAGTTGTGGCTCGTGGACGAGGCGGCGCGGACTCTGGAAGTGCGCCAACACACGGGCGCGGGCTTCGGCGCGGGGCAGGTGTTTCAGGGCGGCGAGCGGATCGCCTCGGGCTTGCTGCCCGGCCTCGACGTGACCGTCGCGCAGGTCTTTGAGGACTGAAGACAGCGGCCGGCGGAAAACAGGAAGGGCAGAAGGAGCGTCCAACTCCTTCTGCCCTTTTCGTCATGCGGATGAGAGGAATCGAACCTCCACGATCTCGCGATCACAGGCTTCTGAGACCTGCGCGTCTACCAGTTCCGCCACATCCGCAAGTAACGGAGCAACAATATACGGAGGCGTGCCGAGCAGTGTCAAGCAGGGGGTAAACAGTGGGCAGTAGGAGCCAGGAGTCAGGAGCCAGAAGCCAGTAGGAAGAAGGTAGAGGACGCGGAAGCAGAAAGGCCGGCCTTCCATCAAGGCCGGCCTTTCATACTGGCTCCTGGCTTCTGACTCCTGCCTTCTTCTTTCTGCCTACTGCTCTTCACGGCCGGCCGATGATGTCGCCGAAGACGCCGCCCCAGCCGCCGTTGTTGCGGGAGTTGCGGTTGCCGTAGCCGTCCTCGTAGCCCTGGGCGAAGGCGCTGCGGAAGACGTTGCGGTAGGCGTCGCGGTTGCCGTACTCGCTGCGGTAGCCGTAGGTGGCGTCGCGGTACGCGCCCTCGTCGCGGTAGTTGAAGCGCTCGCGGTTGGAGCGATCCTGGCGGCCGGCGTCGTAACCGGCGCGGTAGCCGTAGTCGCTGGCGATGCGCGTCACGTCGCCGCCGTTGTAGCGCCCGTCGCGGCGGTAACGGTCGTCGCGGTTGGAGCGGCCGTTCCGGTCGTAACGCCCGTCGCGGTCGTAGTCGTCGTCGTCGTAATAGCGGTCGTCGCGGTCGCGCCGCGGGCCGCGCCCGTCCAGGCGACCGTCGCGGGCGTCGTGGCCGTTGACGAACACGTCCTGTTTCTTGTCGCGCCCGCGGCCGTTACCGCGCCCGCGCCCCTGCGCGAACCCGGCGACCGGCAGCGCCAAAGCCAACGCCAGCGCGCAGACTGCCAGACGGAAAAATGCGTACTTGCCTCTCATCCTGCTCCTCCTCTTGTGCGCGGAGACTCACGTCGGGTGGGCGGTCTCCGCTCGAACTGTATCGGGGCCAAACTATCCCGCACTTGGGCCAACAACGGGCGTGCCACGGGCGCGGGCCGGCTTAAGTGCTTGCCAGTGCGTGGCCCGCGCCGCGCGCCCGCGCGCCGCGCTGCACGATACGCGGTCGCCGCCGCACCGTATCGTGCGCCGAAGAAGGACGCGCGCCGCCCGAAGGCTCTGTTGCGACGGCGCGCGCGGGCTTGTTATAGTGACGCCGACCGAGCCGCACGAAGCAGCCCGCAACGCCTGATGATCGAAGCAGCGCAGACCGCCGAGACCTTGCACGCGCGGCTGGCGGACGTGCGCCGCCGGCTCGAAGCCGCTGCGCGCCGGGCCGGCCGCGCGCCCACGGAGATCAGTCTGATCGCCGTCAGCAAGACGCACCCGGCCGAACTCGTGCGCGCGGCCTTGGCGGCCGGCGCGCGCGACTTCGGCGAGAACCGCGTGCAGGAGGCCGAGACGAAAGTGCCGGAGTTGGCCGGCGCGGGCGCGCGCTGGCATCTGATCGGTCACTTGCAGTCGAACAAGGCGCGCAAGGCCGTCCAACTCTTCGACGTGCTCCACACGGTGGACTCGGCGGCGCTCGTCGCGCGGCTCGAACGGCTGTGCGCCGAAGAGGGGCGCGACGAGCTGCCCGTGCTCGCGCAGGTCGCGCTGGCCCGTGAGGCGACGAAGGCGGGCGCGGGCGCGGCGGCGCTCGCCGCCATCGTGGAGGCGTGCGCGGCGTGCGCGCGCGTGCGCCTGACGGGCTTGATGACGCTGCCGCCGTTCTACGAAGACGCGGAGCAGGTGCGCCCATACTTCCGCCGCCTGCGCGCGCTGCGCGACGAGTGGCGCGCGCGCGGCGCGTTCGGCCCGACGGGCGGCGAACTCTCGATGGGCATGACGCACGACTTCGAGGTCGCCGTCGAAGAGGGCGCGACGCTGGTGCGCGTCGGCACGGCCATCTTCGGCGCGCGGCATGGTTGAAGCCGCAACAAGTTTAATGAACAGCCTCTTAATGAACAGCCTCGGACTAGCTTTAATGCAGACGCCCAACGCCGTGCTCGTCGGCGGCCCGCCGACGAGACTCCAGATCGCGTTCGGCGCGGCCGCCTGGTTCGTCTCCACGGCCATCACGGCCGTCATCGTCGCCGTGATCGTGCTCGTCCTCGTGCGGCTCGCGCTCAACTACGCGGACTTGAACCCGTTCAGCCGGCCCGTGCTGCTCGTGCGGCAGTTGACCGACCCGCTGGTCAACCCCGTGCGGCGCGCGCTCGCGGGCTTCGGCTTCAGCCCGAACGTCGCGCCGCTGGTCACGATCCTGATCACGATCCTCGTCGGCTGGCTCGCGCTGCAACTCGCCGACGGCGTCATCCAGACGACCTACAACGTGATCGCCAGCGCCATCGCGCGCCGGCCCGTGCTGCTCGTCGGGCATCTGCTCTACGGCCTGCTCGGCATCTACGGGCTACTCATCTTCACGCGCATCATCTTCTCCTGGGGGCAGGTCGGCTACGGCAACCGGGTCATGCGCTTCCTCGTGCGCGCGACCGAGCCGCTCTTAGGCCCTCTGCGGCGCATCATCCCGCCGCTCGGCTTCCTCGACATCTCGCCCATCGTCGCGTTCCTGATCATCTGGCTCTTCCAAGCCGCCATCGCCGGCACGCTCCTGCGCGGCGGCTGACGACACAAACTCTATAACGCGAGACGCCATGCTGCGTTACACCGAACGAGACGGCGCGCTCACGTTCGCGGTGCGCGTCGTCGCGCGCGCCGCGCGCAGCGAGGTGGCGGGCGCGCACGACGGCGCGTTGCGCGTCCGCGTCGCCGCCCCGCCCGTCGCAGGCGCGGCCAACGAAGAACTCCGCCGCACCCTCGCCCGCGCCTTCCGTGTGCCCCCGCGCGCCGTCGAGATCGTCGCCGGCCAAACTTCCAAGAACAAGCAAGTCTGCGTCGCGGGCGCGACCGCGCGCCAGCTTTTAGCGTTACTAGACTGATCACCGACCGCCGACCACCGACCACTTTCCCCTCGCGGTTGCGGCGCGCAAAAACCGCGTGCTATAGTCCGGCGCAACCGCCAGCAGGCTCAAATCTTTCGGCCGAGGAACACCAACTCATATGTCGGGACATTCCAAGTGGCATACCATCAAACACAAGAAGGGTGCGCTCGACGCGAAGCGCGGCAAGCTCTTCACCAAGCTGATTAAGGAGATCACGGTCGCGGCGCGCGCGGGCGGCAGCGGCGACGTGGACTCGAACGCGCGCCTGCGCAAAGCGGTCGGCGACGCCAAGGCCGCCAACATGCCCAACGACACGATTGCGCGCGCCATCCGCCGCGGCACGGGCGAAGAGGAGGGCGTCCACTACGAGGAGATCACTTACGAGGGCTACGGCCCGGCGGGCGTCGCCGTGATGGTGGACGCCATGACCGACAACCGCAACCGGACGGTCGCCGAAATCCGCCACCTCTTCGGCAAGAACGGCGGCAACCTCGGCGAGTCCGGCTCCGTCCGCTTCATGTTCGAGAAGCGCGGCTACATCGTCGTGGACAAGGCGGCGAAGCCCGAAGACGATCTGCTCGAACTCGTCCTCGACGCCGGCGCGGACGATCTGCGCGACGACGAGGACACGTTTGAAATCCTGACCGCGCCCGACCAGTTCGACGCCGTCCTCAACGCGGTCAAGAACGCCGGCATCGAGCCGCAGGTGGCCGAGGTCGAGATGGTGCCCAACACCTACATCAAGCTGACGGGGAACGACGCGCGCCAGATGCTCAAACTCGTGGAGGCGCTCGAAGACCACGACGACGTGCAGAAGGTCTCCGCCAACTTCGACATAGACGAGGCCGAGATGGCCGGCGCGTGACCCGTGGCGTGCGCGGCGGCCCCGCTCAGTGCGGGGGCGCGGGCGTCGGGCTGGGCGTCGGTGTCGGCGGCGGCGGCGGCGGCTTCTCAAGCGCCGTCGTTAGGACAACGTTATCCTCCTTCAGCGCGTAACGCGCCTGCTTCCCGACCACGTCCTCCGTCTTCAAAGCCGCGTCCGGTTCGTACACAGTCCAGTCGAGCGTGACCGCGTCGGCCGCCACGATCTGCCCGGCCGGGACGGTCTTCTTCGCCACGACCTGCAAGCGTTGCAGGTGCGTGAGGCGCAGCGGCTTCTGCGCCGCCACGTCTTGCAGCAGGAGCAGCCCTTCGAGGTTCGTGCCCGCCGGGAAGTAATCGGGCGCGGCCGGCAGGCGCACGGTCATCAGGTCTGCGGCGCGCAGCACGTGCCCGGCGCGCAGCGGGCGCGCGGCCGCGATCACGTTGTCGCGCAGACCGAGCGCAGACGAGGCGAAGTAGCCGAGCGCGCGCAGGGCGAGCAGCGCCAGCGTCAACGCCAGCAGCAGCAGCAGCCCGTCGAACAGGTGCGGCCGGACGTAGAGCCGCAGCCGGCTCAGCCAGCGCACGATTGCGTCCAGCCAGCTACTCTTTGGTTCGGGCGGCGGCTCAAGCCCCAGGCGCTTGGCCCGCGCCAGCACGTGATCGGCCAGCAGGCACACGAGCCGATCCGGCAGCAACTCGGCCAGCCGCTCGGCGCTTAACTTGCTCTCTTTGGCGGCGGTCTCGAACTTCGTCAGGTCGTTAGTGTCCGCGCCCGTCCTGACCCACAACTCGCCGAGCGTGTGGATGTGCGCGGCCCGGAGTTTGGCGACCTCGTCGGGCTGGATGCCCGTGAGTAGTTCGACCGGCTTGGCGGCCTCGGCAGCCTCTATGTCCATTCGTCAGGTTTCCGCGTCGTCCGACGCCCTGTGCGGTTTCGCCTCCGGGGCCGTCGAGGGGCGGCCCCGGCTGGTCGTGGCGCGACGGCGCGCTCACCCGACCGCCCCGCCATCGTCGCGCTCGGGGATGTCTTCGTCGCCGTACAGGCCGTCGTACGAGCGTGTGTCGGGATTGTCCTCGTCGCCGTACAAGTCGTCGCGGTCGGCCCCGTCGCTGTCATAGCCGCCGTCCTTGATGGCGTCGCCGGGTCTGTCGCTGGAAATGTCGTCCGCCCACGGCGCTTCGTCGCCCGGCGCGTCGCCGCCCTGTTCGGGCCAGCCGCCCGTACGGTCGAAGCGGTATGCGTGCGCCGGCTCTCGCGGGCCGGTCTGTGTCTGATCGTTGCTCATGGTCGTCTCCGTTTCGCGCGCGGCGCAAGGGGCTGCGTTCTCGTGGGCGTCAGTCCTTGTGCCGGAGCGCGCGGTAAGTGAGGACAACGCGTTGCATGTGGGCCAACCCGCCGACCTCGAATTGGTATGGGTTCGTGCCGGTGACGTTCGGGGTCGCGTCCGTGTCGGCGGGCGCGCGCTCCGCCACAGTCGCGTCGAGCTTGACGTAGCGCGCCGAGTCCCAGACGTAGTCGCAGCCCGCCGGCAGAGTGTCGCGCAGGATGAAGCGCCGGGCGGCGCGCTCCTGGCTGTCCACGTTGCGCGCGCGCAGCGTGACCTCGAAGACGTTGGTCTGCGCGGTGGGCTTCACGCCGCGCGCGAACTCGTACTGCAAGTCCACGGGCGCGCGGCGCGGGCTGCTGGCCGGCAGCTTGTACTCGACCGGGCGGCGCTGCTGCGGTTGCAGGCCGAAGACCAGTTGCAGCGAGATGGCATCCCACAACTCCCGCTCCTCCTCCGCCGACGAAGGCTCGCGCTCGTAGCCGAGCTGCTTGAGCAAGTCCCAGCGGTAGAGGTCGAACGCGCTCTTGACGAAGTCGCCCCACTCGGCGGCCCGGCCGAGCGACGACAGGTAGAAGAGGTGCGCCAGCGCCGCGGCCGCCAGAATCTTGAGCAGCCAGGGCAGCCACAGGGCCGGGCCGCGCAGCGCCGCCGGGTAGAGCAGCCCCGCCACGAGCAGGAGCAGCGCCGTCAGCGCGCTCAGCGCCGAGCAGTGGAGCATGAAGTCGAGCGAGGTCTTGGCGTCGTCGATGAAGGCGATGTACTCCTTGCCGACGACCGAGAGCAGCCGCGGCCAGAGCGTGATGGCGGCCATCTTGTACTGGCGGTGCGGGTAGTTCTCGAAACTGCGGATCAGGTTGCCGAGGTGCGTCGGCAAGACCGAGTCCTCGTGCTCCGGCAGCCGGCGCGTCTGCTGCCCAAGCTGGGTTCGGAGCCAGCCGAGCCGGTCTTTGCGTTGCAACCACGCGGCGCGGGCCTCCGGGCTGAGACCGGCCGGGGGCGTGCGCCGGCCCAGGACGTTGTCCAAGTCCTGCGCGCGCGGGCGCAGTTCGGTGGACAAGCGCCACTGCTCCTGGTAGTGGCGCTTGCGCCAGCGCCCGAGCCAGGAGTCGGCCCAAGGGTAGCCCTCGTAGAAACGGATGATGGGGCCGTTCAAATTGTAGAGCAGCCCCGTCAGCACGATCACCATGAGCGAGACGATGAGCACGTCACCCGTGCCCACGTCCGCCAGCTCACGCTGGAGCTGCCAGTCGGTCGGCAGCAGCGGCACGAGGAAGAGGGCGTTCAGCGTCACGAACAGCGCGACCGGGAAGAAGGTGCCCAGGATCAGGCTCTTGCTGAACTGCCCGGAAATGGCCGACAGGATGCTCGACACGTGATGCTTCTCCGCTGCTGAAGTGAACGGGCGCGCCGCGGCGGCCCGTCAGCCGACCACATCGGGCGGGGGCGGCACGTCTTTCAGGTCTTCATCGCCGGGCAGAGCGTTGAGGACGATCACGTCAACCAACTTGCCGAGCGGGTTGTGCGCCTGGACGCCGAGCAGGTGTTGCCGCTCGATGTAATACCCTCTGGCGCGCAGGGCGGCCACGAGCATCTGCCGCAGCCGGCGCAGGCGCAGCGCGTCGGTAATGCCGAGTTCGATGAGCGGCAGCGCCGGTTCTAAGGCCGACGGCAGCGGCCGCGACGTGACGCGGCGGATGCTGGCGACGATGATCTGGTGCGCCTGCTCCTCCGAGAGCTGTCTACTGGACATGAGGTTTACTCCTTCGCGTTGCCGGCCGGGCGCGGGCCAAGGTTGACACCGCGGCGGCGTGTCCGGTCTGGCTGAAAAAGCGGCCCGCAACAACCGCGAGGCGAGCGAGCATAACTGCTGCGGGACGGTGGGTCGCGTCGGCGGTTCGGCACGGCAAACCCACGACGCTGAGCGTGACGACGCGCCGTGATTATAGTGCCGTTTGGATCGCCGTCAAGCGAAAAAATAATTGCGCGCGGCGGGCCGAGTGCGTGCGTGCATAAACGGCCCGCTTGGGCTTATGATGGCGCGCGTGCTGGTGCTGGGCATCGATCCGGGCAGCGAGACGACGGGCTGGGGCGTGGTCGAGGGCGGCGCGCGCCGCTACCGCGTGGTCGGCTACGGCGTGGTGCGCGCCAACGCGCGGGAGCGGTTCGCGGCGCGGCTGTTGAAGATCAGCGACGGCGTCGAGGCGGTGCTGGCGCGGTTCCGCCCCGACGTGTGCGCCGTCGAGGAGGCGTTCTTCGCCGTCAACGTGAAGACGGCGCTGAAACTCGGCCAGGTGCGCGGCGTGATCCTCTTGGCGGCGGAGCGCGCCGGGGTCGAGATCGCGGAGTACGCGCCGCGGCTCGTCAAGCAGACGGTCGTCGGCTACGGCGCGGCCGAGAAACAGCAGGTGCAGGAGATGGTGCGGGTGCTGCTGCGCCTGAAGGAGACGCCGCAGCCGCACGACGCCGCCGACGCACTCGCCCTCGCCATCTGTCACCTCCACCACGCCGCACGACCGACACGCGCCGACAATCAGACCGCGCCCGCCCGCCGCCAACTCGAAGCCCTCATCGCCGCCGCCGGCCCCCGTCGCGGGGGTAAGAGTTCAAAGTTCAAGGTTTAAAGTTCAAGGTTCAAGAAGCTATTTGCAACGGCCGGCCTGAGTGCTTCGCGTCCTTTGCGGTTAAGGCCGAAAAACTTTAACCGCAAAGG
This sequence comes from Pyrinomonadaceae bacterium, assembly GCA_036389395.1. Lineage (GTDB taxonomy): Bacteria > Acidobacteriota > Blastocatellia > Pyrinomonadales > Pyrinomonadaceae > QHXQ01. Next base: position 48,482 of record DASVPY010000078.1, read on the forward strand.
CCGCGAAGCGGGCCGCAAAGGGCCGCAGAGGCAACTTTGAACCTTGAACTTTGAACCTTGAACTCTTAACAGCTTTCACGTCTCACCCGTTGCGAACGAGGGGAGGTTGGGCCGCTCCGTCATGCCGGTGCGCGGCGTCTGTCCGGCGCAGGGCATGAAGCTGAAAGAGGGCAGCGAAGCTCCGCACTCACGGCTCGCGCCCGCCAACACGCGCCGGAGGACTCAACCATGTACGCTCCCGCCGAAGGGCCTACGCCCCGCTTCAAACCTGCGCCTATCTTCAACGGACTGCTCCTGTTGGTTTGCCTGTGCTGTCTGGTCGGCACAGGCTACGGTAACAAGCGGCGGCCGCCGGGCGTCGGGCCGCGCGCCGTGGTGGTGGACGAGCGGCTGGCGGCGTTGCGCGCCGAGCCGGCTTTGACCGCGCCGCTCGTGCAGAGGCTGGGGCGCGGGCGCGCGGTGGCGATTGTCGGCGCGGCGCGCGCGCCCGAGGGCGTCAGCTTCTACCGCGTCGCCGTCACGCGCCGCACGCGCGGCTGGCTGCAAGCCGACAGCGTCGTCGCCCCCGCGCGCGCGCACGAGGACGAGCGGCTGCTGCGACTCATCCAGGCCTCGGACGACTTCGAGCGCGTCGCCCGCGCGCGCATCTTCCTAGACGAGTTCCCGCGCTCGCCCCTGCGCCCGCGCGTGCTGCTGCTGCTGGGCGCGGCCGCGGTCGAAGCGGCCGCGCGCCTGTCGCGCGACGCCGAACGCCGTCTGCGCGAAGACCGTCTGCCCGAACAAGGCCCGCCCCTGCACAGCTACTTTCTCAACTACACAGGGCTTGATCGCTACCGCCGTCAAGGCGTCGTCTACACCTTCGACGCCGCGACGCGCCAGTTCCGCTACGACGGCGCGGCGTGGCGCGAACTCGTGCGCCGCTACCCGCGCAGCCCTGAAGCGACGGAAGCCCGCCGCCGCCTCGACGCGAGCACCGCCGCGCCCCGCTGAGCGGCCACGCACACGCATCAGTCCGCGGCACTAGTGCGATTGAGTTTACCGTGACGCTCGCAGCCGGGAGCGCGGGCATCCCTGCCCGCCATGAGCGCAAAGCGCGAACAGAAAGAAGCGGCGGCACTCGACCTTGAGTGCCGCCGCAACCTTTTAGCGTGCTGACGCACGCTGGCGGGCAGGGATGCCCGCGCTCCCGGCATAGGGTTAAGGCTTGAGCGAGATGAGCACCGTGCGGTTCGGGTTGCCGTCGCCGAGGTCGACTCGGAGTTGGTACGTGCCCGCGCTCCACGGCGCGCCCTTCGTGCCCATGTTGTAGATGTACAGCCCGCCGCTCGCGTCGTAGCGGAAGAGGTTGCCCGTGCTCGCGGGCGTCGAGGTCGTGGCCTCCATCTCCGTCCCGACGATGCCGTTGCTGACCTTGGCGACGAACAGTTGGAAGTTGCCCGCGTTCGTCACCGCCGCGCTCGCGCCCGTGAGCTTGAACTTGACGGGCACGGTGCTGCCGAGCTTGAAGATGGACGTGCCGTCCACGTTGATCGGCGGCAGGAAGCCCGACGACTCGTAGTAGACGGCGTAGCTGTTGGTCTGCGTCGCCGTGTTGCCGGCCTTGTCCGCGGCGTTGACCGTGAAGCTCGCGGGCCCGACCGACGCGGTGTTCAGACTCGCGCCGTTGGCGAGCGTGCCGGCGCAGGTGTTGACGCCGGACTGCGCCCCGCCGGCCGTGTCGGCGCACGAGTAGCTCGCCGTGACGGCCTGGAGGTAAGCGTAGACCGCGCCCTGGGCGGGCGAGGTGATCGTCACGGTCGGCGCGGTCTTGTCTATGTTGACGCCGCTGACGGTGCTCGACGCCGCGTTGCCCGCCTTGTCCTGCACCGAGAAGGCGTGCGATTGGTTAATGCCCTCGGCGCTGAAGATGAATGAGCCGGTGGCCGGATCGACGAGACCGGAGAGCGCGTCACTCGCGTTGTACGACGCGACCACGTCCGTGTTGTTCCAGCCGAAGGCGTTGGGCGCGGGCAGGTAGGAGTCGAACGTCAAGGTGGGCGCGGTCTTGTCGATCCGGATGCCGCCGAAGGTCGTGCTCGCGCTGTTGCCCGCGCCGTCGGTGCAGGTGCCGGCGGCGGACTGGTTCGCGCCCTCGGTGGTGACGGTCTGCGGCCCCGTCACGCTCGCCACGCCGGAGTTCGGCGGCGCGGGGTTGTCCACGCAGTTGAACGTGACGGTCACGTCCTTGTTCGTCCAGGTGCCGGCCGTGTAAGGGCCGTCGGCCGTGGCGGCGCTGGCCGTGATGGTCGGCGCGCTCTTGTCGATCTTGACGGTGAAGAACTGCGCCGCCTCCTGCGCGCCCGTGTTGTCCACGGAGAAGTAGGTGACGACGCTGACGCCCTCGGCGGCGATGTCGAAGGGGCCGGTGTAGGTCTTGGTCACGCCGTTGTCGATCTTGTACTTGGTCGAGGCGAGGCCCGAGCCGCCCATGCCGTCGGCGGCCGTCAAAGTGAGCGTCACCTTGTTGGCGTTCGTGTAGCCGGGGCCGGTGTACGGGTTGCCGTTCGAGTCGGCCGCGCTGAGCGTCGTGGTGGGCGGGTTGTTGTCGGCCGTGACGGTCACCTGCATGAGTATGCCGGGGTTGGAACTCACCGAGTTGGGCGCGTTCGCTTTCAGCAGGGCGGTGTAAGTGCCGGCGGGCGTGCCGACCGGCGGCGTGACCGAGACCGCGAAAGTCTTCGTCACGCTCTGGCCGTTGTTGTTATTCCCGGTGTTGAAGTTGCCCGGCGGCGACGAGGTGGACGTGACCGTCCAGTTCGCCGTGAACGGGTTCGCGCCCGTCGGCACGAACTGCGTGCCGGGCTGGATGTTGCCGTTGCCGGCCGGCATCGTGACGCTCACGTTGAAGTTGCCGGTGGTCGAGCCGCCCGGCCCCGAAAAGGCGGTCAGCGTCACGCCGCCGGGGCTGTAGACGACCGTCCCGCCGTCGGTGAACTTGGCGGTGGCGGTGCGCCCCGAAGACTGCCCCGTGGCGGTCAGCGTGAAGGACGCGCCGAGGTGCTCGGCGGTCGGGGTGAACTCTTTGTTCACGATGTTGCCGTACTCGTCCGCCTCGGCCGTCAGCACGGTGTCGGCGTGCGCGCCGGAGGCCTCGCTGATCGTGAGCGTGACGATCTCGTTGGGCAGCCAGCCGTTGCCGAAGATGACGACCGCGTCGCCCGGCTTGTAGTCGGTCTGATCGGTCGTGACGAACGCGGGGCGGCCCGTACTCTGCTCCTGCGCGGGCACGGGGCCGGGGCGAGCGCGGGCGCGCCGGGGGCGGGCGTCGCGGCGCGGGCGCGCGCCGACGCGTGGGGCTGCGGTTGGCGGGCGGCGCGCAGCCGGCCGAAGAGTTTGGCGGACGTGGGCGGGGCGCAGACGGCGGCGACGCCGAGCGCGGCGAGCGCGAGCAGGGCGCACAGCCGTGTGCGCTGGCTGAGCAGACCGGCGTGTCCGCGCCAGGCGCGCACACGGGCGGTGAGTCGGGGGGCAAACATCTTGATGCTCTCCTTTCAGGTTCGGGGACGCGCGGCCGGCGGCAGTCGCCGCCCGCGCACCGGGGGACGAGATAAGATTGATTACGACGAGTTGGTGGCCAACTTTTTGGCGAGCGGCGCGCGCCGGGCGCGTCACCTCGTAGCGGCTGATGACAGGGCGGGCGACGACCCCGAGTAGCGCAAGGGCCGCACCCCTTCAGGATAAGACGAACGCGATCTGCCTATGCAATACGAGTACCTAAAGCGGATCAGATTCATGCCCGTATCGTTGGGGTTGCGCGCGGCCTTCGTAGACTTTTGTGGACGGGTCGCTACAGGCTAGTGTCCACTCGCGTGGACGGCGGCGCGCGCCGCGTGTGCTAAGGGCCGACTGCCCGGAGTCGGCGCGCGCAGGCAGGTCTGACTACAACGCGCGGGAGTATACGCGCGCGCGGGGCGCGGCCGGCAAGGGCGGGGCGCATTTTTTCGGGCGGCGGACGGGGCGCGCGGTGGCCGAAGATGGGTATTGCAAAATCCGGCCCGCGCGGTTATGGTGTCGGCAGTTTCACCCGAATCAAGGCCCAGGTGGAGGTCTCCCCAAGCGTGGACTGCGGGCGCGCCTCCTCCGTGACTGACTGCGCAGGAGGTAGACAGGAAAGTGCCAACCGGAACATGCCCAGAGTGCGAAGCCGACGTGCACGTGGATACGGACGCCGACAAGGGCGACATGGTGTCCTGCGAGGAGTGCGGGACGGACTTGGAGATCGTCGGCCTCGACCCCGTCGAACTCGACATCGTCGAAGAGGATGACGACTTCGAGGATGAGGACGAAGAGGAAGACTACTAACAAGGGGCAAGGCGCAGGGCGCAGGGCGAAAGTGCGGACACGCCTGCGGCGTGATCTGTTCTTCAGATTTCAGATCATCTGAAAACAGTTCGGCGCGCAGCGCCGTCCGAACTTCCGCCCTTCGCCTTTCGCCCTTCGTCTTTACTTGCCGCTCTGGTAGCCGGGGCGGCTCTGGCGGACGGTGAGACCGGGGGGCACTCCGACGCGGATTTGGTGGAAGCGGCCGTCGCGGCGGTTCTCGGCGGGCGGGTAGAAGGCGAGGACGTAAGAGCCGGTCACCTCTTCGGCCAGCGCCTTGAAGAGCGGCTCGTAGTCCTTCGGGTTGGCGTAGACGTTCGCGCCGCCGGTGCGCTCGACCAGTCCGCTCACGTCGAGCGGGGTCGGCAGCGGCGCGTGCGCCGCGTCGGTCGGGGCCGAGAGCCGCGTGAAGGAAGGCAGCGTCACCGAGTAGACGCTGACCTCGGCGGCGTTGGCGCGCTCGATCACGGTCTTGGGCGCGACCGTGTCGCCGACGGGGAAGCCGTCGGTGACGACGACGACGGCGCGCTTGAGGAGTTGCCGGTCGCGCGTGCGCGGCGCGTCGCGCGTGAGCAGGCGGACGGCGTCGTCCACGGCGTCGTAGGCGTGCGTGGACAGCCCGTTCTCGTCGCGCGCGAGCCGTTCGAGCGCGCGGTCTAGTTTCTGTCGGTCGGCGGTGAAGTTCTGCAAGACGCGCACGCGCATCCCGAACGACATGACGGCGAAGACCGAAGCGCGATCCGAGAGCCGCTCGGTGAAGGCGCGCATCGCGCCCGTGAGGCGCGTCAACTCGTCCGTCGTCATGCTGCCCGACACGTCGAGCGCGAAGACGACCGCGACGGGGCGCTTGACGCCGCCGCGCCGCTCGACGTTGAAGAAAGAGATCGGGCGCTCGACGCCGTCCTCGTAGAGCTTGAAGTCCTGCGCCTGCAAGCCCCGCACGGGGCGGCCCGCCGCGTCCGTCACCGCCGCGTCCACGAGGATCAAATCGGTGTCCACCCGGACGACTTCGTCTTTGTCTTCGGGCAGTATCTCGGCGGCGCTGTCGCGGCGCGGCGGCTGCGCGGCGCTCGCGCCCGCCGGCTGCGCCCGGCCCGTCAAAGACATTAAGACGAAGAGCACGCCGCACAGACAGACGAGTCGCGGCACGCCGTCAATCGAGTGGCGGCGGGCGCGCTTCGCGTAGCGGTTCGGGGGCGATTGGCGCACGTCTGTTGTGTACCTGGACGGGGCGGACGGTCGCACGCTTGGATGCGCGCGCTTAGACAAACGGCGGTCTGCGCCGCCGGGTTGCAGCTTTCTCCGCGCGGCGGCCCGCGCCGCATTATACGCGCCCGCGCGCGCGCGCCGCCACACGGCCCGCACGCCGAGTTAGATCAACAGACGGTTCAGCGCACAAAGGCCTGCAACGCCGCAGCGGCCGACGCCATCAACTAAGGCTGAGCGCCGCGGGCTGAAGGAAGCGGCGCGGCGGGTGTATAATGCCCGCGCTTGGCGGGCCGGCCTCGTCCCCTTTAAAGCGGCCCGGACGGAAGTTGAGCGAATGCGTGTGATGACGAGAGACAGACGAGCGTGCGTCGTCGTGCTGGCGCTGTGCCTGGCGACGCTGTGCGCCGCGCAGGCGAAGCCGGGCGGCGTGAAGGGCAAGGTGCGCGTCGAGGAGGGCGCGTCGGCCGAAGGCGTCGCGGTGAGCGTGCGCATCGGCGACCGCGAAGTGGCGCGCGCCGCGACCGACCGCAACGGCCGGTTCGAGATCACGGGCGTCGCGCCCGGTCACTACTCGGTCGTCTTCCGCAAGGCGGGTCTGCGCACGGCCGAGATCAAGGACTACGAGATCACCGCGGGCAAGGTGCGCGCGCTCGGCGACCGCGTCTACATGCCGGTGGACGAAGGCTCGCTCGCGCTGCTGCGCGGCAGCGTCTTCCGCGCCGACGGCTACAGCCTCGGCGGCGCGGAGGTGCAACTGTTCCGGCTGCTGCCCGACGGCACGGCCGAGAAGATCGACGGGCGCGTGACGAACGAAATGGGCGAGTTCGCGTTCCGCCTCTTGCCCGCGGCGGCGCGCTACCGCGTCACGGCCAAGTACGGCCGGCTCGCGCCCGCCTCGAAAGAGATTGACGTTGAAGGCCCGTCCGTCTACCGCGTCGGGCTGAGCCTGGGCGAGCCGACGCCCTGACTCCGTGTGGCCTAGAGTTCGCGCGGCCGGAGTTGTTCATCGTCTTGTTCGGCCTGACTCGGCGCGGCCGGAGTTATAGTCGGGCGGACGTTCGCGCCGCGCGCCTGTGATCGTGAGCGACGAAGACAAAGCTGAGAGCGCCGCGCGCCCTGAGTTTCTGACCGCGCGCCAACTCGCCGCGTTCCTGCAAGTGAGCGAGACGACCGTGCGCCGGCTCGCGCGCGAGGGGCGCATCCCCGCCGTGCGTCTGACGCCGCGCCTCGTCCGCTTCCACCTCCCGACCGTGCTCGAAGCCCTCGACGGCGAGGCCGGCAGACGCAAGCGCCGCCACGCCCACGCGCTCCCCGCCGCGGACGACGCGCAACTCTCCTTCGACGACCTGCTCTGAGTCGCCTCGCCCCGCAGTTGTTTCGCCGATAAGTTTTAGACGGGCAGGTTGTTCGCCTGCGCGGGGCGCGGGCCGCCGTCCGCGCCTGTGCGGTCGTGCTCTTGCAGGAGCGTCTGGATCAGGAGTTCGAGCTGGTCGTAGTTGATCGGCTTGGTGACGTACTCGTTGCAGCCGGCGGCGAGCGCGACGTTGCGGTGCTGCGCCGGGTCGTAAGCCGAGAGCGCGACGATGGGCACGCGTCGCAAGTGGGGCAGGCGGTGCTGGCGCAGTTGGCGTGCAGTGGCCAGGCCGTTGAGTTGCGGCATACGCAAGTCCATCAGGATCAGATCGGGGCGCTCTTGTTCGGCCGCCGCCAGCGCCTCGTGCCCGTTGGCCGCGACGAGCACGCGGTAGCCGCGCAGCTCCAGCAGCATCTTCATGACGAGCCGGTTGTCTTCGTCGTCTTCCGCCACAAGGATGGTCGGCTTCGGGCCGTTCGTCTGCATCATCAAACTTCCTCCGCCGCGGAGTCTCCGAGTGCGTGCCGCCGCACGCGCGGGCGCGGCTCAAGTTGAGGGGGGAGAAGTTTAACTTAAACCGGTCGGTCTCGGTTAACTGGCGCGGCGTGCCGCTACCGCAGCGCCGCGCTCACGAATCAGGTCGTGGAATCCTAAACGCCATTCCGGCCTGCGTCTGTACGCCAAGGTACTTTTTGCCGCGCGCGCTGTAAAGCTTGCTAACAGTACGACTCCGTACAGACGTGGCGCGCGGCGCGCGTGTACTATAGCGCAACTGCGAAAGCGTACAATTCATGGGGTGGCATTGACGACGGCGGAAGCGGCCGACGGAATGCGAGAGGGTACGACCGCTTCCAGGAACGAGCAAGGGGCGGGTAAGAGGTGAGCCGCAGCGCGGCTCACCTCTTTCGTTCTTAAGAGGCCGGAGAAGATCGCGAAGGGGAACTTTTTCGGCGGGGCGCGACAAACTAAAAACATAACACAGTGAAGCTTTAGACGTTCGGCATCAATACAATCCCCCACGTCTCCAGACGCCGTTCGGCCCTCGCGCGCACGCCGCGCCGCGTGCCTCATCCCCCGATATTTACTGCCTGAGCTTGCGCCCCCGCGCCGTTTCGGTCAGCACGCACGGCGGCGGGCACGGCGGTTGCTTTTGCCCCGTGTAGCAACGTTTTCGCACGGTCAGTTCAGCCGCCTCATCAGACTTCGGCCGCTTGGCGCTTTTGGATTCCGCAGCCTTCACGCTGACACCGAGCGCGCGGTCATAGATAAGGGTTTTCGCTAACTTGAGCACTAATCAGGAGAGGGTATGAACAAAGAGTTCCTCGGTCACGAACAGACGAAGGCGGCCGCAAACGAAGCCGCGGCACAGATCAACGGACAGGGCAAACTGAAGAATGTTATCTCCATGGCGCAGCGCACGCGCCAGGCGCGCGCGCAACTAGTTGACCGACAGTCGGCGTGCGACTTCGACGCCGACCTCGTCGTGCTCTCGCACCTGCGCTGGGACTTCGTCTACCAGCGGCCGCAACACCTCTTGAGTCGTTGCGCCAAGCGCCGCCGCGTCTTCTTCGTCGAAGAGCCGATCTTCGGCCAGGGGCCGATGCGGTTGGACGTGTCGCAGCGCGCAGACAACTTGTACGTCGTCGTGCCGCGCCTGCCCGAAGGCTTGTTGAGTGAAGTCGCGGTCGAAGCGATCCAGCAGGCGTTAGTTGATCGCCTGTTCGCCGAGCACCAGATCAAGGACTACGTGCTCTGGTACTACACGCCGATGGCGTTGGGCTGGACGCGACATCTGAAGCCGCTCGCCACCGTCTACGACTGCATGGACGAACTCTCGGCCTTCAGGAACGCGCCGCGCGCCTTGCGCGAGCGCGAGGCGGAGCTGTTCGGCCGCGCCGATCTGGTCTTCACCGGCGGGCAGAGCTTGTACGAGACCAAGCGCGCGCAGCACCCGAACGTCTACGCGTTCCCGTCGAGCATAGACCGCGCGCACTTCGCGCAGGCGCGCGACATCACCGAAGACCCGGCCGATCAAGCCAACATCCCGCACCCGCGCATCGGCTTCTTCGGCGTGATCGACGAGCGGCTCGACATCGAGTTGGTGGACGCCGTCGCCGCCGCGCGCCCCGACTGGCAGATCGTGATGATCGGGCCGGTCGTCAAGATCGATCCCAACGATCTGCCGAAGCGGCCGAACATCCACTACCTCGGCGGCAAGGACTACAAGGAACTGCCCGCTTACATCGCCGGCTGGGACGTGGCGGCGCTCTTCTTCGCGCGCAACGAGTCCACGAAGTTTATCAGCCCGACGAAGACGCCGGAGTACCTGGCGGCGGGCAAGCCCGTCGTCTCGACCTCGATCCGCGACGTGGTGCGCCCCTACGGCGAACAGAACCTCGTGCGTATCGCCGACACGGTGGACGAGTTCGTCCGCGCCGCCGCCGAGTTAGGGATGGACGAGTCGGTCGAGGACGAGGCGTGGCGCGCGCGCGTGGACGCCTTCCTCGCGCGCAACTCTTGGGACAAGACGTGGGCGCGGATGGCTGAGTTGATCGGCGAGGTCGTCGCCACGCGCCGGACGGAACGGCCGGCCGTGCGCGCCGCGGCGCAAGCGACGCCCGCGGCGCTGCGACCCGCGGTCGTCAACGCCTTCTCGGCCGCCGATTAAGTAGGGAAGGGACGAGGCTTTATGTTCGACTACTTGATCGTCGGGGCGGGCTACGCGGGCAGCGTGCTGGCGGAGCGGCTGGCGCGCGACGCGAACAAGAAGGTGTTGCTGATCGACCGTCGCCCGCACATCGCCGGCAACGCCTACGATCACTACAACGACGCGGGCGTGCTCGTCCATCGCTACGGGCCGCACATCTTCCACACCAACTCGCGCGAGGTCTTCGAGTACCTGTCGCGCTTCACCGAATGGCGCGCGTATCAACATCGCGTGCTGGCGAGCGTGGACGGGCAACTGCTGCCCATCCCGATCAACCTCGACACCATCAACCGCTACTACGGTTTGAATCTCAGCTCGTTCGAGGTCGAAGACTTCCTCGCCAAGCAGGCCGAGCCGCGCGAGCAGATCAGGACGAGCGAGGACGTGGTCGTAAGCCGCGTCGGGCGCGAGCTGTACGAAAAGTTCTTCCGCAACTACACGCGCAAGCAGTGGGGCCTCGACCCGTCGGAGTTGGACGCGTCGGTCACGGCGCGCGTGCCGATCCGCACTAATCGTGATGATCGGTACTTCGCCGACACGTACCAGGCGATGCCCCTGCGCGGCTACACGCGGATGTTCGAGAACATGCTCGACCACCCGAACATCAAGATCATGCTCAACACCGACTACCGCGACGTGGAGCGCATCATCCCGTACCGCGAGATGATCTACACGGGGCCGGTGGACGAGTATTTCGATCTGCGCTTCGGCAAGCTCCCGTACCGCTCGCTGGAGTTCAAACACGAGACGCACGACGTGGAGGTCTACCAGAGCGCGCCGGTCGTCAACTACCCGAACGACTACCTGTACACGCGCATCACCGAGTTCAAATACCTGACCGGGCAGCCGCACGCGAAGACGAGCATCGTCTACGAGTACCCGCGCGGCGAGGGCGACCCCTATTACCCCGTGCCGCGGCCCGAGAACGCGGACTTGTACGCGAAGTACAAGACGCTGGCCGAGCAGACGCCCGGCGTCTGGTTCGTCGGCCGGCTGGCGACCTACAAGTACTACAACATGGATCAGGTGGTCGCGCAGGCGTTGACGACCTACAAGAAGATCGTCGGCGGCAACGGCGGCAACGGCGGCCAGGCGTAAGCGACCGGCGGCGCTGCGTGACGGACGAGCGGGCCACTCGCCCCGCCTGTTCGTCATTGCGCCGCCCGCCAAGATTTTGCACCACGAACTCACACGAAAAGAGACACAATTGCGCCAAGCTCATTCGTGTTTCGCTGTTCGTGTGCGTTGAATAAATGTTTTAGCAGATTGGGCAGCAGTGTTTAGCAGTTTCTTATTCGGCGGCTTCGAGTCGGGCACGGGTTACAACGCCCACTGCCAGTGGTTCGATCAGATCGAGGCCACGGGCCACGACCGCCACGCGGACGAAGACTACCGCCTGCTCGCGGCGACGGGGCTGCGCGCGGCGCGCGAGGCCGTGCGCTGGCCCCTGTGCGCGCGCGGCGGCGACTACGACTTCTCCTCCGTGCGCCCGCACATAGAGGCCGCGCGCCGCCACGGCGTCGAACTCGTCTTCGACCTCTTCCACTTCGGCTACCCCGACGGCATAGACCTCTTCGCCGCGGACTTCCCCGCGCGCTTCGCCGACTACTGCCACGCCGCCGCGCGCTTCCTCTGCGACCACTACGACGGGCCGCTCTACCTGACGCCGGTCAACGAGCCGTCCTACTTCGCCTGGGCGGCGGGCGAGGCGGGGCTGTTTGCGCCGCACGCGCGCGGGCGCGGCTGGGAGTTGAAGGTCTGTTTGACGCGCGCCGCGATCCGGGGCATTGACGCCATCCGCGCCGCCTGCCCCGACGCGCGCATCATCAACGTGGACTCGCTCTGCCGCGTCGTGCCGCCGCTCGGCCGCCCCGACTTGCAGCCGGAGGCCGACGCGTTCAACGAGGGCGCGGTCATGCAAGGTTGGGACATGCTCGCCGGGCGTCTGCTGCCGGAGTTGGGCGGCAGCCCGCGCCACCTCGACATCATCGGCATCAACTACTACTGGACGAACCAGTGGGAACTGCACCGCCCCGGTCTCCCGCTCGACGACCGAGACCCGCGCCGCTGGTCGCTCGGCCGACTCGTGCGCTGGGTCTGGGAACGTTTCGGCGTCGAAGACATACTCGTCACGGAGACGAGCCACGTCGGCGATATGCGCCCCGTGTGGCTGCGCGAGTTGGCCGCCGAGTGCGCGAGCCTGCTCGAAGCCGGCGTGCCCTTGCGCGGCGTCTGCCTCTACCCCGTCCTCGGTATGCCCGAATGGCACAGCCGCGACGTGTGGACGCAGATGGGCCTGTGGGACTTGCACCCGGACGGCGGGCGGCTGCGGCGCGTGCCGCACGCGCCCACGCACGCCGCCCTGCGCGAAGCGCAGCAGCGCCTCGAACCCCTCCACGCGCGCCGCCACGCCCCGGCCGCCCTCGCCACCGTCGCCTGAGCCGCGGCACAAAGTTTGACTACTCACCCCAGAGACATCCAACCGCGAGTCGTTTTCGGACAGAGCGACGCGCACGTGTACGCGCGCCGTGTCCGAAACTGTGTGACGGGAGTTTGAAGGGGGGAAGAGTTCTTTATGGCGGCAAACGGGACGGCACTGACACAGGCCCAGATTGATCGGGGCGAAGCGCCCGCGGCGCGCGGCGGCGGGCGGGGCAACGTGGGCGACATCGAGCGCTGGGCGTCGGCCGTCGGCGGCGGCGCGCTGGCGCTCTACGGGCTGACGCGCGGCACGTTCGGCGGCGCGGCGCTGGCGCTCTTCGGCGGCGCGCTTCTTTACCGCGGCGTGACGGGTTACTGCGACCTCTACGACAAGCTCGGCATCAACACGGCGGGCGGCGCGACCACGAACCCGAACATAAGCGTGCGCGCGGGCGACGGCATCAGGGTCGAGCAGACCGTGACGATCAACCGCCCGCCCGCGGAGGTCTACGCCTTCTGGCGCAACTTCGAGAACCTGCCGCGCTTCATGAGCCACGTCGAGGAGGTGCGCGCGAGCGACCCGACTCACTCGCATTGGATCGTGCGCGCGCCCGCGGGCACATCGGTCGAGTGGGACGCGGAGGTCTACAACGAGAAGGAGAACGAGTTGATCGCGTGGCGCTCCCTGCCGGGCGCGGACGTGGACAACGCCGGCTCTGTACACTTCGAGCCGACGCCGGACGGGCGCGCGACGAACTTGCGCGTCGTGCTCCGTTACGACCCGCCGGCCGGCATCGTCGGCGCGACCGTGGCGCGGCTCTTCGGCGAGAACCCGGAGCAGCAGATCGCGGCCGACCTGCAACGCTTCAAAGAGGTGTTGGAGTCGGGCCAGGCGGCGACAACGGAAGCGCGCGGCGCGAGCACGGGCCGCTGAGCGGCGCGGGCCGTCGAGCAAAAGGGAGGCGAAGGATGAAGAGGGTGTTGCTGATCTTCGTCGTGCTGTTCGTCGGGCTGGCATCGGGCTGTGCGGGCGGCGGCGGCAGCGATTCAAACCATTTCGCGCAGGAGGCGGCGCACGGCGGGCTGGCCGAGGTCAAGCTGGGCACGCTCGCCGCCGAGCGCGCGGCGAACCCGGCCGTCCGCCAGTTCGGGCAGCAGATGATCGTGGATCACTCGAAGGCGAACGCCGAGTTGCAACAGCTCGCCGCGCGCAAGGGCTTGCAACTGCCGAACGCGCCGAAGGCCGAGCAGCAGGCCGAGTACGACAAACTGGCCAAGCTCTCCGGCGCGGACTTCGACCGCGAGTACGTCAACTTCATGACCGACGATCACCAGGAAGACGTGGAGGCGTTCCAGGCGCAGGCCCAAGCGGGCGGCGACGCCGACATCAAAGCCTTCGCCGCCAAGACGCTCCCGGTCATCCAGCACCACTTGCAGATGATCAAGGAGATCAAGACCAAGATGTGAGCCGTGCCCGCGGCGGCGACGCACCTCATTTAACACGGAGGGCACAGAGTCTTAACTGTGTCCTCCGTGCTCCCTCTGTGCCCTCCGTGTGAGATCGGCCGCGCGCTGCGCTCAACCTCAAACTGAACCATTACCCCCGCCGCGTCAATTTCCTTGACATAACAACAGAGTATCCATATGCTTCCGGCCATCCGGAAGCGGGCACGCGCACGCTGTATGTCGTTTTCATGTTGCCAGTCGTTTACGCGGCATCCTCATGGGATGAAGCGTTGCGCCCCGCTCACGACCTTCGGTGATGGGTCGTAGCTCCCAACGACCCGCCACGCCGCTCAGTCTTACCGCCCGACCCGCGAGCGGCCGGGCGCACTTGAGGCCTCAGCCAAGTGAGGACGCCGGCCATGCTCACCTTTACCCTCAGACGGAAGTGCTCCCGTCCCGACGCGGCGATCTATACGTGGCGGCGTGCGCGGACGCGGCTCGCGCTCTGGCTCGCGGTCGCGGCGCTCGCCTGCGCGTGGGCGGGCGCGACGCGCGGCGCGGCCCTCACCTTCACCAGCACGCAGACGGGCGGCTGGGAGGACGCGAACACTTGGGGCGGCGCGGGCGTGCCCGGCCCGAACGACAGCGTGACGATTGCCAGCGGCACGACCGTCACACTCGACGCGCCGCGCCAGGTCGGCGACCTGAGCGTCAAAGGCGCGCTAAACCTCGCCGGGTACGACCTGCTCTTTATGGGCACGACTTACGCGAGCAACGGGGGCGCGCTCACGGGCGGCGGGCGGCTCATCTTCCACGGCGTCGGCGGCGCGAGCGGCACGACGCAGCAGGCGGCGGGCGACGGCGCGGTCGCGCCCGAAGTCACCGAGCAGATCGACAACGGCACGAAGCTCGCCCTCACGGGCGACTTCCAGGCCAGCAGCCTCTTCATCAACAGCGGCTGCACGCTCGACATCACCAGCCGCACGCTCTCCGTCTCCGGCCCCGGCACGCCGCTCGACGGCCCCGGCACGCTCGTCAACCCCGGCAGCACCGTCCGCTACAACGGCTCCGCGCCGCAACGCGTCCACGTGGCGAACGTCTCCTACCCCGGCGTCACGATTGACAACCCCGCGGGCGTGACGCTGCCCCGCACCACGGTCGCGGGCTTACAGCCCGCCACGCTCACGCTCGTCAACGGCGTCTTCAAAAACGATCCCGCGGAGATCGGCATCCTCAACGCCTTCGGCACCATCGCACGCACCGGCACGGGCACGCTCGACATCCTCAACATGGGCAACCAGAACACGATCATCTATTTCGGCTCGACGCCCATCACGCCCGGCCGCGAACTGCGGCGCTTGTCTCCCGGCAGCGGGGAGGTTGACATCGTCGTCCCCAACCTGACGCTGAACCTCACCAACACCGTGACTCTGACCAAAGACCTGACGGTCAGCGGCGTGCTCACCTTCACCTCCGGCACCATCACGACCGGGCCGTTCAAAGTCGTCGTCACAGAGACCGGCAGCCGCGGCCCGTACACGAGCGGTTACGTGAACGGCACGATGACCAAGAACTACAGCAACCCGACCTTCCCCGGCCCGTTCCCCTCGTTCTCCTTCGACGTGGGGACGGAAAACGGGTCCGCGCCGTTTTCGGCGACGTTGCGCGGGCAAGGCACGGTCACGGTGACGGCGAAGCAAGGGCCGCGCTATAGCGGCGCGAACTACGGCGCGGAGGTGTTGCAGCGTTACTGGACGGTGAGCGGCAGCGGCTCGGCGTCGAGCTTCGGTTTTAGCTGGAACGCCTCGGACGTGGTCGGCAACGAGGCCCTCTACCAACTCTTCGGCAACTTCGGCTTCTTCAATTCAGTCGCTCGGGTCAACCCCCAGACTCATGGGGCCTCGGTCACGAACCCGAGTCTCAGCCAGGGCGATTGGACGCTGGCCGAGCCGGGCGCGGTCTTCGGCCGCTTCGAGTTCGGTGCGCCGACATACCAGGTGGCGGAGAACGGCGTCACGGCCGAAATGAAGATCAACCGCGTGGGCGGCCTGAACGGCAACGTGTCGGTCACTTATAACGCGCCGAGCGGCACGGCGACGGGCGGCGCGTCGTGCAGCGCGGGCGTGGACTACACTTCGGGTTCGGGCACGGCGCTCTTCGGTCAAGGCACGACGGGCCAGACCATCAGCGTGCCCCTGTGCGCCGACAGCGCCTACGAAAACGACGAGACGGTGAACCTCGCGCTCTCACTGCCGACGGGCGGCGCGGTCCTGGGCGCGCAGACCGCGACCGTGCTCACCATCACGGACGACGACGCGCCCACCCTGCTCACCAGCCCCGTGCTCGTCAGCGAGTTCCGCCTGCACGGCCCCGGCGGCGCGGGCGATCAGTTCGTCGAGCTTTATAACAACACCGACGCGCCCGTCACGGTCAACGCGGCGGACGGCTCGGCCGGCTGGGCCGTCGTCACGCGCGACCCGCAGACCGGCCACGCCGCCAACGCCGCCGTCATCCCGAACGGCACGCTGCTGCCCGCGCGCGGCCACTACCTGCTGGCGGGCGGCGCTTACAGCCTCGGCGCGGCGGCCGCGCCGGATCAGCCGCTCGCCGCGGCGCTCGCCGACGCGCCCGGCGCGGGCCTCCTGCTGTCGCAGTCCGCGGCCGATCCGAACCGCCCGCGGCCGCTCGACGTGATCGGCTTCGGCGACGCGCCCGCGCCGTTCGGCGTCGGCACGCGGCTGCCCGAGCAGACGCTCGGCAACGTCGAGCACAGCTACGTGCGGCGGCTGGCGACGGGCACGCCGCAGACGACCAACGACAACGCGGCCGACTTCGCGCTCGTTGTCACCGACGCGGCGCTGGCGCACGACGGGGCCGTGCTGGGCGCGCCCGCGCCGGAGAATGCGACCGGCCCCGTCCAGCGCAACGCACGGTTGAAGGCGGCGCTCGTCGAGCCGCAGGCGGCGAGCGCCGACGCGCCGAACCGCGTGCGCGACGCGACGCCGGGCGCGTGCGGCGGCCCGAACTGCGCGCAAGGGACGCTCGACCTGCGGCGGCGCTTCGTCAACCAGACGGGGCAGGTCGTCACGGCGCTGCGCTTCCGAGTCGTCGAGATCACCACCGCGGGCACGCCCGCCACGGGCGACGGGCCCGCGGCCGATCTGCGCCTGCTCAGCTCGACCGACATCGGCGATCTCATCACTACGCGCGGCACGCTCACTGTGAAGGGCACGCTCCTGGAGGCGACGCCGGCCCAGGCGGCGGGCGGGGGCTTGAACGCAGCCGCGCTCGTCGCGCTGCCCGACGGCGGGTTGCAGCCGGGCCAGTCGCTCGACGTGCGCTTCCTCCTGGGGGTGCAGACGACCGGCAGCTATCGTTTCTTCGTCAACGTCGAGGCGCTGACCGCGGGCGGCGCGGCCGCGGCGAAGCACCGGACGAAGCTGCTGTCGCCGCCGCGGTAGAGACGGGGGCCGCGCGCAGTTGTGCGCGGCGCGGCCGCCGCCGCACAGAATCGCCAGACTTTCGTCGCCGTTTTCCCACCTGTCCGCTGTTAGAGTTGGGGCGCAGTCAGAGAGGAGCAACACATGGCGGACAGAGAACGTGAAGACGAGCAGCGGGTCGGGCACGACAGCACGACCATGCCGGGCGGCGAGAAAGACCTGACCGGCGATCCGGGCCGCACGCCCGGCACGGCCGAGGGCGACCGCGACACGGTCGAAGAGGACTTGGGCGAGAAGGGTTTGTCCTGAGTCGCCCGGAACCTTAGATCAGATAGCACAGAGGGCACAGAGTTAGCACAGAGGAGACAGAGTTCTTACAGTGCCCTCTGTGCCTACTCTGTGCCCTCTGTGTTACAACCAGCCTTCCGTTACGCTCGACCACGAAATTTCCAGACTTTCCCCGCCCGCCGCCCGTCTAACCCACCGTCCGGGCGGTCGCGGAGCCGGCCCGGCCGCGCGGAAAATCCGCACGGGCCGGCAGCCGCTGTGCTATAGTGAAATTCATCGGATAGGCGCGTGCAAGCAGTGTGCGCCTCACGTCAACTGCCCCAAGCCTACAACTAAAGGTCGCCTCGCCTGAACAGTTTTGCCGGTCGCCTCGCGCGGGCCGCGGGGCGGGAACTGAAACAGCCATGACTGCAAACAGAGTCTCCCGTAAGGCACGTCGCGGCCCGTGGCGGGCCGCCTGCGCGCTGGCGCTCGCCTGCGCCGCCGCCGCCGTCACGTCCGCGCAGACCCGCCCGCCCGTCGTGCTGACCGACGCCGCCTCGACGCGCGCCGTCGCGCTCGACGCGCTCACGCGCCTCCGCGACCCGTTCACGTTGACCACCAACTCGTTCGTGGCCGGCGCGGACACGCGCACGCGCGTCATGTTCTTCGTCATGAACCTCGACCTGCTCGCGGGCGAGGGCGCGAGCGCCCTGGCGTGCGACGCCGAGGACAGCGCGCACCGCTTCTACAAGTTCAAGGTCGAGGACGTGCGCCCCGTGCCCGGCTTCGGCGGCTTGCAGCAGGTCATCGTGCGCCTGAGCGACGACCTCGGCGACGCGGGCGACCTGCTCGTGCGCCTGAGCCTGCACGGCGTCGCCGGCAGCCGCGTCCGCATCAGCGTCGGGCACACCGGCGGCACGCTCGCCGACGACCCCGGCGCGCAGCCCCAGCCCGCGCCGCCCACGCCGCCCGCGCCCACGCCCACGCCCGCCGTCAACCCCTACACCGGCACGCCCACGGACGCCGACGCCGTCCGCCTGCTCGAACAGGCCACCTGGGGCCCGAACCCCGCCGAGGTCGCGCGCGTCAAGTCGCTGGGCATCAAGGCGTGGCTCGACGATCAGTTTAACCAGCCGGCGTCGGGCTACCCGAATATGCCGCTCATGCCGACCGACCCGGCGCAGGGCTGCCCGACGACCGCGCCCGCCACCTGCCAGCGCGACAACTACTCGATCTACCCCTTGCAGGTGCGCTTCTTCCAGAACGCGCTCTACGCGCCCGACCAGTTGCGCCAGCGCACCGCCTGGGCGCTCCACCAAATCTTCGTCGTCTCGGGCCGCGAGATCAACTTTCCCGCCTGGATGACTTACTACGTCCAGACGCTCGACCGCGACGCCTTCGGCAGTTACCGCACGCTCCTGGGCGACATCACGCTCAACCCCGCGATGGGCGAGTACCTGAACATGCGCGGCAACACGCGCGTCAACCCGAACGAGAACTACGCGCGCGAGATCATGCAACTGTTCTCCGTCGGCCTCGACGAGCTGAACACGGACGGCACGCCGCGCCTCGACTCAGCGGGCCGCCGCATCCCGACCTACACGCAGGACACGATCACCAACTTCGCCCGCGTCTTCACCGGCTGGAACTTGGGCCCCGCCAAGAACTTCACCAACGCCAGCGGCGTCACCTTCCAAGTCCCCAACTACCAAGACCCGATGATCGTGACGCGCGAGACGAACCACGACACGGGCACGAAGACCTTGCTCAACGGCCTGGTGCTGCCCGCGAACCAGACCGCGCAGGCCGATCTGAACGCCGCGCTCGACAACCTCGCCAACCACCAGAACACAGGCCCCTTCATCGGCAAGCAGCTCATCCAGCACCTGGTGACGAGCAACCCGTCGCCCGCTTACGTCGCCCGCGTCGCCCGCGTCTTCAACAACGACTGCGACGCGCTCTACCCCGACGGCTGCGCGAACCAACGCGGCAACCTGAAGGCCGTCGTCCGGGCCGTCCTGCTCGACCCGGAGGCGCGCGGTGACCTGAAGACCGACCCGTCTTACGGCAAGCTGCGCGAGCCGGTGCAACACCTGACGAACGTGCTGCGCGCCGTGGGCGCGACCGCGTTTAATAATCCGGCGCAGCCCAGCGACGGCGTGCTCGGCAACCGCTCGCGCAGCGGCGACCTGCCCGGCTCGCTCGACGAGCCGATCTTCCTGCCCGAAACCGTCTTCAGCTACTACTCGCCGCTCTACCAAGTGCCGGGCACTGATCTGGCGGGGCCGGCCTTCCAAATCCTCTCGACCTCGACCGCGCTCAAGCGCGCCAACATCACGAACGGGCTGATCTACGCCGGCATCCCGACCAACGGCGACACGCCCGCCGGCACGTCGCTCAACTTCGCGGCCCTCGATCAGTTGGCCGCCAACCCGCCCGTGCTCGTCGAGACCTTGAACGTGCTCCTGCTGCACGGCGCGGCCACCGACGCGATGAAGGCGCAGGTGCTCGGCGTGCTCAACTCGATCAACGACACGGATCAGGCGACGCGCTTCCGCAAGCGTTCGCAGGCGGCCGTCTACCTATACATGACTTCGCCGCAGTACCAGGTGCAAAGGTAAGGACACTCATGTCACAGACGCGCAGAGACTTCTTACGCCAGACCGGCTGCCTCGCCCTCGGCGCGGGCGCGCTCGCCGCCGGCCTCAAAGACTTCGGCCTGGTCAACGCCCTGGCGCAGAGCACGACCGACTACCGCGCGCTCGTCTGCGTCTTCCTCAACGGCGGCAACGACGGCAACAACACAATCGTCCCGACCGACGACCGCTACGCGCTCTACACGAGCGCGCGCGCGGGCGCGGGCCTCGCGCTGCCCGCCGCCGGGCAGCCGGGCGGGCTGCTGCAACTGACCAACGCGTCCTACGGTCTGCACCCGGCGCTGCCGGAGCTACAGGCGCTCTACAACCAGGGGCGCGTCGCCGTCCTGTGCAACACGGGCCCGCTCGTCGAGCCGCTGACGAAGGCCAGCTACCAGAGCGGCGCGGGGCAGAAGCCGGCGCAACTCTTCTCGCACTCCGATCAGGTCGCGCAGTGGCAGAGCGCCGTCTCCGACGACGCCAGCGCGACGGGCTGGGGCGGGCGCATCGCCGACCAGGCGGCCACTTTGAACGGCTCGGCCACGTTCCCGCAACTCGTCTCGGTCGCCGGCATCAACCTCTTCGTCACGGGGCAGAACACGCGCCCGCTCGGCATCGCCGACGCGCGCACCTCGCTCGCGCAAGTCCTCCCGCTCAGCCTGACGGGCACGACCTCCGAGCAGACCATCCGCCGCGCCGCCTTCGACAACATACGCGCCCTCGCCCCGCGCACGCTCCCGCGCGCCGCGGCGGACGTGACCGACTCGGCCCTGCGCACGAGCGCCGTGCTCGCCAGCGCCGACGCGACCTTGACGATTGATTTTCCGAACACGACGCTCGGCTTCCAGTTGGAGCAGATCGCGCGGCTCGTCAAGCTGCGCAACACGCTCGGCATGAAGCGCCAGATTTTCTTCTGCCAGCTCGGCGGCTTCGACACGCACAGCGCGCAGCAGGTGACGACCAACGCCGGCCAGGGCGCGCTGCTCGTGCAGGTCAGCCAGGCCGTCAAGGCGTTCTACGACGAGATGGTCGCCCAAGGGGTGTCGGACAAGGTGACGACCTTCACGCTCTCGGACTTCGGGCGGACGTTGCAGCCGGCGGGCACGGGCGCGGGCGTGGTCGGCTCGGATCACGCTTGGGGCAACCATCACTTCGTCGTCGGCGGCGCGGTGCGCGGCGGCTTCTACGGCACGTACCCGACCTTGCAGATGGGCGGGCCTGACGACACCGACAGCGGCTCGAACCCGCGCGGGCGCTGGATTCCGACGACCTCCGTCGAGCAGTACGCCGCCACCCTCGCCCTCTGGTACGGGCTGGCGCAGAGCGATCTGACCCAGGTCTTCCCCTTCATCACACGCTTCTCGGCCGCCAACCTCGGCTTCCTGTTGTGAAGCCTGCGGCGCGGCGGCCGGCGCGCGTTTTTGTGCCGGTTGAGTGTGCTTGCAGATCGGCTCAACACAGAGGACACAGAGAGTCTTACTGTGCCCTCTGTGTTAACTCTGTGTACTCTGTGTGAGACCGGCCACACGCCACGCTCAACCGAGAATTTCAGTCTAAGTCCGAAATGCGTTACAGCCAGCAGGTCAAGTTAAGCGTCCTCACGCTCTTCGTCATCCTCGGCGTCCTTATGCTGCTCGCGGGCCGGCTCGGCGAGCGCCGCGTCGCCGCGAAGCCGGACGGGCCTGACCCCGGTTTCACGCACGCGCCCGGCGAGAAGGACTGCACCGAATGTCACCTGCCCGACGGCGCGCCGCCCGGCACGGTCACGATCAACGCGCCGCTCTCTTACGTGCCGGGGCAGACCTACGCCGTCACCGTCAACGTGCTCAACAACGACCCGACGCGCCGCCGCTGGGGCTTCCAGTTGACCGCCATTGACGACACGGGCGCGCGCGCCGGCACGCTCACCGCCAGCGCCGACGGCACGACGCAGATCAAGACTGGCACCATCGGCTCGCCCGCGCGTCAGTACGCCGAGCACACCTTCGCCGGCATACACGAGGGGCAGGCGGGCGGGGCGAGTTGGACGTTCGGTTGGACTGCGCCCTCGGAGAACGTCGGCCCCGTCGAGTTCTACGCCGCCGGCAACGCGGCGAACGGCGACAACAGCTCCGGCGGCGACAGCATCAACTACACCTTCGCCGCCGCGCAGCCCGCCGCCTCGGCCAGCGATTTCACCATCACCGTCACGCCCGCCGCGCAGAACATACTGCCCGGCGCGGCGGGCGCGTACACCGTCACCGTCACGCCCGCGGGCGGCTTCACCGGCAGCGTCGCTTTAAGCGTCGCGGGCGCACCCGCCGGCACGACCGCCACGCTCAACCCGACCGCCGTCCAGATCACGGACGCCACGCCGCGCGCCGCGACGCTCAACGTCACGAACTCGGCGAGCGTCCCGCTCGGCAGCTTCACGCTCACCGTCACGGGGCAGAGCGGGAGCCTGACGCACGCGGCCGCGGCCGCGCTCGTCACCGGCCCGACCATGACCGACGCGAACTTGACTGTGCGTCAAGTGGTCGCCGGTCTCGATCAGCCCATCACGCTCGCGTTCATCGGACACAACGATCTGCTCGTGCTTGAGAAGGCGTCGGGCAAGGTGCGGCGCGTGACGAACGGCGCGCTCGGCGCGACGGTGCTCGACCTCGCCGTCAACTCAAACTCCGAGCGCGGCCTGCTCGGCATCGCGCTGCACCCGCAGTTCCCCGCGAACCCGCGCGTCTACCTCTACTGGACGGAGAGCAGCACCGGCGCGGACTCCGCCGCCGTGGACGACGTGCCGCAGTCGCCGCCGCTCGGCAACCGCGTTGACAGCTATCTGTGGAACGGCTCGACGCTCGCCTTCGAGCGCAACCTGATCAAGCTGCGCGCCTACCAAGCCGACGAGCCGACGCACCGCGGCAACCACGACGGCGGCGTCATACGCTTCGGCCCAGACGGCAAGCTCTACGTCGTCATCGGCGACAACGGCCGCCGCGGCATGTTGCAGAATCTACAGTTCGGCCCGTCACAGTCGCCGCAAGGCCCGCCCGTCGCCGACGATCAGTTCGGCGGGCCTGAGCCTGACGACGCGCACCTGACCGGCGTCATCCTGCGCCTCAACGACGACGGCACGACGCCGGCTGACAACCCCTTCTTCAACGCGCAGACCAATCTCACGGGGCAGGCGGCGACGAACGTCAAGAAGGTCTTCGCCTACGGCATACGCAACAGCTTCGGCCTCGCCTTCGATCCGCTGTCGGGGCAGTTGTGGGAGCAGGAGAACGGCGACGACGCCTTCGACGAGATCAACCGCATCGCCGCCGGCTTCGACGGCGGCTGGATACAGTTGATGGGGCCTTCGAGCCGCGTCGGCGAGTTCAAGCAGATCGAGGTCGCGCGCGGCGACAGCCTGCAACAAGCGCGCTGGCCGCCGCACCTCCTGGCCGACACGCCCGCGGAGGCGCTCGCGCGCCTCTTCCTCCTGCCCGGCGCGCGCTACACCGAGCCGGAGCTTAGTTGGAAGTACGCGCTCGCGCCCGCCGCCATCGGCTTCGTCAAGGGTCGCGCGCTCGGCGCGCAGTACGAGGGCGATATGTTCGTCGGCGCGTCGCGCACGACGCTCTTAAACGGCTTCCTGTTCCGTCTGAAGTTGACGCCCGACCGCCGCACGCTGTCGCTCACAGACGCGCGCCTCGCCGACCGCGTGGCGGACAACCTCGACAAGTTCGACCTGACCGAGAGCGAGAGCTTGGTGGCGGGCCGCGACTTCGGCGTCGTCACAGACATACAGACCGGCACGGACGGCAACGTCTACGCCGTCTCGCTCTCGAACGGCACGATCTACTCCGTCTCCGCCGCGCGCCAGAACACCATCCAGTTCAGCACCGCCGCCTACACGAGCCAGGAAGGCAACCTGAACCGCGCCACCGTCACCGTCACGCGCACGGGCGACGTGAGCGCGCCGGCCGCCGTCGAGTACATGACGGTGGACGACCCGGCCGCGGTCGGCTGCTTCGACACGACGAACAACCACGGCGCGGCCTACGCGCGCTGCGACTACGCCACGACGCTCGACACTCTAAGCTTCGCCGCGGGCGAGACGAGCAAGACCTTCGACGTGCCGCTCATTGACGACGCCTACGTCGAAGGCGACGAGACGGTCGCGCTCCGGCTCTTGAACCCGACCGCCGCCGCGCTCGGCGCGCAAGCCGCCGCCACGCTCACCATCCGCGACAACGACACGACGCAGGGGCCGAACCCCGTCTTCTCTTCGCCCTTCTTCGTCCGCCAGCAGTACCTCGATTTCCTCTCGCGCGAGCCAGACCCCGACGGCTTCCAGGCCTGGCTGCGCGTGCTCAACTCCTGCCCGGACGTGAACAACACCGATCCGAACAGCGCGTCCGCCGGCTGCGACCGCATTACGGTCAGTTCCGCCTTCTTCGGCTCGCAGGAGTTCCGCCTGAAAGGCTTCTTCGTCTTCCTCTTCTACAAGACCGCCTTCGGGCGCGACGCGCTGCCGACCTACGATCAGATCGTGGCCGACATGCGCGCCGTCACGGGCGCGACCGCGGCGGAAGTCTTCCAGAAGCGCGCCGCCTTCGCCGACTCGTTCGCCGCCCGCTACGCCTTCCGCCAACTCTACGACGAGAAGACCGACGCGGCTTACGTCGCGGCGCTCCTCGCCCGCTACGGCGTCACGCAGATCACGACGCCCGACCCGCAGCAGCCCGACGGCGACACCTTCGTCACGCTCACACAGAGCGCGCTCGTCAATCAACTGGCGGCGGGCACGCTGACGCGCGCGCAAGTCCTGCGCGCGGTGGTGCAGAGCCGCGAGGCCGAGGCCGCCGAGTTCAACGGCGCGTTCGTGGCGATGCAATACTACGGCTACCTGCGGCGCACGCCCGAAGCGGCCGGCTACAACGACTGGCTCAACTACCTCAGCGCGCACCCCAATGATTTCCGCACGATGGTCAACGGGTTCATGAACTCGCCGGAGTACCGCCTCCGCTTCGGCGCGCCCGACACGCCCGCGCCGGCCTACTTCGTCTTCGACGGCCCGCCGCACCCGGAGACCTTCACCATCAAGCTCGACGACCCGGCGCAGATCGCGCGCGCCCGCAGCCTCGTCGGCCAGTCGAAGATCGTCGCAGGCGTCATCATCAAGCAGCCCGCGACCTACAACCGGCCTTGGAGCTTTCAACTCGCGCCCAGCTCGATCACGTTCGTGGACGTTGCGACCGAGGTCTGCGACGCGCGCATCCTCTACGTCGAGCAACACCTCGCCGAAGTCGGCGGCGCGTTCCTGCCCGGCAACCGCTGGTGTCCCTGGAACGCCCGTATCCTCCGCGAAGTGCCGCCGCCTTAGCCCGGCAGCCAGCGGCCTTTGCGCTCGTTACTTGAGCCGCTCAGCGTGCCGCCGCGACGCGCGCCTCTTTCAAGATCGTTTCGTCGGGGTCGAGCCGCACGTCATCGGGGCGCGCGGGCGCGGGGAAGCGCGCGACGGTGACGCGCCCGGCGGGCGTGAGCGTCACGCGGCGCGTCGTGCCGGCGTTGACGAACTCGACGGGCAGCGGCGTGAGGAACGGCGCAGCGGCTTGCGTCTGCCTGAGCGTCAGGCGCACGAAGCCGCCGCGCGCGCCGCCCGGCTCCCACGCCCACGTCAACTCGTAACGCGGGTGGCCGCCGCCGTACACCCAGCGCGCGAAGAACTCTCGGAGCGGCGCGCCGGTCTCGGCCTCGAAGGCGGCGCGCAGGTCTTCGGTCGTCGCGTTCGCGTGCAGGTGCGCGCGGTAGTAGCGGCGCAAGGCGGCCATGAAGTGCTCGTCGCCGAAGCGCGCGCGCAGCATGTGCAAGACCCAAGCGCCCTTCTGGTAGCTGTTCGCGTTGAGCAGCGCGTTGAGGTTCTCCGTGTCGCGGTCGTAGACGGGCGGGCGCGGCTCGCGCTCGTAGGCGATGACCTTGTCGGCCGCGCGGCGCATGTAGGCGCGGAACTCCGGCGCGCCCTCCGCGCGCTCGACGAAGAGGCCGGCGAAGTAGGTGGCGAAGCCCTCGCTCAGCCAGAGGTCGGCCCAGGTGGCGGGCGTGACCGCGTCGCCGAACCACTGGTGCGCCGTCTCGTGCGCGACGACTTCGACCAGGCCCCGCCGCACGCCGAAGCGCCGGCTCACGGGTTCGTCGGGGCGCGGGTCGAGCAGCGTGCTCGTGTAGACAATCGCGCTCGAATTCTCCATCCCGCCGAAGCGCGTCGCGCCGACGATGTGCGCCAGCTTCTCGTAGGGGAAGGGCGCGACGAGACCGCTGTAGAGATCGAGCGCGACCGGCGCGGCCGCGAAGCTGGCGCGCGCGCGCCCCTCGGCCGACGGCGGCACGTAGTAGGCGAGCCACTTGAGGACGCTTGGCGTGTCCTGGCGCGGCCACGGCTCGGAGACCCGCGCGAACTCGCCGACCGCGACGACCATGCAGTAGGGCGGGACGGGCGCGCGCTCCTGGTAGAGCCAGGTCTGCCGCAACTCTTCGCTGCCGCCGCCGACGTAAGAGCCGTTGGCGACGACCTTGTAACGCTCCGGCGCGTTGACGGTAAAGTTGACGGTCGCTTTGGCCGCCGGGTGATCGAGCGTGGGAATCCAGTTGTGGACGCGGTCGGGCCAGTTGTCGCCGGTGGCGGACGCGTGGCCGTCTGTGTCGTTCGTGAAGATCAGTCCGTCGGCGGGTCGCCCGTGGTAGGTGACGGTGATCGTGATCTGCTCGCGCGCGTGCGCGGGGCGGGGGAGCGCGACATTCAAGCGCCCGCCGCGCTGTTCGTAGCGCGCGGCTTCCGCGCCGACGCGCACGCCGTCCACCGTGAGCGCGCCGAAGTCGAAGTCAATCAGACGGACGGCGGGGCGCAGGACGACGATTGTCACGCGCGTCTCGGCTCGCGCGAGCGTCGTCAGCCGGTCGTCGAACGTGAGCGCCACGTCGTAGTGGACGGGCCGCCAGTCGGTCGGGAGCCGCTCGCGGCGCGCGGCGTGGGCGGCGCAGCCCACGAGGCAGAGCAGCGCGACGGCGAGGCCCGTCAGGCGCGGCGCGCGTAGTGCTTGGCGAGAACGCATGGGTCGTCAGTCGTCGTCGCGTCGTCTCAGGCATCGGCTTCAGCGCAGACCGAGCAGGAGCAGGGCGGAGCGGTCGAAGACTTCGCCGCCGCGCGCGCGCCAGTCTTCGACGGCGCGCAGCTCGTCTGCGGTCACGGGGCGCTGACCGAGGCGCGCGACGGGCGTCTTCTCGAAGGCGTGTTCGGTCAGCGGCAGGTGCGCGGCGCGGACGTGGAGTTGGTCGGCATCGGCGAGTGCGCGCTCGGCCGCCTCCACGTCGGGGAACAGTTCCTCGTAAGCCAGCAGGTGCCAGACGCGCGCGCCGCCGCACGCCTCGACCGCGAGCACACGCAGCAGCCCGTAGCCGCTCTCAAGCTGGAAGATCAGATCGTCGCCCGCCGCAAACTCCCGCGTCATCCGTCGCCCCCCGTCTTGCGCGCAGCTTAGCATAACAGTGGTCAGTGGTCGGTGGTCAGTGGGAGGACAGTTCAAAGTTCAAGGTTCAACGTTCAAGGTCAGTCGCGTCTTGAACCTTGAACCTTGAACCTTGAACCTTGAACTTCTTAACTGACCACCGACCACTGACCACTGACCACTGCTTTTGACCACTGACAACGGCCAGGCTTCGCGTGTAGTATAGCGGCGCGGAGGAAGCGGCGGGGATGGGGCAGGGTGGGCGCGAGCCGGATCACTACAGGACGCTGGGCGTGGGCGCGGACGCGCCGCGGCGCGAGATCGAGCGCCGCTACAAACGCCTGGCCGCCGAGCACCACCCCGACCGCGGCGGCGACGAGGAGCACATGAAGTCGCTCAACGAGGCGTACCGCGTGCTCGGCGACGAGGGCCGGCGCGCGGCCTACGACGCGGCGCGCAGACCCGCGGCAACGGCCGTCGTCGGCCGCGCGCGCGAGTTCGTGCCGGCGCGCGGGCCTTCGGCGACCGCCGACGCCGTGGGCGGGCGGCTCGCGGGCGCGCTGCTCTGTCTGTTCGGCGGCTTCGTCCTGCTGCTGCTCGTGCGCTTCCAGTACGTGATCTTTCTCTGGCCGCTGGCGCTGCTGGCGCTGGCGCTCATGGCCGGCGGCGTCTGGATGGCGCACGCGGCGTTGGCCTTTGCGCGCGCCGGCTCCGCGCCCACGAGTCTCGCGCGCCGCACGCGCTGGGCGCAGGAGACACTCTTCTGGGCCGCGATCACGGGCGGCGTCTACGGGCTGTACCTGATCCTGACGGCGGGCTGAAGGGCGCGATGCTGACCGGGCTTGATCTGCTGTTCCTCGAAGTTGACAACCTGGCGGAGTCGGTCGAGTTCTACGAGCTGACGCTCGGCTTCGAGGTCGAGCGGCTGACGCCGGAGGCCGAGCCGCCGATGGCGACCTTGCGCGGCGGGCGGCTGCGGCTCGTGCTCGCCGAGCAGGCGGGCGCGATGGGGCGGCGCGGGCGCGGCGTGCATTTCTTCGTCGGCGTCGCGGACGTGGACGCCTTCTACGCGCGGCTGCGTGCGCGCGGCTTGACGGTCGCGCCGCCCGGCGACGAGGGCTGGGGCGGGCGCTTCGTCACGCTCGAAGACCCCGACCGCTACCGCTTCTTCTTCGTCACCTGGCACGCCGCCGCGGGCGGCACGGGCCTGCGCGGACACAACGACGACACGCCATGAGCAGACAGCGCGAGACGCGCCGGATCAAGACCAACCTCGCGTGCAACTGGGGCGCGACCGAGGACTGCCCGCGCAATGGCACGATCACGAGCCTCAGCGCCAAGGGCTGCTTCGTGCAGACCAAGGCCGCCGTCTCGGACGGCATGGCGCTCTACCTCAACTGCTGGCTGCCCTCGCAACGCTGGCTGCCGCTGCGCGGCCAGATCGTCTACCACCTGCCGCGCGTCGGCTTCGGCCTCGCCTTCAACGACGAGCTGCCCGCGAGCGACCGCGCCATGATCGAAGCCCTGATGGATTTCTACGAAGCGGACGAACCCGCGCCCGACGCGGTCTGAGCGCGCCGCCAAAGGGTTGACGACGGCCGCCGTGCCTGAGCGGCGGCCGTCGTCGGGCGCAGGCGTCGGTAAAGGGATAAAGGAGAAACCCTTTACCCCCGGCCCTGCGAAAGCAGTGGTCGGTGGTCGGTGGTCGGTGGGCAGTGGGAAGAGAGTTCAAGGTTCAACGTTCAAGGTTCAAGGTGCGGCTAACCTTGAACCTTGAACGTTGAACCTT
>DASVPY010000079.1:0-19075 GCA_036389395.1 Pyrinomonadaceae bacterium
GGGTCGCACATCATGTTGCAGCGGTTGGTCAAGTCAATCGTCAAGACCGAGCCGCGCCCGTACTTGATCGTGGACGAGCCGTGGTTGTGCAGCTTCTCGTCATTGTGCGCCTGTATGTCGCGGCCGGGGAACATCGCCTCGATGTGCTTCAGGAACTTCGAGTCCACCGCCATGATGTCCTCGAAGTGGCCGTGGACGGGGCAGTCCTTGATCATCCAAATTTCCCCGTCGCGCTCGATGATCGTCGCCTTGATCTCGCCGACCTTCTCGCTGATCAACTCGCTGGGGTCAATGACCGGCGCGCTCAAGATACGCTGCCGCGCCTCGATGACGCACTTCGGGCACAGGCTATCGGTCGTGCGCGGGAAGCCGAGCGGCGGCTTGGACTTCTGCCAGGACTTCAGCAGCGGCTTCTCCGACCACTTCGGCGTGAACGCCTCGGCGGGCCGGAACTGGTTGAAAAACTGAATCGTGTTGAACAGGCTGCCGGCGACGAAGGAGACGCCCTTCTCGACGTGCTTGATCGGCTTCATTCTTCTCTTCTTTCTCCCAATAAACAGTTTGCTAGAGCTGACGGCGGGCGAGCCGCGACCCCTTATAAAGCAGCCGTCCGGCCCGACGTACACGACGCCGAAGCCTTCTGACGAGGCCTAAGCTTGCTGCTTGTCAATCCAAAACCTACCCTGCGGGCTTGTTCTCAAGACGACCGAGAGACGGTCAGCCCCGACAGGAGAGCAACGACTGTGCCATTTCAGCCCTTGAAATGCAAGTGAGGAAATAGTAGCAGTTATCTCAAGCTCGCCCGCCTGGCCGCGTTTTCTCCGACCCGCTCACGTGCGTCACTTGTACCCAAAGACCCCGAACCGGCCCGCCGCGCGCCATTATGACCCGCAGGCCGGTTAACGGCAATGGCACACTGGCCTTTTTGACCCTCGCGCCGATTCAGCCCCGCGCCGCGCCCGCATTCTTGCTAATAATTTGCGCGACTTCAGCGTAAAGCGCGCCGTTGGTCGCAAGGGCGTTGCCGCCGCGGATCGTGCGTCGGCCCGACCAGTCTGTGAACGTGCCGCCGGCTTCTTCGAGGATCGGCAACAGCGCCGCGCAGTCCCACACGTTCATCACCGGATCGAGCATACACTCGGCCCGCCCCGTCGCCACGAGGACGTGCCCGTAGCAATCGCCCCAAGTGCGCCGCGCGCCGAAGCGGCGCTGCAACTCCTCGGTCGCCGCGCTGAAGCCGTAACGCGCGCACAGGCCGAAGTCGGTCGAGAGCAGCAGGCTTTGGCCCGCGTCGGCGGTCTCGGAGACGCGCGCCAACTCGCCGTTCCAGTAGCAGCCTTGCCCGCGCGCCGCCCGCACCAGCTCGCCCAGCGCCGGGACGTTCACGACGCCGACCGCAGGCTCGTCGCCGATCTCCAAGCCGACCAGCACGCCGTAGAACGGGACGCCGTGGACGAACGAGTACGTGCCGTCAATCGGGTCGAGAATCCAGCGGCGGCCCGAAGTGCCCGTGCGCTCGCCCTCCTCTTCGCCGATGATGCCGTCGTCGGGGAACGTGCGTTCGATCTCGGCGCGCAGGAACCGCTCCGCCTCTCGATCCGCGGCGGTCACGAAAGAGCCATCCGCCTTCCGCTCGGCTTCGAGCGCGCGGCGGAAGTAGCGCAGCGTGATCTCGCCCGCGCCGCGCGCCGCCTCGGCCGCGAACGCCATCAACTCGCGCAACTCCGCGCCGCTGGGCAACTCCGCTCCTCGCTCTCGTCCCTCGCTACTCATCCGAGTCTCTCCTCAACACCCGCCGCGCACATAAAAATTTCCCGCCGCCGGACTCCGTGGGTCGCGGGCAGCGGGTCGGTCGCACGCGAACGCGTGTGCTTAGTGGCGTGTGGTTTATAAGCGAGGCGCGTTCGGCGTGTCAAACGGGCGGGTCTGGGCGCGCGGCGTACACTAAACTAACTGCGCGGCGCGTAGTAGCCGACGCGCGCGGCGACGCGCATGGTCGGGTCGGCGGTCTTGACCTCGACGCGGCGGAAGCGGCCGTCGCGCGTCTTGTCGAGCGGCGTGTAGTAGAGGGCGTACTGGCTGCGCAACTCTTCGGCCACTTCGGCGTAGGTCTGCCCCAGGCCGGCGAAGCTCGTGGGCCGGTAGAGGCGGCCGCCCGTGGCGGCGGTCAACTGCGCGAGGTTGTGCTCGCTCGCGTCGAGCACGCGCAAGCCCAGCCGCAGGTCTTCGATGCGCAACGCGTTGAAGCGGCGCGCGCTATCAGGCGCGGCCAAAAGCGTGTCCAACTCGGCGTGCTTTTGCGCGCGCTCGATCTCCGTGTTGCTGATGACGTAGACGGCCGCGCCGGCTTCGAGCAGCGCGCGCAGGGCCTGTTCGAGCGTCGCCGAGCCGCGCGCGCTATCTATGCCGTCCGAGAGGACGACGACGGCGTGGCGGCGGCGCGGATCTTTGAACTGCTCGCTCGCCGCCAAATAGAGCGCGTCGTGGAAGCGCGTGAACATGCCGCCCGTCACGCGCCTGAGCGCGCGCCGCAACTGCACGCGCGAGGTCGTCCAGTCCTGCAACAACTCCACGCGGTCGTCGAACTTCAACAGGCTGACGCGATCTTCCGGCGCGAGCCGCGCGGCGAACTCTTCGGCCGCGCGGCGAAAGTCTTCGAGGTTCGCCGTGACGGACGAGGACGCGTCCACCATCAGCACGACATCAACGGGGACTTGCCTGAGCGCCAACTCGCTCAACGGCTGCTCGCGCCCGTTCTCGAAGACGCGGAAGTCTTCGCGCTTGAGCGTCGTGACCAACTGCCCCGCCGCGTCGCGCACGGTCACGGGCAGCAACACCTCGGACGCCGACACACGAATGATCTCGTCGTCGTCGGCCGGCGCGTTCGTCTGCGTCTGCGCGTGCGCGACCGACGCCACGGCGAGCGCGCAGGCGCAGGCGAGGATGAACCGTGAGCGCAGCGGGCGACGCATGGTTTTAACTTTGCGGGGCCGCGGGCGTGTGCGTGGGGGCGGGCGCGGCGCTGTCGTCGCTCATGGCGGCGCGCATGGCTTCGATGACGGCTTCGGGCACGCGGCGGCGGCGCAACTCTGCGAGTTTCGCGGGCGCGAGGTCGAAGTCGGCGGGCGAGTTCTCGATGCGGCGTATGATCGTGCCTTCGGAGAAGCCGGCCGCGACCAACTCGACGACGGCGTCGTTGGTGAGCGTCGGCGTGCGTTCCAGTTTGGGCGGCGCGCCGCCGGCCTCGGCGGGCGGGCGCAGGATGCGGACGGTGGCGGAGCCGTTGGTCTGCGTCTCGCCGGCCGCGCCGCCGTTCGAGCCGTTGGTGCGTGTGCGCCCGCGCGCGCCGCCCGACGAGCCGAAGATGTTGACCTCGCCGGGGTCGCCGCCCGGCGACGTGCCCGGCGCGTCGCCCGCGCGCGGCCGCGGGGTCATGCCGGCGAAGAAAGGATCGCTGTCGAAATCGTCCACCGAGTCGGCGGCGGCAAACTGGTCGCCGCCGTCGCGCGCGAGCATCGCCAGGATGACCTTCTCGGTGACGCCGCGTTTCTTGAGTTCGATCAGGCGGTCGGGCGCGAGGTCGAAGCGCGCGGGGCGCGTGCGTATGATCGTGATGATGGTCTTCTCGCTGAAGCCGGCGCGGACGAGCTTGACGACCGACGCGTTGGTGAGTACGGCTTCGGCGGCCGGCGGGGCTTGCGTCTGCGCCGACGCGAACGCGCCGCACGCGAGCAGACAGAGCGGCAGGAGCAGGCGCGGCAGACGACTGTTCATCGCTTCAAATCCTTTTGGCTGGCGGCTCAGTTCAGGCTGGCGGTCGCGGCCGGTTGCGCGAGGGGCTTCGCAGCTTTCGCGTCAGCCGCGCCGGGCTTAGTGTTTTGCGCGTCGGGCGTGTGGTGCGCGGCCGCGCCGTAGCGCCCGCCGACCTTGCGCACGTAGTTGCGCGTCTCGCGGTAGGGCGGGACTCTGCGCCCGTAGCGCAGCACCGCGCCCGCGCCCGCATTATAACCCGCCAGCACGAGATCGACGCGCCCGCCGAACCGCGCCAGCAACTCTTTCAGGTAGCGCGTGCCGCCCGCGACGTTCTGCGCCGGGTCGTGCGGCCGGCGCACGCCGAAGCGCGCCGCCGTGTCCGGCATCAACTGCATCAGCCCGCGCGCGCCCACGGGGCTGACCGCGCCCGCGTTGAAGTGCGACTCCTGCTCCATCACGCAGAAGATGAGGTACGGGTCTACGCCGTAGCGCGCGCCGCTCTGCCGGATGATGGCGTCGAGGCGCGCGCGCCCCGTCGTCCAGCGCCGCTCGCGCCGCCGCGCCTGCTCCGGCGCGTCCGCCGCGGCGATCTCTTCGGGCCGCTCACGTTCGATACGCTCGATGCGCGCGCGCTCGATGAAGATGGACAGGCTGCCGCGCTTGTACCAGACGCCTTCGGCCGACTCCTGCACGTCGTCCACCTCGAAGCTCGCGCCGCCGACCAAGTAGATCAAGACGGGCTGACGCGGCGACTCTGTTTGCGTGACGACGGCGGCCGCGATGTTGGTCGCGCGCGCGCCGGGCGCGACCGCGTCCTGCACGATGGCGCTCGCGTCGAGCAGACGCCCGGCGGGCGCACGCTTCTGCGCGGCTGTCGGCTCGGCCGCCGCGTCGCGCTCGATGCGGGCGACGCGCGCGCGCTCGACCGAGTAGGTCACGCCGCCGCGCCTGTACCAGACGCTCTGCGGATCGGCCCAAGCCTCGTCCGCCTCGACGACCGTGCCGTCCGTCAGGTGCAGCTTGTCGGCGCGCGCCGCGCACGGCAGCGCGCACAGCACGAGCAGCGCGCACACAAGCTCGGCGCACCGGCCGAGTCTAAAATTGCAGCGGGTCAACATCGCCTTGCTCGCTCGTGTTGGCTGAACCGGCGGCCGCGTGCGCGGGGCGCAGCTCGCCCGTCAGGTGCAGCGGCCCCGTCTGTCTGAGCGCGCCCGACTGTTTGAGCGCGTCGGTCTGCGCGCGTGCGTTCACCTCGCGCGGCGCGTCGGGCTGGGGCAGCTCGCTCGTGTGCCGGCGCTCCGGCTCCTGCGTGCCGAAGCCGTGCGCCGTGCCGAAGTAGTTGCGCCACGCGCCGTCAATCACCTTCTGAGTCAACTCAATCGGGATGCCTTCAAACAAACAGATGTCCACGACGCGGTCGAGCAGATCGCGCGGCTCGCAGGCCTTCATCTGCCGGTGTTCGAGCATGTAGTTGTTGAGCACGTAATCAATGACGGGCGGCTCGACGCGCAAGCCCCGCGCGAAGGCGGCGCGGCGGAAGATTTCGACGTAAGCCGCGGGCGTCGGCGGCTCGACGCGCGCGCGGTAGCCCATGCGGCGCAGGAACGCTTCGTCCACCAAGTCCTTCTCGTCGAGGTTCGTCGAGAAGACGACCAACTGCTCGAACGGCACTTCGATCTTCTTGCCCGTGTGCAGCGTCAGGTAATCAACGCGCCGCTCCAACGGCACGATCCAGCGGTTCAACAAATCCTGCGGTGCGCAGCGCTGGCGGCCGAAGTCGTCTATGACGAGCGTGCCGCCGTTCGACTTCATCTGGAACGGCGCTTCGTAGAAGCGCGCCGCCGCGCTCCACACGAGGTCTGTGTTCTCCAAGGTCAGCTCGCCGCCGACGATGACCAGCGGGCGTTCGACGCAGACCCAGCGGCGGTCGTACTCGGCCGGCATGTCGTCGTCGGCGACAGGGCGGTGGTTGTGCGTGTCGAAGACGCGGATGATCTGCGCGTCCACCTCGATGGCGTAAGGAATCCAGATGCGCCCGGAGAGGCCGGCGTTGATGCGCTCGGCGACGGCCGTCTTGCCCGTGCCGGGCGGGCCTGTGAGAAACAACGAGCGGCGCGAGTTGACGACGCAGCCGACGGTTTGCAGGAGCGAGTCGGGCAGCACGAGGTCGCGCATCGCGGCGCGCACGCTCGCTATCGTGGCGGGGCGCGCGGGCACGGCCTGCAAGCGCATCATGTGCGCGTAGTCGCGCAAGCTAACGGGCGCGGGGCCGTTGTAACCGCAGAGCTGCTGCGCGCGCGCGAGCCGCTCCCAGCCGCGTTCGAGCATCGCGTAGCGCGTCGCGCCGACGGCGGCCTGACCGCGCACCTCGATCAGCTTCTCGCGCGTCAGGCGGATCAGCAACTCTTCCGTCAACGCGCGCGGCAGGTGCACCGCCGCCGCGATGTTCGCCGTCGAAGGCTCGGCCAACTGCGCCACGAGTTTCAACGCGAGATCGGCCAGGAAGCTCTCGGACACGTCCGTCTCCGCCAACTCCTCCGGCACGGGCGGCCCCATCGTCTCGATCTCGACGCGCGAGAGTATCGTCGCTTGCGTCATCATTGCCCTCCCTGTCTCGTCACGAGTCGCGCGGGCGCGGCGTCTAGTCGCGGGCCGCAATGTTCTCGTCCTTCGCGCCGCCCAACGCCTGCTGGGCTTCGGCGGCCTTGTCGGGCTGGCCCGTGCGGCGGTAGAGGTCTGCGAGGCGGCGCAGGACGACGGCGGATTCGGGTTGCAGGCGGCGCGCGGCCTCGTACTGCGCGATGGCTTCGGGGTCGCGCCCCATGCGCTCGGCGAGCGTGGCCGTGTTGACGCGGCCCTGGAACTCGCCGCCCGCGCGCGCGAAGCTCTTGAACGCGTCGTTGAACTTGCCGAGCCGGCACTGCGCGAGCGCGAGGTTGTTCAGGATGCGCTCGTCGGCGGGCGCGAGCTTGGCGGCGCGCTTGAGGCGATCAACGGCGGCGCGGTATTGGCCGTTGAGGTAGAGCGTCCAGCCGAGGTCGTTCAAGGTCTGCGGGTCGTCGGGCGCGTCGTCGAGCGCGCGCTCGAAGGCGCGGGCCGCGCTGTCGTGCAAGCCCCTGCGCTCGTAGGCGATGGCGAGCAGCCGCTGCGCCTTCTTCATCTTCGGATCGAGCGCGGCGGCGCGCGACAACTCCGTGATGGCCTCGTTCAACTGCCCGGCGTCGAGCAGATCGCGCCCGCGCTCGAAGTGTTCGCGCGCGGAGCCGTCGCCCGCCTCGGCCGCGACCGCGGGCGTGCGGCTGTCGTTGACGCGCAGCGCGGCCACGCTCTCGAAGTTCTGCACGTCCTTCTCGGACAGGCGCGTCACCTTCTTGTCGTCGCCGCCCGCCCCGAACAGACGCCCGACCGCCTTGATCGGCGCTTTGAAGATGCCGAAGAAGCCGCCGCCCTTCTTCTTCTTCTTCGGCGCTTCGACCGACTGACCGTCTTCGGTCGTGCCGACCTCCGAGCCGCCGTCGGCGAGCACGTTCGCGGCGTCGTCGCCGTCGCGGCCCGTCGTGCCGGCCGACCACAGGGTCGAGACGCCGAGCGTGAGCACGAGGGCGATGATGAAAGCGTTGATGGTGCGGTTGCGCATGATCTTTTTGAAACCTCCGGTTACATCTTCATGAACGTGTCCATGAGGTTCAGGGCCGCGGGGCCGAGGATGGCGATGAAGAGCGTCGGGAACAGGAAGCAGGCGAGCGGGAACAGGAGCTTGACGGCCGCCTTCTGCGCCGCCTGCTCGGCGCGCTGCCGCCGCTTCGTGCGCAAAGAGTCGGCGTAGACGCGCACGGCGCGCGCGATGGATGTGCCGAACCGATCCGCCTGGATGAGCATGGCGACGAGGCTGCGCAAGTCGTCCACGCCCGTCCGCTCCGCGAGGTTGCGCAACGCCTCGTCGCGCTCGCGCCCGACGCGTATCTCCAGGTTGCACAGCTCGAACTCTTCGCAGATGTCCGGGTGGACTTCGCGCATCTCTTCGCCGACGCGCACCATCGCGGCGTTCAACCCTAAGCCCGCCTCGATGGAGACGACCATCAGGTCGAGCGCGTCGGCGAGGCCCCAGCGGACGCGCTGCTGCCGGCCCGCGACCAGCTTGCGCAGGACGTAGCGCGGCAGGAAGAAGCCGAGGACGAAGGCGAGCAGAATCCAACTGACGGCCGAAGAGAACGGCCGCGCCGTCGCCGCGCACGCGAGCGCGACCATGCCGGGCAGCCCGACGAGCACCGCCAGTTGCACCGCGCGGAAGACGACGGGCGCGTTCGGGCCGCGGTAGCCCGCCTGCATCAACTGCTTTTGCAGCTTGCGCGCCTCGGCCGCGGACGGCGGCGCGAGCTTGTGCAGCGGCGCGGCCATGCGCTCGGCAATCGTCGCCACGGAGCCGTCGGCGTCGAGCGTGGGCGCGATGCCGATAGCGCCCGCGCCGCCGCGCTCCGCCTCCTGCAAACGCCGCAGGCGCTCGGTCGCCGCGCTCGCCGGCCGGAACATCAGCCAGTACACGGCCAGCCCGCCGAACGTGAAACAGATGAAGGTGGATAGGGTGATCAGAAGCATGATCGTT
The DNA here is from genome assembly GCA_036389395.1 of Pyrinomonadaceae bacterium. Taxonomy (GTDB): domain Bacteria; phylum Acidobacteriota; class Blastocatellia; order Pyrinomonadales; family Pyrinomonadaceae; genus QHXQ01. The sequence continues at coordinate 8,357 of DASVPY010000079.1, forward strand.
TAGAAGTCAGAAGCCAGAAGTCAGAAGTCAGAAGTTCAAAGCCGCTGCCGGAGTCGGAAGCCGGAGACCGGAAGGCCATTTTTTATTCTGGCTTCTGGCTCCTGACTTCTGACTTCTCAAATCTTTATCCTCAGTATCTTCCTGATGACCAACATGCCGAGCAGTTGCAGGCCCATGGCGACGGCGATCAGGACGTGGCCGCGGGAGTCGCGCCAGAGGACGCTCATGTATTCGGGGTTGAGCGCCGTGACGGCGAGCGCGACGAAGATCGGCAGCCCGCAGAGAATCCACGCGGACATGCGCGAGCTGGTCGTCAGCGTGCGCAGGTCTTCGAGGATGCGGAAGCGCTCGCGGATGGTGTGCGCCACCTTCTCCAAAATCTCCGCCAGGTTGCCGCCCGTCTCGCGCTGGATCATGATGGCCGTGACGCACATCTTCAGGTCGAGCAGCGGCACGCGCGCCGCCAGGTTTTCGAGCGCGAGCTTGACCGAGAGACCGAGGTTCTGTTCCTCGTAGGTCTTGCGGAACTCGCCGGCCACGGGGTCGGGCATCTCGGACGCGACCATGTGGAGCGACTCGGCGAAGGCGTGACCCGCGGCGAGCGCGCGGCTCATCAACTCCAACGTGTCGGGCAGTTGTTCGAGGAACAGGTTGAGCCGCTTGCGCCGCTTCCACCAGACGTGGATGAACGGCACGGCCGCGGCCATCAAGCCGACGGCGACGATGACCAGCGTCGAGACCGTCAGCACGGAGGCGGCGAGACCGGCGAGCAGCGCGGCCATGACGGAGAACATGAGCAGGCGCGTGACCGTGATCTGTAAGTCGGCCTGATCGAGCATCCGCTTGAGCCGCGTGGCGATGGGCAGGTGCAGCAGCGCGCGGTTCATGAGCGGGATTTCGCTCATCAACTCTTGCCGCGCGAGCTGCACGTCCACGTCTTCGGCGCTCGCCGAGTGCAAGAGCGCCTCCGCGAGCCGCTGCTGCAAGCGCACGCGCCGCCGCTCCGACCCGCGCGTCGCCACGAGGTACGCCGCGAACGTCAGGAACAGGCAGAAGGTGAAAACGAGAAAGGGAATCATGGTTCAGAAGTCAGAAGCCAGAAGTCAGAAGCCAGAAGTTCAAAGCCGGAGACCGGCAGCCAGAACTTAGAAGTCGGAAGCCAAATGCCGGGAGTCGGAAGCCAGGCGGCCAGTATTTTCTTCTGGCTTCTGACTCCTGGCTTCTGACTTCTATTCCTCGAAAAACACCCGCGGCAACTGCATGCCGTAGACCTTGAGGCGTTCGGCGAAGCGTGGGCGGACGCCGGTGGGGCGGAAGCGCCCGATGACTTTGCCGTCCTTGTCCACGCCCTTGCGCTCGTACTGGAAAATCTCCTGCATGGTGATCGTCTCGCCCTCCATGCCCGTGATCTCGGAGATGGAGGTGACGCGGCGCGTGCCGTCGGAGAGGCGCGCGGCCTGGATGACGAGGTTGATGGCCGAGGCGATCTGCTGGCGCATGGCGCGGTCGCTCAGGCGCATCCCGGTCATCTGGATCATGGTTTCGAGGCGGGCCAATGCGTCGCGGGGCGTGTTGGCGTGGATGGTGGTCAGCGAGCCGTCGTGCCCTGTGTTCATCGCTTGCAGCATGTCTATGGCTTCGCCGCCGCGCACCTCGCCGATGACGATGCGGTCGGGCCTCATGCGCAGGGCGTTCTTGACCAAGTCGCGCTGGTTGACTTCGCCCTTGCCCTCGATGTTCGGCGGACGCGTCTCAAGCCGGACGACGTGCGGCTGCTGCAACTGCAACTCGGCCGAGTCTTCGATGGTGACGATGCGCTGCTCTTCGGGGATGAAGGCGGAGAGCGCGTTGAGCAAGGTCGTCTTGCCCGCGCCCGTGCCGCCGGAGATGAGGATGTTGAGGCGCGCGCGGACGCACATGTCGAACATGTCGGCGATGTCTTTGGTGATCGCGCCGATCTCAATCAGCTTGTTCATGCGCAAAGGGTCTGCGCCGAAGCGGCGGATCGAGAGGACGGGGCCGTCGAGCGCGAGCGGCGGGATGATGGCGTTGACGCGCGACCCGTCCTTGAGCCGCGCGTCCACCATCGGGGAGGCTTCGTCTATGCGGCGGCCGACCGTGGAGACGATGCGCTCGATGACGCGCATCAGGTGCTCGTCGTCCTTGAAGGCCACGTCGGTGCGTTCCAAGCGCCCGTGGCGCTCGATGTAGATGTTCTGCGGCGCGTTCACCAAGATGTCGGAGATGGTCGGATCGGCCAGGAGCGGCTCCAACGGCCCCAGCCCGAACAGCTCGTGCCGCACCTCTTCGACGAGCCGGTCGCGCTCCGTGATCGAGAGCGGCGTGCCCTCGGCGGCGAGCAGCCCTTCGGCGAGGCGCGAGACTTCGGACTTCAACTGCTCCGGCTCAAGCTGGCCGAGCTTGGTCAAGTCCATCCGGTTGATGATCGCGCGGTGCAGACGCGCCTTCATCTCCTGAAACGTGCGCACGCCCTGCGCGCCGTCGTCGCCGCCGCTGCCGTTGCCGCCCGCGCGCGGCATACCGACCGTCGCGGCGGCCGGGCCGGTCTCCCTGATGAGTCGTTCGCGTAGAGACATGGCGGAAGAGCTATGAGCCGTTAGCTGTTAGCTGTTAGCTGTTCTGCTAACCCAACTTGCCCGGCGCTTCGCTCGCACCTCCTTGACGGTTATAAAAACTAACTGCTAATCGCTAACAGCTATTAGCTAATTGCTAACAGCTAACTTGTCCTTGCCCATGCGCTCGTGCAGCCCGAAGGCGGCGGGCGCGGGCGCGGGCTTGCGGCGCTGGAAGACGCCGCCGAAGAGACCGCGGCGCTCCGGGGCGGGCGCGGCCTCGGCCGCCGCGCCGGTGACGGCCGCGGCGATCTGGCGCAACTCCGTCGCCAGACGCGACGCCGGAGCCGACTCGACGAGCGGCTGACCGAGGTTGATCGAATTGACCGCCGTGTTGTAGTCGCTCTGGATGTAGCCGGTGACGGGTTCGCCTAAATAGCGTTCGACCTGGCGCACGTCCAGCTCGATCTGCTTCGACCAGCGGTTGACGACGATGCGCACCTTGTGGCGCGGGTAGCCGAGCCGGTCGAAGATTTGCAGCGTGCGCTGCGCGCTGCGGATGGCGGGGATGTCGAGCGTCAGGACGAGCACGATCTCGTCCACCTGGTCGAGCGCGGCGAGCGTGATCGGGTCGAAGGTGTGCTGCGGGTCAATGATCACGTAGTCGTAGTGCTGGCGCAGCAGCTCGATGACCTCGAAGACGTGCTCCGGCTCGATGTCGTCGGCCAGATCGGCCTCGCGCGGCGCGGCCAAGAGCGCCATGTGCGACGAGTGCGGCGCGACGAGCGAGCGCAGCATCGCGTCGTCAGCGCTGGCGCGCTTCTCGACCAGGTCGGCGATGGAGAATTTCGGCTCGACGCCGAGGTAGAGCGCGAGGTCGCCGGCTTGCAGGTTCAGGTCTACGAGGACAGTGGGCGCGTTGATGGCGGCGGCCAGGTTCGTGGCGACGAACGACGTGCCGCAGCCGCCCTTGCTCGAAAAGACGGCGACGGCGCGGCCGCGCTTCTTCGGCGCTGCCTGCTGCCCGGCGCAGAACTCGGCCGTGCGATCAACGACCGTGCGGAACTCTTCCGGGCGCAACGGCAGGCGCAGGAACTCGCGCGCGCCCGCGCGCAAAGAACGCAGGATCAGATCGGGCGAGGCGTCGGGCGACGCGCAGATGATCGCGGTGCGCGGGCACTCGACGCTCAGCCGCTCGACGTAGCGCAGCGCGGCTTCGACGTTTATGTCGGGGAGCACGATCAGCGCGGCGTTCGGGTGCAGGCGCGTGATTTCGGCGTGGAGCTGCTCGGCGTCGTCGCCGCCCGCGAGCAGGCGCGTGCGTTCGTCCGCCGCCAGCGCGTCGCGCAGGGTCTTGAAGGTCTCCAAGCCGTTAGAGAGGACGACGAAGGTGAGTGCGCTCATGTGTTCAGCCCCGATTCGTTGTGCGCGCGGACGGCGGCGCGGCGGCGCGCGCGTTAGATGTTGGGCGGGACGAAGCCCGCGGTCTCGCCCGTCAGCGTCGTGCTGTAGGCGGGCATACGTATGGTCGTGCCGACGAGCGGGAGCACGAAGCGGAAGTCGTAGTTCTCGACGTGGACGGTCACAGTGCCCTTGCCCAGCTCGTACGCGTTGTAGTCCACGAAGACGTTATCGGTCGTCAGCCCGTCCACCATCGGCGTGCCCGTGCCGGCCGGGTTGCCGTAGACGGTCATGTTCTTGATCGCGGTCTGCGCGCTGGCGGCCGGCCCCTGCGTGATGGCGTAGCGCGCGCCGCGCCGCGTGGCGTCGGTCAGCGCGTTATGCACCCACAGCATCCGGCTCAACTCAAGCACGCCGAACATCGCGGCCAGGAAGAGCGTCGCCGCGATGGCGAACTCCACCAGCGCCGCCCCCCGCTCGCCCCGCCTACCTGTTCGCGTCTGCTTCTTCATCGCCTTAATGACCGACGCTCAACCCGCGTCACGTCTTCTCTACTGGCTACTGACCACTGACTACTGACTACTGACCACTGTCCCTCACTGCACCAACTGCCGCATCGTGCTGCTCGCGCCGAGGTTGACGGCGAGCGAGAGCGACGGGCGGTTCGAGAGCCGGCCGATGTCGAAGATCGGCTGGTAGGTGAAGTTGTCGATCTGGACGGTGACGGTGTCGGTCGTGCCGTTGGCCGCGATGCGCGGCGTGATGACGACCTTCGCCGTGTCCAGACCCGCGACGACCGGCGTGCCCGTGCCCGCCGTGTTGCCGAAGACGACGAGGTTCTTCGTCTCGGTCGCGTTCGCGCCCGGCGGCTGGCTGACGGCGTAGCGCGCGCCCGCGCGCGTCGCCTTGGTCAAGGTCGAGTAGGTGTACATGAAGCGGGCGAACTCGGCGGTCGCGCCCAGCAGCATGAGCAGGATGGGCAGCACGAGCGCCAGCTCGACCAACTGCGTGCCGCGCTCGTCCGCGCGCCACGCGCGGACGAGCCGGGCCGCATTCAGGTTGCGTCGCTGGGCCTGCATCGCTTCGCACCTCACTGGTAGATGACGGGGATGCTCAACTCCGGCGAGACCGGGCCGCCGCCGGGGTCGTAGCCGCCGCGCCCCGTGACGAGCCGGATGCCGATGTACTCGGCCGTGATGTCGCCGCCGCTGCCGCTGCCGACTTTCGTTTGCAGGAAGAAGGCGGCGAAGCGGTCGATCAGCACCTCGTCGCGCCCGGTGTTGAACTCGCTCTGGCGCACGATGGGGATCAGCACGACGCGGCGGTTGCGCTGCCCGATGCCGCGGCCCGGCGCTTGGAACACGCTGCTGTTCGGCGTCTGCCCGGCGTCCATCGCCGCCTGCGCGTCGAGGTACTGCTGGTAGTTGATGCCCTCGCGCACGTTCTCGTCGGGCGGGAAGCCGGACTCGTCGAGGCCGCCGCCGTACTCGCCGAAGCGCGTGTTGATGCCCTGGCGCACCGCGCCGGAGGAGACGCCCGGCTTGGTCTGGACGTAGTTGCCCGCGCCGATGCAGTTGCGCACGCCGCGCCCGAGGCCGTAGCGGTCGTCGCTCGCGCCCGGATCGTCGATGGCGAGAATCTGGTAGTTGCCGGGCGAGGCGTAGTCGCCGGGCGCGCGCCGGATGGTGTAGGTCTGGCCCGGCACGAAGAAGACGGCGTCCGAGTCAATCGTGGTCACGGGGATGTAGTCGCAGACGTTGTTGAGCGGGACGCTCATGCCGGCGGTGGCCTCGGCCTGCACGCTGCGCGACGCGCCGAGGACGGGCGCGGCGAACGTGGTCTGCACGGCCGTGAGCGGGACGACGACCTTGACGAAGCGGATGTTGGGCGCGTCGTTCTTGGCAGCCACCTCGTTGACGTAAGGGCCGCCGAGGTTGCGTGCGAAGGTGATGTTGGCGCGCGGGATCGAGACGGCGTTGTGGTTGAACTCGGCGTTGTTCATCGCGGCCTGGGCGAGATCGGCGGCGCGCTTGATGCCGCCGTCGTCCGAGTTGAGCGCCGACGCGCCCGCCAGCGCCGCGGCGTCGGCCGCGTTCTGCAACTCGGTCTTGACGAGGTAGAAGTGGCTGATGTCTATGCTCATGCCCGTGGCGAGGAGAAAGGCGAGCATGCCGAAGGCGCTGATGGCGAGCACCGAGCCACGCTCGCGCCGCCGTCTGTCTGCTTGCTGATGACTGGAACTTTTCATCACGCTCCTCCTTCCACTGCTCAAACGGTTAGAGGTCAGGGTCAGTGGTCGGTGCTCAGTGCTCAAGTCCTTAACTGACCACTGACCACCGACCACTGACCACTTCTTTTCACTGTTGCGGTACGGGCGTCACGGGCGCGAGGCGCGCGACGGCGAACTTCGCGCCCGCGGGCAGTTCCGCCCGGTCGGTCGAGACGATGCCGCCGGTCTGCTGCGCCGCGCCGGTCGCCTTCGCGTCGCCGGTCGCCTTCACGTCATCGCCCGTCTTCGCGTCGCCCGTCTTCGCGTCGGTGGCTTTCGCGTCGCCGGTCGCGTTGGCGGGGGCGGGCGTCTTCGGCGCGTCTTTGGGCGCGGCCGCGCCGGTCGTGCCGTTGGAGAAGCCGTGCGCGCCGTTGATGCCCTCGCCCTTCGGCTCGACGCCGAGCGGCGAGCCTTTCTTCAGCCCGTCAATGCCGCGCATCTGCGGCAGGTCGTCCGGGTTGACCGGCTTGACGAGCTGCGCCGTGATGATGAACATCAACTCGGTCTCGTTGCGCTGAAAATTCTTCGACTTGAAGAGGTTGCCCAGCACCGGCACGTCGCCGAGCACCGGAATCTTCGAGATCGACTGCATCTCGTTGTTGTCGAGCAAGCCCGCGAGCGCGAACGACTGCCCGTCGCGCAGCTCGATGCCGGTCTTCGCGCGCCGCGTCTTCAAGGCCGGGATGATGAAGCCCTCGAACTTGACGCCGTTCGAGAAGTCAATCGTCGAGACTTCCGGCTCAAGCTCCAGCCGGATGTGATCCTCGTCCATGATCGTCGGCTTGAAGTTGAGGCGCACGCCGTACTCTTTGAACATGATGGTGACGGCGTTGCGCTCCGAGCCGCCCTGAATGATCGGCACGGGGAACTCGCCGCCCGCGAGGAACGAGGCCTGCTGCCCGTCCATCGCGATCAGGTTCGGCTCGGCGAGCGAGCGGATCGCGCCCTGCGTTTGCAGCGCGTGCAGGAAGTTGAACGTGTTGCCGCCCATGACGAACAGGTTGAGCGCGCTGCCCGCGACCGAGCCGAAGATGTCGCCGCCCTCGACCTTGCCGACCGTGTAGGGGCCGCCGCCGCTGCCGACGAAGCCGCCCACGCCGGGGCGCGACTCGTAAGCGGTCGAGAGGCCGAGGTCTTTGAGCCGGTTGCGGCTGACCTCGGCGACGCGCACCTGGAGCTGCACCTGCGCCGTGTTCCTCACCGGCGACGCGAGCATGTTCACCGTCTGGAAGCCGGCGGCCTTCACCACCTGCTCGGCCTGCTGCGCCGTCAGCGGGTTCGCCACGTTGCCGGAGAGCACGACCGAGCCGTTCGCCTGGCTCAAGCGGATGTCGTCCTTAGGGAACAGGGCGTGAATCTGCGAGTCAATGAGCGAGAGGTTGGCGCGGACGAACACGTCGAAGACGACGAACTGGCCCTTCTCCTTCTCCCACGCGATGAAGTTGACCTGCCCGAACGCCTTGCCGTTGACGAGCACCTGATCGGGGGCGACCAGGACGGCCTCGGCCACGTCCGGGTTCGAGACCGAGAAGCGGCCGATGGGTTTGTCGAAGTTGATGACGCGCGACTGGCCGACGAGCACGTTGATGGCAATCGGCTCCTTGGTCGGGCTGCCGAACGAGGCGCGCACGGACACGTCCTGCGCCTGCGCGCCCGCGGCGGTGGCGCACATCATCAGCGCGCACGCGAGCAGCGCGACGAACAGAGGGATTAGGCGGCGGGTCTGCATGATTCGGGACTCCTTTGCGAAAGCGGCATGAGTTGCAGGTTCAACGTTCAAGGTTCAAAGGCTTCTAGCCTTGAACCTTGAACCTGGAACTTTGAACTTCACTGTGGGAAATCAACGCTACGCTTCTTCGCGCCTTCGATGACTTCGACGGAGGCGCGGGGCGGCGGCGGCGCGGCGGGCGCGGCCTGCGGCGCGGGCTTGGGCGCGGGCGCTTCGATGACGCGCGGCACGTAGCGCACGGGCTGGACGGGCTGCGCCGGCTTGGGCTGTTCACTCTTCAGCGTGCCGGGGTCGGGCACGGGCGCGGCGTGCTCGCCGCCGATGAGCGTGCGCTTGTCCACGCCCTTCGTCTGCTCGTCGCCCTGATCCCCGGAGTTGCGCATGACGAGTTGGAGCTTGCCCTCGGTCGAAGCGAGCGCGAGCTTCTCGGCCTGTTCGGGCGTGACCTGCAAGGTCACGGCCTTGACACTCTCCGGCTCGCGGTCGTTCTTGGGCCGATCAATGTTCTGCCCGTTGGCGAGCACCTTGATGTTCTGCAAGACGATCTTCGAGATCGGGTTCTGCTGCTGCTCGGTCGGGTTGATGACGACGACCACGTCCACGAGCGCGCCCGGCATGATGAAGCCGGAGATGCCGACCACGTCGTCCACCTTGACCGTCATCGCGCGGTAGCCTTCGGGGATGACGGCCGAGAGGCCGCCGGCCGTGCCTTCGGGCGCGAGCTTGTAGTCGGTCACGGGTTCGCGCTGCGCGACGGCGACGACGGCGACGCGGCCTAACAGTTTGTCGGGCGTGTCGAAGACGCCGTTCGGCATCGCGTTCTGCGGGAACTGGACGGTCTCCAACTGCTCGGCGATGATCTTCGTGCCGGCGGGGATGTCCACCTTGGCGACGACGACGTTGTTCAGGTTCTTCGCGTAGGCCTGCGTGCTCGACAGGTAACGGCTCACCGAGACGGCGGCCACCAGCCCGAAGAAGACCGCGCCGCACAGCACCACCACTAGACGTTTGTTGCGCATAGCTCTACTCCATTGCGGATTTCGGATTGCGGATTGCGGATTGGAAGACGAACGGCGCGGATGAATCACTCTGTTCTTTAATCCGCAATCCGAAATCCGCATTCCGCAATCGCATCAGGTGCGAAAGATCACGAGCGCGATCAGGCTGCCGAAGGTGATCGCGACGCCGTAGGGGATCGTGTGCCGGCGCTCGGTCGGCACGGCGAAGCGCGGCAGCTCCCAGCCGGGCAGCAGCCCCATGAAAATCTGCGCGACGCGCAAGAGCGTCCCGCGCACCGCGCCCGCGCGCACCATCGTGTAGACGCCCAGCACGCCGCCCGTCAGCACGACGACCAGGAAGGTCGGCACGACGAGCGCCGCGCCCAAGACCGACCCGATGGCGGCGAACAGCTTCACGTCGCCCGCGCCCATCGCGCCGAACACGTGCAGCACGAGCATCAGCGCGAACGCGAGCGCGCAGCCGCCCACACTCGCCAACAGCCCGCGCCAGCCGCCCGTGATCGTGTTGCTCACGAGACCGCTGACGAGCGTGGCCAAGACTAAAACGTTCGGGATACGACGAAACCGGCCGTCGAAGTAGGTGATGACGACCGCGAGCGGGACGAGCAAAACGCTGCTGATTAATGTGTGTGCCCCGGACATGATGAAAACCGGCCCTCGCGCCGGCGCTGATGAGCGAGCAATCAGGTTGTCAAAAAAAGTGTTGCTGGTCGGGCGGGGTTGAAGGTCGGAGGCGCGCCCCCGACAGTCGGGGTGGCGGGAGCGCGCCTGCTCCCTTCGCGTCACGGGTCGGAAGTCCCGTTTTAGCTGTTGACGGCGGTCGCCAGGGCCGTGATCTTGTTGCCGATGTTCGTGCCCAGCGTGGTGAAGGCGGTGATGACCGCGAGCGCGACCAGGGCGGCCGCCACGGCGTACTCGGACAGTTCGAGACCGGTCTCGTCACGAAGGAAGTTCTTGATCATGGGTTTGCTCCTTTAAAGTTTGAAGGGTGTCGGTTGGTGTGCCTGACCCGTTTGAACGGCGCGCGGCGTGCCACGGCGGCGGCGCGTTCTCAAGGGCGCGTGCGACGGGCGAAGACGGGCCACGCGAGCTGCATCCCTGCCGGGCGACCTGCGACGGCGCTGTAGGCGACGCCGCACAGGGCCAGCGCGCCGAACAGCAGTGTGTTCGCGCCGCGCCCCGCGCCCGCCAGAGCGTAGTGGCCGACCAGAAGGGCGACGACCAGAAACGGCACGACGAGCACAATGCCTGCGAGCGTTGGGAAAAGTTTTGCGACCACAGCTCTCATGATTCGTCTCTCCACGATCCGCAACCACCCGCGCGCTCGTTTCAGCGACCCGTGCCGTTGCGGACGCTGCCGACTTCGCAAAGCCCGTGCCGCGCGGCGCAGACCGCGAAATCACCCGCCTTGTCGCACAGTTGCGCGCGCGGTCGCCATCCGCGTCGTCAACCCGCAGTTGACGCACGCACGTCCAGTTGCCGTCCGCACGCGCCCGACGACGCCCGCCGCACGTTGTCGCTGCAACGACTTACACCCACCGTCAACAACACGATGACGCTTCACACGCCCGCGTCAACCAACAGTTGACCGAAGCGCGCACGCCGCCGCCGGGAGCGCGGGCATCCCTGCCCGCCATGAGCGCGCAGCGCGAATAAGAAGAAGCGGCGGCCTTCGACGTTGAAAGCCGCCGCTTCCTCTTTAGCGTGCTCACGCACGCTTTGGCGGGC
>DASVPY010000080.1:0-15025 GCA_036389395.1 Pyrinomonadaceae bacterium
TGATGAAAGGCCGGCCTTTTCCTTCTGGCTTCTGACTCCTGGCTCCTGCCTTCTGCCTACTGCTCCTCTTCCCTGCCGCCCCTGGCGTATAGCTCGTCTATGAGCTTGCCGTATTTTTGGTCTATGACGCGGCGCTTGATCTTGAGGGTGGGCGTCATCTCGCCGCCGTCTATGGAGAACTCTTCGGGCAGGAGGGCGACGCGGCGGACGCGCTCGTAGTCGGCCAACTCGGCCGTTAAGGCCTGCACCTCGCGCTGCACGAGGCGCACGGCCTTGGGGTCGCGGCTGAGCGCGGCCCGCTGCCCGTCGTTCTTGGCGGGCGGCGCGACGCCGTTCTCCGCGAGCGCGCCGGTGAGTGCCTCCCAGTCGGGCACGACCAGCGCCGCGGGCTGCTTGCGCCCCGCCCCGACCACGACCACCTGGCTGACGAGCGCGCTCTGCTTGATCAGGCTCTCGACCTGTTGCGGCGCGACGTACTTGCCGTTAGAGAGCTTGAACAACTCCTTCTTGCGATCCGTGATGTAGAAGTGGCCGTGCGCGTCCGCGTAGCCCACGTCGCCGGTCTTGAACCAGCCGTCGGGGGTGAAGACGGCGGCCGTCTCTTCGGGCTTGTTGTAGTAGCCGCGCATCACGTTCGGCCCGCGCAGGAGCAGTTCGCCCTCGTCGTCCACGCGCATCTCGATGCCGGCGAACGGCAGCCCGATGGAGCCGACCTTGTTGTTCTCGGGCCGGTTCGCGGCGACGATGCACGCCTCGGTCATGCCGTAGCCTTGCAGGACGGGGATGCCGGCGGCGAGGAAGGCGTAGGAGAGCGCGGGCGAGAGCGGCGCGCCGCCCGACACGAAGTAGCGCAGCCGGCCGCCGACGCCCGCGCGCCACTTGCTGAAGACGAGCGCGCTCGCCACGTCCTGCTTCAGCTCAAGCAGCGGCGGCACGGGCGCGCGCTTGTCCTGCAACTCGGCGTAGCGCCGCCCCGTCGCCAGCGCCCAGTCGAACAGACTGCGCCGCCAGCCTTCGGCCGATTGGCCCTTCTTCACGATCCGGTGGTAGACCTTCTCGAACAAACGCGGCACGGCCGTCATCACGGTCGGGCGCACCTCCTGCAAGTACTCGCCGAGTTGCTCGACCGACGGCGCGTAATGCACCGCCATGCCGTTCCAGCAGAAGACGTAAAAGGCCGTGCGCTCGAAGATGTGCGAGAGCGGCAGCACCGAGAGCGAGATGTCGCTCGACGTGATGGGCAGCCCGGCCGTGATCGCGTGGACGTTCGACGTGAAGTTCGCGTGCGTCAGCATGACGCCCTTCGGCTCGCCCGTCGTGCCCGACGTGTAGAGGATCGTGGCGAGGTCGTCCGGCTGCACCGCGCCCGCGAGTGCGTCGTAGGCGTCGGGCGCGGCCATGTCGCGCGCCGCGCCGCGCGCCTCGATCTCCGCGAGCGTGAGCGCGCCCGCCTGTTCCGCCGCGCTGTCGGCGTCGAAGAAGATCAAACGCTCGACGGAGGCGACGCCTTCGATGCCGGGGCGCGCGTGGCGGAAGACGCGGCGGTTCGAGACGAACAGCACACGCGCCTGCGAGTCTTCGAGGATGTAGCGCACCTGCTCGACGGCCTGCGTCGTGTAGACGGGCACGTTGATCGCGCCTAAAGAGAGGATGGCCAGATCGGTGAGCGACCACTCGGGCCGGTTCTCGGAGAGGAGTGCGACGCGGTCGCCCTTGCGTACGCCGAGGTCTGCGAGGCCGAGCGCGATGGCGCGGATGCGCCGGCCCATGTCGGCGGCGGAGAGGCGCTGCCACACGCCGCCCGCCTTGTGGTTGAGCACGTCGGGGCGCGGGCGCTCGCGGAGCGCGGTCTGGTAGAGCGCGGGCAGCGTCGCGGGCAGGTGGGCGGCGGGCGCGTTCGTCTGAGTCATGGCGGTTCGGCGACGGGGGTTTGATGGACGTGCGAAAGCGTGCGCGATTTTAACGCGCCGCCCGGCGGAAGGAAAGTAAGCAGTGAGCGGGGGCAGAAAGCAGAAGGCAGGAGTCAGGAGTCAGAAGCCAGGAGCCAGAAGTTAGAGACCGGCCGCCGAAGGCTGGGAGCAGATACGCGGCGGCGAGGGGAAGAAAGGCCGGCTCTTGCTTCCGGCTTCTGACTCCTGGCTCCTGCCTTCTTCACTGCTCCCCGCTCACTGTCCTCCGGCGGCGCGGGTGCTGTTGCCTAGTCTCGTCTTCGACGCGGCGGTCGGCCGTCGCCAGCGCGGCGAGCAGGAGGAAGAGGAGCGCGATGGAGGTGATGTGAAGCGGGAAATCGAAGAAGCTGTGGACGAGCACGGCGGCGCAGCCCGCGAGCGCGCCGGCTGAGACGCCGCGCCGGAAGCGGTCGCGCGTGGCGAGGCGCGCCAGCCCCGCGCGCACGAGTACGCCGACGAAGACGAGCGCGAGCGCGCCGCCGACGAGACCCGCGTCGGCCAGTATTTGCAGGTAGTCGTTGTGCGCCTGTTCCAGACGCAGCGCGCCGTTGAGCGGGTCGTGGCGCGTGTAGGCGACGCCGAATGCGCCGAGGCCCGCGCCGAGCAGCGGGTGCTCTTTGATGACCCCGACCGCGCCGCGCCAGAACTGCGCGCGCCCCGAAGTCGGATCGTCCGAGTTGACCGTGCCGACGAGCCGGCTCAAAGACTGCTCGCCGCCGAACAGCAGCGCCGCGCCCAAGAGCGCGAGCACCAACAGCGCGCCCGCGCCGACGCGCATGAGGGCCGAGCGCACGCGCCGCCGCCCCGTGTCCGCCGCGGCGTTCGCCTCGTCGCGCCGCCGCACCGCCCCGCCCAGGCCGAACAGGAACAGCACCTCGAAGGCGAAGCTCAACATGCCGCCGCGCGAGCCGGTCAGCACCAGCGCCACCGCCATCAGCACGACGGCGAAGACGTAGAGCACGCGCCGCTCGCGCCCGACCGCGCCCGCGAACAGCAAGCCCAGCGGCGGCCCCGCCGTCAGCTCCATGCAGGCGGCGAAGTGGTGGCGGTTGATGAACGGGCCGAAGGGCTGCGCCTGCGCGGGCGTGCGCAGCCAGTAAATCTGATCCGGGTTGACGAAGTGTTGCAGCAGCGCGAAGAGCGCGAGCGCGAAGCCGAAGACCGTCACGGTGCGCGCGACGAGGCGCAGCCGCGCCGGGCTGTCCACGAAGACGAGCGCCGCCGCGAAGTAGACGAGCAAGGACGCGAGCTGCACGAGGACGAAGCGCGTCGCGTAAGGATCGAGCGAGAGCGCGTGCGCGGCGGCGCGCACGTCCGCGACCTGCGCGCCGAGCGGCAGCAGTTGCACCAGCCCGACGACGACGAGACCCGCGAGCGGCAGTTGCAGGAGGTTGCGGCTCAGGCGCAACGCGCGCGTGCGCCAGGCGTCCGCGGCCCAGAGCGCGAGGACGAGGGCCGCGCCCGCCGCGAAGAACATGAGCGACCACGGGTGGACTGTGCCGAAGGCGGCGGTCGAGAGGACGAGCGCGAGCACGAGCGCCAGCACGACGAAGCGGCTGGCGAGCGTGCGCCCCGGCTCCTCAGCGGGCGCGTGCGTCGGCGGCGTCGGCGCGGGCGCGGCCGCCGTTGGCGGGGCCGCCGCCGAGGCGTTCGAGGTTGAAGTCGTCATACCAAACTTTGCCTGAGAGCGGGCACAGGGCTTGAGCGCAGGGCGCGCGCACGAGGCGCACGACGACCGCCTCGTCCGACGCGCCGGTCGTGAAGTCGAGCGCCGTCTGCTGCCAGTCGCTCGACCCCTGTGCGAGCGGCGGCGCGGCGGCGAGCCGGCGCGCGCCTGCCGCCGCGGCCGACACCTCGGTCACGAGCGTGCTCGCGCTCTGGAGTTCTTCCGTGCGGACGAAGTACGAGAGCCGGTAGCGCGTCTGCGGCGCGACGACGACGAGCTGCGAGACGTGCTGGAAGTCGAGCGCGCCCGTGGCGTTGAAGACGAGGCGCAGGCTGCGCGCGCCGCCGCGGCGCACGCTCGGGTCTAGCTTGACCTCCGCCTGCGCCACCTGCGCCACCTGCCAGTCGTACCAGGTCTTGCCCGGCGGCCCCACCGGCTGCTCGAAGCCGCCGTTCAATAACTGATCTTCGGCCGGCAAGGCGGGCCGCGTTGCGCCGTCCGTCGCCACGCTGTTCGTCGCCGCGTCGCTCGTCGTCGCTGCACTACCACTCAACTGGCGTTCGACGGCGAGGGCGGCGTGATACTGTTTCGCGGCCAGGAAGGCGTCGCGCAGCTTCGTGCCGGTCTCCTGGTGCGCGCGGCGCGCGGCGGCGTCGAGACCCGTCCAGATGCGCGCGGCTTCGGCGCGGGCCGCGGCGCGCGCGGCGGCGTCGCCGGTCTGTCGGTTGAGCAGGAATTCTATGAGCGCGGCGCGCGCGTCCGGCGTGTCGCCGACGAGCGCGAGCAAGTCCGCCGTCCGCCCGCCCGCCGCGCGCCAGGCGATCTCGAAGACCTGCGCGCGGTATTTTTCGGGGTCGGCCGCGGCCGCCTGTCGCAGTTCCGCGAACGCCTCTTGGTCGCGCCCCGTGCGGAGCAGCAGGTTGCCGAGATACCAGTGCGGCGCGGGGTAGTTGGGCGCAAGCTCCACGGCGCGGCGCAAGGCGCGCTCGCCGCCCGCGTCGTCGCCGGCCAAGCCGCGCGCGCGCCCCAACTCGAACCAGAGCCGGTAGTCGTTGGGCGCGCCCGCCGCCGCCTGCTCGTACTCGGCGACGGCCGCGGCGAGTTGCTCCGGCTCGAAGCTGCGCTCGGCGAGGCGCGCGAGCGTGAAGTGCGCCTGCGGATCGTCGGGCGCGAGCCGCGCCGCCACGCGCGCCGCGCCCGCGTCCGGCAGCCACTCCGCCATCGTGTTGCCCAGAGACCAGCGCCCCACGTACCACGCGCCCGCGCACGCCGCCGCCACCGGCACGAGCAACAGCACGCGCCGCCACAGGGCTGCGACTTTAACGGAGGTGATCTGCGCGGACATGGGTCAGGAGTCAGGAGTCAGGAGTCAGGAGCCAGAAGCCGGAAGCCGGCACGATTGGCGTTAGTCGGTAATCGCGATGAATGAGTCAATCGGAGCGCGCGTGTTAAGAAACGTGCGGCGCTTCCGCCTTCGGGTCTGCGTCCACTTCTGACTCCTGACTTCTGGCCCCTGACTTCTGTTTTACTCCTCCTCGCCGAGCGGTTCGAGGCGGATGCGGAGGCGGCTGAGGCTCACGTCGGCGTCGGCGCAGATGCGGCGAATCTCGCGCAGGCGCTCGGCGGTGACGCGCGCGCTCGAGATGACGACCGCTTCGACGCGCTGCTCCTGGCAGATGCGCGGCAGCGAGCCGTTGCCGCCGAAGACGCGGTAGCCGTGGATGACCTTGCCCTTCTTCAGCGGGTCGTCGTCCACGAAACCCACCGGCGTCAGTTGCAGCTCGCGGTTGTTCAGCACTTCGCGCAGGAATAGTTCGCCCGCGTCGCCCGCGCCGTAGATGAGCACGCGCCGGCCGGCCGCGGCCGCGCCCGCCGGCAGCATCCGGCGGAACAGGCGGAAGGCGGCGCGGCTGCCCGTCAGCACCAGGAACATGATCATCGCGTCGAGCACGAAGACCTTGCGCGACAGGCCCTCGAAGCGGAACGCGAAGAGGAGCGCGAGCATACTGGCGACCGAGCTGAGCACGACCGCGCGCCCGTAGACGAGCACGTTGTCAATGCTGATGTAGCGCCACAAGCCGCGGTAGACGCCCGTCGCCAGGAAGACGAACATCTTGACGAAGATGAGCACGGGCACGGTGCGCCAGAACAGCCGCCACGCCGCCTCGTTGCCCATCAGCGAGCCTTGCAGCATCGTGTAGGCGGCGTAGTACGACAGCACGACGAGCAGCACGTCCAAGAGCACCTCGAAGATGCGCCGCTTGTACGAGAGATCGACGAGGAACGAGACGAGCGGCTTGTTGCGCGCCGCCGCCACCTCCGCCTCGTCGTAGACCTTCACGCCCGCCAGGTACACGCCCGCCAGCGTCAGCACGATGGTGAAGCCCGCGATGGCCGCGAAGCTCACGTCCAAGCGCACCTTGTTGACCGCGAGCGCGAGCAAGCCGGAGAGGCCCGCCAGCCCGTAGAGCAGCCAGACGGCGTGCCGCTCGGTCAGGCCCAGCGCGACGAGGCGGTGCGACGTGTGGTCGCGCCCGCCCTGCGAGGCGGCGCGGCCCGAGAGCTTGCGCAGGACGGTGACGAACGTCGTGTCGAAGATCGGGATGAGCAGGATCAGGACGGGCACGGCGACGACGATCAGGTACGAGCGCCCGCGCGCGCCCGACACGCTGAGCAAGGCCGTCGCGGCCAGGAAGAAGCCGACGAACATCGAGCCGCAGTCGCCCATGAAGATCGAGGCGGGGTTCGAGTTGAAGACGAGGAAGCCTAAGAGCGCGGCGGCGAAGACGCCGAGCAGCAGGGCTTCGGGCAGGTGGCCCGTGGCGATGAAGCTCAAGGCGAGGAAGGCGGCGGCGATGGCGGCGATGCCCGCCGCCAGCCCGTCCATGTTGTCGAGCAGGTTGAGCGCGTTCGTGATGCCGATGAGCCAGAGGAAGGTGATCGCCACGTTCAGGGCCGGCGTGTACGTCCACGGCAGGTTCAGCCCGTAGTAGACGACCAGGGCCGTGCCCATCACCTGCCCGACGAGTTTCTGGTACGGCTTAACGTGCAGGAAGTCGTCCACCAGCCCGACGACGAAGAGGAACGTGCTGGCGACCATGATGACCCAGCCGTAGGGCTGGTGCGGCATGGCGCGCAGGAACGCGAGGTAGCAGACGGCGACCGTCAGGAAGATGGCCACGCCGCCGAACATCGCGGTCGGGCGCTTGTGCCAGCGATCCGCCTTGGGCTTGGCGACGAGGCCGCGCCAGCGCGCCAGCGCGCGCACGGCGGGCGTCAGCGCCAGCGCCAGCGCAAACGACACGAGGACGGGCAGCAACTGGAGAAACCCTTGTGACATAAGCGGCCGTGCTAAGTGAGTTCAATGGTCGCGCAACAAGCTATTCGATACGGCGCGTAAGGTCAAGCCCCAAAAGGAGAAGTCAGGAGCCAGAAGCCAGAAGCCGGAAGTTAGAAACGCAACCAAAGGCGGGGAGCCGGAAAGCGGCCGCGTGAGGCAGAGAGGCCGGCTATATCCTTCTGGCTTCTGGCTCCTGACCCCTGACTCCTGTTCACTCCTCACTGCCCGCTGTAATAAGCGATCACTTGTTCGAGGATGCCGTCGAGTTTGACCTGGGGGCGGAAGCCGACGAGGGCGCTGATCTTGGAGATGTCGGGGACGCGGCGGGGCATGTCCTCGAAGCCCTCTTCGTAGGCCTCGGCGTAGGGGACGAAGACGATCTCGGAGGTGGAGCGGGTCAGCTCTTTGACGCGCTCGGCGACTTCGAGGATCGTGACCTCTTCGTGCGAGCCGATGTTGAAGACCTGGCCCGTCGCCTCGTCCTTGTCCATCAGCTTGACGAGCGCGCCGACCACGTCGCCGACGTAGCCGAAGCAGCGCGTCTGCTGCCCGTCGCCGTAGACCGTGACGGGCCGGCCCGCCAGCGCCTGCTTGACGAAGGTCGGGATGACCATGCCGTACTGCCCGGTCTGGCGCGGGCCGACGGTGTTGAAGAGGCGGACGACTATGGTCGGCAGCTTCTTCTCGCGCCAGTAGGCGAGCGCGAGGAACTCGTCAATCGCCTTCGAGCAGGCGTAAGACCAGCGCCCCTTGGTCGTCGCGCCCATGACGAGGTTGCCGTCCTCGCGGAACGGCACGTCGTTCGACAGCCCGTAGACTTCCGAGGTCGAGGCGACGAGCACCTTCTTCTTCTTCTTGTTCGCCAGGTTGAGGATCACTTCCGTGCAGTGGACGTTCGTCTCGATGGTACGCACCGGGCTTTCGACGATCAGCTTGACGCCGACCGCCGCCGCCAGATGAAAGACCACGTCGCACACGTCCACTAGTTCGGCGGTGACGGGCGTGTTCTGCACCGCGTCAATCGCGTAGTGGAAGCGCGGGTGCTCCTTGAGGTGTTTGATGTTCTCGATGCTGCCGGTCGAGAGGTCGTCTATGACGAAGACCTCGTCGCCGCGGGCGATGTAGGCGTCGGCCAGGTGCGAGCCGATGAAGCCCGCGCCGCCTGTGATCAGAACTCGCAAGACGGTTTTCAGTCTCCCTTCGCGCGGGCCGGTCGGGCGCGCGTCAAGTCTTCGGCGGCGGCGCGCGCCGTGCGCGGCCGCAGCTCTTCGTAGAGTCGCAAGAGATCGGCGAGCAGGCGCTCGACCGAGTAGTGGCGCGCGACGTAGGCGCGCCCGCGCGCGCCCAACTCGCGCCGCAGGTCGGGCGCGTCGAGCAGGTGTACGAGCGCGGCGCTGAACGCGTCGGCGGCGCCGGGCCGCACGCGCACGCCGCGCGCGCAGACGACGAACGGCGCGGCCGGATCGGTCACAGTTTCGGCCGGCGTGCCGAGCAAGTCCACGACGCCGCCGACGGCCGTGGCGCAGACGGCGCGCGCGTTCGCCAGCGCCTCGATGAGCGTCAGCGGCGTGCCCTCGTTGCGCGACGTGAGCGCGACCACGTCGAGCGCCGGGTAGAAGTTCTCCGGGTCGTCGCGCAGGCCCGTGAAGATAACGTCATCTTCGAGCGCCAGCGCGCGCGCCTGCTCCGTCAGTGGCGCGCGCAAGTGCCCGTCGCCGATGACGACGAAGCGGACGCGCGTCGTGTTTGCGAGTTGCGCCTTGCAGCGCGCGGCGGCTTGAAGAAATAACTCGTGATTCTTGATCTCGGTCAGGCGGCCGACGATGCCGACGAGCAGGGTGTCCGCGTCCGCGCCGAAGGCGGCGCGCGCCTGCTCGCGGCGCTGCGCCCAGTCGTCGAACGCGGTCAAGTCCAAGCCGAGCGGGACGACGGCGAACTGCGGCGCGCGCCCGACGCCGAACTGTTCGTGTATCTCGCGGTACTGCTGCGGGCTGATGACGACGATGCGGTCGGTCGCGAGGCGCGCGAGCACCTGCTCGACCGTCAGGAAGAGGCGCGTCTTCAGGCGGCCGTAGTAGCTGTGGAAGATGTGCCCGTGGTAGGTGTGGACGAAGCGGACGGGGCGCGGGCGGCCCACGAGCGCCGCGGGCGTGAGCCAGCGGTAGAGCAGCCCGGCGACGCGCCCGACCGTGCCCGCCTTCGCCGTGTGCGTGTGTACCACGTCGGGGCGTTCGCGCCTGAGCAGCCGGTAGAGCTTCCAGACCGTGACGGCGTCGCGCGGCGAAATCTCGCGGCTCATCTCCGCGATGACGTGCGGCGCGACGCCTTGCGCCGCCGCGAAGTAGCCCATGTCGTCCTCGCCCGGCGGCACCGTGCCGGCCACGAGCAGCGACTCGTGCCCCGCGCGCCGCGTCCCCGCCGTGACCCACGCCACGTGCTTGGCCGGCCCGCCCACGTTCAGCCGCGCGATGATGCGAACGATCTTCATGAGGATTAGTTAGTGGTTAATTGTTAATTGTTATTTGTCCCTGGCAACTAAGCGCGCGTCGGCATCAGCGCCGGCCTCACAATTGAAGAACAAATAACCACTAACCGCTAACAATTAACTACTAACAGCTTCTTTCGTGTCGAGCTTGTTCGCGCCGGTCTCGGCGACGAGGTTGGAGGCGCGCAGCAAGCTGTCGAACGTGCCGGCGTCCGTCCACCAGCCGTCGAGTTCGTCCCAGGTCATCTCGCCGCGCTCGATGTAGGCGTTGTTCACGTCCGTGATCTCCAGCTCGCCGCGCCCCGACGGCTTCAGCGTCTTGATGATCTGGAAGACCTCCGCGTCGTACATGTAGACGCCGATGACGGCGTAGTCGGACTTCGGCTCCTTCGGCTTCTCCTCGATGCGGAGGACGCGGCGGCCGTCGAGTTCCGCCACGCCGAAGCGCTGCGGGTCGTGGACTTTCTTCAACATGATCTTCGCGCCGCCGCCCTGATGCCGGTACGCCTTGACCGCCTGGCAGATGTTGCGCTCGATGATGTTGTCGCCCAAGACGACGCACACGGGGTCGCCGTCGGCGAAGTCTTCGACCAGGGCGAGCGCGGCGGCGATGCCGCCCTCGCCCTCTTGATACGTGTAGTTGAGGTGCTTCAAGCCGAACGCCTTGCCGTTCTTTAAGAGCCTGAGGAAGTCGCCCGCCCAGTTGCCGCCCGTGACGATCATGATGTCGCGGATGCCGGCGTTGACGAGCGTCTCGATGGGGTAATAGACCATCGGCTTGTTGTAGACGGGCAGCAGGTGCTTGTTCGTCACAGAGGTCAGCGGCAACAGCCGCGTCGCCAAGCCCCCGGCCAATACGACGCCTTTCAAACTGTTTTCTCTCCTCCCGCAAAAATTATCCGCCCGCAGATTCTAACCCGCGCGCGCCCGCTTAAGCCATCGGGCAAACTAACGCACGCCGAGCGCGCGGCTGACCTCTTCGAGAACGACCGCGTCCGGCGAGACGAAACGAAAAATATCTACTTGGTTCGGCCCCGTGCTCAGGCGCGGCGCTTGCCCGCCCGCCCAGCGCACGTTCGTCCAGGCGACGCTGCGCCCGCCCACGCCGTCCTGCACGACGCGCACGACGTACTCGCCGCCCGCGCGCAGGTTCGCCAGCCGCAACGTCGTCACGTCGCCCTTGAGCGTGACGGTGTGGACGTTGCCCTCGGCGAAGTCGAGCGTGAGCGAAGGGCTGTAGGCGTCGGTCTTCAAGGGCGAGTAGAGCGTCGCGCCGCCCGCGCGCGCGCCGCCCGTGAGTTTCAGCACGCCGTCGCCGTCGGGCGCGAGACCCGCCGCGCGGTTCGGCCCGATGAAGTCCACGCCGCGGTAGAGCCAGAGCTTGCCGCCCCCTTCGGCCGCCGGGTCCTCCGACAAAGCAAAGACGGAGTTCGCTTGGTGGCTCGCGTAGTTGCCGCCGAAGTAGAGCGAGAACCAGCCGGGGCGGAGTTGATCGTAGCCGAACAGGTAGGACGGCGCGATCAGGGTCGAGCGCGGCGCGCCCGCGGCGCGGTTGGCGGCCGCCTCGGCCGCGCCGAACGCGAACAGCGTGTTCGGCTGCCCGTAGCTGAAGATCAGGCCGGTGGTCTTCGTCGCGCCGGGGACGCCGTTCGATGACGCGAACAGCGACTGGCTGAAGAACAAGCGCCCCGACCCGACGCCGATGTAGCCGCCGCCCGGACTCAGGCCCGCCGCCCGGTTGCCGCCGACGTTCAGGTGATTCTGATCCACCTCGGCCGAGGGCTGCCCGCCCTCGTCGTACTCGCCGAAGGTGTTGCTGGTGTTGACGCCGCCGTTGGTGGCGAGGCGCGCGCCGCGCCAGTTGAAGCTGGTGTGGTTCGACAGGTAGTTGTTGCCGAGGAAAGACAACTCGGCTATCCCTGCGCCGCGGTTGTTGGTCGTGTCGTTGTTCTCGAAGAGCGACTGGTTGCTGTTTAGGCCGCGCGCGAAGATGCCGTGCCCGTAGTTGTTGTAGAACGAGTTGCGCACGACGAGCGAGACGTTCGTGTTCGGACTCGTCTGCGGGATTGACGACTTGCCGACCTGCACCGAGTTCAGAAAGAGGCCGGAGCCGTTGAAGCCCCAGACCTTCGTGTGCTCGACGTTCACCGTGGCGCGCGCGTCTATGCCGTGGTGGAAGGCGGGCTTGTAAGGGGCGCTGCGGATGTTGAGGTTGGTGATCTCGGCGTCGCCGCTCCACGTCGCGCCGTTGACCGGGGGCATCGGGTCGGTCTTGGCGTTGAGGGTCAACTGCGAGGCGTTGGCGGCCGTGATCGTGCGCGTCTGGGTCTTGCGGACGCCGTCCGCGTCCGCGTAGTAGAGCGTGATGGTCGCGCCGACCCAGTCCGGGCTGAAGTTGTCGTAGTTGCCGCGGTAGAGGGTCGCCTCGCCCGTCGCGGCCGTGACGACGAACGTCTTGACGGGCCGCAAGCTAACGTGGCTCGCGTCCGCCGCGTCGGTCGCCAGGACATACGGCACGCCGCCGATGTCCACGACGTTCCCACTGAGCCAGCCCGCCTGTCCGTCGAAGTTCGCGCCCGTGAGCCGCGTCACGGTGAGGCCCGAGACCGAGCAGTTGCCCGCGCTCGCGCCCTGCCCGCCGCCTTGCAGGTAGAGATTCCTGATGGTCGTGTAGTGGGCGTCGTCGTTGCCGCCGCCCGCCGGGCCGTCGCGCGTCTGGTTGCTGTGGACGCGCAACCCCGTGGTGTCGGCGGGCCAGCTCAGTGCCGCCGGCTGATACCAGTTGTCCGCCCCGCCCGTGCTGTCCAGCAGGAGGTGGAAGTCTACGTCGAGGGTCTGCGACAGGTGGTAAGTCCGGCCGGCGGCGAGTTGCAGGTGCGGGCTTGCCCCCTTCATCGAGTCGAGCGCCCGGCGGAAGGCGGGGTAGTCGTCGGTCGTGTTGTCGCCGCGCGCGCCCCACCATTCGGGGAAGAGCACGTCGGGCGCGCGCGGCGCGAACTTGACCGTCACGTTCTCGCCGAACAGTTGCCAGCGGCCGGCGACGGGCGGCTCGTGCAGCGTGACGGTGACGGGGCGCTGCGCGGAGAGCGTGCCGCCCGGCTCGAAGCGCAGGTGGACGCCCGCGGGCACTGTCTTGTCGGCGGTTAGGGTCTGGGAGGTGGAGACGACGAGCGCGCCGCCCGCCGCCGCGACGGCGTCCACCGCCGCGCCGAAGCTGGGGTAGGCGGCCGCGTTCGCCTCTGTGACGCGCGCGGGTGCGGCGGGTTGCGCCGCGGCGGCCGCCGCGCAGAGCAGGCCGAGCAGGAGCGTTGCGGTCGCGCGGCCTAACGTCCCCGTCATTCTCATCACTCGTCTCAGACGGCCCGGCGGCGCGCTAGTCAATGAACCGCTCGTACCACAGTTCCAGCATGAGGAGCGTCCAGAGCTGGTGCGCGTAGTCGCGCCGCCCCTCGGTGTGCTCTGTGACGATGTGCGTGAGCCGTTCGGGCCGGAAGAGGCCGCGGCGCAGGCTGCGCTCGGAGAGCAGCGTCGTGCGCAGGAAGGGCGCGAGCGGGCCGCGCAGCCAGTGGCCGATGGGCACGCCGAAGCCCATCTTTTTCCGGTCGATATTTTCCGCCGGCAGCAAGCGCCGCAGCACGCGCTTCAAGAGGTACTTCGTCGTCAAGCCGCGCAGCTTGTACTTCGCCGGCAGCGCGGCCGCGAACTCGATGACGTGGTGATCGAGGAACGGCGAGCGCGCTTCGAGCGAGACGGCCATGGTGGCGATGTCCACCTTGACGAGCAGGTCGTTGGGCAGGTAGGTCATCGTGTCGGTCAGGAGCGCCGCGTCCACCACGCCGCCGCCGTTCACGCGCGCGAACCAGGGCGCGAGGTAGTCAACCGGATCGTGCGCGCCCAACTGCCGGCGGAACTCCGGCGCGTACAACTCCTCTTTGGTCGCGCGGTCGAGCACGGAGACCCAGCGGGCGTAGCGCTCGACGGTCGGCAGAGACGCCGCGTGCAGGAAGCGTTTGAGGTCGCGCGCGCGGCTGCGGCGCAGCTCCGACGTGGGCAGCAGGCCGACCGCGCGCTCGATGAACTGCTTACGCAGGACGCCGGGCAGACGCCGGTACGTCTCGGCCAGACGGAGCGCCGCGTAACGCTCGTAGCCGGCGAAGCACTCGTCGCCGCCGTCGCCGTTGAGCGCGACGGTGACGTGGCGGCGCGTCTCGCGCGCGACGTAGTAGGTCGGGATGGCCGACGAGTCGGCGTAAGGCTCACCGTAGTGCTCGACGAGCATGGGCAGGACTTCGAGCGCGTCGGGGCGGACGATGAACTCGTGGTGCTCCGCGCCGACGTGCTCGGCGATGCGGCGCGCGTGGTGCAGTTCCGAAAAATCCTGCTCCTCGAAGCCGATGGAGAAGGTCTTGACCGGCTCGGTGCTGGCCTCGCTCATCAGCGCGACGACCGTGCTCGAATCAATCCCGCCGGAGAGGAACGCGCCCAGGGGCACTTCCGACATCAGCCGGACGCGCACGGCCTCGCGCAGCAACTCGACCGCGCGCTCGCCCGCTTCTTCTTCGGTCAACTTCAACTTGGTCGTGAAGTCGGGCTGCCAGTAGCGTTGGAGCTTGACCTCGCCCGCGCGCGTGAACGTGAGCGAGTGGCCCGGCTCAAGCTTCCTGATCTGGCGGAAGGCGGTGAGCGGCGCGGGCACGCACATGAACGAGAGGTAGTCGTGGATGGCGGTCGGCTCGACCTCGCGCGAGATGGCGGGGTGGAGCAAGAGCGCGCTGAACTCCGAACCGAAGATGAGTTCGTCGCCGACGTGCGCGTAGAGCACGGGCTTCTTGCCGACGCGGTCGCGGGCGAGGAACAGTTCCTCCTGCGTCTCGTCCCAGATGGCGAAGGCGAACATGCCGCGCAAATGCTTCGGGCAGTCCGCGCCGAACTGCTCGTAGGCGTGGACGATGGCCTCCGTGTCGGAGTTGGTCTTGAAGTGGTGGCCTAAGTCTTCGAGCCGGCGGCGCAGTTCGAGGTAGTTGTAGATTTCGCCGTTGAAGACGATCCAGACGGTGCCGTCCTCGTTCGTGATCGGCTGCTGCCCGTGGGCCAGATCGATGATGGCGAGGCGGCGCATGCCGAGGCCGACGCGCCCTTTGAGGTAGTAGCCGTCTTCGTCGGGGCCGCGATGCCGAATGGCGTCGCACATGCGCCGCAGCAACTCGCCGTCCGCCGCGCGGTCGCGCCCGCGCACCATGCCTGCAATGCCACACATAAACTTTAGCCGCCCCGGCTCAGACGTTCTGCGACGCGCGCCCCGCGCCGACCGCGACCTGCGGGGGCGGCGGCGCTTGCGCGCTGACCGCGACCTCCGACGGCGCGGGCGCGGGTACGGCGCGGCGCGGCGGCACGGCGGCCCCCGCGGCCCGGCCCCTGGCCCGCCGCTCCTCGGCCCGCTCCCTCAGGAGGACGTAGCCGACCGCCACGAACATGAAGTAGAAGATCAGGAGCTGCGCCCGCTGCCGGTACGCCGTCCCGACGTTGCCCTGGAAGATGGAGTACGCCAACGTCAGCATCGTCGTGAACAGCAGGATCGGCAGCGC
>DASVPY010000081.1:0-7011 GCA_036389395.1 Pyrinomonadaceae bacterium
TTAAGCCCGGAGATTTCACAAGTGACTTGTTGCGCCGCCTACGCGCCCTTTACGCCCAGTAAATCCGAACAACGCTTGCTCCCCCCGTATTACCGCGGCTGCTGGCACGGAGTTAGCCGGAGCTTACAAATGGTACCGTCATCAAAAGGGGTATTAGCCCTTCCTTATTCGTCCCATTCTTATGAAGTTTACACTCCGAAAAGCTTCATCCTTCACGCGGCGTTGCTGGGTCAGGCTTTCGCCCATTGCCCAAAATTCCCGACTGCTGCCTCCCGTAGGAGTCTGGCCCGTGTGTCAGTGCCAGTGTGGCCGACCGCCCTCTCAGGCCGGCTACGGATCGTCGCCTTGGTAGGCCGTTACCCTACCAACTAGCTAATCCGCCGCGGGCTCCTCATCTAGGCGCGAGGTCTTACGATCCCCCGCTTTAACAACTGTCACCATGTGGTGCCGCTGCATTATGCGGTATTAGCAGCCGTTTCCGGCTGTTATTCCCCACCCGAAGGTAGATTACCTACGTGTTACTCACCCGTGCGCCACTCCACTGCCCACCCGAAGGCGAGCAGCAGCGTCCGACTTGCATGTCTGAGGCACGCCGCCAGCGTTGATTCTGAGCCAGGATCAAACTCTCGTTAAGAATTTGTCTCTGGAACATCATCGTACTGGTTGTCCGATGATGACTCTTCTCGAGTTTTAGCCGCGAGCTTTATCGCTCGCGGTTGCTCTCAAAGGTCTTTTCTTGGACACGCTCTATCTAGTTTTCAAAGATCGCTTTCCTTCACCGAATCCAGACTTAGTTGCGTCCGGACTCAATCCGGTTGCCTGCACAGACGACAATTTCTCGTCCCAAGCAAAACGCAACCTTAAACGATTGCACCCGACTTGTCAAGCGCGATCATCCAGCCCTCGCGCCCGCCCGTCGGCGTCGGCATGAGACGCAGCACCCTGCATCCTGGTTGCTTCTCCGCGAAGCCCCTTTCGCCGATAAAACGACCGCCCCCTTTCCGTAACATCTCTGAAAAGAGAAGCGGCTCGCCCAACGCACTCGGTTGTCTGCTTGGATGTCAATGCGCCGTGTTTCAGGCGAAAGGGCATTATAGGGATTTTGATTTACTTGTCAACCCCACCTGCGAAAATTTTTTCAGGCGTGAAACAGCGCGCGGGCGACCGCCCGCCGGCCCGCGCCGACCTCGTCGTCTACCGTCTCTTCCCGCCGCGCCCGGCCTCGCTCTGCGACTCGACGCGCAGAATCCCGCGGTCGTCGCGGTAGACGCGGTATTTCAACTCCTTCGCCTGCCCGTTCTCTTCCGCCCGGACGGTGAAGGACTTGGCGTCGGCCGAACTACTGACGAGCAGCGGCAGGCGGCCGTTCAGGTCGGGGCTGCGGTACGCCGTGTAGTGCTCCTGCCGGCTCTTGTCGTAGCCGAGCACGTAGATGCGGTCGAAGTCCGGCTCGTCGGGCTTCGGCTCGTCCGTGTTGCTCTTTTCGAGGATGACCCAACTGCCCGGCTGCGCCTCTTTGCCGGCGTTCTTGTCTTTAGGCCCGTTCGCGTCGCCCGCCGCGGTCTCGTCGAGCCTGCGCCACGCGACGAACTCGCGCCCCGTCCGGTAGAAGATGATGTCGCTCGGCACGGTCAACTCGACCTGCCGGCCGTAGACCCAGCCGGCCGGCGCGGGCGAGGTCGAAGGGTCGAGGCGCACCTTGTACCAAAGCTCGTAAGTCTCTTCCGGCATCTTCGGCGTGGCGGTCTCGGCCCTGCGCCGCCCGGCCCCTTGCGGCACGCTGCCGGCTTTCGGCGCGTCGTCGCTCTCGGCCGCCTCCGCCGACTTCGGCTTCGGCACGCGCTTCCAGGCGACGATCTCGAAGACCGAGCCGCTTTCGAGCTTGAGCAGGATGTTGTCGTTGCCGTTGCGGTCGGGCGTGGAGCGCAGGTTGGTGCTGGCGCGTATCTGCCCGGTCGCCTGCGCGGGGATGTCCTTGTCCTCGTCCGCCAGCTTGCGCGAACGCTCCAACAACTCCTGCGGCATGACGTTGCGCGCCTCGATCCAGCCTTCGGTGCGCTCGGCGTCGTGCGCGCGGACGCGCAGCCAGCGCTCGCCGTTTTCGGCCGTCGCCGAGTCGAGTATGTCGAGCGCGTCGCCGCGCGTGACCTCGGTCAGATCGGCGGCGACGACGGCGATTGAGCTGCGCACCTGCGCGCGGCGCGCGATGACCACGCCGGTCGTCTCTTTGCTGGCGATGGCGTTGCACGCGCTCGCGCCGAGGGCGACGACGAGCAGGAGCAGCAGGCGACACGGGCGCAGGCGGCGACGGCGTGCGCGGGCGATGGACGAGCGACAGGCTGCGGCGAGCTTGGCGGGCGCGGGGGGATTATTGAACATGAAATTACTGCTGATAGTTCGGCGTGCGAGTGTGTCTGTGCGCATTGGGTCTGGGCGCGGCGGCTTACCTCTGATGGCCGGCGCGGCCGGTCGCATTGTATCCCATCTGACGTAATAAATCGCGCTGCTGCCGGCTGAGTTGCGCCGCCACCGTGACGCGCGTCCGCGCGCCTTCGGTCGCCACTTGCAGCCCGAACGGCGCAAGCTCCGCGGCCAGGTCAAGCTCGTCGGCGCTCTTGACGTAACGCTCCGCGAGCGTCGGGTCGCCCGCCACGCTCGTCAACAGTTCAAGCACGACCGCGCTGCCGTCGCGCCCGGCGTTCGCCTGCCGCTGCTTGAAGAGCGCGCGGTACACGTCGTCCAGCGAACGCTGCCCGCCCGTCCGGTAACGCACGTTCAGATCATAAAGGTACGCGGCGAGCGCGCCTTTATGATAGACGACGGCGGCGGGGTCACTCCAACGTCGGCGCGCGGCGTCGAGCAGGGACACGTGCGCGGCCTCGCGCGCCTGCCGCGTGCGGTCGTAGGCGAGCGCCAGGTTGTCTAGGTAGGTCTGAAAAGTCAGACTGCCCGTGCGCACGCCCGCGCTCGCCGAGCGTTGGAGCGTGAAGCCCTCGAAGAACCAGTCGTAAGCGCCCGCGAGCGCGAGCGCGTTCGGAACCCAGAGATGAAATAACTCGTGCGTGAGCGGCAGACTCAACTGCGCGAGCGCGGCCGTCTTCGCGGGCGTGCGCCCGGTCAGCATCAGCACCGTGCCGCCGCGCGCCTCGGCGCTCCACACGTGCGCCGGCACGGGGCGCGGGAACGGCGCGAGGACGACGAGTGCGTCCGCGCGCGGCACGGCCCCGGTCGCGCGCTCGTGCTCCGTCAAAACGTCTCTGACGAGCCGCGCGGCGTCTTCGTCCGTGAACGCCCAGTCGCCCGCCGCGACGAGCGCGAACGAGAGCGCGCCCGCGCGCGCCGTCTGTCGCCGCCAATCAGGCCCTATCAGCAGCACACTCGTCTCCGCCTGCGCCGACTGATAGACGCCGTCCGCGCCCTTCGCTTCGAGCGCCAAGCTCTCCCAGCCGTCGGGCAGCGCGAGCTTGATTTTCGCGCCGCCGACGGGCAGTGGCAGCAGGTCGCCGGGCATCAAAATGCCGCGCTCCGGCGTCAGCCAGGAGACGTGCGCCGCGTCCGCGTCCGGCGCTGGCGGGTCGAGTTTGACTTCGTAGCGGAAGCCGACGGCCGCGCGCGCCGCCTCGTACTCGCCCGGCGCGAGCCGGCGCACGGCGACGCTCGCGCCCTGCTCGTCCGTAAGTGCGAACTGCTCCACGCGCGCGCCCAGACCGAGCAGCCCGGCGTAGGCGTTGCGAAACGACCAGGCGGTCGTGGCTTTGTCGCGCCGGCCTTCGACGCTGACGCGCGGCGGCGCGAGCGAGACGACGCGCATCTGCACGTCAACGGTCTGCGCGCGCACGCTGCCCAGGCAGCACAGCCACGCGCACGCGAACAGCAACGCGCAGGCAGCACGCAGCCACACGCGCCGGCTGACAGGGCTTTGACACGTGTGCGCCGTGCGCCTATAGTTTGGTGTCACCGGGTTTAATTGTTTCGTGTTCCTGTGCTTCGTGTGCAGAATTTAGCATAGTGCGTCAGTCACCGACCAGAATGTTTGCGGCGCGGCTGCGCGCGCGGCCGGACAGTTTCCGGCGCGGCGCGGCGTGCCTGCTGCTGCTGCTCGTGACGTGGAACGTCACGGCCGAGTTGGCGCACAGGCACGGGCTGGCGCGGCCGCTGCGTGCGACGAGCACGCAGGCGGCCGGTAAACAATCAACGGGCGACGGGGCGTCGAAGCTGTCGGCGGGCGGCGTCTGCCTGTTCTGTCAGTTCCAGCAACAGCTCGCGCACGGCGTCTTGCAAGCGCCGCCCTTCGCGCTGCGCCCGCGCGCGGAAGCGGCCGCGCCCGTCGTCACGACCGCCTACTTCCTCCCGGTCAGCAACGCCCCGCCCTGCGGGCGCGCGCCCCCTCCTGCTTCTCTCGCCTAACCCGACACACGACCGCGCCACGGCTCGCCGCCAGCACGCAACAGGCACGCGAGCCTGAGCGTCCATGCCGGCTTGCAGCGTGGGTTCAAACCACGCGGCCCGGCGCGCGCGGCGATTCTGACAACGCGGCTGACGGGCCGCTGCACCGGCATCATTCGAGGGAGAAGCAGAAATGAAGTTCTTTAGCAGTTTAATGTTTGTGCTCACGCTTTGCGCCGCGACCTTCGCGCAGTCGCACGTGGGCACGGTGCAAGGCACTGTGCGCGACCCGAACGGCGCGCTCGTGCCCAACGCGACGGTCACGATCACGGAGCGCACGACCGGCTACAAGCAGGCGGCGCAGACCAACGCCCAGGGCGAGTTCAAGCTCGTCAACGTGCCCTTCCACCTCTACACCGTCCGCGCCGAGGCGGCGGGCTTCCAGGCCGCGGAGCAGACCGTGGACATCGAGACGGCGCTGCCGCAGAGCGTCGATCTGACGCTCGCCGTCGGCGTCGCCAGCGAGACCGTCACGGTCACGTCCGAAGCCTCCGTCATCGAGGCCGACAAGACCTCCTCCGACACGGCCATCTCGCAGACCATTCTTGAGCGCCCGCTCGGCGCTGTCCCCTCGCGCGGCATCGAGGCGCTCGTCGCCACCGCGCCCGGCTTCGCGCCCGACGACAACGGGCGTCTGCACCCGCGCGGCTCCGAGTCGCAGGTGCAGTACGTCGTGGACGGCGTGCCGATCACGGACAACATGTCGGCCATCTTCTCGACGAGTCTGGACGCGCGCACGCTGCGCACGGTCGAAGTGCTGACCGGCGGCATCTCCGCCGAGTACGGCGACAAGCTCGCGGGCGTCGTCAACGTCAACACGCGCTCCGGGCTGGAAGGCCCGACGCAAGGGAGCGTCAACTTCTCCGGCGGCAGCTTCTCGACCGGCGAGATCGGCGCGGACTTCTCGACGCACACCAAGCGGTTCGGCTTCCTGACGAACCTCTCGGCGACTACCTCGCAGCGTTTCCTCGATCCGCCGACGGTCGAGAACTTCCACAACTTCGGGCGCACGGGCAAGGGCTTCTTCCGCCTCGACTACCAGATCGATCAGAACAACTCCCTGCGCGGCACGTTCCTCTTCGGCGGCTCGAACTTCCAAGTGCCGAACCGGCTCGAACAGGAGGTCGCCGGCCAGGATCAGCGCGAACGCCTGCGCGACAACTCCGAGTTCATCACCTTCGAGCACATCTTCTCGCCGACCACGCTCGGCCAGTTCTCCTTCTTCCACCGCGGCAGCACGGCCGAACTGTTGAGCAACCCGCTCTCGACACCCGTCGTCGCCTTCCAGGATCGCAAACTCGAAAACACCGGCGGCATCGCCGCCATCTCGCTCACGCGCGGCAGCCACAACATCAAGTTCGGCGGCCAGTTCACCATCACGCCCGTGCGCGAGCACTTCAGCTTCTACCCGACCGTGCCCTTCGACGACTTGGTGGACGAGGACGGCAACCCCGTGCCGAACCCGATCAACAATTTCACGGCCGCCGCCCCGTTCGTCTTCGACGGCCGACGCACGGGCCGCACGCTCAGCGCCTACGTGCAGGATCGGTTCACGCTCTTCCCCAACTTCACCGTGGACGCGGGCGTGCGCTACGACAACTACCGGCTCGTCATCCAGGACGACGCCTTCAGCCCGCGCGTCGGCGTCGCCTACTACATCCCGCGCACGCAGACGACCCTGCGCGCCTCCTACAACCGCTTCTTCCAGCCGCCGCCGGCCGAGAACCTGCTGCTCGCCAGCTCCGCCCAAGCCGCCGCGCTCTCGCCGCTCGCCGTGCTGCAAGGGCAGTCGGGCGTGCGCCCCATCCTGCCCGACAAGCAGAACGCCTTCGAGGTCGGCGCGCAGCAGTTGTTGACGCGCTACGTGCGCGCGAACTTCACGGTCTACCAGAAGCGCATCAAGAACTTCTCCGACAAGGATCAGTTCTTCGACACGGGCGTCATCTTCCCCATCACGATCTCTTCGGGGCGCGTGACGGGCGAGGAGTTGCGTCTGGAGACGATTGACTTGCGCGGCTTGCGCGCGTCCGCGTCTTACGCCAACGCGCGCGCCTACGGCGTGACGCCGATCAACGGCGGACTGTTCCTCGGCGAGTCCGCCGAGTCGCTCGACCAGCCGGGTCTGAAATTCGCCAACGACCACGACCAGCGCAACTCCTTGCAGTTCCAACTGAGCTACAACCACCGCAGCGGCGTCTACGCGCTCCTGAGCGGGCGCTACGATTCCGGCTACCCCGTCGAGGTCGAGCCGGGCACGACGCTGGCGGACTTCACCGCCGCCGGCTTCGACCCGCGCTTCTACAACGAGATCGACTTCGCCCGCGGCCGCACGCGCCCGCACACGGTGCTCAACTTCTCCGTCGGGGCCGACCTCTTGCAACACGAGCGCACGACCCTGAACCTACAGTTCGACGTGCAGAACCTGACCGACGAGTTCTTCCTCTACAACTTCGAGTCGGTCTTCAGCGGCACGCACGTCGGCTACCCGCGCCTCTTCAGCGGCCGGCTCGCTCTACGATTCAAATAAGCTGTTAGCTGTTAGCTTTTCCGTCCGGGTCGCGGGCG
>DASVPY010000082.1:0-5500 GCA_036389395.1 Pyrinomonadaceae bacterium
GTGAAGTTCAAAGGGATGCGCCGCTCAACTTTCTATTTGCATCTGAAGGAGTGTGAGTTCAGGTTCAATCATCGAGACGAAGACCTCTATCAACTCCTTCTGAAAATCACTAGATCAGCCTTCGCTATCTAGTCATGACCCCAGTTTTTTACTGTGTCCTCTGTGCTCCCTCTGTGTACTCTGTGTTAACCCGGCCGCGCGTCACACTCAACTACAACCGCCACCGCGCCGGTTGAAAACTCAGCCCGCCGTTCCGTAATATCTCCCGGCTTTGAGCTACGCCGTCGTCGAAAAGTCTGAAGCGCCGCCCGCGCCGCTGGCGCACGCGCTCGCGCCGCACCTGCCGGCGCTCGCCGCGTTCGACTCGACGCGCGCGCTCAAGCGTGCGCCGCTCTACGCGCGCCTGCGGCCCGAGATCGAGCGCGTCCTGTCGGGGCTGGTCGCGGAGTCGTTCGCGCCCGCGCGCCCGCGCGCCGCCGCGCCGCCCGGACAGACGATCCGCGCGACTGCCTGGAACATCGAGCGCGGCAAGCGTCTGCCGAGTATCACCCGCGTGCTCAAAGAACACCCCACCCTGCGCGCGAGCGACGTGCTGTTGCTGACCGAGTTGGACTACGGCATGGCGCGCACGGGGAACCGCTTCGTGGCGCGCGAGCTGGCGGAGAGCTTGGGGCTGAACTACGCGTTCGCGCCGTGCTACCTGGCGCTGAACAAGGGCAGCGGCGTCGAGGCGGAAGTCGCGGGCGCGAACACGCTGGCGCTGCACGGCAACGCGCTGCTCGCGCGTCACCCTCTGCTGCGCGCGCACGCGCTGGCGCTGCCGAACGGCAAGGACAAGATGCGCGGCAAGGAGAAGCGTCTGGGGTCGCAGCGCGCCGTCATCGCGGACGTGGCGCACCCGGCGGGCACGTTCCGCGCCGTCAGTTTGCACCTGGACGCGCACTCGTCGCAGCGCCACCGCGCGCGGCAGATGAGCATACTGCTCGCGCACCTCGCGCGCCTCGCGCCGCAACTCCCCGTCCTGATCGGCGGCGACTGGAACACCTCGACCTACAACTCGCGCCGCGCCGCCTACTCGATCCTCGGTTACTTCCGGCGCGTGGCGATGGGCGTCCACAACGTCATCCGCAACCACTACCCGTACCCGGAGCGCTGGTTCGAGCGCGGGCTGTTCCGTTTGCTGGAACGGCGCGGGTACGAGTATCGGAGCTTGAACGCGCTCGGCGTCTGCACGCTGCACTACGACGTGGCGGACGTGGCGGTGAACGTGAACATGGCGGACTGGATTCCGCGTTGGTGCTTCTGGTTCATCAACTGGGCGTTGCAGCAGAACGGCGGGCGGTGCTCGCTCAAGCTCGACTGGTTCGCGGGCAGAGACATTCGGCCCGCGGGAACGCACGCCGTTCAGGTCGTCGGCAACTTGCGCGACGACGCGGGCGTGCTCTCCGACCACGACGCCATCGTGCTCGATTTTCAGTTGAACAAGTAGCGCGGGCGCAACTGTCGCCGCGTTAGTTCGGCGTGACGCGCGGCGTCTTCATCGGCGTCTGGTAGGCTTTGACGACGCGGTAAGCGAGGAGCGCGCCGAGGGCGGCGGCGAAGGCGTAGGGGATGCGCGTGTCGGCTTTGACGATGAGCCAGTAGTGGAAGACGCCGCCGACGGCCGCGACGTAAGCCAGCCGGTGCAGCCGCTGCCAGCGCTTGCCGCCGAGGCGTTTGACCCAGCCCTGCGTCGAGGTGACGGCGAGCGGCACGAGCAGCAGGAAGCTCGTCATGCCGACGAAGATGAAAGGCCGCCGGAACGTGTCCGCGACGATCTCGCCGAAGCGGAAGAACTTGTCGAACCAGACGTAAGTCAGCAGGTGCAGCGCGCCGTAGAAGAAGGCGAACAGCCCCGTCATGCGGCGGAACTTGATGAGCCAGGGCGTGTGCGTCAACTGCCGGAGCGGCGTGACCGCGAGCGAGACGACGAGGAAGACGAGCGTCAGCACGCCCGTCGTGCGCGTGGCGAACTCGACCGGGTTCGGGCCTAAGTGATGAAAGAAGGCGTCCCACGCGAGCAGCGTCAGCGGCACGACGCTGTTGGCGAAGACGGCGAAGCGCGTGAACTTGATGTCGGCGGCGTTCATCTCGCGTGCGCTCAGAAGTTGGCCCGCAAGTCCAGCCCCGCGTAGAGCGGCCCGACCTGCTCGGCGTAGCCGTTGAACAGGAGCGTGTCGCGCATCCCGAACTCGCCGATGCGGCGCTCGCGCCGCTGACTCCAGCGCGGGTGATCCACGTTCGGGTTCACGTTCGAGTAGAAGCCGTACTCGTCCGGCGCGGCCAAGTTCCAAGTCGTCGGCGGCTGCTCGCTGGTGAGTTGCACGCGGACGATGGACTTGATCGACTTGAAGCCGTACTTCCAGGGCACGACCAGGCGGAGCGGCGCGCCGTTCTGCGGCAGCAAGGTCTGGCCGTACAAGCCGCTCGCCAGGAGCGTCAGCGGGTGCGTGGCTTCGTCGAGGCGCAAGCCTTCGACGTAAGGCCAGTCGAGCACGGAAGAGTTCTGCCCCGGCATACGCTTCGGATCGTGGAGCGTCTGGAAGGCGACGTAGCGGGCCTGCCCCAGCGGCTCGACCGCCGCGAGCAGACGCGCGAGCGGGAAGCCGACCCAGGGGATGATCATTGACCAGCCCTCGACGCAGCGGAAGCGGTAGACGCGCTCTTCGGCGGGCGCGAGCTTGAGCAGGTCGTCCAGGTCGAACTCGCGCGGGCGCTGGACGAGGCCGTCAACCTTAACCGTCCAGGGCCGGGCGACGAAGCCTTGCGCGCGCCGCGCGACCGAAGACTTGTCGGTGGCGAACTCGTAGAAGTTGTTGTAGTGCGTGATGTCCTCGAAGGCTGTGCGCGGGTCGCCGACCACGGGCACGCCCGCGGCGGCCGGCTGCACGCCTTCGAGGCGGGCGGCCGATTGCGGCGGCGCGTCGGGCACGGCGAACTGGCGGTAGAGCTTGCCCGTCGCGTAGGCGCTGGCGACGAGCGCCGCGCCGCGCAGGAAGTTGCGCCGGTTGAAGTAGGTTTCGGGCGGCGTGATCTCGCGGCCCTTGATCTCGTCCGGTTTCTTGATCAGCATCGCGTCCGTCCAACTCGCGGCCGTAAAGTTATGCCCGTCCCCTGCGCGCTCCGGCCGCAGACTGTAGACCGCGCCCGCCCGAAATTCAACCCCGCCGTTCAGACGAACGGCGCGGCGGGGCGGGTTGCTCGCCGCCCGCGGTGTAAGTTTTAGCGCGCCGCTGCGACTAATAAGTGTCGCGCACGTGACATTAGTCGTGCGCCGCGCGCGAACCTTACACGCGGCGGGCGTGTGCGTCGTAAAATCTTTTCGGCGCGGCACGACGGCCGCGCGGGACGGAGGATGAGAAGCGATATGCAACGTTGGCTGTTCCTGGTGCTCGTGCTGGTCGGGGCGTTGGTCTTCGCCGTCATCATGGCGCGCTCGCGGGCGGCGCGCGAGGCGGCCGAGCCGGCGCGAGAGGTGCGCGCGGACGAAGGGAGCGCGCACGTCGCGGCGGGCGCGCGCGTGCCGGTCGTCGTGGAGTTGTTCACGTCCGAAGGGTGTTCGAGTTGTCCGCCGGCCGACGAGTTGTTGCGGCGGCTGGAGCAGACGCAGCCGGTCGCGGGCGCGGAGGTCATCGCGCTCGAACAGCACGTGGACTACTGGAACCGGCTCGGCTGGGCCGACCCTTTCTCCGCGCCGCAGTTCAGCGCGCGCCAGAGCGCCTACGCCGACCGCTTCGGCAGCGCGCAGGTCTACACGCCGCAGATGATCGTGGACGGGCAGGCGGAGTTCCCCGGCGGCAACCAGACGCGCGCCCGCGCCGCCGTCGCGGCGGCCGCCGGGCAGCCGAAGGCCACCATCAGCCTCACGCGCGCGGGTCAGCCTTCGCCCGACGGTCTGCCGCTCGCCGTGCGCGTCGAGCGGCTGCCGAACCTGAACCCGGACGAGACGGCCGAGGTGCTGCTCGCCGTCACGGAGACGGACTTGCGCACGGAGGTTGCGGCCGGTGAGAACGCGGGGCGGACGCTGGCGCACGCCGCCGTCGTGCGCGAGCTGAGTCCGCTGGGTCAGTTGGACGCGCGCGGCGGCGAGCCGTTCGCGGCGCGGCCGGTCTTGGCGCTGGGCGCGCGCTGGCAGGTGCGCAACCTGCGCGCCGTCGTCTTCGTGCAGGAACGCACGAGCCGCCGCATCCTCGGCGCGGCCGCGCTGAAGCTGGCGGAGTAAATTCAATAAAAACTTTGCGGCCCTTTGCGTTCCTCTTCGCGGCCTTTGCGGTTAAGTCTTAAAACCTTTAACCGCAAAGGCCGCCAAGAGGGCCGCGAAGGAACGCAAAGTTGTTAGAGGCTGTTCAAAAAGCTGTGAGCTAACGCCTTAACCCCAATCGCTGACGGCTCGGCATCCCGTATGGAGCTTTGAGTGCCAGTCGCCGCAACATCAAGCGCGTCATCGCCAAGTGAATCATCGCTTCACTGCTCTCCTTGAGATACTCGTAATCTTTGCTCATCCTTCGATAACGTCCTATCCAAGCGAAGGTTCTTTCCACAACCCACCGCCGACGCAGCACTGTGAAAGCCGGCAGTGGCTCAGGCTCGACATCCTTCGGATACCAGCCCCACTTGCGTGGACGCTGCACGATCTCCATCTTCCACCCAAGCTCTTGCTCGATCCAGGCTTTGAGACGTGCGCCGCGATAACCCATGTCGGCCCAGATCATCTTCAATCGGTCGCACACCCCATAGGCCGCACCCAGCACGAAGAACGCCCCATCACGATCCATGACCGCTGCTGAATGCACGACCGTATTGATTAAAAGCCCTGTTGTATCAACCAGAATATGGCGTTTTCTTCCGCCAATCTTCTTCGCTCCGTCGTACCCATGAAGCCCCCTTTTTCTGTCGTCTTCACTGATTGCGAATCAATGATGGCGGCTGAAGGTTGGGGGTCACGCCCCATCTTCTTACGCACTTCTTCATGCAGATAGTCATGAATCCTGCGCCACGTTCCATCTCTCTTCCACAAGCGGAAATAGTGATAGACAGATTGCCAACGAGGCAAGTCATGCGGCAGCGAGCGCCACGCTCCACCACCTCTGATGAGATACTGAAGGGCATTGATGATCTCGCGGACATCGTAGCCGCGATGTCTACCACCGGGCTTCTCCATTGGGAGCAGGGGTTCCAGAATCTTCCATTCTCTGTCGCTCAGATCACTTGGGTATGGCCTTCGGTCAATGGTCATGGCTTGTCCTCACAAGCCACGAGGCTATCATGAAGGGGCCATTATTGACCTTAACTCTTTACTCAACAGCTTTTTGAACAGCCTCTAGAGCAGTTTTCAGTTGAGTAGCAGGCACAAGCCAGCTACCTTATCGCGCATGAACGCTTACTCCTCCGACCTGCGCGAGCGGATCGCCCAGGCTTACGACGAAGGCGCCGGCTCGCAGCGCGCCCTCGCCGCCCGCTT
>DASVPY010000083.1:0-63819 GCA_036389395.1 Pyrinomonadaceae bacterium
GAAGCTCTCCTCCCTGACGGCGTTGTTGATGTAGCCCTCGGCGGAGACGAAGTAGAAGAAGCGCGGCGGCCGGTCGGGGCCGCGCGCCGGCTCGAGCGGCCCGCCGAAGGCGAACCCGGCTTGGCCGAAGGTGAACGAGTCCTCGCCGCCGCTCTGGTTCGTGACCGTGAGCGGGCGCAGGTTGATAACGTTGCCGGAGAAAAGTTCCTGCCGGTCGCCGACGAGGACGGGCTGGTTGTTGCCGGCGCGCAAGGCGAAGGTCGCGTTGCCAAACGCGGTGTCGAACGGGTTGCGCGCGTTGAGTTGCGACGAGTTGAAGAAGCCGTAGAGCGTCCCGTGCGTCCCGTTGCCGCCGGACTTGGAGACGGCGTTGACCTGCGCCCCGATGTTCCGGCCGAACTGCGCGGGCGCGAGCGCCGTGATCGCCTGGTACTCTTTGACCGACTCGATGGGCTGCGAGTTCAAGGCGACGAAGCCTTGCCTTCTGACGCCGATGTCCTCGTCGTTATTGTCCGAGCCGTCAACAGTGAAGTTGTTCGCGCGCGATCTCAGCCCGTTGACCGAGAACTGGCCCGCCGAGCCGACGCCCGCGCCGACGCCGGGGCCGGCCACCGACCCCAAGGTATGCGGCGGCGGCGCGACGCCGGGCAGCAGTAACGTCAACTCGTCGAACGAGCGGACGACCGTGCGGCCGCCGATGGGCAGCGTCGAGACCTCTTCCTCGGTGAACGCGCCGCCGCGGCTCGCGTCCGAAGCGTTGACGCGCGCGCGTATGTCCGTCTCCTCGGCCGTGAGCGCGGGGGCGGCGGGCGTCGGCGTCGGCGGCGTCGTGCCGGTCGGAGTAGGCGTCGCGGTCGCGCCGGGCGGCGCGGGGTCGAGCGCCACGGGGACGGGCACGACCTCGCCCGTGCGCGCGATGAAGAGGCGCTGCTGCACCTCCTTCGTCACGTAGCCGGGCGCGGCGACGCGGATCGTGTAGACGCCGGGCGGCAGCAAGCCCTGGTAGAAGCGCCCGCGCGCGTCCGAGGTCTTTGCATAGGTCTGGCCCGTCGCCTGGTTGATGATGAGGGCCGCCGCGCCGGCGATTGGCTCGCCCGTGTCGCTGTTCGTGACCGTGCCCTCGAACGCGCCGGTCACCGTGTCCTGCGAGCTGGCCGGCATGGGGGCGTAGGTGACGGCGAGCGTCAGGGCGAGGGCGATGAGCCAACGGCGGCGCGGGCTGGGCAGGGTCGCGGGGTTTCTCATTTGTGCCTCGACGAACAGGTTCTGGCCGGCGGCGCTAGCGAACGTGCACCGATAACACCTTGTCTGGTTCAGCGAGCTTGAGCGCCGGCGCGGCCCCTCGGTGGCATAAAGCTGTCCGCAGCGCCCTTCAGGGCTGGAGAGTCTGGCCGCCCCTCGGCTCCGAAAAAGTATTGCGACCGTAGGTTAGATTGCGCGGCCGTGTCAAGAATTATTTACGGCGGCGCGGGGCCGGGCGGGCCGCAACGTGAAAACTCTGTGCCCCCTCTGTGCCCCCCGTGTCTCTGTGGTGAATGCTGCTCAAAACTAGTTCACCACGGAGGCACAGAGGGCACTGAGGAAGCACGGAGGGTTGAGCGATTTTGCCCGCCGCGCGGCGCTAAACAATTTCCCAATCGGCCGATTCTTTAGTAGAATGCGGCGTCCAATCGGGTCGCTCCGACGCAACGGCCTCGCTCGTCTTGCACGTCCCGCCGATCCGTGCCGCCCGCTTTATCTACCGGCACGAGTCCGCCAGCTCGACCGCGTCGCCCCAAGCCGCCGCACCGATGTCTGCCGTCGCCGCACGCGCTACGTTCCCCGGTTGGGTGCGTTGACCAGACGGAAATTGCCCGGCTCTCCACATCTGCCCGGCCTGCGAAGACGTAACTCCCGTGACGCCACGAACTGCCCCGCCAGCAACGTGAGCGCGGCGCATCTCTCGCCCGGTTGAACCTGAGGAAGCCTTAATGTCCCCGTCCCCCCGTCGCCGCCCTCGCGTTCTAACTCTGCCCCGGTTCGTCGCCGCGCTCGTGCTGCTCGGCGCTCTCGTCGCCGCGCTCGCCCACGGCCCCGCCCGCCTCTTCCGCCGCGCCGCCGCCGCGTGGCAGCAACAGTCGCGCGTGATTACCAAGCCGCACCGCCCGACGACTCCCAGCCTTGACACTGACGGGCGCACCACGCCGCCAGCGCCACAAGCCAACGGCTGCGTGACGCCCAGCTTTGGCGCGGCGACAAACTTCATCGCCGACACTAATCCTACCTCAGTCGCGGTCGGCGATTTCAACGGCGATGGCAAGCAAGACCTTGCCGCTACCAACTCTAGCTCGAACGACGTGTCTATCTTGCTCGGCAACGGGGCAGGGTCTTTCGGCGCAGCCACTAACTTCGGCGTTGGAACTGATCCTCGATCAGTGGCGGTGGGCGATTTCAACGGCGATGGAAAACTTGACCTCGCCACGGCCAACTTTATCACAGACAACGTGTCCGTCTTGCTCGGCAACGGCGCGGGCGGAGTCAGCGCTGCCACTGACTTCGGCGCTGGCGATGGTGCTATCTCAGTGGCGGTGGGCGACTTCAACGGCGACGGCAAGCAAGACCTCGCCGTGGTGAATCAGAACTCAAGCAACGTGTCAATCCTGTTGGGCAACGGCGCGGGCAGTTTCAGTGCTGCGACCAACTTCGGCGTTGGCACCGGTCCTTACGTCGTGGTTGTGGGCGACTTCAACCGCGACGGCAAGCAAGACCTCGCCACAGCAAACTTTAATTCAAACAACGTGTCGGTCTTATTGGGCAACGGCGCGGGCAGCTTCGGCGCGGCCACTAACTTTGGTGCCGCAGTTAATCCTCAATCAATAACAGTGGGCGACTTCAACGGCGACGGTAAGCAAGACCTTGCCGTGGCCAACCTTAGCTCCAACAACGTGTCGGTCTTGTTGGGCGACGGGGCGGGCAGCTTCGCCGCGGCCACTAACTTTGGTGCCGGCACTAGCCCTTACTCGGTGGCGGCGGGCGACTTCAACGGCGACGGCAAGCAAGACCTTGCCGTGGCCAACATTAGCTCTAACAACGTGTCGGTCTTGTTGGGCGACGGGTTAGGTAGTTTCGGTGCCGCCACCAACTTCGGCACTGCGGGAGCACCTGATTCAGTAGCGGTGGGTGATTTCAACGGCGACGGCAAGCCGGACTTGACGACGGCCAACTTCGGGGGAAACGTCTCAGTCCTGCTCAACATGTGCAACGGCTCGCCCTGTAACGGCGCGGCGTTCGGCGCGGGCACGAACTTTACCACCGGGAGTTCGCCGGCCAGCGTCGTCGTGGCCGATTTTAACGGCGACGGTAAACGCGACTTTGCGACGGCGAATTTGGGTTCCAGCAACGTCTCGGTTCTGTTGGGCAACGGGGCGGGCGCTTTCGGCGCGGCTGCCAACTTCAGCGCCGGTACTGGCACTTTCGGCCTCACGGCGGGCGATTTCAACCGCGACGGCAAAACCGATTTGGCGACGGCCAATTTTTCCAGCAACAACGTTTCAGTGTTGCTGGGCAATGGCGCGGGCAGCTTCGCGGCGGCAGTCAACTTCGCAGCCGGGAGTGGCGCTAATCAGGTCACGGCGGGTGATTTCAACCGCGACGGCAAACTCGACCTGGTGACGAGCAACTTCAACGCCAACAATGTGTCGCTCTTGCTGGGCGACGGGGCCGGCAATTTCGCCGCGCCGACTGTTTTTGCGGTAGGTAATAGACCGCTTTCGTTGACTTCGGGCGATCTCAACCTGGACGGCAAACTGGATTTGGTGGTTACAAATGGCGGCTCATCCAACAACATGTCGGTCTTGTTGGGTAACGGGGCCGGCAGCTTTGGCGCGGCGACAAACTTCGCGGTGGGCTTCCAGCCGCAGGAAGCGGTCATTGGTGATTTCAATCTCGACGGCAAGCCGGATGTCGCCGTCGCGGCTGAAAACAGCAACTTCATTGCGGTCTTTTTGGGCAACGGCACCGGCGCTTTCGGCGCTCCCGCGACCTTCCCGCCGGGCGCAGGCACAAGCCCCGGAGCTATTACCGTCGGTGATTTCAACAGCGACGGTAAACCCGATCTGGCAACGGCCAACTTTGACAGCAGCGACGTTTCCATCTTAGTAGGCGACGGCAGCGGCAGCTTTACCGCGACTAATTTCCCCGCCGGCAACGGCAACGAAGCCATTGCCGTCGGCGATTTCAACGGCGACGGCAGAAGTGACTTAGTCACGGGCAACCTAAATGTCTCAAATGCCACCGTCCTACTCAACGCCTGCATCACCGCCGCCTCCTTCACCGTCACGAACACGAACGACAGCGGCGCGGGGTCGCTCCGCCAAGCCATCCTCGACGCCAACGCCGCCCCCGGCGCGCAGACCATTGACTTCCAGATTCCCGGCGCGGGCGTCCACACCATCACGCCCGCGACGGCGCTGCCCGACATCACCGCGCCCGTCATCATTGACGGCTACACGCAGCCCGGCGCTTCCGCTAACACGCTCGCGGTCGGCGACGACGCCGTGCTGCTCATCGAGCTGGCCGGGACGAACGGGCGGCTCTCGCTGACGGGCGGCGAGAGCGGCGTCAGGGGTCTCGTGCTCCAGCGCGTCTCGCTCGCGACCGGCAACGGGAACAACGTCGCGGGCTGCTTCATCGGCACGAACGCCGCCGGCACGGCGCGCGCCGGCGCGGGCGGGCGCATCCTCATCCACGACTCGGATAACAACACCATCGGCGGCACGTCGGTCGCGGCCCGCAACGTCATCGCCAACCTGGCCTCGGGCGGCGCGGACGCCTCGATCTTCGTGGACGGCACCGGCGGCAACGGCTCGGCCGGGAACACAATCGTCAACAACTACATCGGCACGGACAAGAACGGCACGACAGAACTGAGCGGGACGGAACTCGGCATCTTCCTCTACTTCAACTCCAACGGCACGACCGTCGGCGGCACGACGGCCGCGGCCCGCAACGTCATCTCCGGCAACGCCGCCGGCGGCATCGCCGTCGCCGACGGCGTCGGCAACATCATCCGCGGCAACTACATCGGCGTGGCCGCCGACGGCACCGCGCCGCTCGGCAACCACGCGTCCGGCGTGTTGCTCAGCGGCAACGCCGTCAACACCGCGGTCGGCGGGACGGCGGCCGGTGAGGGCAACGTCATCGCCTTCAACGATCAGGACGGCGTGACCATTGACGCGGGCACGGGCCACGCCATCCTCGGCAACTCGATCTACTCGAACGGCACGGTCGCCAACCACCTCGGCATAGACCTCATCGGCACGGACGGCGTCACCGCGAACGACGCCAACGACCCCGACACGGGCGCGAACAACCTGCAAAACTTCCCCGTGCTCTCGTCCGCCGTGGCGAGCGGCGCGACCACCGTCGTCGCCGGCACGCTCAACTCGACCGCCAACACGCAGTTCCGCATCGAGTTCTTCAGCAACCCGACGTGCGACACGTCGGGCAACGGCGAAGGCAAGACCTTCCTCGGCTCGACGACGGTCACGACGGACGCGAGCGGCAACGCGACCATCAACACCACGCTCGCGAGCACGACGAGCGCCGGTCAGGCTGTCACCGCGACCGCGACCGATCCGAGCGGCAACACGTCCGAGTTCTCCGCCTGCACGACGGTCACGATGGGGACGGTCGTCGCCGCGGGCGACCTGCTGATCAGCGAGTTCCGCCTGGCCGGCCCCGGCGGCGCGCAGGACGAGTTCGTCGAACTCTACAACCCGACCGCGAACGCCATCACCGTCGGCGCGGCCGACGGCTCGGCGGGCTTCGGCGTCGCCACCTCCGGCGGCCTGCGCTGCACCGTGCCGAACGGCACGACCGTCCCGGCGCGCGGCCACTTCCTGTGCGCCAACGCCGCCGGCTACTCGCTCGCCAACTACGGCGGCGCGGGCGCGGCGGGCGGCAACGCCGCCATCTCCGCCGACATCCCCACCACCGCCGGCATCGCCCTCTTCAACACGGCCAACGCCGCCAACTTCACGGCCGCCAACCGGCTCGACGCCGTCGGGCCGACGAGCGAGCCGAACGCACTCTACCGCGAGGGCGCGGGCTACCCGACCCTGACGGGCGTCTCGACCGAGCACAGCCTCTACCGCGACCTGTGCAGCTTCAACGCGCAGGCCGGGCAGTGCCTCGCGCCCGGCACGCCCAGGGACACGAACGACAACGCGGCCGACTTCCTGTTCGCGGACACGGCCGGCACGGCGACCGCCGCCGGGCAGCGTCTCGGCGCGCCGGGGCCTGAGAACCTGTCGAGTCCCATCCGGGCCGCGCTGCCCGACGGCGGCGCGGGCGGCGGCCTCCTCGTGTCGCTCATCGAGCCACAGCAACCGGCGAACGCCGCGCCGAATCAAGTCCGCGTCCTGACGCCCGTCACCAACGGGGCCTTCGGCACGCTCGACATCCGGCGTAAGGTGACGAACAACACCGGCGGGCAGTTGACGCGCCTGCGCCTGCGCATCGTTGACCTGACGACTGCGCCCGCCGCGGCCGGCGTCGGCGATCTGCGCGCGCTCACGTCCACGCCCATGAGCGTGACGACCAGCGGCGGCACGCTCACCGTCCTGGGCACGACGCTGGAGACCCCGCCCAACCAGCCGAACGGCGGCGGCTACAACTCGACGCTTTCCGTCGGCACGGTCACG
Organism: Pyrinomonadaceae bacterium; assembly: GCA_036389395.1. Taxonomy (GTDB): domain Bacteria; phylum Acidobacteriota; class Blastocatellia; order Pyrinomonadales; family Pyrinomonadaceae; genus QHXQ01. The sequence continues at coordinate 6,684 of DASVPY010000083.1, forward strand.
CTGGGCACGCCGCTCGCTAACGGCGCGAGCGTCAACCTGCGCTTCGTGTTCGGCGTGCAGCAGGACGGGCAGTTCCGCGTCCGCTTCGACGTGCCCGACCCCTCGCAGCCGCAGACCTACACCGTCACGAACACGAACGACAGCGGCGCAGGCTCGCTGCGCCAGGCCATCCTCGACGCCAACGCTCATACCGGCGTCGCCGACTTCATCAGATTCAACATCGCGGGCGCGGGCGTCCAGACCATCACGCCCACGTCGGCGCTGCCGACCATCAGCGATCCCGTCTTCATCGACGCCACGACGCAGCCCGGCTACGCCGGCACGCCGCTCGTCGAGTTGAACGGCGCGGGCGCGGGCGCGAGCGTGAGCGGGCTTGTCATCACGGGCGGCTCGTCCACCGTCAAAGGACTGGTCATCAACCGCTTCACGGCCAACGGCGTCGTCCTGCAAACGGGCGGCGGCAACACCGTGCAGGGCTGCTACATCGGCACGGACGCCGCCGGCACGGCCGATCTCGGCAACACGCTCGACGGCGTCCTCGTCCAGACCAACTCGGCCAACAACCGGATCGGCGGCGCGACCGCGACGCCGGGCACGGGCGTGGGCAACGTCATCAGCGGCAACAACGGGCGCGGCATCCAGCTCACGGGCGCGGGCGCGACCGGCAACACCATCGCCGGCAACCTCGTCGGCTTGCAGGCCGGCGGCGCGGCCATCCTGCGCAACGAGCTGAGCGGCGTCCTCGTCAACGGCGCGCCCTCGAACACCATCGGCGGCGCTACGTCTGCGGCCCGCAACGTCATCTCCGGCCACACCAACGGCGCGAACGACGGCGTCCACATCACCGGCGACGCGGCCGACAACAACCTCGTCGCCGGCAACTACATCGGCACGGACATCACGGGCGCGGTCGATCTGGGCAACGGCGGCGCGGGCGTAGACATTGGCGTGAGCGCGGATAATAACACCGTCGGCGGCGTCACGGCCGTCGCGGGCACAGCGCCCGGCAACGTCATCTCCGGCAACAACGGCGCGGCGGGCGTCCTCATCAGCGACAGCGGCACGACCGGCAACGTCGTCCAGGGGAACATCGTCGGCCTCAACGCGGCCGGCACGGCCGCGCTCGGCAACACGGGCGACGGCGTGCAGGCCGTCGCTTCGGCCGCCAGCAACACCATCGGCGCTTCGACCGCGACGCCGGGCGCGAACGGCGGCAACGTCATCTCCGGCAACGGCGGCGACGGCGTCGAGACGGGCGGCAACGCCAACCTGACGCGCGGCAACATCATCGGCCTGAACGCCGCCGGCACGGCCGCGCTGGGCAACACCGGCACCGGCTACCGCCTCGCCAGCGGCATCAACTGCTTCATCGGCGGCGCGACCGCCGACCTGCGCAACGTCATCTCCGGCAACGGCGGCAACGGTATTCTCCTGAACGAAGGCCAGATCAACGTCGCCGACAACAACACCGTCCAGAGCAACTACATCGGCACGGACATCACGGGCGCGGTCGATCTCGGCAACGCGGGCGACGGCATCCAGATCAGCCAGTCCGACTCGCTCAACATCGGCGGCGCGACCGCGACGCCCGGCACAGCGCCCGGCAACGTCATCTCCGGCAACAACGGCGACGGCATCCAGATCGCCACCGCCAGCGCCGGCAACTTCTTCGGCAACCTGATCGGGCTGAAGGCCAACGGCACGCAGGCCCTCGCGAACTCCGGCAACGGCGTCCAGTTGAACTGCGCCGACACGACCGTCATCGGCGGCACGGCCGCGAACCAGCGCAACATCATCTCCGGCAACGGCGCGACCGGCGTCCTCATCACCTGCGGCAACACCGGCAACGCTTCGACCAACGCCATCCGCGGCAACTACATCGGCACGGACATCACGGGCGCGGCGGCCGTCCCGAACACAACGTCGGGCGTCCGCGTCGAGGGCTTCGCGCCGAGCAACGTGATCGGCGGCACGGCGGCGGGCGCGGGCAACGTGATTTCGGGCAACGGCGCGCAGGGCGTCGTGCTCGGCAACCTGAACGGTCTGAACAACGCCGCCAACAACACCGCCGTCCAGGGCAACCTGATCGGCACGAAGGCCGACGGCACGTCGGCGCTCGGCAACGCGGGCAACGGCGTCGAGGTCAACAGCTTCAACCCGGCCTCGCCCAACGACATGATCGGCGGCACGGCGGCGGGCGCTCCCAACGTCATCGCCTTCAACGGCGGCGTCGGCGTGCGCGTCACCAACCGCCCGACCAACCTGATCAGCGGCAACTCGATCCACGACAACGCCAGCCTCGGCATAGACCTCGGCACGGCCGGCGTCACGCCGAACGACGCGGGCGACGGCGACACCGGCGCGAACAACCTGCAAAACTTCCCCGTCATCAACTCCGTCGCCGGCTCGGCCAACCAGACCACCGTCCAGGGCCAGCTCAACTCGACGCCCAGCACGCAGTTCACCATCGAGTTCTTCGCCAACCCGTCGTGCGACGCCGCGGGCAACGGCGAGGGCCAGACCTACTTAGGCTCGACGACCGTTACGACCGCCGCCTCCGGCGACGCCTCCTTCACCGCCGTCCTGCCCGCGGGCACGACCGCCGGGCAGATCGTCACCGCCACCGCCACCGATCCGGGCAACAACACGTCCGAGTTCTCCGCGTGCGGCACGGTCATGACCGGCGCGATGACCTTCACCGTCACGACGACCAACGACAGCGGCGCGGGCAGCTTGCGCCAGGCGATTCTCGACGCCAACGCCAACGCGGGCGCGGACACCATCGCCTTCAACATCACGGGCGCGGGCGTCCGCACGATCAGCGTCGCCTCGCCGCTGCCCGACATCACCGAGACCGTCACCCTCGACGGCTACACGCAGCCGGGCGCGTCCGCGAACACGCTCGCCGCGGGCGAGAACGCCGTGCTGCGCATCGAGCTGAACGGCGCGGGCGCGGGCGCGAACGCCGACGGGCTGCGGCTCGCCGCCAACAACTCGACCGTGCGCGGCCTCGTCATCAACCGCTTCTCGCGCAACGGCGTCGCCCTCGTCGGCGGCGACGGCAACACCGTCAGCGGCAACTTCATCGGCACCGACCCGACCGGCATGACCGATCTCGGCAACGGCGCGGCCGGCGTCGTCGGCGAGTTCGGCTCGAACGCGGACAACAACCTCGTCGGCGGCACGACCGCCGCAGCGCGCAACCTGATCTCAGGCAACAACGGCGACGGCGTCGAGTTCAACTTCGCCGCCGGCAACGTCGTCCGCGGCAACTTCATCGGCCTCGCCGCCGACGGCACGACGGCGCGCGGCAACTCCGGCGCAGGCGTCACCGTCGGCGCGTTCACCTCGGGCCACCTGATCGGCGGCGACGACGCGGCCGACGGCGCGACCGACGGCACCGTCCTCGCGCGCAACTACATCGCCGGCAACGGCGGCGCGGGCATCTTCAACGGCGGGGCCGGCTCCGGCAACTGCACCATCCGCGGCAACTACGTCGGCACGGACGCGACCGGCACGCTCGCCCGCGCGAACCTCGGCGGCATCACCACCAACATCGCCAACGGCACGACCGTCGGCGGTGCATCGGCGGGCGCGGGCAACCTCATCTCCGGCAACAACGGCGACGGCGTCTCAATCGGCAACACCAGCAACTTCATCGTCAAGGGCAACCTGATCGGCACGAAGGCCGACGGCACGTCGGCGCTCGGCAACACGGGCCGCGGCGTCTACTACTTCGCCGGCTCGTTCAACACACAACTCGGCGGCGCGGCCGCGGGCGAGGCCAACACCGTCGCCTTCAACGGCGGCGACGGCGTGCAGATCGACGACGGCACGGGCAACACCGTCAGCGCCAACTCGATCCACTCGAACGGCACGACGGCCGCGCACCTCGGCATAGACCTCGGCCCGGCCGGCGTCACGCCGAACGACGCGGGCGACGGCGACACGGGCGCGAACAACCTGCAAAACTTCCCCGTCATCACCTCCGCGCAGGCGGGCGGCGCGACCACCGCCGTCGCCGGCACGCTCAACTCGGCGGCCAACACGCAGTACACCATCGAGTTCTTCAGCAACGCGGCGTGCGACGCGTCGGGCAACGGCGAGGGGCGCACGTTCCTCGGCTCGACGACGGTGACGACGGACGCCAGCGGCAACGCCACCTTCAACCCGACGCTCGCGAGCGCGACGACGGCGGGTCAGGCCGTCACCGCGACGGCGACCGACCCGGCGGGCAACACGTCCGAGTTCTCCGCCTGCCGCACTGTCGCCCCGCCGACCTTCACGATTAGCGGGCGCGCGGCAGATGTGAATAACAACGGGATCGGCGGCGTGACGCTCACGCTGGGCGGCTCGCAGGCGGCGACGACGCAGACGGACGCAAACGGTAACTACTCGTTTGCCGGCTTAGCGCAAGGCGGCAACTACACCGTCACGCCGACGAAAGCCGGCTTCGGCTTTAGTCCGGGAGGGCTGCGGTTCGACAATCTGAACAGCGATCAGGTCGCCAACTTCACCGGCGTGCAGGGCGGTTATGACGCCGTCACCAATTTCTCGATAGCGACTAACCCGAGTGGCGTGTGGAGCTATGGCTACACCGTCACGCGCGGCTCGGCACCCTTCAATTTCTACACCGACGCACGAGTTGACATCATACCGGGTATAGACGTGTGGCGGGGCAACCTTGATCCCGACGGCTCTCCGGTTGTCGCCCACAACAAGACGGGCAGCACCATCGTCAGCGGGAGTGTCACGCTCCCGCCGGACGTGTTGGATATGCACCCCGGACCGGGCGGCGAAAACAGCGTTACGCGCTGGACTGCGCCGGTCGCCGGAACTTACCGCGTCAACGGCAGATTCCAGGGCTTGGATGTGACCACGACGGACGTCGCCATCCTGCGCAACTCGGTCACGACGCTCTTTAGCGGCAACGTCAACGGCTTCGGCAATAGCGTACTCTTTGACTTGAACGTCACCGTGGCGGCGGGTGACACCATTGATTTCTCCGTCGGCTTCGGCGGTAACAACTTTTTCTCCGACAGCACTGGCCTTGCCGCCACGCTCACGCTCGCCGGTAACTGTAGCCCTCCGCCTTCGGGTCTCGTCGCATGGTATCCGGGCGATGGCAACGCCTTCGACATCCAGGGCGGCAACCACGGCACGTTGCAGAACGGCGCGACCTTCGCCGCAGGGCAGGTCGGGCAGGCGTTCAGCCTCGACGGCACGAACGACTACGTCAGCGCGCCCGACGCGCCGGCTTTGAGACCGACCAACGTCACCATCGAGGGCTGGTTTAATTTCGCCTCCGCGAGCGGCGGGCGGGTGCTGGCCTCCAAGACCGTGGGGAGCGGGACGAGCGATTCCTACATCATTTATTTCCTGAACGGGACGCTCAACGGCACGGTCGGCGATGTCGGCGGCGTCGGCCCGGTAGCGTCCGCCGCCTTCACCCCGACCGTGGGCACTTGGTATCACCTGGCCTACACCTTCGACGACACGACCAACACACAGACGCTGTACGTCAACGGGGTCGTCTTAGCGTCCGGCGCGAACACGAAGAGCATCGGCTACGACACGCACCCCTTCCTCATCGGTGGCGAGATCGAGAACGAAGCGCCCAGCTTCTTCTTCCGGGGCTTGGCCGACGAGGTGTCGCTCTACAGTCGTGCCCTTTCGGGCGCGGAGGTTCAGTCCATCTTCCAGGCCGGCAGCGCGGGCAAGTGCAAGGGCGGGGCGGCCTCCGTCCTGACCGTCACGAACACGAACGACACCGGCGCGGGTTCTCTGCGCCAGGCCATCCTCGACAGCAACGCCAACGCGGGCACGCAGACCATCGCCTTCAACATCGCGGGCGCGGGCGTCCGCACCATCAGCCCCGCCTCGGCGCTCCCGACGATCACCGGCGCGGTCATCGTTGACGGCTACACGCAGCCCGGCTACGCCGGCTCGCCCGTCGTGGAGTTGAACGGCGCGAGCGCCGGATCGGGCGCGGACGGTCTCCGCATCACGGCGGCCAACGCGACCGTGCGCGGCCTCGTCATCAACCGCTTCGACGGCTACGGCATCGAAATTAGCGGCGAGACGGCCGACGCCAACCACGTCGAAGGCTGCTACATCGGCACGGACGCCACCGGGGCGGTTGACCTCGGCAATAACACCACGGGCCTGCGCATCATCACGGGCGCGGACGACAACGTCATCGGCGGGCTGACCGCGACGCCGGGCACAGCGCCGGGCAACGTCATCTCCGGCAACGGCAGCACGAACGCCACGCAACACGGCCTCGTGATTAACGGCGCGACTTCAAGCGGCAACGTCATCCAAGGCAACCTCATCGGCACGAACGCCGCCGGCACGGCCGCGCTCCCGAACCGCGGCAACGGCATCAACGTCACCGGCGCGACCGCGACCGTCATCGGCGGCGCGGCCGCGGGCGCGCGCAACGTCGTCTCCGGCAATCAGGCCGAAGGCATCACTATCGTCACCGGCAGCAGCGGCAACTTTATTCAGGGCAACTACGTCGGCACGAACGCCGCCGGGAACGCCGCCGTGCCCAACGGCGGCAACGCCGGCATCCGCATCAACGGCACGGCCAACAACCTCATCGGCGGCACTACGCCTGCGGCGCGCAACGTCGTCTCCGGCAACGCCGCCGCGGGCATCCAGATCACCGGCACTGGCGCGGACAACAACGTCGTGCAGGGCAACCTCGTCGGGACGGCCGCGACGGGGACGGCCGCCGTCCCGAACGGCGTCAACGGCGTCGCCGTCGGCAACGCGGCGGCCAACAACACCGTCGGCGGCACGGCCGCGGGCGCGCGCAACATTCTCTCCGGCAACACCGGCAGCGGCGTCCTCTTAGCGACCGGCGCGACCAACACCGTCCAAGGCAACTACATCGGCACGGACATCAACGGCACGGCGGCGCTGCCCAACAGCTTCGCTGGCGTCAACATCTTCGGGCCGACCACCGGCAACCAGATCGGCGGAGCTACGCCTGCGGCGCGCAACGTCATCAGCGGCAACGTGGGCCACGGCATCGTCCTCCAGTCGGCGGCCGGCAATAACGTCATCCGGGGTAACTACATCGGCGTCGCCGCGGACGGCGCGACCGCGCTCGGCAACACGGGCGCGAGTGGCCGCGGCATCACCGTCATCGGGACGAGCAACGACAACCAGATCGGCGGCCCGGCGGCCGGCGAGGGCAACGTCATCGCCTTCAACGCCCTCGAAGGCGTGAACGTCAACGCGACCTGCACCGGCGTCCGCGTCCAGGGCAACTCCATCTACTCGAACGCTAACCTCGGCCTTGACCTCAACGGCGACGGCGTGACGGCCAACGACGCGGGCGACGGCGACACGGGCGCGAACAACCTGCAAAACTTCCCCGTCATCACCTCCGCGCAGACGAGCGGCGCGACCACCGCCGTCGCCGGCACGCTCAACTCGGCGGCCAACACGCAGTTCCAGATCGAGTTCTTCTCGAACCCGACGTGCGACGCGTCGGGCAACGGCGAGGGGCGCACCTTCCTCGGCTCGACGACGGTCACGACGGACGGCTCCGGCAACGCCAACATCAACACGACGCTCGCGAGCACGACGACCGCCGGTCAGGTCGTGACCGCGACCGCGACCGATCCCGCGGGCAATACGTCCGAGTTCTCCCAGTGCGTCACGGTCGTTAATGCTCCGACCGGCCCGACCCTGGGCAGCTACGCGAACGCCTCTGTGGTGCTGAGCACGAACACGACCATCACGCCCTCGGCCGCGCCGACCAATACGACGCGCATCAACGTCGCCACTTCGACCAGCTTCAAAGGCAAGCTCGAAGGCGATCCGGCGACGGGTGTCGTGCGCGTGACGGACGCGCACCCGGCCGGCACTTACACGGTGACGGTGACGGCCTTCGACGGCACGGGCGCGACGGCGCAGCGGACGTTCACCCTGACGGTGACGACGCCCGCCACCTGCAACCCGGTCACTTTTAGTGCGGCGGCAAACTTCGGCGTTGGAAACTCTCCTACAGGTGTCGCCATTGGCGATTTCAACGGCGACGGCAAGCAAGACCTCGCCACCTCCAACGCTAACTCAGGCAGCGTGTCGGTCTTACTGGGCGACGGCGCGGGCGGTTTCGGTGCCGCCACCAGCTTCGGCGTTGGAACTGCTCCTTTCTCAGTGGCGGTGGGCGATTTCAACGGCGACGGCAAGCAAGACCTCGCCACGGCCAACCTCAACTCGGGCAACGTCTCGGTCTTGTTGGGTGATGGCACGGGCAGTTTCAGTGCCGCCACCAGCTTCGCCACTGGCACTTCTGCTACCTCGGTGGCGGTGGGCGATTTCAACGGCGACGGCAAGCAAGACCTCACGGTTGTTAACAGTGGCTCGAACAACGTGTCGGTCTTGTTGGGCGACGGCGCGGGCAGCTTCGGCGCGGCCGTCAACTTCGGCGTGGGCACTAACCCGCGCTGGGTGACCATCGGCGATTTCAACGGCGACGGCAAGCAAGACCTCGCCGTTGCCAATGAGGTCTCGAACAACGTGTCGGTCTTGTTGGGCGACGGCGCGGGCAGCTTCAGTGCCGCCGTCAACTTCGGCGTGGGCACCGACCCGCGTTCGGTGGCCACAGGTGATTTCAACGGCGACGGCAAGCAAGACCTCGCCACCTCCAACACTGGCTCAGACAACGTGTCGGTCTTACTGGGCGACGGCGCGGGCGGTTTCAGTGCCGCCGTCAACTTCGGCACTGGCACTGGCACAAATCCTTTCTTAGTGGCGGAGGGCGATTTCAACGGCGACGGCAAGCAAGACCTCGCCACGACCAACCCTGATACCGACAACGTGTCGGTCTTGTTGGGTGATGGCGCGGGCGGTTTCGGTGCCGCCGTCAACTTCGGCGCGGGCGATCAACCTAGATCAGTCGCCGTAGGCGATTTCAACGGCGACGGCAAACAAGACCTCGCCACGGCCAACACTCTCTCAAACAACGTGTCGGTCTTATTGCGCCAATGCCCGGCCGCGAACATCGTCGCCGTCACGAACACGAACGACAGCGGCGCGGGCAGCTTGCGGCAAGCCATCCTCGACAGCAACGCCAACGCGGGCACGCAGACCATCGCCTTCAACATCGCGGGCGCGGGCGTCCGCACCATCAGCCCGGCGACGGCGCTCCCGGCGATCACCGACGCGGTCGTCATTGACGGCTACACGCAGCCGGGCGCGTCCGCGAACACGCTCGCCACGGGCGACAACGCCGTCCTGCTCGTCGAGTTGAACGGCGCGGGCGCGCCCGCGGGCACGAGCGGTCTCGTCATCACGGGCGGCGGCTCGACCGTGCAGGGTCTCGTCATCAACGGCTTCAAGGACAGCGGCGTCGTGCTCAACACGGGCGACGGCAACACCGTCGCCGGCAACTTCATCGGCACGAACGCGGCGGGCACGGCCATCAGCGCGAACCTGAACAACGGCGTCTTCGTCCGCGCCGGCAGCGCCGCGAACACCATCGGCGGCACGACGCCCGCGGCGCGCAACCTGATCTCCGGCAACGGCAACCGCGGTCTCGTCATCACGGGCGCGGGCACGAACAACAACGCCGTCCAAGGCAACTACATCGGCACGGACAAGAACGGCACGGCCGCGGTCGCCGACGGCACGGGCCTCGACATCTCTTCGGGCGCGCAGAACAACACCGTCGGCGGCACGACCGCCGCCGCGCGCAACGTCATCTCCGGCAGCGGCATCAACGTCATCCTCTTCAACGCCAACGCCAACAACAACACATTCCAAGGGAACTACATCGGCCCCGACGCGACCGGCACGACCGCCGTCAACACCGCCTCGCTCGGCGTCTCGGTCTCGTTCGGCGCGTCCAACAACACCTTCGGCGGCACGGCCGCAGGCGCGGGCAACGTCATCTCCGGCAACAGCACGGGGCTGTTCTTTACCGACAGCGCGACCGCGGGCAACGTCGTCCGGGGCAACCTGATCGGCACGACCGCCGCCGGCAACGCGGCCTTGCCGAACGTCATCGGCGTCATCGTCTCCAACAACTCGCACGACAACCAGATCGGCGGCACGAACGCGAGCGAGGGCAACCGCATCGCCTTCAACACGGGCGACGGCGTCAACATTGACAGCGGCACGAACAACGCCGTGCTCGCCAACTCGATCCACTCGAACGGCACGACAGCCGCGCACCTCGGCATAGACCTCGGCCCGGCCGGCGTCACGCCGAACGACGCGGGCGACGGCGACACGGGCGCGAACAACCTCCAGAACTTCCCCGTCATCACGAACGCCGAAGCCGCGGGCGGCAACCTCACGATTACGGGCACGCTCAACTCGACCACGAACACGCAGTACCGCGTCGAGTTCTTCTCGAACCCGACCTGCGACGCGTCGGCCAACGGCGAGGGGCAGACCTTCCTCGGCTTCACTGTCGTCATCACGGACGGCGCGGGCAACGCCACGTTCTCCGTACCGCTGCCGGGCGGCGTCGCCGGCCAGTTCATCACGGCGACGGCGACCGAGTCCGTCAGCGGTAACACGTCCGAGTTCTCCGCCTGCCGAGTCGTGATGAGCAACCCGGCCACGACCGTCTCCTGGATCAACGCGGCGGGGGGCAATTGGAACAACGCCGCGAACTGGCAGGACGGCGCGGGCGCGAACCGCGTGCCCGGCGCGGGCGACGACGTGCTAGTCACGCTCGCCGGCACTTACACCGTCACGCTCGACATCAACGCCAGCGTCAACAGTCTGACCATCGGCGGCTCGTCGGGCGCGCAGACCTTCGACGAGAACAATCTCAACCTGACGCTCGCGAGCGGCGGCGCGGTGAACGCCAACGGCATCTTCCGCCAGTCGGGCACGCTCGACGGCGCGGGCGCGCTCGGCGTCGCCGGCCGCCTCGACTTCAACGGCACGCTCGCCGGCACGGGCACGACCGACATACAGGCCGGCGCGACCCTGAACATCGGCGGCACGCAGCCCACGCTCGCGCGCACGCTCAACAACGCGGGCACGGCCAACTACGCGCCGGCCAGCAGCCTGGTCTTCTCCGGCGGGACGTTCAACAACCTCGCGGGCGCGACCTTCAACGTGCTGACGGAGAGCCAACTCTTCCAAGGCGGCGGCACGAACCTGTTCAGCAACGCGGGCACTGTGCGCAAGGCGACGGGCGCGGGCACGGCGCAGTTCAACCTGCCCTTCAACAACTCTAGCACGGTCGATCTGCAAACCGGCGCGCTCAACTTCAGCGCGGGCGGCACGAGCGCGGGCGCGTTCAACGGCGCGGCCGGCACCACGCTCCGCTTCTCCGGCCACACCTTGCAGGCCGGCTCGAACGTCGCCGCCGCCACCGTCCAGTTCGACGCCACCAACACGGTCGCCGGCACTTACAACGCCGCCACGCGCACCAACGTCGCCAGCGGCACGACGACCTTCAGCGGCAACGTCGTCAATCTCGGCGCGACGCTCGACGTAGTCGGGCGGGCCGATTTCAACTCCAACGCCGTCACCGTCCAGACCATCAACCTGACGGGCCAGGTCGGCGGCTCAGCGAACTTCGGCCCGACCGCCACCGGCACGCTCAACTTCAACGGCCTGCTCGACGGCACGGGCACGACCAGCATCGCGGCCGGCGCGACCCTGAACATCGGCGGTAGTCAGCCGACGCTCGCGCGCACCTTGAACAACGCCGGCACGGCCCTCTACCAGCCGGCGAACAGCATGGTCTTCTCCGGCGGCACGCTCAACAACCTGAGCGGCGCGCTGTTCGAGTTCAGGAACAGTAGCCAGTTGTTCCAGGGCGGCGGCACGAACCTCTTCAGCAACGCCGGCACGGCGCGCAAGACGACGAGCAGCGCGCAACTGCTCCTCAACGTGCCCTTCAACAACACGGGCGCGGTCGAGGTGCAGGCGGGCGAACTGGCCATTCAGGCCGGGGGCACGTCCAGCGGCAGCTTCACCGCCGCGGCCGGTACGAAGTTCACCTTCAACGCGCACGCCTTCCAATCCGGCGCGACCGTCAGCGCGCCGACCGTGCAGTTCGACGGCGCGAACGCCGTCGCCGCCACCTACAACGTCACGCAGTTGACGAACGTGGCGAGCGGCACGACCACCTTCACCAGCAACGTCGTCGGTCTCGGCACGACGCTCGACGTGACGGGCCGCGCCGACTTCAACTCGAACGCCGTCAGCGCGCAGACGATCAACCTCACGGGCCAGATAGGCGGCTCGGCTAACGTCTCCGTGCCCGCGGGCGGCACGCTCAACTTCAACGGCCGGTTCGACGGCACGGGCGCGACCAGTGTGCCAGCCGGTGCGACGCTCAACATCGGCGGCAGCCAGCCCACGCTGTCGCGCACGCTCAACAACGCGGGCACGGCCAACTACGCGCCGGCCAGCAGCCTGGTCTTCTCCGGCGGCACGTTCCACAACCTCGCGGGCGCGACCTTCAACCTTCAGAACGAGAACCAAATCTTCCAGTCCGGCGGCACGAATCTGTTTGCCAACGCCGGCACCGTCGTCAAGACCGCGGGCACGGGCACGCTGCTCTTCAACGTGCCCGCGACCAACGCCGGCACGTTCGAGGCGCAGGCGGGCACGATCCAGTTCGGCGCGGGCTACACGCAGACCGCGGGCCTGACCCTCTTCAACGGCGGCAACTTCGCCAGCACCGCCGGCTTCACCTTGCAGGGCGGCGAGCTGCGCGGCGCGGGCACGTTCACCGGCAACCTGACCAACGCCGCCGGCACGATCAACCCCGGCACGCCCGCCGGCTGCCTCAACGTCAACGGCAACTACATCCAACAGGCCGCCGCCACGCTCAACGTCGAGATCGGCGGCGCGACCGCCTGCACGCAGTTCGACCGCCTCGCCATCACCGGCAGCGCGACGCTCGGCGGCACGCTCAACGCGACGCTCACCGGCGGCTTCAACCCGCCCGCCGGGCAGACCTTCCAGGTCTTGACCTACGGCTCGCGCGCCGGCACGTTCGCCACCCTGACGGGGCCGTTCACGCCGACCTACGACGCCAACGATCTGACGCTCACGGCCAACGGCCCGGCCGTCAGCGCGGCCGACCTGTCGGTGACGCAGACGGACGCGCCCGACCCCGTGGCCGACGGCGGCACACTGACCTACACCGTCACGGTGACGAACGGTGGCCCCGATCCGGCGACCAACGTCGCGCTCACAGAGGCGCTGCCCAACAACCCCGCGCCGCAGCCGCGCGCCACCTTCGGCTCGTTCACGACCACGCAGGGCACTTGCACGCCGAGCGCGGGCCAGGTCGCGTGCAGCCTCGGCACGCTCGCCAGCGGCGCGAGCGCGACCGTCACGATCCAGGTGACGATAAACGGCACGGGCACGGCCACCGCCACCGCCACCGTCAACGCGAGCGAAGCCGATCCGAACGGCGCGAACAACACGGCCACGGCGACGACCGCCGTCCTACAGGTCGTGACGCTCACGGTCACGAACACGAACAACAGCGGCCCCGGTTCGTTGCGCCAGGCCATCCTCGACGCCAACGCCGCCACCGGCACGCAGACCATCGCCTTCAACATCGCGGGCGCGGGCGTCCACACGATCAGCCCGGCGGCGGCGCTGCCCGTTATCACCGACGCGGTCGTCATAGACGGCTACACGCAGCCGGGCGCGTCGGCCAACACGCTGGCCGAGGGCGACAACGCCGTCCTGCTCGTCGAATTGAACGGCGCGGGCGCGGGGCTTGCTAACGGCTTGCAACTCAGCGCCGGCCCCAGCGCCGTGCGCGGCCTCGTCATCAACCGCTCCGCCGGCACGTTCGCCAACCCGGCGGTCGGCAACGGCATCGCCTTGCTCGGCGGCGGCGGCCACACCGTCGAGGGCTGCTTCCTCGGCACGGACGCGACCGGCACGGTCGCCCGCGCCAACTTCAATGCCGGCGTCTTCGTCGGCTCGCCCAACAACTTGATCGGCGGCGCGACCCCGGCCGCGCGCAACCTGCTCTCCGGCAACCAGCAGGAGGGCGTCACGCTGAGCGGCGCAACCGCCACCGGCAACCGCGTCGAGGGCAACTACATCGGCACGAAGGCGGGCGGCGGGGCGGCGCTGGGCAACGGCTTCGGCGTGCTGACGACGAACGACAGCACCGGCAACACGGTCGGCGGCGCGTCGTCCGCCGGTCAACGCAACGTCATCTCCGGCAACCTCTCGAACGGCGTCTTCCTCGGCAGCGGCGCGAACACCGTGCAGGGCAACTACGTCGGTCTCACGGCCGACGGCGCGGAGTCGCTGGGCAACGGGGCGAGCGGCGTGGCGGTCGTCGGTTCGTCGAACAACGACATCGGCGGGACGACGGCGCTCGCGCACAACGTCATCTCGGCCAACCAGGGCGAGGGCGTCGAGATCACCGACAGCAGCGCGACCGGCAACCGCGTGCGCGGCAACTTCATCGGCACGGCTGCCACCGGCACAGGCGCTCTGGGCAACACGCTGAACGGCGTCATTGTTGACAGCGGCTCCGGCAACACCGTCGGCGGCGCGGCCGCGGGGGCGGGCAACCTCATCGCCTTCAACGGGCAGGACGGCGTCGCGCTTACCGGCGGCACGCAGAACACCGTCAGCGCCAACTCGATCCACTCGAACGGCACGACAGCCGCGCACCTCGGCATAGACCTCGGCCCGGCCGGCGTCACGCCGAACGACGCGGGCGACGGCGACACCGGCGCGAACAACCTGCAAAACTTCCCCGTGCTCTCGTCCGCGCAGGCGGGCGGCGCGAACACCGTCATCGCGGGCACGCTCAACTCAACGGCGAACACGCAGTTCACCATGGAGTTCTTCTCCAACCCGTCGTGCGACGCGTCGGGCAACGGCGAAGGCCAGACCTTCTTAGGCTCGACCACGGTCACGACGGACGCCAGCGGCAACGCGACCATCAACGCGACGCTCGCCAGCGCGACGACCGTCGGCGAGGTCGTGACCGCGACGGCCACAGACCCGCAGGGCAACACCTCCGAGTTCTCCGTCTGCCGTGCGGTGACGGGCGGCCCGCCGCAGACCTTCAACATCACCGGGCGCGTCAGCGACTCCGGCAGCAACCCGCTCGCGGGCGTGACCGTGAGCCTGACCGGCACGCAGACCGCGACCACGACGACCGACGCGGCCGGCAACTACGCCTTCAACAACCTGACGGCGGGCGGCAACTACACCGTCACGCCCGCGCTGACGAACTACACCTTCGCGCCGCCGAGCCGCACGTTCCCCAACCTGAGCGCGAACCAGATCGGCGCGGACTTCGTCGGCACGCTCAACACCTACGCGATCAGGGGGCGCGTCAGCGACGCGTCCAACAACGCGGTCTCCGGCGTGACCGTGAGCCTGACGGGCACGCAGATCGCGAGCACGACGACGGACGCGGCCGGCAATTACTCGTTCACAGGTCTCGCGGCCGGCGGCAGTTACACGGTCACGCCTTCGAGTTCGTGCTACACGTTCACGCCGCCGAGCCAGACCGTGAACAACCTGAGCGCGAACCAGACCGCGAACTTCACGGCCACACTCAAGACCTACACCATCGGCGGGCGCGTGAGCGACGCACTCGGCAACGCGGTCGGCGGCGTCACCGTCGCGCTCGGCGGCACGCAGACCGCGACCACGACCACCGACGCGAATGGTAACTACGCCTTCAACGGCGTCGGCTGCGGCGGCAACTACACCGTCACGCCCGCGCTCGCCGGCTACGCCTTCAACCCGGCGAGTCTGTCCTTCAACAGTCTGGCCGCCAACCAGGCGGCGAACTTCGAGGCGACGCCCTCGGTCTTCACGCCCGCGGGCGCGCCCGTGACCGTGCAGGTCGGCGCGTTCACCGTGACCTACACGGCCGTCACGAGCGCGGGGCAGACGAACGCGCCGCCCATCAACCCGGCCACCGCCGGCCAACTCCCGCCCGGCATCACGCTCGTCGCGGGCGCGCCCGCCGCCAACATCTCCACCACCGCCGGCTTCACGCCGCCCGTCACCGTCTGCACGCAGGTGCAGTCGGTGAATGACGCGGCCACGTTCGCCACGCTCCGCGTGTTGCACGGCGAGAACGGCGTGCTCGTTGATCGCACGTCGCAGTTGACCTTCGGCACGCGCACCGTCTGCGGCCAGGTCAACACGCTCGGCCCGTTCGTCATCGGGCGCGCGCAGTCCGGCAACGTGCCCTTGACGGGGCGCGTCACGGCGCAGGCGGGCGGCGCGCTCGCGGGCGTGACCGTGACGCTGCGCGACGCGGCGACCGAAGTGGTGCTCGCCACGACCACGACGGACGCGGCCGGCAACTACGCGTTCAACGCCGCGGCGGGCGGCGACTACCGCGTCGTGCCGGCGCGCATCAACACCATCTTCACGCCCGCCGCGCACACCTTCCTCAACCTGGCCGTGCCGCAGGTCGGCAACTTCGCCGCCAGCGCGGCGGTCAACGTCAGCGGGCGGCTGGTGGACGAGACGGGCCGCGGCCTCGCGGGCGTCGTCATGATCCTGAGCGGCACGGTCACGCGCACGACCGTGACGACCGCGGGCGGCAACTACCTGTTCACCAACCTGCCGCCGGGCGGCAGCTACACGGTCGTGCCCGAAGACGGCGAGCGCCGGTTCACCCCGCAGCGCGTCGTCAACCCGAGCACGAACGCGGCCGTCAACTTCAACGCCACGCCGAACCCGAACCCGACGCCGACGCCGCCCATCGTCGGCCAGTTCGAGCAGCCCGACATTGACACGAACGCGTTCAGCACGGGGCTGCTGTCGCAGTTGCCCGGCTCGACCGATCCGCTCGTCACCGTCGTGCAGCAGGGCGGGCGGCTCGTCATCACGCCGCGCGCGAACGTGACCGGCGCGAGCTTCAACGGGCTGGTGACGGTGGACGCGGTGGACTTTACCAACGGCAAGGCGCAGGTCGAGGTGGTGCAGACCACCGCGGGCGGCGCGGAGACCGTCTTCGCCGTCGGCGCGGACGAGCGGAACTACTTCCGCTTCGTCGCCAAGGACGTGGACACGCCGCCGACGAACGCGGCCAAGTCGGGCCGCGTCGGCCCGCGCGATGTCACCGCGCGCCAACTCCTGTTCGAGATCAGGCAGGCGGGCGTGCTCATCAACCAGCCGTCCATCGGCCTCGATCCGGCCTTGATGCGCTTCTGGCGCTTCCGCCACGACGCCGTGCTGCGCCTGATGGTCTTCGAGACCAGCCCGACGGGCGTCGAGGGATCGTGGACGCAGCGCGCCGCGTTCCCGCTGCCGAACGGCGTGGGCGCGCTGGCGACCGAGCTGAGCGCCGGCACGAACGGGGCCCTCGCCAGCCCCGGTCAGGCCATCTTCGACAACCTGCTCGTGCAGCCGGCGCAGACACCGTTCCGCATCGGCACATTCCGGCTGGCGACGACCACGCTGGCCGTCAACGAGAACGTCGGCAGCTTCACGCTCGACGTGGATCGCACGGGCGACACTTCGGTCGCGGCCTCGGTCGCTTTCGCCACCGACCCGTTCGACGGGCAGCGGTGCGACCTCGCCGGCAGCAAGGCGCGCGCGCGCTGCGACTACCAGACGAACGTCGGGCGCGTCCACTTCGCGCCGGGCGAGACGCGCAAGAGCGTGCTCGTCTTCGTCACCGACGACTCCTACGTCGAAGGCAACGAGACGTTCC
Organism: Pyrinomonadaceae bacterium; assembly: GCA_036389395.1. Classification (GTDB taxonomy): domain Bacteria; phylum Acidobacteriota; class Blastocatellia; order Pyrinomonadales; family Pyrinomonadaceae; genus QHXQ01. The sequence continues at coordinate 24,349 of DASVPY010000083.1, forward strand.
GCGTCGCGCTCGGCAACCCGTCGCGCGACTGGGGCATAGACAACCCGCGCTTCGCCTCCGTCACCATCACGGACAACGATCAGGGCCCGACCGCGCCCACGGCAAAGGACGAGCCGACCGCCCACACGAACGTGGTGGCGGTCGTCAACCCGATCAACACCGTGCCGTTCTTCGTGCGGCAGCAGTACCTCGACTTCCTGAACCGCGCGCCCGACGTGGGCGGCTTCCAGGCGTGGGTCAACGTGCTCTCGAACTGCGCCTACGAAGGCTTCCCCGGCCCCGGCAAGACCGGCTCCGACCCGACGTGCGACCGCATCACGGTGTCGGGCGCGTTCTTCGGCTCGCCGGAGTTCCGCGACAAGGGCTTCTTCGTCTACCGCTTCTACAAGGCGAGCCTGCCCGACATCCTCGCGGGCAGCCTCGCGGGGCGGCAGCCGTCTTACGAGGAGTTCCTGACCGACCTGAACAGCATCTCCGGCGCGCAGACGGCCGCCGAGGCCGAGGCGCTCAAGGAAGCGTTCACGCGCGCGTGGGTCGAGCGGCCCGACTTCCGCTCGCTCTACGAGGGGCTGTCGGAGGCGGACTTCGTGGACAAGCTGGCGACGACGGCGGGGCTGCCGCTGCCGAACCGCGCGCAGTTGATCGCCGACCTGGCGGCGCAGCGCAGCGACCCGGCGGCCTATCGGCTCGCGCAGGCGCGCGTCGTGCGCGCGGTCGTGGACAACGGCGTGCTCTACAACCGCGAGTTCAACCCGGCCTTCGTCCAGCAGCAGTACTTCGGCTACCTGCAACGCGACCCCGAAACGGCCGGCTACAACGCGTGGCTGACCTACCTGAACTCGACGGGCGACTTCCGCACGATGATCAACGGCTTCATCTACTCCTTCGAGTACCAGTCGCGCTACGGCCAAGTCCCGTAACGCGCGGCGGCCACTTTTCTCGTGCTTGAGTGTCGCGTGAGGCCGGGTTAACACAGAGGGCACAGAGGACACAGTAAGACCTCTGTGTCCTCTGTGCTTCCTCTGTGCCCTCTGTGTTAATCCGATCTTACGTCGCTTGCTAGACAGAGATAAAAGAGCCTCACGCTCACCCGCCCAGTTCGTCGAGCGCCGCGCCGAGTCGTTCAAGACCGGCGGCGAACGCGGCGGGGTCGCCGCCGAGGCCGACGCGGAAGTGCGCGGGCGCGCCGAAGAAATGGCCGGGCACGACCGCCGTCTCGTACCCTTCGGCGAGGCGCGCGCAGAGCCGCCCCGCGTCGCCGCCCAGCCAGCGCGGGAAGGCGACCGTGCCGTGCGCGAGCGGCGCGCAGTCCAGGTCTGTGCGCGCGGCGAGGAACGCGTTGAACGTCGCGCGGTTCGCGGCCAACAGCGCGCGCGCGCGCGCGGCCAGGCGCGGCAGTTGCGCGAGCGCCACGCAACTCAGACGCTCAGCCGGGTGCGCCGCGATCACGCCGAACAAGTCGTTCAGCCGCCACAGCCGCGCCGCCAACGCCGGCTCCACCAGCACCCAGCCGCAGCGCAGCCCGCTCAGCCCGTAGACCTTCGTCAAGCTGTTCGTCGTCACGAACTCCGCGCCCAAGTGAAACGCCGACGGCGGCGCGGCCTCGAACATCGCGTCCAGGTAAACTTCGTCCACAAGCACGCGCGCGCCCGCGCGCCGCGCGAGTTCGCCGACCGCGCGCAGGCTGGCCTCGTCAGCGTAGGCGCTCGTCGGGTTGTGCAGGTTCGTCAGCACGACGAGCCGCGTGCGCGGCGTGACAAGCCGCGCCAACTCTTCCACGTCCACGCGCCAGTCCTGCTCCTGCCGCCGCGCGAACGTCTTGATCGTCGCGCCTAAGAATTGCGCGGCCGCCGTGAGCGGATCGTAAGCCGGCCGCTCCATCAACACTTCGTCGCCTGCGCGCAAGAGCAGCGACATGACGAGGTGGTTGGCCCCCGAAGTGCCCTGCGCCGCGACGACGCACTCCGGCGCGACGCCGCACTTGGCCGCGAGCGCGCGTTGCAAAGGCTCGTAGCCGTACAGGCTCGGCCCGCTCAACTCCAAGTCCGCGAGGCTCGCGTCTAACTCCGCGAGCGGCAGGTTCGCCAGCCCGCTAGACGCCAGATCGAAGCGCGCCGCCCCGCGCGTCTTCGCCCAACGCATGTAGACCGAACCCTCGACCCGCTCGCCCGCGCTCATGCGTTCCCCAAGTCCGCTCATGTGCCCCTCCGTCCGATTGCCTGTGCCCCGCCAGTTCACGTCCGCTGCTTGCGCCAGCGCCAGAAGAGATAGACCGGCAGCCCCGCCAGCAGGATGACTAAGCCGACGGCGCTGTTGCGCGGGTCTTTGTAGATCGTGCTCGCCACGATCAGCCAGCACGCCGCGGTGAAGCAGAGCGTCGTGACGGGATGGCCCGGCACGCGGAAGCCCGTCGCTTCGTCTTCCGCCGTCCGGCGGCGACGAAACAGGAAGAGGGCGAGACCGGTCAGCCCGAACCAGATGAAGTCCACCGAGACGACGTAGTTGAGTATCTGTTCATAGCCGCCCGACAGCGCGATGACGACGGCGCACACGCCTTGCAGCACAATGGCGAGGACGGGCACGCGCGTCCGCGCGTCGAGCCGCGCGACGGCGCGGAAGAACAGCCCGTCCGCGGCCATGCGGAAGTAGACGCGCGGCGCGGTCAGCATCCCCTGACTCAGAAAACCGAGCGTCGAGAGCGCGATGCCGCAGGCGATGAGCGCCGCGCCGCGCTCGCCCAGGGCGAGTCGCATGACGGCGGACGCGGGCGTCTGCGTCGCGGCCAAGCCCGGAGCGCCGAGCGCACGCACGCAGACGAAGCTCACGCCGACGTAGAGCGCGATGACGCCGACGACGCCGATGAGCAGCCCGCGCGCCAGGTCGCGCCGCGGGTCGCGCATCTCGCCCGCGACGAAGCTCGCCGTCTGCCAGCCGCCGTAGGCGAACATCACCGGCGTCAGCGCCGCGCCCAGCGCCGTCAGCAAGGCGAGATCGGGCGCGCGCTCAAGCAGGGGCCGCCACTCGGCGCGCGGCGCGGGCACGAACAGCAACCCGCACGCGACGAGCGCCGCGATGGCCAGAATCTTGATCACCATCAGCGCGCTCTGCACGTTCGCCCCGGCGCGCACGCCGAGGCAGTTGACGACAGTCAGCAGCGCGAGCGCGCCCGCCGCCACCAGCCCTTCGCTGACGCGCACCCCCGTCAGCTCGACGAAGTAGCGCGCGAAGGTGACGGCGACCGCCGCCATGCCGCCCGTCTGCGTCACGAGCAACAAGCACCAGCCGTAGACGAACGCGACCGCCGGATGAAAAGCCTCGCGCAAGTACACGTACTGCCCGCCCGTGTCCGGCAGGCGCGCGGCCAACTCCGCGTAGACGAACGCGCCCGCGAGCGCGATCAGTCCGCCCGCGAGCCACGCGCAGAGAATCAGGACGGGCGTGTGCACCTGGCGCGCGACGACGGCCGGGTTGACGAAAATCCCAGCGCCGACGATGCCGCCCATGACGATCATCGTCGCGTCGAACAGGCCCAACTGCCGCGCGAGGCGCGGCGCGTGGTCTGCGTGTGTGCGTTCCTGCGTGGTCGGCAAGCGGGTCGGCGCGGCGTCGCCCTGCGTGTGTCAGCGTTCGGCGGAGCGTCGGGCGCGATTCTGGCGCGCGCGGGCGCGTTTCGTCAACGGCGCGGGCGCGGCGTGGCGGGGCAGTTTGAAGTGAACGCACCGCTGCCAGCGCGGCGGGCGAGAAGCCGGCCGCTTGCTGGGCTGAAATGTATGTCGGGTGATTGAAGTACGCCTATGCCGAATCTTGTTCCTGGCGCGGGGTGACGATATTGAAGTCCGCCGGGAAAGTATCCAGCAGGTCTAAGATGGCCGTCACGCGCTGGGCATCGCCCTGCACCTGGATTTTGCCCGCGGCCACCGCCAGCTTAAACGCCTGACTCATGCTCACGTGGGTCGCCGTCGAAATTTCATCCAGCACACCGCGGTCGAGCGTCAGCGTCACGTCCGCCGGGGGCAGTTCACTCTGAGCCTTGTAGCTGGTGTAGGGGAGCGTATAGTCGAGCAACTCCAGCGCGTAATACTCGGTCGCGTCGTCGTCGTTAACGATCCAGTTGATCGTCGTGGGCGGGAGTTGCGCCGCTTCCGCCTTCGGGGCGTTGAAGCGCAGACCCAGATAATCGAAGTATTGACTAAGCGTCATCGCGCTCATAACGTCCGTGCTGATCGGTCTCGAGATGAGCAGCGGTGAGACCCCGTGCCGCAGTTCGCGCGCGCCCATCAAATAGACATTGCGCCAGGGCCCGGATTCGGCCTGATAACCCATCTGCTCCAGCGCGTTGGCCTGTAGGAGTTTCGCCTCAAGCGTGACCGGGTCGGGCGGGTCTGTGCTGGAACTGTCGGGGGCGGCAAAGATCACGTGGTTGACCACCTGGGCCACCCAGCGATAGTCGCCCTCGGCAAAGGCCTTGTGGGCCCGGTCGAGCACAGCCCGCGCGCCGCCCATGTACTCGACATACTTCCGGGACGCCGCCACCGGCGGCAGCGGGTGCAGGGTCGCGGGGTTGGCGTCGTACCAGCCTAAGTACCGCTGATAAACGGCCTTCGAGTCGTGGTTGACCGTGCCGTAATAACCACGGTTATACCACTCGGCGGCGAGGCTCCTGGGCAGGACGAGCAGCTCCGACAGCTCGATCATCGTGCGCCCGTGGTTCAGCAAGCGCAGCGACTGGTCGTGAATGTATTTGTAGAGGTCGCGCTGCTTTTTGAGGAAGGTCAGTATCCGGTCGGGGGTGTCATTCCACATCGGCCAGTGGTGCTGCGCGAACAGCACGTCAAGGTCTTTGGCGAAGAGCTTGATGGCTTCGTTGATCACCTTCCACCAGGCCGCCGCGTTCCGCACCTGCGCGCCGCGCAGCGAGTACAGATTGTGCAGGTTGTGCGTCATGTCTTCGGCGGCGCACAAGGCCTTGAACTGCGGGAAGTGAAACAGCATTTCCGCTGGCGCTTCCGTGTCCTGCGCCAACTGAAAAGTAATATGCACCCCGTCGATGACACGCTCCTCAAAGCTCTTGGTAATGACGCAGTCTTTCGAGGGTGGAATCAGGCCGCTGTGGCCGGCCGAAGTGGTTTTGCCTAAGCCGCTATCGACCTGACCCTTGTCGCCCTTGGGCAGGAGCGCCCCGTACATGTAAATGGCACGGCGATTCATCGCACTGCCGGCATAGACGTTCTCGCTGACCGCGTGATCGAGGAAGCCGTCGGGCGCGTAGATTTTGACCTCGTCCGATTGGACGACCCCTTTCACGCCGCCGTAGTGATCGATGTGGCTATGGGTGTAGATGACGGCCACCACGGGCGGCGGGTTTGCCGTTAAGTCGAGGGCCTGGTAATAGAGATTCAACGCCGCCTTGGCGGTTTCGGCCGAGATGAGCGGGTCGATGACGATAATGCCTGTATCCGTTTCGACAATCGTCATGTTGGAAAGATCGAAGGCCCGCACCTGATATATGCCTCTCGTGACCTCCTGGCCGTTCAGTTTGTATTTGCGGGTCGTGACCCGGAACAGGCCGTTGTACAGGTTGATGCGCGCCTGCCGCCATAAACTCGGGTTGACGGTGTCGGGGGCCTGTTGCGGTTCCGCCTCTAACAAAAAGCTGTACTTGCCCAGGTTCCAAACCGGCAGTGGCACCGGGGCTTGGCCACTCAAAATCTTGACTTGGTCAACAGGCTCCTTTGTCACCTGGCCGTCGGCGGTCAGCGTGGCGATAAAGCCGCGCTGCGCGTCGTCGTAGTCTTGTTTGGCGGCGAAGTTTAGCTCTTGCAAGACCCTCTGATTCGCCGCTTTGGTATACGAGGAAGCGTCTTTGGAGAGTTTGTTGCTCGCGCCCGGTGCCGTTGGGCTTTGCTCCGGAGGATTCTCGGCCATCGCTGTGCTCCTGTTGACGAACTAAGTTTGTGGGCAAGTCCGCATGAGAGGCTGTCGGGGAATGCTCTTATCAGCGGAGTGCAGGGATTAAACGAACCCTGAGAAACGCGCCGCACTCTATGCTGAATTATTTAGCAAGTCAAGATAAATTTAAGCATTTATCTACTTGTACCAGGTCGCAGCTTGAACTAAGGCGACGCACCGCCGTGAGCGCAGGCGGCGCGCCGGCCGTGAGCGCGCGGCGCGAATAAAGCCGACGGCGAGACTCAACGTTGTAAGCTGGTGCTACTCGGCGAGCGTGCTGGCGCACGCTTGGCCGGCGCGCAGCCTGCGCTCCCGGCAGACGCGCCTTTCGGCAAACCGGCCGGCTACCGGCGCGGCTGTGGACAGCGCGTGGGCCGCCGCCTTATGCTGAACGGGCGCGGCGGCCGCGTTAAGGCCCCTGCGCGCGGACTGCTCTGGCGGAGGTCTCTCTTCTTGTACTCGGCGCAAATCACGCGGGCCAACCCGACGTGCCTCATCCTGCTGGTCGATCAATCGCGCTCGATGGCCGACGCGCTGCCCGGCGACGCGGGCGTGCGCAAGGCCGACTTCGTGGCCGACGTGGTCAACCACACGCTGCACGATCTGGTCATCCGCTGCACGAAGACCGAAGAGGTGCGCAACTACTACCACGTCGCGGTCATCGGCTACGGGCGCAACGTCGGCAGCGGCTTCAGCGGCGCGCTCGCCGCCCGCGCGCTCGCGCCCATCGCCGACATCGCCGAGTACCCCGTGCGCATCGAGACGCGGATGAAGCGCGTGCCCGACGGTTCGGGCGGCGTCGTCGAGATGCCCGTGCGCTTTCCCGTCTGGCTCTACCCCGTGGCGGACGGCGGCACGCCCATGTGCCAGGCGTTCACGCGCGCCAAGCAGGTGCTCGAACAGTGGCTCGCGCAACACCCGCGCGGCTTCCCGCCGACGGTGCTGCACCTGACCGACGGCGAGTCGGGCGACGGCGATCCCACGCCCATCGGGCGCGAGATGACCGCGCTCGGCACGGACGACGGCAGCGTGCTCCTCTTCAACTGCCACGTCTCTTCGCGCCGCGCGCCCAAGATCGAATACCCGGCCAACGACTGGTCTCTGCCCGACGGCTTCGCGCGCACGCTCTACGACATCTCAAGCCCCTTGCCCGACAACTTCCTCGCCGCCGCGCAGCAACTCGGCGTCGCGGCCGAGGCGGGCGCGCGCGGGTTCGTCTTCAACGCCGACCCCTCCTCGGTCGTGCAGTTCTACGAGATCGGCACCAGCCTCACCGGCATGTCGCCCCACATCTGGATGGACGCGTGAGGAAAGGCAAGAAGTCAGAAGTCAGAAGCCAGGAGCCAGAAGGAAAAGTCAGGAGCCGGGAAGCAGGAAAGAAGGCAGTGGAAAGCCAGGACAAAAGATCGAAGCAAAGAGGCCAGCTATTCATTCTGGCTTCTGGCTGCTGACTTCTGACTTCTTCATCCCTCCGCCCTCCTCCCTTAACTTATGAGTTTGCTGCTGCGAGTCAGTCAGTTGGTGCTGCCGAAGGACGGGGCGGCGGCGGGGGAGTGTGAGGACGCGGTGGGGGTGAACCGCGCGGGCGCGCGCTTCGCGGTGGCGGACGGGGCGACCGAGGCGTTCGACGCGAGCAGTTGGGCGCGGCGGCTGGCGCAAGGGTGGGTCGCGGCCGAGCCGCCCGTCTTGACGCGCGAGGCGTTCGGCGCGTGGGTGGCGGAGCAGGGCGCGGCCCTGCACGCGACGTGGCAGGGGCGACAGCTCCCCTGGTACGCGGAGGAGAAGATGCGGCGCGGCTCGTTCGCGGCGTTCGTCGGCGTGCAGTTTGAGTTCGGGCCGGGGGCGGCGCGCTGGACGTGCGTGGCCCTGGGCGACTCGTGTCTGATCCAGCGGCGCGGGCGCGTGCTCAGCGTCGCGCTGCCGTTGGACGACCCAGCGCGCTTCACCACCGCGCCCGTGCTCGTGCCGTCGCGCGGCGAGCTGCACGAGCAGGCGCTCGCGCAGACGCGCGTCGAGCAGGGCGAGTGCGCCGAGGGCGACGTGCTCTGGCTCTTGAGCGACGCCGCCGCCGAGTGGTTCCTGCGGCGCGCGGCCGACGGCGACGCCGCGCTCGACGAACTCGATCAGTATTTGGCCGCCGAGCGCGCGGGCGCGGTCGGCGCGCTCTTCCAACGCGAGCGGCGCGCGCGTAGAATTAAAGATGACGACGTGGCGGTCGTCCGCATCCAAACGGTCGCGCGTTGAACTGAACGCACGACCGCCGACGTAACTTCGGCGACGCACCGGCGACTCTGCCGGAGCGCGTAATTAGAAGACGGGCCGTTATCGCCCGACACGAATCCTTTCATGCAGCCCCGCGGCACAAGTTTCTGGCCCTCTGCACGGCTCTTCACGGAAGCCATACAGTGCCCGGCCGTCTGCTTCGCGCACCCGGAGTTGCGCGACACGATCCCGGCCGTGGACAGGCTGGGGATGCCGCTCGTCACGTCGGGGCAGTTCGCCTACGTCTACAAGCTGCGCTCGCAGCGCGGCGTCTACGCGGTGCGCTGCTTCCGCGGCCACCTCGGCGACCGCGAGCAGCGCTACCAGTTGATCGACGCGCACCTGCGCGCGCACCCCGTCGCCGCCATCCCGACCTTCGCCTACGACGCGCAGGGCATACTCGTCTCGGGCCGCCGCTACCCGCTGCTCGTCATGGAGTGGATCGACGCGCCCACGCTCGACGTTTATCTCGCCGAAGCGGTCGGGCGGCGCGAAGTCCTCCTGCACCTGGCGGACGAGTGGCTGAAGCTGCTCGCGTCTTTGCGCGCGGCGGGCGTGGCGCACGGCGACTTGCAGCACGGCAACATCATCGTCGAGCACGGGCAGTTCCGGCTCGTGGATTACGACGGCATGTTCGTGCCCGCGATGGCGGGCTGGGCGGCGCACGAGGTCGGGCATCAACACTACCAGCACCCGGCGCGCGCGGCCGCGCACTTCAACGCTGACCTCGACAACTTCGCCGGTCTCGTCATCTACCTCTCGCTCGTCGCGCTCGCCGAGCGCCCCGCGCTCTGGGCCGAGCACCACGACGAGAACCTGCTGTTTACGAAAGACGACTTCCTCGCGCCCGCCGACTCGCGCCTCTTCGCGCAGCTCTTGGAGATGGGCGGCGAGTGCCGCGAGCTGGCCGAACTGCTCCGCACGGCCGCGCGCGGCGACATCGAAGCCGTGCCGAGCCTGCTCGACGTTAAAGGTGTGACGGCGGACGAGGAAGGCCAGACGAAGCTGCCCGCTTGGATGGCCGCGCCGGCCGAGGTCGAGGTCGCGAACCCGACGCGCGAGGCCGTGCAAGCCGCGCCGCCGCCGGCCGCCGTGCGCCCGCCCGTGTGGGTGCGCCCGGCGCGCCCCGCGCCGCCCGGCTCGCGCGTGCCCGCGACGCCCGGCTCGTTCGCCGTCCAGAGCGTCTTCAGCAGCACCGCGCCCCTCCCGGCGCGCGACCTCGGACTGTCGAACCCGCCGGCCGATCTCTACGAACTGGGCCAGCACGCCCTGCGCCACGCGCGCGAGTTCGCCCGCGAGCGCAAATCATTTTTCTGGTGGTACATCGGCCTCTACAACTTCCTCTACATCATGGGCATGCCGTTCGGCACGGCGCTGCTGTTCACCGTCCTGGTGCTCGCGGCCATCTGCGTCGTCTACGGCGTCGTGCGCGCCATGCGCGAGCCGCAGCCCACGCTCATGAACGCCGCGGGCGGCACGGCCGCGCTCCCCTACGGCGCGCAGCCCTACGGCGCGCAAGCCTCCGCCGCGCCGCAGTGGACGCTGATGCAGCCCGCGCCACAACCCACGCAGCCGCAGACGGTCGTCACCCGCCCGCTCGTCGGCAACCTGACTCTCGCCATCTTCCACCTCGACACCTGCCAGTGGGCGCAACGCATCCAGCCCAAGAACCGCGTCCCCTTCGCCACCCCCGACGCCGCCCTCGCCGCCGGCTATCGCCCCTGTAAAGTCTGCCTCGGCCCGCGCGCGGCGTAAGTCGGGCGCTTTGCGTGCGTCCCGATCAAACCTACTGGCCAGGTGGGCGATGAGTAAATTGTGTTTCTCGAAGGGGAAAATATGAGAACTCATTTAAAGCGTATTACGTTAGCCTGTGCTGCTTTAATGTTAGTCGTTAGCGTCGTCGGGTCGGGACAAACCCGCCGCCAAAATAAAGTTTCCAGACCGGGCAAAGGTTCAGCGGCCGGCACTCCGCAGCACACACCACTTCCACCGCGAATCCCAAAAGTTACAGTCACCTATGACAGATTCGATGACATAACTAAAATCGAAGTTGGCGCAATTGAAATCGAGTCTTCGCTCGGCAAGAAACGTGGGTTCGTGGTCTTTGTTACGGCTGGTTTCGCCGGTAAAGTGCGGGGCGAGAATGTGCCGAGCATAGTGTTCACGTTTGCGAACGTGTCGACCGTAGCGTTGTCGGCTGATGAGGAGATTCCGTTAATTGCTTTAGCGGATGATGAAAGGGTGGTGCTCAAAAACGCGACGGCAGTGATGCGCTCAACGTCGAACGGACTCTACATTGAGCAGTATCAAACAAATCTCTCATTACAAGAATTTGAGAAGCTGGCCGGTTGTAAATCACTGGAAATGAGATTAGGAACATTTGAGTTTAAGTTTAAGCCCGAACATATAACTGCTTTGCGTCAGGTCGCCGAAAAGTTGCAGTAAAGGGTGTTTGCAACCGAGGCGAAGCGCAGCGAGCATCCAGCCTAAATCTTCGACACCTGCCGGTTCAATATCTATTCCGCTCGGTTGGCTACGCTGCACAGGGAGTGGCACAATCCCGCCCATGAGTGAGCAGGTGCAGACGATTGCTGATCGCGTCGCGGTGGTGGGCTGCGGGCACGTGGGGGCGACGAGTGCGTACGCGTTGATCGAGCGGGGCGCGGCGCGGGAGTTGGTGTTGGCGGACGCGGACGCGGCGCGGGCCGAGGGCGAGGCGATGGACTTGCAGCACGCGGTGGCGCTGGCGCGACCCGTGCGCGTGTGGGCGGGCGGGTATGAAGAGGTGGCGCGCGCGGCCGTAGTCGTGGTGGCGGCGGGCGCGGGCGGGCGGCCTGGCGAGTCGCGGCTCGACCTGCTGGGGCGCAACGTCTCGGTCGTGCGCGACATCGTGCGGCAACTGCTGGCGCACGAGTTCGGCGGCTTGTTGTTGATGACGACGAACCCGGTGGACGTGTTGGCGCAGGTGGCGCAAGGCGAGTCGGGCTGGGCGGCGGCGCGCGTCATCGGGTCGGGGACGGTGCTGGACTCGGCGCGTCTGCGCGTGATGCTGGGGGCGGAGTTGCGCGTCGAGCCGCGCTCGGTGCACGCGCACATCATCGGCGAGCACGGCGACTCGGAGATCGCGGCGTGGAGCGCGGCGCGCGTCGCGGGCGTGCCGCTCACGGACTTCTGCGGTGCGGCGTCGCGCCCAGACTTCGATGAACTGCTGAGGCGCGTGCGCCGGGCCGCGCCCGACATCATCGAGCGCAAGGGTTACACGTCGTTCGCCATCGCCTCGTGTGTGGCGCGCATCTGCGAGGCGATCCTGCGCGACGAGCACACGGTCTTGCCGGTCTCGACGCTGACGACAGGGCAGTACGGCATCGAGGGCGTGTACCTGAGCCTGCCGTGCGTCGTCGGGCGCGCGGGCGTCGAGCGCGTGATCGAGTTGCCCTTGGACGAAGCCGAGCGCGCGGGTCTGCGCGCCTCCGCGGACGTGCTGCGCCGCACGCTCGAACGTTTGCACGACAACGCGTGAAGCGGTTTGCGTGAAGCTCACGCTTTGAGCATGAAGAGGTGCGGGCTGAGCTTGAAGACATGAGTGCTGATCGAAGGATGAAGGCTTGCGCGCTGACAGCGCCCGCGCCGGTGGGCACGCGCCCGCTCGCGTACAGGGAAGTGCCAGCGCCCGTGCCGACGGCGGACGAGGTGCTCGTCGAGGTGCGCGCGTGCGGCGTCTGCCGGACGGACTTGCACGTCGTCGAAGGCGAGTTGCCGGTGCGGCGTGAGCACGTCATCCCCGGTCATCAGATCGTCGGCATAGTCAGAGAGGCCGGCGCGGGCGTGACGGAGTTGCAAGTGGGCGAGCGCGTCGGGATCGCTTGGCTGCACAGGACGTGCGGCGCGTGCCGGTTCTGCCGCGGCGGGCGCGAGAACCTGTGCGAGCGCGCAGAGTTCACGGGCTGGACGCGGGACGGCGGTTACGCCGAGTCGGCCGTCGCGCCCGCGCGCTTCGTCTACCGCCTGCCCGAAGGGTTCGACGATCTGCAAGCCGCGCCGCTGCTGTGCGCCGGCATCATCGGCTATCGCGCGCTGCGGCTGACGGGGCTGGGCGCGGGCGACTGGGCGGGCGCGCGGCTCGGCATCTACGGCTTCGGCGCGGCCGGGCACGTCTGCATACAGGTGGCGCGCGCGCGCGGCGCGGAGGTCTACGTGCTGACGCGCGACCGCGCGCGACATCAGGCGCTCGCGGGCGAACTGGGCGCGGCGTGGGTCGGCGGCGCGACAGATGAACCGCCCGTCAAGCTCGACGCCGCGATCATCTTCGCGCCCGCGGGCGAGCTTGTGCTGGCCGCTCTGGGCGCGCTCGAACGCGGCGGCGCGCTCGTGCTCGGCGGCATACACATGAGTCCGATCCCGGCGCTCGACTACGCGCTGCTCTACGGCGAGCGCGTCGTGCGCAGCGTCGCCAACAACACGCGCGCGGACGGGCGGGAGTTCTTGCGGGAGGCGGCGCGCGTCCCCGTCCGCACGCACGTCGAGACCTTCCCGCTCGCGGCGGCGAACGACGCACTCGCCGCGCTCAAGCACGACGCGATCCGCGGCGCGGGCGTGCTGTTGTGCGGCGCGGGGCGGTGAGTTACGCGGCGCGGTGCGGCCTGGCTTCACACTACAAGGAAAGGGTCTGTCTTCACACTCCTATGAGAGTCACGCGGGAACTGACGCGCATGCGGCACACGATGCGGGCCGTGTTCGGCCTCGAACGGCTGCGGCCGGGCCAAGCCGAGGTCATCCGCTCGGTGCTCGAAGGACGGAACACGCTCGCCGTGATGCCGACGGGCGCGGGCAAGTCGCTCTGCTACCAACTGCCCGCGCTGCACCTGCCGGGCACGACCATCATCGTCTCGCCGCTCATCTCGCTGATGAAGGATCAGGCGGACAAGTTGGCGGAGGCCGGGCGCGACGCCGCGCAAGTCAACAGCGCGCTCACCGAGCGCGAGCGCGAAGAGAGCCTCGCGCAAATCGAGTCGGCCAGCAGCGAGTTCGTCTTCACCACGCCGGAGCGTTTCACCGAGCCGGAGTTTCTGAAGACCCTGCGCCAGACCGAGATCGACTTCATCGTGATCGACGAGGCGCATTGCATCTCGGAATGGGGGCACGACTTCCGCCCCGCTTACCTCGCGCTCGGCGCGGCCATCAAGACGCTGGGCGCGCCGCCCGTCCTGGCCCTGACCGCGACCGCCACGCCCGCCGTCGCCGCCGACATCGAGCGGCAACTCGACCTCGGGCCGTTGCGCGTCATCAACACCGGCATCAACCGCCCGAACCTGCACTACGAAGTGCTGCGCGTCGTGAACGAGGCGGAGAAGCGCGCGCACCTCCTGCGCCTGCTGCGTGAGATCGAGGGCACGGGCCTCGTCTACGCCGCGACGGTCAAGACGGTCGAGGCGCTAGCTGAGTGGCTCGCGGGCTTCGAGTTCGCCGTGGCGAAGTACCACGGCCGGCTCGCCGCGGGCGTGCGCCGCGAGAACCAGGAGCGCTTCATGGCCGGCGAGCTGAAGGCCATGATCGCCACGAACGCCTTCGGCATGGGCATCGACAAGCAGGACATACGCTTCGTCATTCACTACCAGATGCCCGGCTCGCTCGAAGCTTACTACCAGGAGTCGGGGCGGGCCGGGCGCGACGGCGCGGCGGCCCGCTGCCTGCTCTTCTACCAACTCGACGACCGCCGCGTGCAGCAGTTCTTCCTCGGCGGCAAGCACCCGAAGTTCGACGACATCCTCGCCGTCCACGCCGCGCTCGAAACGCTCCGGGCCGACGAGCAGCCGGTCGCGCTCGCCGCCGTACAGACCGAAGCGCAGGCGGTCGCCCAGACCAGGGTGCGCGTCGTCCTCGCGCTGCTCAAGGAGCTTGGGCTGGTGAAGGAACTGCGCGCCGGCCGCTTCCGTCTGCTGCGGCGCGACGTGAGCCGCGCGCAGCTTGAAGCCTCGGCCGCGCGCGCCGCCGAGAAGACCGAGCAGGATCGCGCGAAGCTCGAACGCATGATGCTCTACGGGCAGAGCGCGGAGTGCCGCTGGCGGCTGCTGCACGACTACTTCGGCGAGCCGATGGAGTCGGAACGCTGCGGCGTGTGCGACAACTGCCTGCACCCGCTCGCAGAGCAGTTGGGCCTGAACGAGAGGGCAGAGAACCAGCCGCGCGCGCAGACGCCAGATGACGAAAGGGCCGCGGCGGCGGAGACGGCCGCGCAGCCTGACGCGGGGTCGGCGGCCCGCGACGAGAGCGAGTCGGCGGCCGGTGAAGAGATCGAGTTGGCGTTGGGCGATGAGGTCGAGCTGCCACAGTACGGCGTCGGGCGCGTCGCGGAGATCGAGGACGACAAGGTCGTCGTGAAGTTTCCCGGCGGCGAGACGCGCATGTTCAAGCGTGATTTTATCCGCCGGTGAATATAACCTCACGGGCCGGTGAGCAGATTTCATCGGCCCGTAGGCGCGCGCGTTTGCCGCCGCGCCGCCGCGCGTGGCATAACTCGGTTAGCTCGAACGATCCGACCGTGTGTAAAGCGCGCGCCCGATGATGAAGCGATTGCTGATCGTCCGTCCCCGCCCGTTGCCGTTCGTCCGTCTCTGCCTGCCCGCCGTCGTCGGCTTAACTCTGCTCGCAAGCTCTTGCCGCCCCGCACCGCCGCGGCCGACGGTCGCGGGCTGGGCGGCGGTGGTCACGAGTGTGGCCGGGCGCGGCGAACCGGCGGCGCAGGACGGCGCGGCGGCGGAGGCGGGTTTCGCGGAGCCGTTCGGCGTCGCGGTCGGCACGGACGGCAGCGTCTACGTCGCGGACGGCGGCGCGAGCAACCGCATACGCAAGCTCACGCCCGCGGGGTCTTTGACGACGCTCGCCGGGAGCGGCGAGGGCTTCGCCGACGGGCGCGGGCTGGTCGCTTCATTCAACACGCCTTCGGGTCTCGCGCTCGACGGGGCGGGGAATCTCTACGTCGCCGACACGGGCAACAATCGCATACGCAAGCTGACGCCGGACGGCGCGGTGACGACTGTGGCCGGCGACGGTGCGGCCGGTTACGCGGACGGCGCGGCGGCGCGCGCTCGCTTCGACGGCCCCGTCGGCGTCGCCGCGGGCGCGGACGGGAGCGTCTACGTGGCCGACACGTACAACGACCGTGTGCGCGTCGTCACGGCGGCCGGTGAAGTCAAGACGGTCGCGGGCGGCGGCACGCCGGGCGACGCGGACGGCCCCGCGCTGACCGCGCTGTTCGACACGCCGTGCGCGCTCGTCGTCAACGCGCAGGGCGAGTTGATCGTGGCCGACACGGGGAACAACCGGCTGCGGCGCGTGACGCACGACGGGCAGGTCGTGACGCTGAACCTGACCGCGGCGGACGGCGCGACGCCGTTCGAGTTGTCGCGCCCCGTCGGCCTCGCGCTGACGCGCGACGGCTTCCTCTACGTGACGGAGTACAACCGCGGGCGCGTCGTGCAGGTGACGCCGGAGGGGCGCGCATATTTGCTCGCGGGCGCGGGCCCCGGCTTCGCCGACGGCGCGGGCGCGGCGGCGCGCTTCAACCAGCCGGCGGGCGTCGCGCTCGACGCGGCGGGCGCGCTCTACGTGGCCGACAGCGCGAACTTCTTGTTGCGCAAACTCGCCGCGCCCGATCAAGCGCAGGAACAATCGGCCGCACAGGCGCGCGCGAAAGATGACGCGCGCGCCGAAGCGCAGGCGGCGCGTGCGCCGCGGTTCGAGGCGGGCGACGTGCCGCGGCTGTCGGCCGCGGGTTTAGGCATCGAGACGTGTCCGTGGCCGCTCGCGCCGCAGTGGCAGCGGCACGAGTTGACGGCCACTCTGGGCGAGGCGCGCGGCACTTACGACTCGGACGACAGCCGCGATCACCTGCACAGCGGCGTGGACGTGTTCGGCGGCTACGGCGAGACGGTGCGCGCCGTCTACGAAGAGAAGGTCGGGAGTCCGCTCGGCAGCGGGGGCTTCGGCGCGCTCGGCGAGGGCTTGCGCGTCGGCGTCTTCACCTACATCCACATGCGCGTCGGCCGCGACGAGCACGACGCGATGTTCGCCGACGAAAGGTTCGGCGCGATCAAAGACGGCGCGGGCAAGTTGGCGCGCGTGCGCGTGCGACGCGGCACGCGTTTCAAAGTCGGCGACGCGCTGGGCACGATCAACCGCATGAACCACGTCCACATGAACCTCGGCCCGCCGGGCGCGGAGTTGAACCCGCTGGCGCTGCCGCTCGCGGGCTTCGGCGATAAGGTCGCGCCGAAGATCGAGCGCGACGGCGTGCAGTTGTTCGACGAAGCGGGCGCGCGGCTGACGACGATGCGAAACGGGCGTTTGCTGGTGGGCGGCGTCGTGCGGATCGTGGTGGACGCTTACGATCAGGTAGACGGCAACCAGGCGCGCCGCCGGCTTGGGCTGTACCGGCTCGGCTATCAAATCCTGCGGGCGGACGGCACGCCCGCGCCGGGCTTCGAGCAGCCGCGCGTGCAGATCGAGTTTAACCGCCTGCCGCCGGGGTCTGACGCGCCGAAGATCGCATACGCGGCCGAGAGCGGCATCACCGTCTACGGCAACAAGGCGACGCGGTTTCTCTACGAGGTGACGAACACGGTGCGCGACGGGCGCGCGACGGTCGGGCGCTGGGACGCGAGCAAACTCCCGCCCGGCGAATACACGCTCCGCATCACCGCCGCCGACTACGCGGGCAACGAGGCAGAGTCCGGGCGCGACGTTCTCATCGTCGTTGAGTGAAGCGTGCGGCCGGTCTCACACAGAGTACACAGAGGTCACACAGAGGACACAGTTAAAAACCCTGTGGCCTCTGTGTGACCTCTGTGTACTCTGTGTTGAACTGATCTTTCGCCCCAGGCAACCGTAGTTGAAACATGTGCCCGGTCACGATGCCGCTTGCGAGAAGATGCGGTCGGCTTCGGCGAGCGTCTCCTTGGAGCCAACGTCGTACCAGAGGCCGGGCACGCGCCAGGTGTAGACGGGCGTGCGCGGGTAGAGCCACTGGACGAGGCGGCCGGGCTGGTCGGGGTTGTTGCCCTCGGCGATGTACTGGCGTATGAGCGCGAGCGTGGCGCGCGGGTAGTAGTAGAGCGCGATGCCGGTCAGCGTGCTCCTGGGCTGCGCCGGCTTCTCCTCGAAGAACGTGATGCGCCCGTCGGCGTCCGTCTCGATGGCGTTGTACTTCTTGATCTGTTCCAAGTCGCCCACGTCGTAGACGGCGAGCACGGGCGCGTTGCGCTCGCGCGCGAACGCGGCGAAGCCGGCGAGGCTCTGGCTGAACAGGTTGTCGCCCGCGACGACGATCACGTCGTCGTCCAACTGCTGGCTCGTGACGACGAGGTGCAGGTCGCCGATAGCGCCGAGCTTGTTCTCGTCCGAGGTCGAGCCGTCGTTGATGACGGTGAAGGCGGGCCGGTCGTGCGTCCGGCGGTAGCCGGCGGCCCACTGCTCGAAGTGGCCGGCGAACTTGGCGTTAGTGACGATGTAGGCGTGATCGATCTCGCTCGTGTCGGCCAGACTCGCGAGCACGTGTTCGAGCATGGGCCGGCCCGCGACGGCGAGCAGCGGCTTCGGCTGGTTGAGCGTCAGCGGATACAGGCGCGTGGCGTAGCCCGCCGCCAGGATGATCAACTTCATGTGCGGTCTCCCCCCTGAACGGACAAGTTTGCAGCAGCGACAGACGCGGCGCGACTTGAAGCGTCGCCGCCGCTTCGCGGGCGGCCCGCGTGTGCGCTTCCGGCGCAGTGCGGTTATAATCGCCGCCCGCAGGCCGGCACAAGGCCGCGCGGGCCACCCGATCCGAACGACTCTGATCTCAGGAGACTAGAGCATGGCGAAGGAGCTGCTGCGGCCGGTGTTCGCCGCGCACGAGGGCACGAAGTTTCAGGCGCAACTGGAAGAAGACGCGCGTTTGGAGTTGGAGTTGATCAAGGTCAGGGAGATCGAGTCGCCGCCCACGCAGGAACAGTTCTCGCTCATCTTCCGCGGGCCGCTCGAGCGCTGGTTGGAGCAGCGCACCTACGTGCTCGAACACGAACAACTGGGCGAGTCACGGATGATGCTCGTGCCCATCGGGCGCGACGAGACCGGCTTCATCTACGAAGCCTTCTTCAACCGCCTGCTGACCTGAGCGCGCGCCCGCGCATCAGACACTTTCTTTATGAGCCAAGACAGCGTCAAGCCGGAGGCGGGCGCGCCCGGCGCTCCGGCCGTCAGCCTCCGCCCGGTCGAAGCCGCCGACGAGCCGTTCCTGTTGGCGGTCTACGCGAGCGCGCGCGCCGCCGAGTTGGCCATGGTGCCATGGTCGGACGAGCAGCGGCTAGCTTTCGTGCGGATGCAGTTCGCCGCGCAGACGAACCACTACCGGCAACACTACCCGGCCGCCGAGCACTCGATCATCGAGGCGGACGGCCGCGCCGTCGGGCGCGTCTACGTCGGGCGCGCGCCCGACGCGATCACGATACTCGACGTAGCGGTGCTGCCGGCCGAGCGCGGCCGCGGCGTCGGCACAAAGGTCGTGCGCGCGTTGTGCGCCGAGGCAGAGCGCGCGGGCCGGCCCGTCCGAATTTACGTGGAGAACTTCAACCCGTCGCTGCGCCTCTTCGCGCGGCTCGGGTTCGAGGATGCAGAGGATGACGGGTTGAACCGCCTGCTGGTGTGGCGGCCCGAGGGCGCGCGTCGGAACGCCGAACGGGCGTGAGGCGCGCGCCGGCCCTCAGGCGGCACGTCGGCGTCAGGCGCGCAGGTGGTTGATGACGGCCTCGTAGGTCTGCCCGTCGCGGCTGGCGCGGCCCGGCGTGATGAACAGCTCGAAGCGGCCGAGCGCGCCGTGCTGGAAGCGGTAAGTGCCCTGCGCGAGCGGCGCGTGCGCCGGGGCGCGGAACGAGAGCGAGAAGCACTCCTGACCCGTGCGCGCGGCGCGTTGGCGCGGCGACGCCGGCACGTAATCCTCAAGCTTCGTCAACTCGACCCGCAGCGCCCGCCCGGCTTCCGGGTGAATGGTGAACAGCGAATTCAGGTGCGGCGCGAACATCTCTCTGCGCAGGCGCGCCCCGCGGGCCGCGCCGCCCCGGCCGGCCGGCCCCGCCGCGGCGGCGGCCAAGACCTCAGAGCGCAGCGGCGTGCCGGCGGCGAGCATGGCGACGGCCCCGGCGCGGAGAAACTGACGGCGCGAGATTGACATAGACTGGCGCTCCTCGTGTTGTCGAGCGGAATGCGGCTCTCGGATTTTGAAAGCGATGCGGCCTTAGGTGCTGCCTTACGGGAACAAGTAGACCCGTACTTCAAGAGCGAGGTCGCTGAATGGCGCGGAGACAGTAGCACGGATTAGCCGACCGCACAAGAAAAACTATTCAGCCAAGGCGGCGGCGCACGCCGCCGAGCGACCCGTCACAAAATATCTTGCATTCGCAAAGCTAAAGGAATAGAATCCCCGCGCCTCGTAGGTCGCACCGACGGTGTCGCGCAAGCGACACGCTCTCGTCCAGACACCATTGCAGTAGCTACATCAAGTTCGGCCATCGAGCCAACGGTCGGATCGTTGTAATCCAACTTCAAGCTATCGCCGGGCAGACGGGTGTTTAAGTCTGCCCGCCGGTTGACAATAAATCTCAGACGCGGAGGACGCTAATGGGACAGTCATTCATCGGAGAAATCCGAATGTTCGCCGGCAACTTTGCCCCGGCGGGGTGGGCGCTGTGCCAGGGGCAGCTTCTACCCATCTCAGAGAACGACGCGCTGTTCAACCTGATCGGCACGACCTACGGCGGCGACGGGCAGACTACGTTCGCGCTGCCCAACCTGAGCAGCCGCCTGCCGCTGCACCAGGGCAACGCCTTCGTCATCGGGGAGACGGGGGGCACGGAGACGGTGACGCTGACGACGCAACAGTTGCCGATCCACACGCACGCGGCGACCTGCGTCGCCGGCACGAACACCGGCTCGGCCGCGTCGCCCGGCAACAACATCTGGGCGTCGCAGGCGTCCGTCGCCGTCTACGCCAACCAGCCGCCCACGGCGAATATGAACCCGGCGGCCGTCTCAATCGTCGGCGGCAGCCAGCCGCACGACAACATGATGCCGTACCTGCCGATCAACTTCATCATCTCGCTGTTCGGCATCTTCCCGCATCAGTGAGATCGCTGGCCAGCGCGTCAGGCGACCCTTGTCATGAAATTCGGCCCGTAACCGCATCTTTGGAGGCGTACATGTCAACCCCGTTTCTCGGTGAGATCAAGATCATCTCTTGGAACTTCGCGCAGCAGGGCTGGGCCTTCTGCAACGGCCAACAGTTGCCTATCGCCCAGAACCAGGCGCTCTTCTCCCTGTTCGGCACGACCTACGGCGGGAACGGGCAGACCACCTTCGCCCTGCCCGACCTGCGCGGGCGCACGCCCATCCACTTCGGCAACGGCTTCACGCTCGGTGAGAGGGCCGGCGAGCAGGCGCACACGCTGACGACAAGCGAGATGCCGACGCACACGCACTTCGCCATGGGCAACAACGCGGGCGCGACCGTGTCCAGCCCGCTGGGCAACTTCTGGTCGAACGGCGGCGACAACATCTACGCGCCGAGCCCGGCCAATAACCTGATGAGGCCGGGCACGATAGCCAACGTCGGCGGCAACCAAGCGCACAACAACATGACGCCGTACCTCGTGCTCAACTTCATGGTGGCCTTGGTCGGCATCTTCCCGTCGCAGAACTAACAGCGCCGCCCCCTTCAGACGAGAGGAACAAAAAATGTCGCAACCATTCGTCGCCGAGATTCGCATCGTCGGCTTCAGTTTCGCCCCGCGCGGTTGGGCCTTCTGCAACGGTCAGATTCTGCCCATCAGCCAGAACACCGCGCTCTTCTCCCTGCTCGGCACGATGTACGGCGGGAACGGGCAGACCACGTTCGCCCTGCCCAACCTGCAAGGCTCGGCCCCCATGCAGCAGGGGCAGGGGCCGGGGCTGTCCGAGTACTTTCAGGGCGCGCCCGGCGGCGAGCAGTTCGTCACCCTGATCGACTCCGAGATACCCGCCCACACCCACACCGCGATTGGCACGGCGCAGCCGGCCGACCTGCCCAACCCGGACGGCAACAACTGGGCGCAGGCCATCGGCGACGTGAGCGCCGTCAACTACTACAACACGACGGGGCCGAACCCGATGAGTCCGTTCGCGCTGCAACTCGCGGGCGGCAGCCAACCGCACAACAACATGCACCCGTATCTCACCCTGAACTTCATCATCGCGCTGCAAGGGGTCTTCCCGCCGCGTTCTTGAGCCTTCAGGTGGCCGCGGCGCGCGGGCCCCAAAGTGCCCCGCGCGCCACCAAGGTCTGTCGCCGCGCACGCGCCGGGCCGGATCATAAGGGTCAGCCTTTACGCAGTTCAGAGTGGCATCCGAACCTTAACCAGAGCGGCGTCCGCGCCCCGCCGGGCCGGATGCGCCCGCGCGGCCTAGCTGCGCCGGCCGCGCTCTACCGCCGACCGCCCAATCCAGTGAGGTCATAAAAGATGATGCGCCTCGTCCCCAAGCCGACCGTCCGCACTGCCGTCCTCCTGTCTTGCCTGGCCGCCGCGGCCCTGTCTGTCTCCTGGCCGCACGCCGCCGCCGGGGGACGCGCCGACGGCGCGGGCGGTGCGCCGCTGCTGGCCGCCGCCCTCGCGCCGGCCGTGCTGGCCGGCCCGACCATCGACGTGGATCGCACGGACGACAACGCGGCCTTCGCGGCCTGCACCGTCGCGCCCAACGACTGCACCCTGCGCGGCGCGATCATCTCCGCCAACCTGAACCCCGGCACGACCATCAACGTGCCGGCGGGCACGTACCAGTTGACCCTCGCGGGCAACGCCGAGCAGGCCGCGGCCACGGGCGACCTGGATATAACCGCCAGCGGCACGGCCATCGTCGGCGCGGGCGCGGCCACGACCATCATCGAGCAGACGACCAACGACCGCGTCATCGAGAGCAACCCGGTGCCGCAGGCGGTCGGTTTCGTGCTCAGCATCTCCGGCGTCACGATTAAGGGCGGCAACCGGCCGACCGGCTCGGGCGGCGGTATGCTCGCCGGCGGCAGCGGCGCGTCCACGACCCTCACCGACTGCATCTTCGACAACAACCGCACGACCGGCTTAGTGGCCGCGAACGGCGGCGCGCTCGCCGACAGTTCCGCCACCGGCTCTGACACGCTGACGATCACCGCCTGCGTCTTCCGCAACAACAGCACGGCGACCGGCGCGGGCGGCGCGATCCGCTATAGCGCGCCCGGCCTAGCCAGCCCGGCCGGCACGGTGACCATCACGCGCAGCCTGTTCGACAACAACCGCGCGCTCAGCAACTCCGGCGGCGCAATCAACGCGACCGTCACGAACGCCAACGGCACTTACAACGTCAGCCAGACGGCCTTCGTCAACAACCAGGCCAACGGCGGCACGAGCCGCGGCGGCGCGATCCAGGTCGGCAACGGCACGCTCAACGTCAGCTACAGCCGTCTCGTCGGCAACACGTCAGGCTCGGGCAGCGGGCAAACCATCGCCATCACCGGGAACGGCAGCGCCGCCGTCAACAACAACTGGTGGGGGCAGAACAGCGGCCCCGCCGCTTCGGCCCTGTTCGGCGCGCTCGCCTCCGACTGGCTCCAACTCCGTATCACCGCCTCGCCGAGCAGCATCCAGACTGGCGGCACGTCCACGCTGACCGCCGACATCTACGGCAGCAGCGCCGGCGGCACGGTCGCCGCGAGCAACCTCGTCGGGTTGCCGCCGTTCCCCAACCCGGCCGCGATCGTCTTCAACAACCCGCCGCCCGCGCTCGGCACGATCAGCGGCGCGGTCACGCAGTTTGTTGACGGCCAGGCCACCGCCACCTACACGGCCGGCGGTACCGCCGGCACCGACGACGTGACGGCGACCGCCGACAACGAGACGGTCAGGACTAACATCACGATCACCGAGCCGTCCGTACCGCCGGACATCACCTGTCCGGGCGACATCACGGCCAACGCCGCGCCGAACGCCTGCGACGCCTCCGTCAGCTTCAACGTGACGGCGACGGGCAGCCCCGCGCCGACCATCACGTGCCAGATCGTCTCGACCGCGCAGGTCATCACGTCGCCGCACACGTTCCCGGCCGGCACGACCGCCGTCTCCTGCACCGCCTCGAACGGCTCCGGCTCCGACGACACCTGCACCTTCAACGTGACGGTCAACGCCGTCGTCACGCCCGCGGTCAACGCGCCGCCGGACGTGACCGTCTACACGGGCGCGGGCGCGACCGAGTGCAGCGCTGTCGTCAGCGACGCCACGCTCGGCACAGCCACGGCCGCAGACACCTGCAACGGCCCCGTCACCATCACGCGCACGGGCGTGCCCGCCGGCAACGTCTTCCCCGTCGGCACGACCACCGTCACCTACACCGGCACAGACCCGGCCAACAACAGCGGCACGGACACGCAGACCGTGACCGTCATAGACAACACGCCGCCGACCGTCACCGCGCCAGGGCCGTCCAGCGCCTCGGCCGACGCGAGTTGCCAGGCCGCGATCCCGAACGTCGTTGCCGGCGCGTCCGCCACCGACAACTGCACGCCGGCCGGCTCGATCACGATTATGCAGAGTCCCGCCGCCGGCACGCCCGTCGGGTTGGGGCCGCACACCATCACCATCACCGCCACCGACGCCGCCGGCAACAACGGCACGGCGACCACGACCTTCACGGTCAACGACACGACGGGGCCGGTCGTTACCCCGCCCCCGAACGTCACGGCCTCCACGAGCGGTTCGTCGTGCTCCGCCTTCGTGAGCGACGCCACGCTCGGCTCGGCCACGGCCGCGGACAACTGCGACGGGGCCGTCGCCGTGACGCGCACGGGCGTGCCCGCGGGCAACATCTTCCCCGTCGGCACGACCACGATCACGTACTCGGCCGTGGACGCGGCCGGCAACCCGTCCTCGGCCACGCAGACCGTGACCGTCACGGACGGCACGCCGCCCGTCATCACGTTGAACGGGCCGAACCCGATGATCGTCGAATGCCACACGAGCTTCGTCGATCCGGGCGCGACGGCCAACGACAACTGTGACGGCAGCTTCCCGGCTACGGCTTCCGGCACGGTGAACGCGAACACGCCCGGCATATACACGATCACTTACAACGCGACGGACGCGTCGGGGAACAACGCCACGCCGGTCACGCGCACGGTCATCGTGCAGGACACGACCGCGCCGACCATCACCTTGAGCACGCAGACGCTGACGCTCTGGCCGCCGAACCACCAGTACCGGACGATCAACGTCAGCAGCTTGGTCTCGGGCGTGACCGACGGCTGCGACACGAGCCTCGGCACGGCGGGCGTGAAGATTCTGAGCGTGTCGAGCGACGAGCCGGACGACAACCCGTCGGGCGGCGACGGCAGCACGACGAACGACATCGTGATCGCCGCCGACTGCAAGTCGGTGCAGTTGCGCGCCGAGCGCGACGGCAACCTGAACGGGCGCGTCTACACGATCACGCTGATCATGAAGGACGCCTCGAATAACGTGGCGACCGCGACCGTCAAGGTCTTCGTGCCCAAGAGCGGGAGCAGCGGCACGGCCGTTGACGACGGGCCCGCTAACACCGTCACGGGCGGTTGCCCGTAAGCCCGGTCTGCGCCCCGGCCCGCGCGCCTGAAGGCGCGGGCCGGGCGCTCGGCCCCGCGCCGCGACCCCGGCGCGCATCCCTTCGATACTCGACCGCCCGGCCCCGGAGAGGTGACAAATATGCAAGGCCTTGCAAATTTCGGCCGCAAATTGATTTGGCGTGTGGTATGCTTACTGGCGCTGGGCGCACTGGTGTCCGTTCCGCTACTCTCGCGTGCGCGCACCCAGCCGACCGCGATCCAGGTCGTCAACAACTCCGGTCAGGAGATTCGCCACCTTTATCTGTCGCCCGCCGACAGGGACGAGTGGAGCCCCGATCAACTCAACAACTCCGTGATTCACACGGGCGAGACGTACACACTCGACAGCGTCTCGTGCGGTCAGTCCGAGATTAAACTCATCGCCGAGGATCAGAACGGCTGCTTCTTCTCGCAGGTGGTTGCCTGCTCGGCCGGTTCGACCTGGACGATCCCCGCGGGCGCAACGCCGAACTGCGGCAACTGACGGTCAGTCCGGGACGCGGGCGGCCGGCGCTGCCCCCGCTTCCCCGGCCGCGGCGCGTCAGTTCGGGACGCGCCCGCGCCAGTACGTCAGACGCGTTCGACCCGGCCCCCGCCGGGCGCGGCAACAAATGTTGATGGCTACATCCGCGCGGCGCGCAGCCCGCCACCTATCCCCCAGCGCGCCGCATTCGCTTGTCCGGCGGTGGCTCCTTGCCGAGCCGACCGGTGTTATTGACCCGCCAGTTTCAGTCCTACTTCCCACACAGGTGTGCCATGAAGACTAACAAATTCAAATCGAGAATCTTCCTTGCTACCCTTCTTATCGCCTGCGGCTGCACGTCGGCGTTGTTCTTCGTAACCGAGGCGGCGAAGCCTGCGGGCGGCGTAGCCGTGCGCGCGGCGGGCCGCGGCCGGCCCTTCCTCAACCTGCGCGACGGGCGCGAACTGCCCGCCGCCCGCGCCGGCAGCGCCAAGTCAGCCGGGGCCGTCGCCAAGGGTTTGGCGGCCGCCGCGGACGACCAGACGCGCCCGCTCACATTGGCCGCGGCCGACTACGATCTCGACGGCGCGCCCGACCTGTTGACCGGCTACGCCACGGCCAAGGGCGGCGTGGTCGAGCTGCGGCGCGGCAACATAGACGCCTTCGCGCCGCGCGACGAAGCCACCTTCAGCGCCATCCAGCAGGGGCGGATGCCTGACTCGCTCCTGCCCGGCGCGCAAGCCATCGCCCTGCCCGAAGCGCCCGACTTCCTGCTCGCCGGCGACTTCAACCGCGACGGCCTGCGCGACGTGCTGACGGCGGCCCGCGGCGGCTCGCTCTACGTCCTGACGGGCGACGGCGCGGGCAGCTTCGCGGCCCCCGCGCGCGTGGAACTGCCCGGCGGGGTGACGGCGCTGGCCGCCGGCCACTTCGGCTACGGCGACGGCTGGACGGACGTGGCCGTCGGCGTGAACGGCGACGCCGGGCCGGCCGCCGTGGTCTTCACCGACGGGCTGCAAGGCGCGGCGCAGACGTTCCCGCTGGCCGCGGAGGCGAGCGCGCTCGCCCTGGGCCGGCTCGACGCAGACCTCGACTTCGACCTCGCGGCCGCCGTCGGCTCCGAGATTGACATCATCCACGGGTCGCACGGCCGGCTCGCGGGCAAAGCCATCGGCGCGATGGGTGCGGACGCGCAGGCGCGCTACGAGCGCATCAAGCTGGCCGCCCCGGCGCGCGCGCTCGCGCTCGGCGTGTTCGTCTGGAACCGCGACAACCGCGAGACCATGGCCGTGCTCGACGGCGGTGGGACTGTCCACCTGCTCCAGCCCGCCGACCTCGACACGCGCCCCTTCACGCCCGCCGAGATCGAAGCCAACAAGCTCATGGTCGGTGAGGACGAGGCGCTGGCGCGCGCCGCCGCGCGCATCCCCGCCTGGGAGGCGCGCGCCGCGAACGCGTGGCAACTCGCCGGGCAGCTCGGCGTCGCCGCTGGCGCGGCGGGTCAAGCGCCGTTGCAGTCCTCGTTCATGACCTACGGCGAGAGCGCCGATCTGCTCGTCGTCAACGCGGGCGCGCGGCAGATAAACGTCGTGCGCGGCGTCGGCGCGCAACTGCAAGCCGAGGGGGCGGGCAAGGTCTCCACGCTCGGCGCGCTGCCGCAGGCGGCGGCGCTCGACGTGACGAGCGCGCCCGTCGCGGTGCTTGAGATGCCGCGGCAGGTCAACGGCGACCGCGCCATCGTCGTGCTCTCCGAGAATTCGGCCGCGCCCTCCGTCGTCACCGCCGCGCCGCTCGCCACCATCAACGTGGATCGCACCGACGACACCGCGGGCGCGTCCACCTGCGGGGCCGGCGCGAGTGATTGTTCCTTGCGCGGCGCGGTCGCGTTCGCCAACGCCAACGCCGGCACGACCATCAACGTGCCCGCCGGCACTTACAACCTGACCATCGCCGGCAATTGTGAGGACGCGGACGCCACGGGCGATCTCGACATGATCGCAAGCGGCACGGCCATCGTCGGCGGGGGCGCGGCCACGACCATCGTCAAGCAGACGACCAACGACGGCGTGATCCACACGAACCCGCCGGCCACCGGCAACCCGACCTACTCTTTCTCCGGGCTGACCATTAGAGACGGCCTCAAAGACGACTCTTGCGCCGTCCCGCGCGCAGGCGGCGGACTCGTCTTCGCCGGCAGCGTCGTCAACAGTTCGGTGACGAGCTGCATCTTCGACAACAACCATCTGGCCGTTACGGTCAACGGCAACGGCGGCGGGATGACGCAGTCCGCCGGCTCGTCCGGCGACGCGGGCGACGTGACGGTCACCAGTTGCACGTTCATAAACAACAAGACCGACACCGGCGTCGGCGGCGCGTACCGCCTCTCAGGCGGCACGGGCACGGCGTCGCTGAACATGACGGGCTGCACGTTCAACAATAACGAGGCCACGACGAACGAAGGCGGCGGGATGTTCCTGACCTCGACCACCAACGGCTCGTTCACGATCAGCAAGAGCATCTACACCGCCAACAAGGCCATCACCCAAGGCTCTGGCTCGCAGCAGGGCGGCGGCGGCATCCAGAAGAGCAACGGCGCGCTCACGATCAACTTCAGCCGCTTCCGCGGCAACACCGTCGGCACGGGCGGCATCGGCACAGGCCTCAAGCTCGGCGGCAACGACAACGTTGACGCGACCAACAACTGGTGGGGCTGCAACGTTGACCCGCAGTCGGCCGGCGCGGCCGCCGCGGGCTGCGACACCGCGGGCAAGCCGTCGTCGATCACTTTCACGATCACCTCGCTCCCGCAACTCGTGCTCAAGAACACGGCCAACCCCAACCCCATCGTCACGGGGCAGGACACGACTCTGACCGCGAGCGTCAACTCGAACTCGGCCAACCAGGACGTGTCCGCCAACGTGGACGTGCTCCTGGGGCTGCCGCTCGCCTTCGGCAACCCCGTGCGCGGCAACCTGTCCGGCGCGGGCACGATCATCCAAACAACGGGCGCGGGCAAGGGCACTGCGACCGCCACCTTCCGCGCCTCCGCGGCCGGCGCGGGCAGCGCCACCGCGACCGTTGATAGCGCCGTCGCCACGGCCTCTATCACCATCAACAAGGCCGACACGACTTCGACCATCACGAGCGACACGCCCGACCCGACCGTCACGGGCCAGCCGTTCACCGTCAACTTCAGCCTCGCGGTCAACGCGCCGGGCAGCAACAACCCGACCGTCCCGACCGGCAACGTCACGATCACGGCTGACACCGGCGAGACCTGCTCTGGTGCCATCAACGCGGCCACGCCGGCAACCGGCTCGTGCTCCATCACGGTCTTCCACGCCGGCAATCGCACGCTGACGGCCGTCTACGGGGGCGATGCTAACTTCAACATAAGTCCCGCGTCGTCGCCCGCGACGGCGCACGTCGTCAACAAGGCCGACACGACGGTCGCCATCACGAGCGACAACCCCGACCCGTCTGTGACGAATCAGTCCGTCACGGTCAACTACAGCGTGTCGGTCGTCTCGCCCGGCTCGGCCCAGGCGGGCAATCCTACCGGCAACGTCGTCGTCACGGACAACGGCAACACGTTCTGCACGGGCACGGTCGCGGGCACAGGCTCGTGCTCGGCCCCGCTGACCTCGGCCGGCTCGCACTCGTTCGTCGCCACCTATCAAGGCGACGCGAACTACAACGCGAGTCCGGCTTCATCGCCCGCGACGGCGCACACGGTCAACAAGGCCGACACGACGGCCTCCGTCACGGGCGACACGCCCGACCCGTCCGTGCCCGGTCAGTCGTTCACCGTCACCTACAGCGTCGCCGTCACCGCGCCGGGCAGTAACAGCCCGACCGCACCGACCGGCAACGTCATGGTCACCGACGGCGTTGACTCCTGCACGGGCACGGTCGCCGCGGGGCAGTGCACGCTCACGCTCAACACGGTCGGCAACCGCACGCTGACGGCCACCTATCAGGGCGACAGCAACTTCAACGCGAGTCCGGCGTCGGCCGGCGTGTCGCACACGGTCAGCAAGATCAACACGACGACCGCCGTCGTCTCGTCGAAGAACCCGTCGGACGTGGGCGACAACGTGACCTTCACGGCCACCGTCACGCCCGCCTCCGGCTCGACCGCGCCCACCGGCACGGTGCAGTTCCGCGACGGCCCGACGGGCACGGGCACGCCCATCGGCTCGCCCGTCGCGCTGACGCCCGGCGCGGGCAATACCGCCGTGGCCAGCGTCATGACCTCGACGCTGACCGCCGGCAATCACACGATCACGGCCGACTACAGCGGCGACACGATCATGAACGTGTCGAGCGGCGTCGTGCCGGGCGGCCAACTGGTCGTCGCCGGCACGCCGACGAACGCGGGCGACGTGCTCATCACGGAGTTCCGCTTCCGCGGCTCGGCCACGCCCTCGGGCGCGCAGGACGAGTTCATCGAGCTGTACAACAACACGGACGGGCCGCTCACCGTGCCGGCGAGCGGCTGGCAACTGCGCAGCGTCAGCCCGGCGAACGTGCAGGCGGTCGTCTTCAACGTGCCGCCCGCCACGACCATCCCGGCGCGCGCGCACTTCCTCGTCGTCAACAACACCCCCGCCGTCGGCTTCTCGCTCGGCAACTACCCGGCGGGCGTCGGCACGACGGTCGGCACGGGCAACGGGCAGTACACCGGGATTGACATCCCGGACGGCGGCGGCGTCGCGCTGTTCGACTCCACGTCTTTGTTCGACGCGACCACGCGGCTCGACGCCGTGGGCTTCACCTCCGTGACCGACACGCTCTACCGGCAGGGCGCGGGGCTGACGCCTTCGGGCGGCATCACGGCGGACGGCGTCTACAGCTTCGCCCGCAAGCAGACGACCGGCTTGCCGCAGAATACGTCCGATAACGCCGCCGACTTCGACTTCGTTGGGGCCGACGGCGGGACGTTCAGCGGGCGCGCCGCCATCCGCGGCGGCGCCGGCCCCGAAAGCCTGGCCAGCCCGATCCAGCGCAACGCCACCGTCAAGCCCGGCTTGATCGATCCGGCCCAAGCCTCGACCGCGCCGCCGAACCGCATCCGCGACACCACGTCGGGCGGGGCGGGCACGCCGACCGCCTTCGGCACGTTGGAGATTCGGCGCAAGTTCACCAACACGACGGGCGGCCCCGTGACGAAGCTGCGCTTCCGCGTGGTGGACATCACGACCACCAACTCGCCGAACCAGCCGCTCGCAGACATGCGCGTGCTCAGTGTCGGCAGCACCACCGTCACGATCACGGGCGGCACGATGATCAACGTCCTGGGCACAACGCTGGAGGTGCCGCCCACGCAGCCGAACGGTGGCGGGCTGAACTCAAGCGTCGTGGTGGCCATACCGGGCGGGACGCTGGCCAACATGGCCTCGGTCAACGTCCGCTTTATCCTCGGCGTCGCGCAGGGCGGCAGCTTCCGCTTCTTCATCAACGTCGAGGCGCTGCCGTAACACGCGCCGCGACCGCTAACCGAAATGGGCGACGGAGTCTCGGCTCCGTCGCCCATTTCTCATGCGCGCTAAATCTCCTTTGCGATCCTTCGCGGCCTTGCTTTGCGGCCTTTGCGGTTAAAGGTTTTAAGACTTAACCGCAAAGGCCGCGAAGCGGGCCGCAAAGGTACGCAAAGTTTAAGAGAGCACCCAACCGGCACTCTCCAACTACGCCCCGGCGGTGTTAAGCTAAGCCTGCTTTACCGACCGGCAATCCCGTCCGTCAGAGGGCGTAAAAGTTAGTGGCCGAACAGCCCCCGCCGCAGGCAGCCTTCCACGAGTTGCTCCTCGACGCCAGCGTTGACGGCGTCCTGGCCTTCGACCGCGAGTTTCGCTACACGGCCTGGAACCGCGCGATGGAGCGCATCTCCGGTCTCGCCCGCGCGCAGGTCTTGGGCCGCCGCGCCTTCGAGGTCTTCCCGTTCCTCCTGGACACGGGCGAGGACAGGTATTTTCACGAAGCACTGGCCGGCCGCAGCGCCGTCTCCGCGGCCCGCCCTTACGCCGTGCCGGAGTCGGGTCGCCGCGGCTTCTTCGACGGCTACTACTCGCCGCTCTACGACGAGCGCGGGCAGATCGTCGGCGGCGTCGCCGTCATACGCGACATCACCGAGCGCAAGGCCGCGGAAGACGCGTTGCGCGCCAGCGAGGAGCGCTACCGCGCCTTCATCGGCAACAGCTCCGAAGGCATCTGGCGCTTCGAGTTGGAGCAGCCCGCGTCCGTCGCTCTGCCCGCCGACGAACAGATCGAACTCTTCTACCGCTACGGCTACCTCGCCGAGTGCAACGACGCGATGGCGCGCATGTACGGCTACGAGCGGGCCGAAGAGATCACGGGCGCGCGCTTGGGCGATCTGCTCGTCCGCGCAGACCCGAAGAACGTCGCCTACCTGCGCGCCTTCATCGCCGCCGACTACCGTCTGACCGACGCCGAGTCGGTCGAGGTGGACAGGGAAGGGCGCACGCGCATCTTCTCGAACAACCTGGTCGGCGTCGTCAAAGACGGACACATCTTGCGCGCCTGGGGCACGCAGCGCGACGTGACGGAGCGCCAGCGCATCGCGGACGAGCTGCGCGCCACACAGCACCGCTTCTTCATGTTCATGGAGAACCTGCCCGGCCTCGCCTGGATCAAGGACGCGGCGGGGCGCTACGTCTACGCCAACGAGGCGGCGGCGCGCGCCTTCCGCGTGCCGCGCGCGGCGCTGCCCGGCAAGACCGACGAGGAACTGTTCCCGCCCGCGACGGCCGCCGCCTTCCGCGAGAACGACCTGTTGGCGCTCGCGCGCGACGAGGGCGTGCTGACGGTCGAGACGCTAACGCACACCGACGGCGTCCACTACTCCATCGTCAGTAAGTTCCGCATCCCCGGCCCCGACGGCGCGACGCCGCTGGTCGGCGGCATCGCCATAGACATCACCGAGCGTATGCGCGCCGAAGAGGCCATCCGCGCGAGCGAGCGGCGCTTGCAGTTGATCGCCGATCACGCGCCGGTCTTGATCACCTACTGCGCCGCCGACCGCACCTACAAGTTCGTCAACGAGCCTTACGCCGCGCGGTTCGGTCTGCGGCCGGCCGAGCTGGTCGGCCGGCCCTTCCACGAGGTCATGGGGCCGGAGGCTTACGCCGCCATCGCGCCTTACGTGGACGCCGCCCTGCGCGGGGAGCGCGTCGAGTACGAGGCGGAGATACCTTACCGCGGCATCGGCACGCGCCACATGTGGGTCGCCTACGCGCCGGAGTGGGACGACGCGGGGCGCGTGGTCGGCTTCGTCGGCGCGCTCATAGACATCACGGAGCGCAAGCGGACGGAGGTGGCGCTGCGCGAGAGCGAGGAGCGTTTCGCCAAGGCGTTCGCCGCCAGCCCGCTCGCGCTGATCATCACGTCGCTCAAGACCGGGCGGCTGCTGGAAGTGAACGAGACCTTCACCGGCCTGACGGGCTACACGCGCGAGGAGGCGGTCGGGCGCACGACGCTGGAACTGGGGCTGTGGGTCGAGCAGGCCGACCGTGAAGAGGAACTCGGTCTGCTCTCGGCGCGCGGGCGCGTGCGCGCGCACGAGTACCGCTTCCGCATGAAGGACGGCACGGAGCGCACGGGGCTGCTCTCGGCCGAGCAGATCGAGATCGGCGGCGCGCCGTGCGCGCTGACGGTGGTCGAAGACATCACGGAGCAGAAGCGGGCGGAGGTCGAGCGCGAGCGGCTGCTGGCGCGCGAGCAGGCGCTCAGGGCCAAGGCCGAGGAGACTAACCGCCTCAAGGACGAGTTCCTCTCCGTCGTCTCGCACGAGCTGCGCACGCCCCTGACGGCGATGCTCGGCTGGGCGCACATGCTGCGCGCGGGCGGGCTGGACGACGCGACCCGCCGCCTCGCGCTCGACATCATCGAGCGCAACGCGCGCGCCCAGGCGCAACTCGTGGACGACGTGCTCGACGTGTCGCGCATCATCACGGGCAAGCTCCGGCTGGACATGCGGCGGCTCGATCCGGCGCAGCCCGTCGCCGCGGCCTTGGACGCCGTCCGCCCCGCGGCCGAGGCCAAGGGCGTACGCCTTGAGGTCGCGCTCGACGCCGAAGCGGGGCCGGTCTTGGCCGACGCGGATCGCTTGCAGCAGGTGGCGTGGAACCTGCTGACGAACGCCGTCAAGTTCACGCCGAGCGGCGGGCGCATCGAAGTCCGGCTCGAACGCGCCGCCGGGCACGTGCGCCTGACCGTGAGCGACACGGGGCAGGGCATCGCCGCGGAGTTCCTCCCACACGTCTTCGAGCGCTTCCGCCAGGCCGATTCATCCTCGACGCGCGAGCACGGCGGTTTGGGGTTAGGGCTTTCGATTGTGCGTCACCTGGTCGAGATGCACGGCGGGACGGTCAGCGCCGAGAGCGCGGGGGCGGGGCAGGGCGCTTCGTTCACCGTGCTGCTGCCCGTCGCGGGCGCGCGGAAAGAACAGGAGCACGCCGAAGCAGAGCAGAACGGCGGCGCGGCGTCCGACCAAGCCGCGAGCCGCGACCCGCAAGCCGCAATCCTTTCGGGTCTGCGCGTGCTGGCGGTGGACGACGAGCAGGACACGCGCGACCTCTTGCTGACGGTCTTCACGCGCTGCGGCGCGGAGGCGCGCGCCGTGCCCACGGCCGCCGCCGCGCTCGAAGCCTGGCAGTCCTGGCAGCCGGACGTGCTCGTGAGCGACATCGGGATGCCGCGCGAGGACGGCTACGCGCTCATCAGCCGCGTCCGCGCGGGCGAGCGCGAACAGGGCCGGCGCACGACGGCGCTCGCGCTCACCGGCTACGCCCGCCCCGAGGATCGCCAAAAGGCCCTCAGCGCCGGCTTCGACGCCCACGTCGCCAAACCCATCAACCCCGACGCCCTCGTCAACCTCGTCGCCGAATTGACCGGCCGGCGCGCGCGCGAAGCCTCGCCCGCCCCGCCGCTCGTCAACTGAACGCGCGTCGCAACGGTCACACCGATCACCCTTTACCCACGGCTTAGTGTTGGGCTATAGTCGGCCCCGGTGTCGCCGCGCGGTCGGGCCATCCGAGTCTTCTTACCATGCGTCGTCGTAAAGGCTTCATAATCGCTTGCGCCGTCATCCTCTGCGCGGGCGCGCCCGCGCGCGTCGCTTCGGGGCAGAAGGGCGGGGCGCGGCAGATCGCGGTCGAGACCTATGTCTCTTCGAGCGCGGGCGCCAGGCTCACGCCGCAGGGCGTGCGCGACTTCGGCTTCACCCTGAAGGGTTACGTCAAGAGCGCGGCCATCGTCGTGGACGACACCACCGAGTATCAGAAGATGGTGGGCTTCGGCGCGTCGTTCAACGAAGCCGGGCAGATCTGCCTGAACAGCCTCAGCGCGGCGCGGCGCGCGGAGGTCTTGCGCGCGCTCTTCGATCCGCAAGCGGGCGCGGGCTTCTCCGTCATGAAGTCGCCCATCGCCGCGACCGACTTCATGTCCGCCGGCCCCTGGTACTCTTACGACGACGTGCCCGGCGACGTGGCGATGGCGCACTTCTCCATCGCCCGCGACCTCGCGCCCGACGGCCTGCTCCCTTACATCAAGAGCGCGCGGCAGTACGGCAACTTCATCATCCAGTCGCCGATGGACTACCCGCCGGACTGGATGCTCTACGACGTGAACTCACACCAGGACGTGAACCCCGTCTACTACGACGCCCTCGCGCGCTACTACGTGCGTTACCTGAAGGCTTACGAGGAGAACGGCGTCCACATAGATTACCTGAGCCTCTTCAACGAGCCGGGCATCTACACCAAGATCGACTACTCGGCCATCGCCGAGCTGATCAAAAACCACGTCGGGCCGGCGCTCGCGGGCACGCGCACGCAGCTACAACTCAGCGAAGCCCCCACGCGCACGGTCGCAAATCTCTACTACCCGACCGTCCTGGACGACCCCGCGGCGCGCGCCTACGTGGCGAACGTGCCCTACCACGGCTACGAGACCGGCGGCTTCGACGCCGTCGCCACGCTCCACGAGCGCTACCCGGAGTTTCAACTCTGGATGACCGAGCTGAGCGGCGGCAACGGGCCCCAGTACGACTTCAACAACGGCGCGTTCTGGGGCGAGCAGATCGCCTCGGACGTGGAGGCCGGCGCGTCCGCTTGGCTCTACTGGAACATGATCCTGGACGAGGACGGCGGCCCCTGGCTGGTCTCACCCGTGCATAACGATCCTGTCATAAACAACCAGCACCCCGTCGTCGTCATCAACCGGCAGACGGGCGCGGTCACATACACCGGGCTTTACTACTACCTCGCGCACTTCAGCAAATTCGTCCGCCCGGAGGCCACGCGCATCGGCGTCGCGGGCGTCCCCGCGGGCGTCCGCGCCTTGGCGTTCCGCAACGCCGACGGACAGTTTGTCACCCAACTCCTGAACGCCGACCCGCAAGACAAACAGGTGACGCTCGCCTGGCGGGGACACGCGCTCACGCTCACCCTACCGGCCGTCTCCATCACCACCTGCCTCTGGCGCGCCCCGAAGCTGATCAAGTAGTCGTAACGATCCGCGCGCCACCGGAAGGGAAAGACCGCTACAACATGAAGTAACATCGGCGCACACGCCCGGCGTCCGATAACAAATCTTATGTCGAACAGGCTTTGCCTACATAATCACTAAATCGGCCCATTTTGTAGGCAGAGCGCATCCTTGCCTATAAATTCCGCCGCGATGCCGAGTTCGTGGACGCTCTGAACCACCACGCACAGATTATGACACAGCACCTTGATCAAGGCTTCGTTGACTTGTGCGCGCTCGGTCTTACTGCGTAAGCGTTCACCAAAGCGCGACTTGATCATTGAGAACGTAGATTCAGCGTTGCTGCGTTTATGGTAGTGCGCGTTGAACTCCGCTTCGTTGTACTTATAGAAGTGGTACATCCGTCGCCATAGCTCGCCCTTTGTAGCGTAGTTCGGCTGATGCTTCTCACTCTCGCGGTATGGAATGTAAGGGATCGCATTCTTCGTGAGAGTATGACAACGATTGGAGAAGCTGTCATAACCTTTGTCGGCTGAAACCTCGCGCAAAGTGAAGTTGCGGGCTGTGCGGTCAACGAGCGGTTTGAAGTAATTCGTATCGTGCGAGTAGCGGCGCGAGACTTCAACGCTCGTCATGATGTTGGTCTTAACGCCCGTCATCAGGTGCAGCTTGATCCAGTCGTGCCAGTCTTCCGTGCCGCCGTGCTTCACGTCGAACCAGCGGACGTACTGACAGGTTGAGAAGCCGGAACTGTCAACCGCGAAGTCCACTTCAACAGACTTCAGCGGCAAGCTGGATTCCGCGATTAGCTGTTGAATGTAAGGCGTGAGGCATTCAAGCTCTAGGTACTTAAAGACCGTGTTGTAGCGCACCGTGCGTGAGAGAAAGCCACGGGTTAATGCTTCGTTCAAGTCGGTCTGATTGCGGCGACCGGACGCGCAGTTATAAACCTTCGTGCAAGCGGCGAAGATTAAATCAGAGATAGGTGCGGGCGGGCGGCCTCTGCTTTTGGGCTTCACCGGCTCGGCAACGAGCGTGCAGAGTTCATAAAGCAGGTTGAAGAAGTAGGCTTTCTCGCGGGTCTGCGATAGGTTATATTGCGCCCACTGTTGCGGGTAGGTTGGGCGGGGTTTTCTCTCGGCTGTTTCTTGCATCATGCACCTTGCTTTCGGTGCGTGATGGCTACACAATAGTCTTGCGGCTACCGTGTGGTCACTCACGCGGAAGTCGAAAAGGTCTAGCTGGGCGGTGGCACGCTCGGCTAGGCCATTTATCTTTTGGGGATAGAAAGAACTTGCACGCATGATACAATGTTTCACACAGGGAATCAAGATAAATTTTCTATTTTCAATGGTTTAGGTCACTTTGACGGCTTCCTTTCAAGCTAAAAAATTCTATTGACTTTAATGCAAACCCGTGCCGCTAACCTTGACAGCCAGTAAAGGAATGATATGATCTTACCGATGTTCGGGGTGTGGTACTCACGCGGGTGAGGGTCTAGACTTGAACTACACACGGGCAGTATCCGGCCGCAGCCTTCGGTCGGGTCTGGCTTTGCCCCTGAGCCTATCAGGGGCTTTATCTTTG
Source organism: Pyrinomonadaceae bacterium (assembly GCA_036389395.1). Lineage (GTDB taxonomy): Bacteria > Acidobacteriota > Blastocatellia > Pyrinomonadales > Pyrinomonadaceae > QHXQ01. The sequence goes on from DASVPY010000083.1 coordinate 61,785, forward strand.
TCCATACTTCCAGATTCTCTTTGCTCCCTTTCTTTTCACGTAAGAACGAATTTTTTCGCCTCTAGCATTATAGGCAGTCGAGAACTTCCAATCGTCTGTGGTGGCGCGGCGTTCTAACCACACTAGGTAGCCCCTAGCAAAACTAGCGTATAAGCGTTTAGTTGGATTGCCCGGTTCGGGTATCAGCCAGCACTCTGAGCTAGGCTCATTTCCCGCTATGAACTCAGCGATCCATTTAATTCGCTCTACTCTGGCTTTGTCGATCTTGAGCTTTTGTGGCGACACAAAAAAGGCATGATTAAATCGGCGCTTCCAGAAATATACCTTCTCACCATCGTGAGCTTGGAAGACGCCGCTCTGGTTAGAGGTCATGTAGAGCCGGTTGTAAAGGTCACGACCCTTCTGCTCGATCTCTAGGTCGCTCAGACCGTCCAATTTCACAAGCAGTCTGTCTAAGTCCTGCGTGCCCCTAACTCTTTTTGCTTCCATGTCAATAACCTTGAACGGGCGGTGCGCCTATGATATAAGGCACACAAAGAGCGTGACGCCAAGGCGTCATTGTTTGAGTTAAATGGCGGGTTTAGGATTCCTGACTGGTACTCAGGAGTTTTAACTAAATGCCCGCCAACTGAACGCTACACGCAACCAACTAACTCGCAGCTAACACCAAAGGTCAGGTGGCTCAGGTTGCCTGACCTTTGGTTTCTGCCTCTGCGCCGTTCTCTTCGCTCGCTTCGGTTGTCGTCGCTGCTTGCGCCGCCTTCGCCTGTGGCTCGCCTTGCGCAGTGGTATCAGGCTGCGCCGTCGCCTCTGTCTTGTTCGCCGCTTTCTTCGGTCTGGCAGCGTTGGGATACCACTTAGTCAGCCCCCACGTGTTATTAGGCAGCCGGTGGAACATGGCTGAGTTCTTGCCTAACGACACGCCGAGATTCCTAAGCCGCGCCCCCTCAGGCCAGCCCATAGCGTCGAAGTCAAAGCCACCGCGCTGGAATGCCTCAAGAATCTCGTCAAGCGCTACTGCCTCACCACGAAGTTCGAGATATTCCCTAGCGGCAACCGTTGGCGCTTTGCCATAGAATTGACTTGGGCGCACTGAGAGCAAGCCCCCAAAGCCGCCCACCGTCAGATCGGTGTCCGGGTAGATCGGTTCTTGACCCACTTCGCGGCAGAGGGAGTTAACGATCCGCTTACTTTCAGCGATTTCTTGGGTTTTTTGTTCGATGCGCTTCACCAGAACGGCGATTGCACCTTGCAGTTCAGAACTCATGCGTGACCACCTCAAGGTCAAACGTGCTATGGCGAAGGAGATTACGTGATAGCAGGTAAGGTTGTCAACGGTAAAGATCATGCCGCATCTAAAGTGTTGATATATTTACGCGAGTAAGGTCGCGCCGAAGCCATACCTTGGGTCGAATATTAACAAACCTTACTGACACCTTGCTGATACCTTGTGGCAAAGACAGGACAGGACAGGCACGGCAAAACCACTCCTCCTGTAAGCTGTTGGTTAATAACTACCTTACGGGCGATTTTTGAGGGTGTTGCCGTGCCGTGCCTGTCCTGTCCTGTCTTTGCCAGATTTTTCGGGGGAGTAAGGGGGCGGGTAGATGCTCAAAAAAAGGTGATGCGAGAAGTAATAACCGCCCGTACCACTTTGGCTCCGAGTTGCCACCGAATTAATGGGCAGCCGATCCTTTTTATGGGCAAACGGTATTTTATAGGCAAAGCCAGTACGGGTTCAAGAAGCTTGCCCCCGTAAGCCGGAGCATCCTATACCTCTACGACTACATCCGTGACAATTTTCGGGAGAAATATAACGCCCCCGACGAAACCGGCAAGCGCGGCCTCTTCGGCGCGAGGAAAGAGGCTAAGGAGGCAGAGAAGAAGCGTACAGCTAGAGCAGTTTTCATCTCAGCGTAAGGCATAGCCGCAGTGTCTGAACCAGTTCTTTGCATCCTGCTCGGTGACCGCGGCGAAGCCTTCCGCGAGCGCATCGCCCAACGACTCCCGCGTCCGCGCCTTGGCCTTGCGGAGC
>DASVPY010000084.1:0-39741 GCA_036389395.1 Pyrinomonadaceae bacterium
TCGCTCAACGGATAAAAGGTACGCCGGGGATAACAGGCTGATCCTGCCCAAGCGTCCACAGCGACGGCAGGGTTTGGCACCTCGATGTCGGCTCATCGCATCCTGGGGGTGCAGAAGCTCCCAAGGGTTCGGCTGTTCGCCGATTAAAGCGGTACGTGAGCTGGGTTTAGAACGTCGCGAGACAGTTCGGTCCCTATCTGGTGTGGGCGGAGCAGGTTTGAGGGAATCTGACCTTAGTACGAGAGGACCGGGTTGGATCCACCTCTAGTGTACGAGTTATCCCGCCAGGGGTAGCGCTCGGTAGCTATGTGGAGCATGGATAAACGCTGAATGCATCTAAGCGTGAAGCCAGACCCAAGATTAGACCTGCCAGTGAGACACCTTGTAGACCACGAGGTTGATAGGCTGGGGATGTAAGCGTGGTAACACGTTCAGTCGACCAGTACTAATCAGTCCCAAGGCTTGACCATAAAATTTACCCGCCGGCTAAACGCGGCGAGTGAGGTCAGGCGTTCGCACAAGCTTTCAGGCCAACCAGTACGTATTCGATTCTCAAAGCCCGCCTCGACGGGTTGACAAGTTTTCCGGTGGTTTTGTCGAGAGGGTCACACCCGTTCCCATCCCGAACACGGAAGTTAAGCCTCTTGGAGCCGATGGTACTGCGCGGGTAGCTGCGTGGGAGAGTAGGAAGCCGCCGGATTAATTCTTAAAGCGAAGCCCGCGTCAGACGTTCACGCCTGACGCGGGCTTTTGCATTTCGCGCGCGCTCTGCGACAATCGCGCCGGGCGCGCCGCGCGCTCCCGACCGGCGCGGCGCGCGCCCGAATCCCAACGAAAGGCCGGACGACGCCCGTGCTCCGCCAGACGCTGCCCCTGCTATTCATGCTCGCGACGCTCGCCGGCGGCTGCGCCTACAGCCAGGGGCCGGGCGCGCGCGGGCAGGGCCAAACGGACGTGAGCGCCGAACCGATCCCCGTCTACGGCTACGAGATCAAGCGCGTCTACCCGCACGACCCGGCCGCCTTCACGCAAGGACTCGTCTTCCGCGACGGGCAACTCTGGGAGAGCACCGGCCTCAACGGCGAGTCATCCCTGCGCAAAGTGGAGTTGGAGACGGGGCGCGTCCTCAAGCGCGTCGAAGTGCCCCGGCAGTTTTTCGCCGAGGGCATGACGGTCTTCCGCAACCGCGTCTACCAACTCACCTGGCAGTCGCAGCGGGCGTTCGTCTACGACCCGGAGACTTTCCAGAAGCTCGGCGAGTTCGCCTACGAGGGCGAGGGCTGGGGGCTGACGCACGACGGCGAGAGCCTGATCATGAGCGACGGCACGAACCGCCTGCGCTTCCTCGACCCGGAGACGTTCGCCGTGCGCCGCGCCGTCACGGTGACGGCGGCGGGCCGGCCCGTCAACGAGTTGAACGAGTTGGAGTACGTCAACGGCGAGGTCTACGCCAACGTCTGGCGCACGGATCGCGTCGCGCGCATAGACCCGCGCACGGGCCGCGTCGTCGGCTGGATCGACTTGACGGGGCTGCTGCCCGCCGCCGAACACAGCGCCATCACCGACGTGCTCAACGGCATCGCCTACGACGCGGCGTCCGACCGCCTCTTCGTCACCGGCAAGCTCTGGCCCAAGCTATTCGAGATACGGCTGGTGAAAAAGTGAGTCCGGCCGCTGCGCCGTTTCGCGCGCGCCGGCATCTAAAAGAGCCGTGAGTTTCGAGACCTTCTTCCGGGCCGCGTCCTACGCGACCATCGCCGCGGGCGCGCTGGCGCTGGTCGTGGCGGGCGGCATGAGTCTGCCGCTGGCGGCGACCGCCCTCGCGTTGCTCGCCGCCACCTGGTGGCTCGAAGGCTCGCGCTGGCAACTCACCGAGCGGAAGGCGCTCGTCCTCGTCCTCGTCGCGCTGCCCGCGCTCTACTTCGACTGGAAGCTTCAGACCGGCGGCGACTGGGGCGGCGCGCTGCCGCCGAGCGCGAACCTCGGCGCGCTCACGCACTTCATCCTCTTCCTCTCCGCCGTCAAGCTCTGGCAGCGCAACAAGGCCGACCGCGACTGGCTCTTCCTCTACCTCATCTCGTTCTTCGAGGTGCTGCTCGCCGCGGGCTTAAGCGTCAGCCCGCACTTCCTCGCGTCGCTCGCCCTCTACCTGGCTTGCGTGCTGACGACCGTCGTCTGCTTCGAGATCAGGCGCGCGCGCCGCGGCGTCAAGCTCGAAGAGACGCGCTTCGTCCCCGCCGGGGGGACGACGGGCACGCCCCGACGCGCCCGCAAGCGTCGCCGCCCGACGTTCGGCCGGGCGGGCGAGGCGCGCCGCTTGACCTCGGTCGCGCTCTGCCTGCTCGCGCTCATCTTCGCGCTGGCGCTGCCCATCTTCTTCATCACGCCGCGCGCGGGCGCGAACGCGCTGTCGCGCGCCGACGCCGGGCTGACCGGCTTCGGCGGCTTCTCCGACGAGGTGCAGTTGGGCCAGATCGGCGAGTTGCAGCGCAGCAACCGCGTCGTGATGCGCGTGCGCGTGGACGCGCCGCAGAGCGCGCAGCCCGGCGCGCTGCGCTGGCGCGGCGTCGCGCTCGACGAGTTCGACGGACGCACCTGGCGGCGCACGGCGCAGCGCGGCGACTACCAGGCGGGCGGCGGCGAGCGCACCCTCTTCCAGCTCGACACGACCGAGGCGCTCGACCGCCTGACCACGCAGACCTTCTTCCTGGAGCCGTTGGACACCTCCGTCCTCTTCATCGCGCCGCGCGCCATCGCCGTCCAGGGCGCGCTCCCTTTCGTGCGGCGCGACGGCGCGGGCGGTCTCTCCACGCGCCCGCACCCGCAGGAGCGGCTGACCTACCGCGCCTACTCCGACACCAACGATCCGCCGCTCGCGCTGCTCCGGCTCGACAACGGACAGGTTCCGGCCTACATCGCGCAGCGTTACCTGCAACTGCCCGCGCGCCTCGATCCGCGCGTCTTCCAACAGGCGCGGCGCTGGGTGTTGGACGCACACGTCGAGACGAACTACGACGCCGCGCGCGTCATCGAGTCGCATCTGCGCAACGACTTCACTTACACGCTCGACCTCAAGGCCGGCGGCGAAGACCCCTTGGCCGATTTCCTGTTCCGCGTCCGCGCCGGCCACTGCGAGTACTTCTCGACGGCGATGACCGTGATGCTGCGGAGCATGGGCGTCGCGGCGCGCGTCGTCAACGGCTTCCAGCAAGGCGCGTACAACGACGCGGCCGACGCCTACACCGTGCGCCAGTCGGACGCGCACTCCTGGGTCGAGGTCTACTTCCCGCAGAGGGACGCGTGGGTCAGCTTCGATCCGACGCCCGCCGCGGGCCGGCCCGGCGGCGAGCAGGCGACGGGCTGGCTCGCGCCCGTGCATAAGTACGCCGAGGCCTTGGAGCTGTTTTGGATTCAGTACGTCGTCGCCTATGATAAGCAGGAGCAGCGTTCACTCGCGTCCACAGTCCGCAGCAGTCTCGGCTCGTACCGCCGGACGGCGGGGCAGTTCGCCGACGACCTGCGGACGCGTCTGCGCGCGTGGTGGCAGACGCTCCCCGCGCTCGGCGGGCGCGGGGGCGGGTGGCGTGTTGACGTGCCGCTGCTCGTCGGCGTGGTCGCCGCCGCGGGGCTGCTGTTCGCCCTCGCCGGGCGCGTACGCCGCCTGCGCCTGCGGCACGGCCGCGCGCTGGCGCTGGCCCAGACCGGCGCGCACTCGGTCGTCAGTTTCTACGAACGTATGAGCACGGCGCTGGCGGCGCGCGGCTTGAAACGTGCGACCGATCAGACGCCGCTCGAATTCGCCGCGGCGACGGGGCTGCCCGAAGCCCTGCTCGTCACGCGCGCCTACAACCGCGTCCGCTACGGCGCGCAAGACCTGACGCCCGCCGAAGCCGCGCGCGTCGAAGACTGGTTACGAAATTTGGAAGGAATGAAAGAACAGTGACGAGTCACAGGTGACGAGTGACAAGTTAAAGAACTTGTCTTGGCTCGTCACTCGTCACTCGTCACTCGTCACTGCTTTATGAAAGTTGGATTTATCAGTCTGGGTTGTCCGAAGAATCTGGTGGACAGCGAGGTGATGATGGGCCAGTTGCGTGCGGCTGGCTACGAGATCACGCGGGACGAGGCGGAGGCGGAGACGCTGGTGGTGAACACCTGCGGCTTCATCGACGCGGCCAAGCAGGAGTCGGTCAACGCGATTCTCGAAGCGGCGCGGCTGAAGGCCGAAGGGAAGTGCCGCCGCCTGGTCGTCGCCGGCTGCTTGGTCGAGCGTTACCGCGCCGAGCTGCGCGCCGAGCTGCCCGAAGTGGACGCCTTCATCGGCACGAACCAGGTCACGCAGATCACCGAAGTCTGCGACGAGCGCGTCAACACACGCGCGCTGCCCGTCCTGCCCCTCGGCAACCAGAGCGCGACGTACCTCTACGACGAGTCCACGCCGCGCGTGCTGGCGACGCCGGGCCACACGGCTTACGTCAAGATCGCCGAAGGCTGCGACCGCCCGTGCGCCTTCTGCTTCATCCCGCAGATGCGCGGCCACTTCCGCAGCCGTCGCTTCGGCTCGGTCGTCGCGGAGGCGCGCGCGTTAGTCGAGCGCGGCGTCAAGGAGTTGATCCTCGTCGCGCAGGACTCTTCGCGCTACGGCGAAGACCTGGGGCAGCGTGACGAGCTGGCGCACCTCCTGCGCGAGCTGGCGCGCCTAGACGGCGTCGAGTGGGTGCGCGTCATGTACACCTACCCGACGCACATCAGCGACGAGTTCCTGGACGTGCTGGCGACCGAGCCGAAGGCCGTCAGGTACCTCGACCTGCCGTTGCAGCACGCCGCGCAGAACGTCTTGAAGTTGATGAAGCGCGGCGGCAACCGCGCGAGCCTCGAACGCCTGATCGCGCGCGTGCGCGAGCGCGTGCCCGGCGTGGCCGTGCGCACCACGTTCATCACCGGCTTCCCCGGCGAGACCGAGGCGGACTTTGAAGAGTTACTCGCCTTCGTCCGCAACGTCGAGTTCGACCGCGTCGGCGTCTTCACCTACTCGGACGAGGAGGGCACGCCCGCGCACCTGCTGCCCGACAAAGTTGACCCGAAGGTGGCCAAGCGCCGCCGCGACCGCCTGATGAAAGAGCAGGCGCGCGTCTCGCGCCGCCTCGGCGACGCCCGCGTCGGCCAAACCCTGCGCGTGCTCTTTGAAGGGCCGGCGAAAGAGACCGACCTGCTCTGGCAAGGCCGGCTTGAGACGCAAGCCCCCGACATAGACGGCTGCGTCCTCATCAACGACGCCCCCGACGGCTGCGCCCCCCAACCCGGCGACTTCGTCAACGTCCACATCACCGCCGCGCACGAGTACGATCTGATCGGCGCGATAGTGTGAGACAGAAGGCAGGAGTCAGAAGCCAGGAGCCGGAATGAATAGCTGGCCTCTTGTCTTCCGGCTTCTGATTAACTTCTGACTTCTGACTCCTGGCTTCTGTCTTTCCATGCCCGTCATCAAGGAATCGAGCGACGAGCTGAACCCGCCGGTGGTGACGGCGGCGAGCGTCGCGCCCGTGCGGCGGCGGCGCACGCCGGGCGATTACCTCGCGCTCGCGCTGGCGACGTGCGGCGTCGGGCTGCTGCCGCTCGCGCCGGGCACTTGGGGTTCGCTCGTCGGCGTCGCGCTCTACGCCGGGCTGCAAGCCGCCAGCACGCGCCTGTTCGCGCGCGCCGCGACGGGCGGGCACGCGCCGCCGCTCGCGCTGCTGCAAACAACGCTGCTGCTCCTCGTGCTGACGGCGTTGACGCTGGCGGGCGTGTGGGCGGCGACGCGCGTCGAGCGTTTGTTGGCGCGCAAAGACCCCGGCGCGGTCGTGATTGATGAAGTCGCCGGGCAGTTGTTGACCTTCGCGTTCGTGCCTTACGGCGGCGCGTGGACGCTGGTCGTCGGCTTCCTCGCCTTCCGCTTTTTCGACATCACCAAGCCGTACCCCGTCCGCCGGCTCGAAGCCCTTGAGTCCGGCCTCGGCATCATGGCCGACGATCTGCTCGCCGGTCTCTACGCGGCCGTCCTGCTGGCGGTCACGATGACTCTGCGCGCGCTGTTCTGAAAGAGGAGGAGAACCGTGGAGAGCACAGACCCGAAAGCCGCGCCGGCCGAGCCGACCCGCGAAGCGGAAGCCACCAGCGACGAGACGCTCGCCGACCTCGAAGCCGACCAAAAGCTGGGCGCGGGCACGACGGGCGGCGCGGGCGACTCAGGCTCCGTGCCCGCGCCCGACGGCACGCCCGACCCGGACGGCGGCGCGACCGCCGACGACCGCGCCACCGGCGATCCGATGTGAGTCGAGGCTGACGCGTGGACGTGGCTCGAGCGCGGGTGCGGCCGTCAGGTCGCGCGCAGCACTCACCCTTCCGTCTCGGTCTCGTCCTTCGGGCCGCGGCCGATCCAGCCGCGCCGCCGGAAGAAGATGAGCAGGCTGATGGCGACGACGAGCATGGCGGCCCACGCGCCGTAGTAGCCGTAGCGCGAGTGCAGTTCCGGCATGTTATCGAAGTTCATGCCGTAGACGCCCGCGATGAAGGTCAGCGGCAGCATGATCGCCGAGAAGATCGTCAGCACCTTCATGATCTCGTTCATGCGGTTCGAGACGACCGACAGGTACGCGTCGAGCGCGCCGCCGATCAGGTCGCGGTAGCTCTCGGCCAGGTCGGTCACGCGCAGGATGTGATCGTAGATGTCGCGGTAGAACGGCAGGACGGGGCCGCTGATGAGTTGGAACTGGCCGTGGCTCATGCGGTAGAGCACGTCGAGTTGTTTCGACGAGATGCGGCGCAGGCGCAGGACGCTGCGCTTGAGGCCCAGTATCTCCTCCAATATCTCGTCGGTCGGCCGGCGCGTCTTGAAGATGTTGTCTTCGAGCTGCGACAGGCGCTCGTCGAAGTCGTCCATCACGGGCAGGTAGTCGTCCACGATGTTGTCCACGATCTGGTGGAGCAAAAAAGCCGACCCGCGCTGGCAGGTGATGGGGCTTGAGCGGATGCGCTGCTTGACCAGATCGATGGCGCGCAGGGCTTCGTGGTGGTAGGTGACGACGAAGTTGCGCCCCAGGAAGCCGTCCAGCTCGATGGTGTTGAAGCGTTCGGGGCTGGCGTCGGTGCGGACGCCGTGGACGATGTAGTAGATGTAGTCGGGGAACTCCTCGACCTTCGGGTGATGCCGGTTCGCGCGGCAGTCCTCGACCGTCAGCGGGTGGAACTTGAAGACGTTCAGCAGCAGCTCGTCGTCGGCGAGCGTCGGCTCCTGCATGTCCACCCAGATGACCGACTCCGCCTCGGCGAGCAGCTCCGGCAACTGCTCCACGCCGAACCCTTCCGCCACGCGCTCCGCGCCGGGGCGGTACACAAAAATCTCAATCGCCATGCTTAAGTCAACCCGTCCTGCCGTCTGACATTCCGCAGAGCAGCGCGCAGTTTAGCATTCCGCGCGGCCCGGCGTGTAACCCCCACGCGCCAGTGTCCTGATCTGACAAGCCTCCGTGCCCCCTCTGTGCCCTCTGTGTCTCGGTGGTGAATGAAGTGTGAGCGGCGTTCACCACCGAGACACAGAGGGCACAGAGATAGCACGGAGACGAGCAGTAAATCGAGCCACTACCAGTATCGCCGCCCGAATGCGTCGCCGCGGCAAACCCGCTATAATGTCCGCCTTTATGAATGACGCAAAAATTCAGGACGCAAAAATTCTGGTCGCCGACGACGTGAGTGAGGCCGGCCTCGCGCCGCTGCGTGAGGCCGGCTTCGTGGTCAAGAAACGCACGGGGCTGAAGCCCGAAGAACTGCGCGCGCTGCTGCCCGACTACGAGGGGCTGATCGTGCGCAGCGAGACGAAGGTGACGGCCGAGTTGATGGACGCGGGCGGGCGGCTGCGGGTCGTCGGGCGCGCGGGCGTGGGCGTGGACAACATAGCCGTGGCGGCGGCGACGACGCGCGGCATCGTCGTCATGAACGCGCCCGACGGGAACACCTTGACGACCGCCGAGCACACGATGGCGCTGCTGCTCGCGCTCGCGCGGCGCGTGCCGCAGGCGCACGCCTCTCTGCGCGCGGGCCGCTGGGAGCGCAAGCGTTTCGTCGGCGTCGAGTTGCGCGGGAAGACGCTGGGCGTCGTCGGATTGGGCCGCATCGGGCGCGTCGTCGCCGCGCGCGCGCAGGCGTTCGGCATGAGGGTCGTGGCCTTCGATCCGTTCGTCGCGCCGGAGCAGGCGAACGACTTGGAGTTGGAACTGCTGCCGCTCGCGGAGGTCTGCGAGCGCGCCGACTTCCTGACCGTCCACACGCCGCTCACGGCCGAGACGCGCGGCCTCATCGGCGCGCGCGAGCTGGCGCGGATGAAGCCGTCGGCGCGCGTGCTCAACTGCGCGCGCGGCGGGCTGGTGGACGAGCAGGCGCTCTACGCCGCGCTCAGGGAAGGGCGCGTCGCGGGCGCGGCGCTCGACGTGTTCGAGCAGGAGCCGCCCGCCGCCGACAACCCCCTGCTCGCGCTCGAAGAGGTCATCACGACGCCGCACCTCGGCGCGTCCACGCGCGAGGCGCAGGAGGGCGTCGCGCTCACTGTGGCCGAGCAGATGCGCGACTACCTGCTGACGGGCGCGCTGCGCGGCGCGGTCAACGTGCCCACGCTCGGCGCGCAGGAGTTGAACGTCTTGCAGCCCTACCTCACGCTCGCCCAGCGACTCGGCCGCTTCCAGGCGCAACTGATTGACGAGCCTGTGCGCGAAGTCCTGATCGAGTTCGCGGGCGAGATCGCGGAGCTGGACGCCGCGCCCGTGACGCGCGGCTTCTTGGCGGGCCTCCTGCGCGGCGTGAGCGCGCGCGTCAACGTGGTGAACGCTTTCCTGATCGCGGAGGAGCGCGGCATCGCGGTCAAGACCGCTTACGTGCACGGCGGGGCGGGCGAGTCCGCGCCGGCCTTGCGCGCGCGCGTGCTGACGGTGGGCGGCGAGCACTCGGCGGCGGGCGCGCTCTTCGGCGCGGCGCGCGAGGGGCGCATCACGGAACTCAACGGCTTCCGCATAGAGGCCACGCCGGCCGGGCACATGCTCGTCACGCGCAGCGTGGACGTGCCCGGCGTGATCGGCCGGCTCGGCATGATCCTCGGCGCGCGCGGCGTCAACATCAGCCGCTTTCACCTGGGCCGGCTCGAACGCGGCGGCGAAGCCATCGCCGTCATCGAGACCGACGCACCGCCCGACGATGAGACGCTCGCCGAGCTACGCGCCGCCGACCAGATCATCTCCGCCCGCCGCATCGTGCTCGAAGCCTGAGACCCGCCGCGGGCGCGCGCGGCCCGCGCGCGCCGGCCGCGGTCGGCGACGAACTGCTTGTAGTGCTCGTAGCGTTCGAGGATGTAGCTGACGTAGTTGACCGGCTCAAGCCCGCGGCAGAAGCCGAACTTGACGACCGGATCGCTGGCGTACTTGTGCGTTGACTTCTGCAAGAGCCAGTAGGACACGTCGGCCCAGGAGTTCGGGTCGCCGCCGTACTTTTCGGTCAGCCGCTGCGCGTCGTCCACGTGCCCCGCGCCGCAGTTGTAGGAGGCGAGCACGAACTTCAGCCGCTCGCGTTCGTCCGTGATGCGCCCGTCCCAATAATCTTCGAGCCAGACGAGGAAACGCACCGCGCCCTGCACGTTGTCCTCCGGGTCGAGCGGGTCGCGCACGCCGTACTGCCGCGCCGTCGCGGGCATGAGCTGCAACAAGCCTTGCGCCCCGGCCCAGGAGCGCGCGTCGGGCTTGAAGCGCGACTCCTGGTAGGCCTGCGCGGCGAGCAGCCGCCAGTCCCACGCGAGCGTAGGCGCGTGCCGCTTGAGCAGGTCGTCGAACTCGCAGAGCCGGCCCGTGGCCGACGTGAGGTAGTCGCTGACGGCGCGCTCGACGTAGGCGCGGTGGTCTATGAAATACTTCTTGTAGAGCCGGTCGAAGAGCGTGCCGTTCTGCTTGCGCTCGATCCAGTCGTTGAGGTGCGCCGCCAACTCCGGCGAGTTCTTCCGCACGGCCCAGACGACCGAGTGCGCGCGCCCGACGACGGGGCGCACCTTCAGGTTCTTAAACTCCGCCTCCTTCAACTCGGCCACGTTCTCCTGCATGACGGTGAACTCGACCTCGCCGCGCGCCACCTTCTGCGCCAGCGCCTCGTCCTGCAACTGGCCCAACTCGACGACCTGTATGTCGCCCGATATCTCGTCGGCCAACTCGACGAGCGTCTGCCGGTAAGGCGAGCGCTGCGGGACGGTGACGGTCTGCCCGGCCAACTGCGCGGGGCGCGTGACGAGCCGCGCCTGTATGTCAACCGGGAGCACGGGGTCGGCGGGGCCGGGCTTCATGGCCTGCTCGGCCACCTCGCTCGCGGCTTCGGGCGGCGCGCCCTGCTGGACGAGCGCGGGCGCGGTGCGGTAGAGGGCGCGCGTGAACGCGACCTGCGCCCCGTCTTCGGGCGTGGGCACGAGCCGGCCGGCCGCGATGTCGCCCTCGCCGCTGTTGAGCATCGCGTACACGCTCTTCATGTCGGTGACGACGACCATCTTCAGCGTCAGCCCCTCGTCGCGCGCGAAGGCTTGCAGCAGTTCGTACTCGTAGCCGAACGGCTCGCCGCGGTAGATGAAGTAGGTCGTCGAGTTGTAGGGCGCGAGCACGGTGAGCGTGCCGCCGGACTTGATGTCCGCGAGGTCGCGTTTGACGGGCGCGGGCGGCGGCGGCACGTTGGCGCGGCGGTCGATCTGATCGATGGCTTCGAGCGTGGCCTGTCGTGCTCGGTGGCGGCGGCAGGTCGCGCACAGGGCGCAGCAGAGCGCCAGCAGCAGCAACGCGGATAGCTTGGTTCTTAGGCTCATGGGCGGCAATCGGCGGCGGACACGCAAGACGCGGGGGCGCAAACTTCACGGCACGACTGCGGGGGCGGGGATTTGGGGCGGTAAGGATTGGGAGTTAATTAAGCCGAAATCACGCACAATGTCAATCGCGGCGGCGCTGACCTCGGATTATTTCGGCGTGGCCGCGGGCCACTAGTAGGCTCCGGGGCGCAGCGGCCGGCGCGCGCTTAACGCGGTGATGCGTGCGCCGCGCCGGTGTCGTGGCGCGGCCGTTCCGGCGGATTTATCGTAGGGGCGGCGGCCGGCCGCCGCCCCTACGACGGGTTGTCGCGGACTGCCCCCGGTCGAGGGCGCGTCCGGGTCGTTTGCGCCTAGCGCCGTGAGATGCCGGCCGGCCAAGGAGCCTTAGTCGTCTCCGGCTCGCCCTCGTCCTTCTTGCCTCTCCTGTCCGCGCAGCCCTTCACCGACGCCGGTTGGAGCGGCACCGTCGGCATACCCACCTTGTTAGGCTCAGGCGTCTCGATGGGCGGCTTCGCCGTCCCGTCGGGCGTCATCTTCGGCGCTCTACCGTTGGCCCCGAAAATGTCTTCGGCGATGTTCAGCCCGAGGATGACGCCGCCGACGTTGCGGTTGAAGTCAGGCTTCTCGCCCTTCAGGCCGAAGGCGTCGAAAATCCAGTGGACGCCGAGGAAAACGCGGCTGGTCGCGTTTTCGATGATCATATCCCACAGCCCGCCTTTGAAGTTGCGGACGTGGCGCGGGCGCACCGTGCCCTGGTTGTCCCGGTTCGCGCCGTTCAATTCCTCGGAGACGACGGCGAGGCCGTCGAACAGCTTGTCGGCTTTCCGGTCGCCTTTCTTCACGCCGTAAAACAGCCGCGTGACGTGGAAAGCCGCCGCGCCGAACGTGGCGTGACCCGACGGGTAGGCGGGGAAGTTCGGCGTGAAGTTCTTCATCATCGTGTTCGTGCTCGGTGCGCCGAACGGCAGCCAGAAAGGATCGGCATCGTTGTCAATGTCGTTGGCGGCGTCCTGCGGGTTCCGCGCGGCGGGGCCGAAGGACGTGTCGTGCTCGCGGATGCCGACGACGGGCCGCCAGAAGTCGTGACAGAATTTCTGCTCCCAGGCCAGGATGCCCGCGTCGCCCAGCGCCGCGTTGACGAAGGCGAAGAGGCGGGCGTTGTCGCCCTCCGTGTTGTTCTGTTTCGCCGCCACCAGCCGGATGATCTGATTGTAGAAGCGCGGCGGCGTCCCCAACCGGACGGCCCCGTCGTAGGCCCAGAAGACGCCGACGAGGCTTTCGTCGGCCGTCCGCCGGTCGTTGAACAGGCTGCCGGGGAGCGTGGCCGTCAACTCGGGCCTGATGCCTTTAGCCCGCACCTGCCTGAGCGCCTTCACGTACTCCGGATCATCGAACGGCGGCTGGTCTACCGCCCACCGCTTGGAGATGGCGAAGCCCCGCGACTGCGCCCCGTAAAAAGGCGCGTGGAAGCCCTGCCCCGGATTGTCCGGATCGGGCCGGTGTCTGCCGCGCGCGGGCGAGACCTGATAGCCGCAGTCCCTGGCGTCCGGATCGTTCGCGCGCTTCTCCAGCAGCGCCTCGCCGACCTTGACACCGAATTTGAAACTCGGGTTGCCCGTGTCGAAGCAGCTTAACTGCGCCTCGAAAAAGTCTCTCTGGGTTTTGAACAACCCGGACAGGGTGGTGAAGGCCGCGCCCGCGACCGCGTCCCGGTGGGACGTGCCGGGCGGCGGCGGCGGCGGGGCCGGCAGGTAGCGCGGGAAGGTGGCCGCGTTATTCTCCACACCCGCGTAGGCGTCGTACATCGCCAGGTGCACGATGGCCAGCGCCCTCGACGATAACGCCGGGCCGTTTTGCTCTCTTTTGTCGGGGTCGGTGTGACTGACGCGGTTGGCTTCGAGCGCCACGGCGTTCCAGAAAAGGATTGAGTCTGTCATGGCGGTTCTCCTGACTGAGACGGATGAGGCAGAGCAGGGCGCGGGCACGGACACGGTCAGCGCCTCGACCTTACGGCCTTTTTATCGCACCGTCCATCCGGTGTTTACCCCTTTTGTGAGACCGGCGAAGCAGTCGCCGGCGTGGATTGCGAGTTTAGCGCGCCGTGACTATATGTACGTTGTGTTGCTATGTCAATAGCGCGGCGGCCTGACCGCTGATCACTTTCGAGGCGGGAAAGAAGTAGGCCGCAGCGGCGCGCTCACTCGATGGTGAACTTGACGCGTTGGATGGCGCTGGTCTTGGCGGTGCGGTCTATGGCGGCGGCCTGGAGGATGTAGCGGCCGGCGGGCAGGCCCGTCAGGTCTAGCTCGGCGGCGTAGGGGATGATCTGGAAGTCGGACAGCCCGTCGGTCACGACGCGGCGCAGGGGCGAGGTGATGACCGGCTGATCGTCGCGCAGGATTTGTAACTGCATGGCCACGTCGGGCGCGCCGCCCTTCGGGTCGCGGGCCGCGTTGTAGGTGTAGAGGATGAAGCGCAGGACGGAGGTCGGCGTGAAGCGGCGTTCGGGGTTGATGAGGATTTGCGACTGACCGGGCGCGGGTTGCCCGTTGGCCGTGCCGTCGGCGGGCGAGCGCTCGCCGAGGAAGATGCTGCTCAACGCGAGCGCGCCGCCGTTGAGTTGCGGCACGGTGAGCCATTGCGTGGCGCTGCCCGTGCGCCCCGTCTCGACCTCGCGCGCGGCGACGCGCACCTGGTAGAGACCGGGCGCGACGCGCGTCTGGTGCGTCATGCCGACGCGCTGCGGCTCGGGCGTAGCGGCGGGCGCGAGCGCGGGCGTGTTGATGACGGCGGGCGTCGTGCGCGCCTCGTTCTGCTGCTTGTCGGGGCTGATCGTCAGGTGGCGCTCGAACGAGGCGAGAACCTTGCCCTGCTCGTCGTAGACCGCGCCGATCACGTCCACGTGTTTGCTCGCCCCGCCCGCGGGCGGCTCGACGACCACTTGCAGCGAGCTGGCGAGGAGCGGGTCGCCCTTCGGCGTGCCGAGGTAGTTGAGCGTGAGCGCGGTCGGCAGCGCGAGCCTGGGCGCGAAAGACTTGAGCGCGGCGAGCAGCAGCGGGTGCGGCGCTTTCATCCCGGCGGGCGTCGAGCCGTCGGCCGCGTCGGCGCGCTTCTGGTCGTTCTTGTCCGGGCGCTTCTCGCGCGGCTGCTCGTCCGGCGGCGGCTGCGCGAAGAAGCCGCGCTGCAAGAGCACGGTCAACTCCGGGCGCTGCTTGACGCTGACCTCGACGCGGCGGAACTTGCCGCCGCGCGCCTCGCCCTCGGGCCGCCACGCGAGCAGGTAGTAAACGGAAGTCTCGTCGAGCGCGCGCTTGACGGCGTCGGTCAGGGCGTTGGTGTTGAGGAGCGCGCGCCCGCCGGTCTCGCCCGCGATGACGCGCAGCGGCTCCTGCATCGCGGCCGCCTCGCCGCCCGCGCTCGACGAGAGCCGACCCGTCGGATCGATCCGGGCCTGGCTCGCGCCGGGGACGCTGGCGAGCACCGCCGACAGCCCGCGCGCGTCGAGCGTGTAGACGACCGCGCCGCTGCGCACCGCCGCGTCGGTCACGCGCCGGATGCGTTCGAGCATCTCGCCGCCGCTCGTGTTGAGCACGAACCCGTCGGAGATGAAGTAGATCAGTTTGCGGCCGGGCAGTTGTGCCGAGTCGCGCAGGACTTGTTGCAGGCTGCCGAGCGTCTGGACGCTGACGGCGCTGACCTGCTGCAAGAGTTGGCGCGCGCGCCCGCGCACCTGTGCGTCGGCCATGGCGCGCGCCGCGGCCAACTGCTGCGCGCCGGCCCGGCTGAGCGAGACCATGTCGCGCAGGGTCGCGTCCACGTAGGCGCTGACGACGGCCGAGTCGTTGCGCTCGATGTTGAGCGCGTCCTGCGGCGACATCGGCGGCGAGGAGTTGTCGCGCACGGAGACCTCGCGGTAGGTGAGGCGCGCGACCGCCGCGCGCAAGACCGCGCGGTCGTCCGTCAGTTGTTGCAGGAAGCCGACCTGCCCGCTCGCCGTGATGACCGCGGCCAGATCGTTCTGCCCCATCTGCTCCGCGAAGAAGTGGAGCAGCAGCTCGCGCGCCTGCGTCATGCTCGCGGGCGACATGTGCAGGTCGTCTATGAAGAAGTAGATCAAACGCCCGCGGTCGAGCGGGCGGACGAGGGCCGCGTTCGTGCCGCCCGAACGGCCGCCGCGCGCCGCCGCCAGTTGCGCCTCCTCGCTGACGCTGCCGGCGCGCACGCGCTCGAAGAAGGCGACCGCCTGCGGGTGGCCGTCCACGCGCAACTCGAAGTCGTCGGCGCGCAGGTTGTCTACGAACTGACCCTGCTTGTCGAAGACGACCACGTCCGTCTGCACGAGTTCCGTGCTGACGCGGACGGGTTCGTCCGGCGGCGCGTCCTGGGTCGGTTGTTGCGCGCGGGCGGCGGGCGCGTAGAGGCAGAGCGCGAGCGCCAGGTGCGCGAGGCGGGGCAGGGCGCGTTTGGTCATGACTTCACCTGTGACCGACCGGCGAGATGGGCGCATCTTAGCACGACGCGGCGCGCGCGCTGAACAAAAAACGGGCGCAGCCCGTGTACACCGCCCCGCCGCCGCGGGTAGAATGCCGCGCGCGGAGCAAAACCCGGCCCGAACGGAGAAGCGTTCTCTTGGCACAGTCTGACGTGACGCTGGAACTGGCAGGCGTCTCGAAGAGTTTCGACGAGTTCGCGGCCGTCTCGGACTTGAGCTTGCAGGTGCGGCGCGGGCGCATCTTCGGGCTGCTGGGGCCGAACGGCGCGGGCAAGACGACGACCATACGCATGATCGTCGGCATCACCACGCCCGACGCCGGCCGCATCAGCCTCTTCGGCCGCCCGCTCACGCCCGAGCTGCGCGACCGCATCGGCTACCTGCCCGAAGAGCGCGGGCTGTACAAGAAGATGAAGGTCGGCGAGCAGCTACGCTTCTTCGGCGCGCTCAAGGGCCTGGACGGGCGCGCCGCCGCGCGCGCCACCGACCACTGGCTCGAACGGATGCAACTGAGCGACTGGCAGACGAAGAAGACCGACGAACTGTCGAAGGGGATGCAGCAGAAGGTGCAGTTCGTCGCCGCCGTCTTGCACGACCCAGACCTCTTGATCCTCGACGAGCCGTTTTCGGGTCTCGACCCCGTGAGCACCGAAACTCTGCGCAACGCCATCCTCGAACTGCAAGCCGCGGGCAAGACGATCATCCTCTCGACGCACCTGATGGAGCAGGCCGAGAAGCTCTGCGCCGACATCTGCCTGATCAGCCGCGCGCGCAAGGTGCTCGGCGGCAGCCTGCGCGAAGTCAAACGCGGCTACGGGCGCAACCTGATCGCGCTGCGCGCCGAAGGCGGCGACGGCGTACTCGCGGACTCGGCGCTGGTGGCCGCCGTCAAGCGCCACAGCGACGAGGCTGAGGTCGAGCTTGCGCCCGGCGCGGACGCACAGGAGTTGCTGCGCCGGCTCGTCGCGGCCGGCGCGACCGTCAACAGGTTCGAGCAGATCGAGCCGAGCCTCAACGACATCTTCATCGAACGCGTGAGCGCGACTTCGTAAGCGGAGCATGAGCGACTTCGTGATCGAGTTGATGAAAAGCTTCGTGATCGAAATGATGGGCGCGGCTTCTTGATGGAGAGGGCGGGCGTGAGGTTATGAGCCGACTGCTGGCGATCATCAAGCGCGAGTACGTGCAGCGCGTGCGGGCGCGCATGTTCGTCGTGGCGACGGTCTTAGGCCCGCTCATCATGCTCGCCTTCGCCGTCGTGCCCGCGCTCATCTTCAGCTTCAACGCGGGCGGGCCGCTCCGCGTCGCCGTCCTCGACGAGACGGGCCGCCTCTACGCGCGCGTCCGCGACGCGCTGCAAAACGGCGCGGACGAAGCGGCCGAACGTGGCGCGGCGCAACCCGCGGGCGGCGCTGGCGCGCGGCCTGCGGGCGGCGGGGCGGCTGACTTCGTGGTGTCGCCGGTCGTGCTGCCGTCGGGGCGCGCGGCCGAGGAGGCGAAGGCGGAGTTGGACGAGTTGGTGCGGCGTGGGACTTTCGACGCTTATCTCGTGCTGCCGCGCGACGTGTTGGCGACGGGGCGCGCGGAGATGTACGTGCGCAACCTGGGCGACGAGTTCACCGTGCGGCAGGTGCAGGAGCGTCTGGGCGCGGCGCTGCGCGACGAGCGGCTCGCGGCCGAAGGGATAGACCCGGCGCGCGTGCGCGCGGCCGGCGGGCGGGTCACGCTGAGCGCGCGCAAGATCGGCGCGGGCGGCGCGGCGGCGGGCGCGGGGCGCGGCAGCTTCGGGCTGGCCTTCGGCATAGGCTTCTTCATCTACCTCACGATCCTGCTCTACGGGCAGGTGATCTTAGGCGCGGTGGTGGAAGAGAAGGCGACGCGACTGTCGGAGCTATTGTTCTCGGCCGTCAAGCCGTTCACGTTGATGATGGGCAAGCTGCTGGGCGTCTCTCTGGTCGCGCTGACGCAGTTCGCGATCTGGGCGGGCGCGTTCCTGCTCGTGACGCTCTACGGCGCGGGCGCGCTCGCCGCGGGCCGGATCAGCCTGCCGCCGGTCGCGCCGTCGGTCGTCGTCTACGCCTGCCTGTTCTTCCTGATGGGCTACTTCCTGTACGCGACGATCTACCTGCTGCTCGGCGCGATGGTGCAGACGGCGCAGGAGGGCGGACAACTCGCGCTGCCCGTCGTCTTCATGCTGGTGATGAGCCTGTACCTGGCCGTGCCGGTCATCCGCAGCCCGACCTCGCCGTTCGCCGTGTGGGTCTCGCTCGTGCCGTTCTCCGCGCCGATCACGATGGTGGCACGCATCGTCGCGGAGCCGCCGCCCGCGTGGCAGATCGCGCTCTCGCTCGCGGTCGGCTACGGCACGGTCGCGCTGCTCGTCTGGCTGGCCGCGCGCGTCTACCGCGTCGGCATGCTCATGTACGGCAAGCGCGCCAGCCTCCCCGAAGTCGTGCGCTGGGCGAGGAGGGGATAAAGGCAGGAAGACAGGGGGCAGGGGGCAGGAGTCAGGAGTCAGGAGTCAGAATATTAGAAACCAGGACGAAGAAATCGGAAGGCAGGATTCAGGAGAAGAAGAGGTCGGCTTCTTCCTTCTGACTGCTGGCTTCTGACTTCTGACTCCTGTCTTCTATTTCTCATGGGCACCGAAATCGAGAAGAAGTATCGTGTGACGGAAGCGGCGGCGCTGGTGTTGGGGGCGCGGCTGGCGGCGTGCGGGGCGGAGGCGCGGGGCGTGGAGTTTGAGGAGAACACGCTCTACGCGGGGCCGGGGCTGGACGAGCGGACGACGGCGCTGCGTCTGCGGCGCGTGGGCGCGCGCGCGTGGCTGACCTACAAGCAGCGGAGTCCGACGACGGCCGGCATCAAGCGCCAGCGCGAGGACGAGACCGAGGTCGGCGACGCGGACGCGCTCGCCGACATCCTCGACGCGCTCGGCTACCGCCCCGCGCTCGTCTACGAGAAGCGGCGCGCGACGTGGCTCTACGGCGGCGCGGAGGTGCTCGTGGACGAGTTGCCCTTCGGCTGGTTCGTCGAGATCGAGGGATCGGAAGAAGCCATCAACGAGGTCGAGCAACGGCTCGGTCTCGACGCGGCCGAGGTCGAGCACGAGCACTATCCGGGCTTGACGCGCCGCTTCGGCGTCGCGCGCGGCACGCTCGTCGAGGCGCGCTTCCCCATTACCGCCGCGCCGCCGCAAGTATGATTAAGAGACGCGCTGCATCCCGGTCATACAAACGGGCGCGGCCCAACAACGGCTAAACCCGCCGCTTTTCAAGCCAAACCGGACTGAAACGCGCGCGCGCCCGCCCGCGCCCGCATGGCACGTCGGTTGCGCACGCAGGCTTGGAGAACTAACGCGAGCTTGACGGGAATAATTCTGGAGGAGACGAACGTGCGCAAGAAATTTGTCCTGAGCATCTGCGCGCTGGCGCTGGCGGCGCTCGCTGGCTGCGCGGCCAACGACAACACAGCGAACACCCCCAACACGACCACGACCAGCACGACCACCGCGACCACCGCGACCACCACGGCGACGACGCCGCGGCCCGGCCCCGATGATTCCGAGATCGCCATCGCCGAGTCGAACGGCACGCGCACGGAGACGCGCACCTTCCGCCACGGGCGCGTCCAGCGCGTCGTCGTCACGACCACTCCCGAAGGCCGGCGCACGGCGCGCGTCTACACGCGCACGGGCGAAGAGCGCGACCTGCCGGAGAACAAGGTGGCCGACGCGCTCGACGCCACCGGCGACGCGCTCGTCACGGCCGCAGGCTTCACCGCTGACAAGGCCGAAGACGTGGGCGGCGCGGTGAAAGAGGGCGGCGAGAAGGCGATAGAAAAGACGGCCGAAGGCGCGAAGACCGTCGGCGAAAAGACGGCCGAAGGTGCTAAGACCGTGGGCGAGAAGACGGCCGAGGGTGCGAAGAAGGCCGGCGAGAAGACGGCCGAAGGCGCGAAGAAGGTCGGCAAGGCCGTCAAGAAAGCCGTGACGCCTTAAGGCGGTTTGAGTAATTGACGCTAAGGCGGTCGCCCGGAGTTTGACGCCGGGGCGTCCGCCTGACAGTTGACGCTGACGCGGAAGACGGGCCGGCGCTGAAGCAACCACTTCAGGCCGGCCCGTTCTTTCGTTGCTCGCGTCCGGCGCGTCCTTTTGTCGTCGCGGCCGTGTGTGCTCTGGCGGGCCAAGCCCGCCGGTGTGTCAGGTGTTATAATGACCGCCGTCAGCCGGCGCGCATTTTTACGGGAGGTCAAGACGCCATGCCCGACAACGGTCGCTACACGCTGGTCTGCCCCTGCTGCGAGGCCACGCTCGTTATAGACGCCGCCACCGGCGCGCTCATCGCGCACGAGGAAAAGGCCAAGCCCGTGGCCTCTTTCGAGGAGATGGCTAAGGGGATGGAGAAGCAGAAGCAGATGCGCGAGCAACTGTTCGCGCAGGAGCTAGGCTCGCAGAAGGATCGCAAGCGGCTGCTCGAAGAGAAGTTCCAGGAGGCCATGAAGCGCGCCGACAAAGAGACCGGCGCGCCCTACAAGAACCCGCTCGACCTCGACTGAAGTCACTAGGGCTTGGGCGCGGCCTTGCTCAGCTTCTCGCTGCCCTTGGAGACCTGCCCGCTCAGGTCAATGATCTCTTCGAGGTCGAGCCGCGCCTTGGCCGACATCTGCGCGTCCACCACGTTCGGCTCTCTGAAGACGGGGTTGTGCGCGAAGCCGGCGATGAGCTTGCCCAGGTCTTTGAGCGCCGCCTTCATCTGCTGATCGTCCTCCGTCGCCAGCCGCGCGTACTTGGGCGTCGTCCCCGGCTCGGGCAGCACCAGGTTTGTCTTGAGCCGCTGCGCCAGCTTCCTGACCTCCGCCGCCGACTTGGCGACGAACTTGAGGTCGAGCGCCTCGGGCCGCGCCGCCGCCTGCACCAGTTCGTTGTTGACGACCTGGATGCGTGTGAAGTCTTCGGCCAGTTGCGCGAAGGCGGGGCGCGGGCCGGCGCGCTCGGTCTTGTCGCGCCGGCCCGTCTCCTCCAACTCGCGCATCATCAACTCGCGTTCCGACTCGTCGCGCACCATGTCGGCCGCCGTGGGCCGGCCCGGCGACGACGCGCGCGTCGCGGTGCGCGCGCCCTGCGCGCGCGCCGGGAGCGCGGCCGCCGCCGCCAGCGCGAGCGCCGCCGCGAACTGCGCCATAAACTTGAACGTGGGGTGCATCTCTCACCGCCTTTCGTCGGACGTGGCCGGTGCGACCACGCCGCGCATTGAAGCAGAAAACGGCGGCGGGAAGCAAGCTTTCTACGACTAACTGCCTTTGAGTTCCTTCGCGGGCCGCGAAGGACGCGAAGAACTGCTCAGCTTTGAATGAGTTCCTATGCAAAGTCAACACTCAAGCCGCGGCATCCAGCAACCGCAGCTTGCGATTGTACAAGCGATCCTCCAAGTACCAGTAGTCCGACTCCTTCTTCAGCATCACAAAGATGATCGTCAGTAGCTTACGAGCTGTCGCACAAATGGCCTTGCCCGCCCCCTTCTCCCGCTTCTTCTTGCGGTAGAACTCCATCAATGGCGTCTGCGTGCGACTCACCATCGAAAGCACTGTATTGATGGCCACCGTCCGCAGCCGCTTCCTCCCTCGTTTGCTGATTGAGCCGTGGCGTGTCGCCTCATTGGACTGCCTGGTGCAAGTCGCCGACCCAGCATACGCTGTCAACTGCTTGGAAGTCTCGAACGAATGGGTGTCGCCGATCTCCGCCGGCAGAGCTATCGCTGATAACAGATTCATGCCGTGCACTTGCAGCAGTCGCTCGACCCCTGCCAGCCCTTTACCGACACGCACGATCTCATTGCCGAGCCTTTCGATCTCTTTATCTAACTCTTCGATCTGACGCGGCGCCGCCGCCATGATCAGAGCATCCGCCTCTGTCAGGTCATCGCGCCCGGAGCGGCGGGCGCGGCTCAACTCCGTGGCAAAGGCCGAACGTGGGAGCGCGCTCCCATTACGGGTCAACGCACCATGCCCCATGTTCTTGAGCTTGGTGCGCGTTCCCACTAAAGTCTCTCCGGCTTGCAGCAAGTGTCGCAAAGTTCTGACTCGCCCCGAAGGCACACTCACTCCTGGCAAATAGTCGAGCTTGAGGAAGCGGGCTAGTGCTGCGGCATCCGCCTTGTCTGTCTTCTCCTTCGACTTGGCGATAATGGCGAACCGATACGTGTCTACTAACACGATGCGGCTGACACGCGGCTTCACCCGGTCATGGGAATAGTAGATGTTGGCTGTGACTTCGACCGCAACTTCGTCACCAGGCTCTAGCTGCATGATGAAACGATGGACGCCTGCCTCCGTCAGCGGGTAAGTCTCTGTGTGAGTTGTCTCGTCATCGCGAAGAAAGCAGACGACGAAGTTAGTCTTATGTAGATCGACACCGATGTGGCGCATGGGCTGAACCTCCTTCTCAGGTGTCAGAGGTTGAGGCGAGCTACGAGACTGCTCGGTGTATGTCCACGCCCCTATTCGGGATCAGAAGTCCCATTCCGTGATGCGGGTCAGGGTTCAATGGAAGGTCACACTGTTGGCCGGGATCACTTGTCCCAAACTCATTCTCGACCCTAACCCTGTCTCTCGCTCACCACCTCCTCAGGCAGCGAGCATCCTACACCGAACTTCGTTGCTTGTATCACGTCCTGTTGGGCGTCTTCCACGTTCCCCAGTCACCACCGTAACAGGAGGGCTAATCCGATACCCAGCACCATCAGGCCAACTCCGTCAACGGGCAGCGGTCGCCCTCGTCGGCTGAGAATAACCACCAGATTAACGATGTAGATGACAGCGCCGATCAAGAATATGATCGAGCCGACACCTAGGCGTCCAAATTCAGGCATGGTAGACCTCCTGCATTGAGCAGCCCGGCAGAAGCACCCGGAGACGGGTGCGATTTCCCATGCTCTTAGAATAGCACCAAAGGATTTGGTTTTAAATTATCCTTCGACCAGACGCCTAACGCTGGAATTAACCGGGCGCGGCGAGAAGCATTCTAGCAAGCCGAAGTAATTGATGATGAAAAGCATTCAAGCCGCGCTCCGGTTGAATGCGTTGTTAGACGCGCTCTGGGTACGTTCAACGGCTGCCGAATGAGAACTGGAAACGGCGCTCGGAAAATCAATCTGCTAGCAGTTCGATTAAATCGCCTTGTTTCAACAAGCCTTCGACCAGTACCGCACAATAAACGCCGGCAAGGTTATCGTGTGCCTGGGCGACCTTCCGTAAAACTTCAGGGTTGTGCTCACCTGTGTCCGGGTCGAGCGAAAGCAGCTTACAGCGCGGGTCGCGCTCAAGAACCATAACGGTCGCCTTCGAGCCGATACGCAGACGGCGACCGACAAATCTGTCTTCGCCAAAGCCGCCGCGCTCGGGTGCGAGACGGACATAGACGTTTGCTCGAAAGCGCCGTCTATCAAGCGACATGCTCAATTCCGATTCAATCTGGCGAACGGTTTGTAAACTGATTAAAGAAACCGGGCGGCAATCAGTTAAAGCGCGGTCGGAGTGTACGAGTTTTAGCTGATTCTTTTCGCTCAGCCCTGCGCCGAGCAGTTTTATGATCGCCGGATCGTCAACACGAAAGATTTCGCCGGACGGAGTAACGACATCTAAAAGCATATCTTCGGCATTACCGTTTGCGTAGGTAACGCCCGGAGCAATGCTCTCCGCCTCTGTTAAGTTCGGCGGTTTTGCCGCCCGCTCCGGGTAACGGAATTGCGGACTGTAAAGCAGCATTTGTTGTTGCACACCGGCATTCAAATAAGGGAAGCCTTTGCGGGCGGCGGAATTTTTGAAGGCGTAGCAGCGGTCGCCATAGATGCCCGAAAAACCCATAAAGACTTCGGGCCTTTCCTCGCCGCGCATACTTTTAACCGGATAGCGCCATAAACTTTCGACAGTCCCGATAGTCGTCATATCAAAATCTTATCTCACTCCACCCGCATTTTGCATGAGCATCTAACGCCCGAATGACCCGCGCCGAGCGCCAGCATTCAACGCGGGCAGGATAAATCAATGACGAAAAGAATGCTATCGAGGAGTCGGGTTGAATGAGTTGTGCGGCGGCGCGGAGGGGCGGACAAAAAGAGCGGTGTCAAATCCGGTGACAAGAGAGCAAGGGCTTCTCAGCCGAGCAGGCGGTCGTATTCGTCTCTGACCACCCTGTAACACTCGCAGACTGCCGCTTCAAGCCCGGCCCGGTCGAGTATTTTAATGTGACCGCGCACGTAGCTAATCAACCCATGCTCTTGCAGGCGACGCGCGGCGTGTGTGACACCTTCCCGGCGCACGCCCAGCATGTTGGCGATCAACTCTTGCGTCATGATCAACTCGTCCGATTCCAGGCGGTCGTGACTCAGCAGCAGCCAACGGCAGAGTTGCTGTTCGACGGAATGAAGACGATTACAGACGGCGGTCTGCGAAATCTGCGATATGAGCGCCTGTGTGTAGCGGAGCAGCGCGCGTTGAAACGTGCCGCTGCGCGCGAACTCGATTTGCAGCGCCTCCGCCTTCAGCCTGGAGGCCGCCCCGGCGCTCTGCACGACGGCGCGGTTCGGCACGGTCTCGCCGCCCATAAAGAGTGCGATGCCGAGGACGCCCTCATTACCGATCACCCCGATCTCCGCCGACGCGCCGTTCTCCATCAAGTAGAGCAGAGAGATGATGCTGGTCGTAGGGAAATAGATGTGACTCATCTGGCCGCCGGATTCGTAGATGACCTCGCCGAGCTTAAAGCTGACCGGCTCAAGGTGCGGCCGTATGCGCTCATACTCCGCGCCGGGCAGTTTAGTTAGCAAGCGATTTTTTACCGGCCCGTGAGAGACAGCGGGGCCCAAGTTAAGCAGCCTCCTTCTTTAATTGTCCACTTCCGGGATTATTATACAGTTGCTATGTGTGTTGGCGCACAGACGGATGCCGTCTCAATTGTTCAAATGACTATGGACTTAAATACCCGACATCCGGCGACTATTAACCACTCTTTGTGCGCCTGGGTGACCTTATAGGTACTTCCGAAGAAGTACCCACCGCTCTGTAACCCCTTGCTTGCCCAAGACCGGAGAAAATCAGAGGAGGCAAAAAGATGACCTACGAAGCGAACAATGTTGACCCGATCCCGCCGTCGGAGTATCCGACATTGCAGCCATCCACGGCCTCGCCGCCCGTCTTGCCATCGGCGTGGGAGTGTGTCGCGCTGCTGCATCCGTTCAGCCCTGTTCAGTCGAACAGCACGCCGGCCGACCAGAACACTCCCTTCTTCGAGCTTTGCGTCGCCTACATTAATTATCAGGAAGGCCAATTTCTTTCGGCCCAGATTCAAGGAGCTTCTGGCCGGACGTGGTGGTACGTCGTCGATGCGAACGGGACGTATCTTTCGACCGACGGGCAGCCGCCGCCGTTGACCAATCCGATCAATATAGGCTGGACGTTGCCGGATACCAACTGGTTCGGCAATCAATTGCAGAATGCTTCCTGCGCGGGCGTCTCGTACCTCAACTGGATGCAGGCGCAGGAAGTCGCCTGGTGGAAAATGCCCGTGCCCGGCACAGACCCGACAAAACCGGCCGCGACCTGGCTGTGGTTCGACGCCGTCAGCAACCTGCCGGTGCGCCTGATGTTCGGACAGGGCCCGCCGGCCCCGGCCATGGGCGACCCGAATCAACTCGCCCTGTTCCAGATGTTCTCTTTCACTTACTTCCCGGTGTTCAATGATCTGTCCAGCACGGGCACGAACATACCCGCGGCGTGGGTTGACCCGCAGATCGAGGGCTTCTCGTTCGGCAACCCGAATAATTACGAGCTGTTCACGTGGAACCCGAATTTCGGCATGACCGTGTTCATGACTCCCGTGAACGAAGATTTCAACCCGCTGCCGACGCGGATACTCTACGTGTGGAAGCCTGACGACGAATATTACGTCACGTCCGACCGCTCTCAGAGCACCCTCATGATGTATAACTACAACCCCCAAAACCCGTTTACATCACAGGTCGCGCTCCTGACGGGCCCCGCACCGGCGGGCGTAACTCCGCCCCCGAATAGTGACAGCAGTTTCCTGATCAACTACAACGGGGAGACGGTAACGAGCTGCGATTCCTCCAGCGATACCCCCTTCGACTTTCCAGAGGAAGGGCCGGACTGGGTGTCTACGCCGGCCGTGCAGGGCACGATTCAGGCGACCGTCGCAGACAACCCGGCGCTGTGCCCCGAAAACACCGTAACGATCTTGTCCGTGCTCTTCCCGCCGTCCGCGCCGAACTACCCCGATTCGACTTACTTGTGGACGTGGTACAGTCCGCTTACGCCCGACGGCACGAGCAGCCGGCCCGTCACTTTCATGCAGTCGCAGTCGGGCGTCGGCGTGGGCACGAGCCTCGCGCTGGCCGATTATTTTTACTACCAGCAGTTCGATGAGCCGATTGACCCGTCGAACTTCGACATCCCCCAGGAGTGTCTAAGCTCACAGGGTAAAAACGGTAAGCCTTCGGCGGGAGAAAAAGAATGACGGGTGAGCGGCGCGCGCACGCGGCTGCTCCCGGCACTCGGCCGGTAAGTACCCGTTAAAGGCGTCGCCGGCTTTGCCTGTACGATTAGCTGCAACTGTCTGCCGGGAGCGCGGGCATCCCTGCCCGCGCTCCCGGCGGCGCGCCGCACGGTCAACTGATGCGCCAACTGCTCTAGGCGGCGATAGTCGCGTTGTAGAGTTGGCTCCAAGGCCCCGCCTCGCCCCGCGTGTTGACCCAGCGTAGCCGGTAGTAGGCCGTCTTGCCCGCGTCCGCCCCGTCGAACTCCGTCACGTAGGGGGTGGCGGTGTCCAACGCGACGAAGGCCATCTGCGCCGGGTCGGTCGGCGCGGGGTCGCCGATCTTGCGCCAGATTTCGCAGCCGTGCACGCCGTCGGGCTTGCGCCGCGCGTTGGGCGTGCCCTCGTCGAAGAAGTTGATGGTGTGGCGCAGCGACAGCCCTGCCTCGATGGTGGCGACCGGGCGCGACGTGGGCACGGGCGCGGTTGTGCGCGTCGTGTCGCGCGGGTTGAGACCCAACCCCGCGCGGTCGGCGTCCGTCACGCCGGGCGTATTCTGCGTCTGCCGCACCTGCTCGCGCAGGGCGGCGATGTAGGCTTTGCGGGCGTCGTCCTTGGCGGCGCGCTTGGCGGCCGCCTCGGTCTGCGCCGTCAGGTGCGCCGCGTAACTGGTCTGCCAGGCGGTCTGCAACGCGCCGAGCGAGGTCTCGGTGGCGTCGGCGAGCGCGAACCTGGTCTTGTTCTTCTTGAGTTGGCTGAGCAGGTTCTGCTGCCACGAGTCGAAGTCGGCGTCCGCGTCCGGGACGTAGTCTTTGCCGGGCATAAGCGTCTCTCCTTTTCTGACCGCTTCGTGAGGCGGTCGGTTGGGTAGGTTAAGTTGACTGCCGCTGGTTGAGGTTGCGCCTGCCCTAAGCTCGCTCGCAAAACGCCCAGAGTCCCTAAAGGAACGCCCCTAGTCCGCGTAAACGCAAGATAACACTAACCTTCCGCCCCGGCAAGCCCTTTTTTCGCGCCCCGCCCGCCTCCGGCGGTAATTCATTCCCCGCCGGCGGGGAATGAATTACCGCCGGAGGGGATTCGCCCCCCGCCGGAGGGAACTGAGTTACCGCCGGCGGGGATTCACTTCCCGCCGGCGGCGACTCGCCCCCCGCCGTCCGGCATTGAGCTACCGCCGGAGGCGGCTGAGTCCCCGCCGGACGGGATACGCCCCCCGCCGGGCGACTCAAGCGTGTAGTCTTAGGGTTCAAGGGAACCTGACCTCTTCGTAGCGGCCGGGACGCAAGTTATCTATCGCCTGGATAACCAGAGCAGTATTTTTCTCGATCCGCGGCCAACTCGTCGTCAGCAAGACAACCACTCCGATGCGCCGGCCTGACAAGTTCTGCTGATGACGGAGATTCTGGTCCGTCGTGACAAGGGCCTCGAACCCTTTCGCCTCGGCTTGAGTTAACAGGTCGCCGTTCCTGAGATTGCTCCACCCTTTTTCGTAGGCTGTTTCGACTACGTGATTCGGCAGGTGTGTCCGCAAGGGAACCGGCGTCCCCTGGTCAAACAGTATCTTCATGCCTACGCTGCCTGAAGATCTGCTTTGAGACTTTCAATCGTGTACTCAAGGACAGCCTCCACCTGTTCTTTAGTGACCCCAGGGAACCACGATAAAAAGTCGCCGACGGAGGCCCCGCCCTCAAGGTTCTCGAAGAGCGCGACGACGGGGACGCGAGTGTTGCGGAAGACCCACGAGCCGCTGACTTTATCGGGGTCTCGCTCCACCGCGGCGCATGAAGACCAGTCGATCATGAAAGAACGATAGCGTCTCAACAAGTTAAAGGCAAGAGAGGGTCGCGCGGGCGCTACAGTCTTCGTCGTCGCTGCGCCTGATGCTGCAAATGCGCCGCCGAAAGCCGGCAGCCCCCGCGCGCCTGTACGTCGGCGGCGCGGGCGTGTTTGTGCCGGGTGCGGGGCGGCTAGGCGGTCGCGGCCTGTTCCGTGGGCCGCCAGCGGAGGACGGGTTTGCGGGCGGCGGCGGCTTCGTCGAGGCGGCCGATGCGGGTGGTGTGGGGGGCGTTCAGGACGAGGTCGGGGTCTTCCTCGGCCTCTTTGGCGATGGCGCGCATGGCGGCGATGAACTGTTCCAACTCCTGGCGGCCGACCGACTCGGTCGGCTCGATCAGCATCGCGCCCGGCACGATCAGCGGGAAGTAGATCGTCATCGGGTGGAAGCCGTAGTCGATCAGCCGCTTGGCGATGTCGAGCGTGTGGACGCCCTTGCGCCCCTGCCGCTTGTCGGTGAAGACGACCTCGTGCATGGGCGGCGCGGCGAACGGCTTGTCGTAGTCGGGCGCGAGGCCGTGCGCGATGTAGCGCGCGTTCAGGACGGCCGCCTCGGTCGCGTCGCGCAGGCCGTCGGGGCCGTGCGTCAGGATGTAGGCGAGCGCGCGCAGGTGCATCCCGAAGTTGCCGTGGAAGGCTTTGACGCGGCCGACGGACTGCGGGTAATCGTCGTCGAGGCGGAAGCGTTCGCCCTCTTTGACGACGCGCGGGACGGGCAGGTACGGCGCAAGCTCCGCGGTGCAGCAGCAGGGGCCGGAGCCGGGGCCGCCGCCGCCGTGGGGCGTCGAAAAGGTCTTGTGCAGGTTGAGGTGGATCACGTCCACGCCCATGTCGCCGGGGCGCGCCCAGCCGACGAGCGCGTTCATGTTCGCGCCGTCCATGTAGACGAGGCCGCCCGCGTCGTGCACGATCCGGCAAATCTCCGTGATGCTCTGCTCGAAGAGGCCGACCGTGTTCGGGTTCGTCAACATCAAGCCGGCCACGTCGCCCGCGGCGCACAACTCGCGCAGGTGCGCGAGGTCGGTCTGCCCTTCGGGCGTCGAGCGGATGGTCTTGACGGTGAAGCCGGAGAGGTGCGCCGAAGCCGGGTTCGTGCCGTGCGCCGAGTCGGGGATGAGCATGACGTTGCGGCGCGGCCGGTCGCCGTCGCCCACGCCGTCGCGCGCGTCGAGGAAGGCGCGGATGATCATGACGCCGGTCATCTCGCCGTGCGCGCCCGCCGCCGGTTGCAGCGAGACGCCGGCCAGACCCGTGATCTCCGAGAGGTGCTGCTGCAACTCGTAGATGACTTCGAGCGCGCCTTGCGCGTCCGCTTCGGGCGCGAGCGGGTGCAGGTTGGCGAAGCCGGGGATGCGCGCGACCCGCTCGTTGAGGCGCGAGTTGTACTTCATCGTGCACGAGCCGAGCGGGTACATGCCGAGGTCAATGTTGTAGTTCCACGTGGAGATGCGCGTGAAGTGGCGCACCACGTCCACCTCCGAGACTTCGGGCACGCCCGCCAGGTCGTCGTCGCGGCGCAGGTGCGCCGGCAGCAACTCGTCGAGCGGCGTCTCGTCCACGTCGAGCGGCGGCAGGCGGTAGCCCTGTCGCCCGGCTTGCGACCGCTCGAAGATCAGCGCCTCGTTCTGCGTGACGTGCGGGGTGGCTTTAGAAGTCATAGTTCAAAGTTCAAGGTTTAAAGTTCAAGGTTCAAAGTTCAAGGTTTAGATGTCCGATCAACTTTGAACTTTGAACTTTGAACTTTGAACTCACGCCGTTAACTCCTTCAGCCCGGCGACGAGGGCGTCGATCTCGGCGCGGGTGTTGAGTTCGGTGACGCAGACGAGCAGGTCGTTGGGGCGGTCGGGGAAGTAGCGCGCGAGCGCGAGACCGCCGGTGATGTTGCGCTCGGCGGCGAGGCGGCGCAGCAGGTCTTCGGCCGCCGCGGGCGCGCGCACGACGAACTCGTTGAAGCGCGGCGCGGAGTGGGGCAGCGCGAAACCGTCGAGCGCACTGATCTGGCGCGCGGCGTAAGCGGCCTTTTGCGCGCACTGGTGGGCGACCTCCTGTAGTCCCTTGCGCCCCAACGTCTCCATGTAGATGGTCGCGGCCAGCGCGATGAGACCTTCGTTGGTGCAGATGTTCGAGGTCGCCTTCTCGCGGCGGATGTGCTGCTCGCGCGTGGCGAGCGTCAGGACGAAGCCGCGCCGCCCCTGCTTGTCGTAGGCCACGCCCGCGAGCCGGCCCGGCATCTGGCGCGCGAAACGTTCGCGCGTGGCGAACAGCCCGACGTAAGGCCCGCCGTAGCTCAGGGGCACGCCGAACGACTGCCCCTCGGCCACCACGATGTCCGCGCCGCACGCGCCCGGCGCGCGCAGCCAGCCGAACGACATCGCCTCGGTCACACACACGACGAGCAGCGCGCCGACCTTGTGCGCCGCGTCGGCTAAGGCCTGCAAGTCTTCGACGCAGCCGAAGAAGTTGGGCGACTGGACGACGACCGCCGCCGTCTGCTCGTCGAGCGCGGCCGCGTCCGTCAGCGTGGTCTGGCCCGTCGCGGCGTCGAAGCCGGCCTGCTCAAGCCGGATGCCGGCGTGGCTGACGTAGGTTTCGGTGACGTGCAGGTATTCGGGGTGCAGCGCGGGCGAGACGATGACCTTGCGGCGGCGCGTGACGCGCTCGGCCATGAGCACGGCTTCGGCCACGGCCGTCGAGCCGTCGTACATCGAGGCGTTCGCCACTTCGAGGCCGGTCAACTGGCAGACCAATGTCTGGAACTCGAAGATCGCTTGCAGCGTGCCTTGCGAGACTTCGGGTTGGTAGGGCGTGTAGGCGGTGAAGAACTCGGAGCGTTGGAGCAGCGCGTCAATGATCGTCGGCGCGTAGTGCGCGTAAGCGCCCGCGCCTAAGAAGGAGGGGCGCGTGGCGGCGGCGTTCTTAGCGGCGAGCCGGTCGAAGTAGGCGAGCAGTTCTGGTTCGGAGAGCGCGGCGGGCACGTCGAGCGGCGCGCGCAGGCGCAGGTCGGCCGGGATGGACGAGAAGAGGTCTTCCGCCGTTTCGAGGCCGACGGCGCGCAGCATCTCGGCGCGCTCGGCCGGCGAGTTCGGGATGTAACGCAACTGGGCTTACTCCTCGGCTTTCGTGTAATCCTCGTACTCGGCGGCGTTCATCAGCTTGTCCACCTGGCCCGGATCGCTCAGCCGCAGCTTGATCATCCACGCCGCGCCGTAAGGGTCGCTGTTGACCTGCTCGCCCTCGTCCGCCAGGCTCTCGTTGACCTCGACGACCTCGCCGGAGACGGGGCTGAACAACTCCGAGACGGCCTTGACCGACTCGACCGTGCCGAACGACTTGCCGGCCTCGAAGCGGTCGCCGACCTTGGGCAGTTCGACGAAGACCACGTCGCCCAGCGCCTTCTGCGCGTGATCCGTGATGCCGACCGTGCCCACGTCGCCCTCGACCCTGATCCACTCGTGATCCCTGCTGTAGTGTAAGTCTTCCGGAATGTTTGCCATTGGGTTTCCTCAGTCGTCAGAAGCCAGAAGCCAGGAGCCAGAAGTTAGAACGCCGGTTGCGATTCGTCGTTACTGTTCAGAGACGGACGCTGGCGGTCAGCCTCTATCACTTCCGGCTTCTGACTCCCGGCTCCGTCTTCTGTCCTCGTCACTTCTTCTCCCGCTTGTAGAACGGCGTGGGCACGACGCGGGCGGTGACGGTGCGGCCGCGCACGTCGATCAGAATCTCTTGCCCCTCCTGCGCGTACTCGACGGGGAGGTACGCCAGTCCGATGTTCTTCTTCAAATAGGGCGCGGGGCTGCCGGAGGTGACGCGCCCGACCGTTTGCCCTGCGACGAGCACCGGCTGCTCGTCGCGCGCGATGCCGCGCTCCGTGACCTCGAAGCCGACGAGCTTGCGGCGCAGGCCCTCTGCCTTCTGGCGCGCGAGCGCGTCGCGCCCCGTGAAGTCGCCCTTGTTGAGCTTGGTGATCCAGCCGAGACCGGCTTCGAGCAGCGTGGTCTCTTCGGTGATCTCGTGGCCGTAGAGCGCCATCGCGGCTTCGAGTCGCAGCGTGTTGCGCGCCGCCAGCCCGCAAGGGAGGATGCCGTCGTCCTCGCCGTAGCGACCGGCGTCGAGCAGACGTTGCCAGAGTTGCTCGGCGCGGTCGGGCGCGGCGTAGACCTCGAAGCCGTCCTCGCCCGTGTAGCCGGTGCGCGAGATGATCGCTTCGACGCCGTCCACCTGGCCCAGACGGAAGTGGTAATACTTGATCTCGGCGAGCGGCGTGTCGGTTAACTGTTGCAGGGTGGCGACGGCCCGCGGGCCTTGCACGGCGATCTGGCAGAAGTCGGCGCTGCGATTTTGCAGTTCGACCTGCTCGTCGCCGCGGTGGTCGTTGATCCACTGCCAGTCTTTGTCGGTCGTCGAGGCGTTGACGACGAGCAGCAGGTGATCGGCCGCGAAGCGGTAGACGAGCAGGTCGTCCACGACCGTCCCGGCGGGCGTCGTCAGGGCCGAGTACTGCGCCTGTCCGTCCGAGAGCTTGGCGGCGTCGTTGGCGCAGAGGCGGTTGACGAAGGCGATGGCTTCGGGGCCGCGCACCTCGATCTCGCCCATGTGCGACACGTCGAAGAGGCCGGCGTGGCGGCGCGTGCGCAGGTGTTCTTCGACCGTGCCGGCCGGGTACTGGACGGGCATGTCCCAGCCGCCGAAGTCCACCATGCGCGCGCCGAGGCGGCGGTGCGCGGCGTTGAGCGGGGTCTGCTTCAGCGGCGACGCGGCAGTCAAGCGTTAACTCCTCGACTCTCCCGGCGAGATGGTCAAGCGCGGAAATTGATAACTGTAAGCGAAACCGCAAACTAGCACGCGCCGCGCGCGAGCGTCAAGCAGTCTAAGCGGAAGGCGGTGGGGTAATAGAGTGTGGCTGAGTGAAAGATTGATCTTCCCGCCCGCGCAGCCGAGCGTAGAGCGCTCTTGCCAGCGGCACGCCGCCCTGACTCATGCGCGACTATGGTCTGGCGTCGCTCCCGTCGCCGTTGTGGTGGGACGCGAGTCGGCCGACTACCTCGACAAGCCGGCCGATGTCTTCGCTGTTGCGGCGGGCAATCTCCTCGGTGCGAATTTGCGAATCAATCAGCGTCGTAATCAGCGCGTCGTGCTGCCGCACCTCGCGGCGCAGGCGCAGCCCGGCGCGAACCATGAGCTGGGCGACGCGCTCAAGACGGCCAAGACGTTTTTCGCTCCGCGCCTGCGCCTCTTGTATCTGCGCTTGCCCCTCTTGCATCCGCTGGACGGCGCGCTCAAGACGGGCGACGCGTTTTTCGCCCTCTGCGTGCGCCTCCTGTAACCGCTGAATGCCGGCCGCGAACTGCGCCTGCTGATTTATGATGAAATCCATCTGCCGTTGTCTCTCTTCATCAGTCATGGCACTCTGACCTCCGGCGGATAAGGTGCGCGCTGTCCAGGCAACAGGCGGTAGAATGATTCTACTGCCGGTCGGCCGCCATTGGTAGTCCGGGCCGGCTGACGGCGCTGCAACTTTTTTCAGAAGTCATGCCGCAGGCGTGTCCACACTTTCGCCCTTCGCCCTGCGCCTTTCCCTTTACCGCCGCGCTGCGTGCCAGGCGTACTTCGCGCCCGTCCAGTAGACGACGCCGGGCGTGCCGGCGAGTTCTTCGGCGAGCACGTCACCGCGCAGGTAGACGTTGGGCGGCTGGGGCGGGTCTGTGCGCGGGCGGACGCGCAGGTCGCGGCCGACGGCGTCGCGGAGCAGGTAGGTCTGCTGGGCGGCGTCGTCGCGCCAGCCCGCGGTCTTGTAGCCGTGGATGACGGCGAGCAGCACGTCGCCGGCTTCGACCTTGACGGGCGCTTGCTGCGGGGGCACTTGCACGCGCTTGTCGGGATCGGGCAGGACGACTTTGCGCGGCTCGTTCAGAATCCAGTTGGCGAACTCGCTGTTGAGATCGTCGAGTTGCGCCGGGTTGGGGCGGACGACGACGGCCACGTCCTCCGAGCCGTCGCCGTTGAAGTCGCCGGTGAAGGCGCGGGGCTGTGCGTCGAGTTGCACCGCGCCCTGGAAGATGCGCGCGAGCTTGGCCTCAAGCTCTGCGGGCGGCGGCGGCGGCGGGGCCGTAGTGTTTGCGGCGGCGGGCGTCGCCGCGGGCGTGCCGGACGCGGGCGTCGGCATCGTCGCGGGCGCGGTCTGGGCCGGTGTGGTCGTTGGCGTCGGGGCGGCGGGCGTGGTCTGCTCGACGGTCGTTTGCTCTTGGCGGCAGCCGGCGAGCGCGAGTAGGAGGAGGAAGGGGAGAAGCAGACGCCGCCAAGTTGCCGGCGGGCGCAGACTGGCGGGCGTGTGGTGTGCGTGCGCGCGCATGAGTTCGAGGTGGATTGTAACGGACGAACAGATCAACACAGAGGGCACAGAGGAAGCACAGAGGACACAGAGTAAAAGCTGACTCAGATTTAAAATTTGAGACTGTTTCTGATCTGTGTCCTCTGTATCTCCTCTGTGCCCTCTGTGTGAGACCGGCCGCGCGCCTCACTCGATCATCGCATGAGCCGGGCGGCGTTTAAGGCTCTGTCGCCGGAGGGGGCGTCGGCGTCAGAGCGAGTTCAGGAACGTAGCGATCTGGTTCCGCTGCGTGATCGACAGCGCGCGGAAGTTGTTGATGACGAACGTGGCCTCACCGGCGTGGCGCAGGATGGCCTCGGTGCGCGTCAGGGTGTTGCCGTCGTGCATCAGCCGCGCGCGCGTGCGGACGCCCCAGAGCGGCGGCGTGCGCAGCTTGTTGGCGGTGGACTGCCCGCCGTTCTGCACGATGCCGTCGCCCGTGCCCACGTCGTGCAGCAGGAAGTCGCTGAACGGGTGGATGATCTTGTTGCCGAGCGCGGCGGGCACGACGAACGCGCCGCCGTTGATGACCGTGCCCGCGGGCGCGGTCGTGATGTTGCGCACGTGGCAGATGTTGCAGCCGACCTGATCGAAGAGTGTCGAGCCGGCCTGCGCGTCCGCGTTGATGGGCCCGCGCGGCGGGGCCTTCAGGGCGCGCATGAACTCGGCGAAGGCCGAGATGTCGTCCTCTGTGTCCTCGCCGCAGATCGTGTTGGGGATGTCCGCGCAGGGCTGGTTGTCGGGCACGGGGTCGAAGCCCGACCCGAAGCCGACGAACGTGCCGAGCGAGGTGTTCTCGACCAGGTTGAAGCGGTTGGTGATGCCCATCTCGTTCAGGTAGGCGTCGCCGGAGAACGAGAGCAGGCTGGCGTGCTGGTTCTTCCAGCCGAAGCGGCCGACGCGCACCGCGTTGTTGGCCTCGGCGACGGGGACCTGGATGAACTGGCCCGCGATGCGCCCGCCGCTCTGACCGGGCTGCGCGTTGGCGATGGCGACGATGGTGTTACTGTCAATGCACTCGACGAAGCCGTCGCCGTTGGTGTTGAGCGAAGTGCGGAAGGTGCGAATGTCTTCGGCGCTCGACGGCACGCGCTCCTCGATGTTGGCGTTCGTCGCGCGGTCGTTGATGAGCGAGCCGCCGGGCGCGTCCACGAAGTTGCCGCTGGCGTCCCTGTGGCCGGCGCGCAGTTCCGTGATCTGGCTGATCGCGCCCGTGACCGGGTTCTGGTGGCACTCCGAGCAGGCCTGCGCGTTGTAGACGGGGCCGAGACCGTCCGCCACCTGATCGACTTCCTCGAAGAAGGCGCGGTCGGCGGTGAACGTGCCGCGCACCGGCTCCGTGCCTTCGGGGATGGGCGTGCCCTGGGGGATCAGCCCGTTGGTTAGGTTGTCAAACCCCGTGGGGGCTTCGGTCGCGCCGCTCTGGCTGTGGACTGTGCCGGAAAAGACTAACGAGCACGCAAAGGCCACCGCGAAGCAGAACAGCACAGTGAGCTTGAGCACTTTCATGCTGCATCCTCCTTAACTGTTGCTCCGGCCTCAGGGGTCTCAGGCCGGAAGGGGAAAACGTGGTGAGCCGCGTAAGCAACCCGGCGGTCATGTCAGCCGGGCGTGGCGTCAAGGGTTGGGGCAAGTGACGGCGCGCCGAAAAGAGACGCGCCGCCGGAACAGCGTTCTCGCGCCCGCGCCGGGCCTCATGTCGAGACAGACCTGCGCGGGGCGAACCGGCGGCGCGGTGTTGCAGGGCGACGCCGGGTAGAACTGCGCCCGAGCTGGGGCAGAGCAGTGGATGAAACTTCGGAGTCTTAACTTCGGAGTCTTAACTTTAAGATCGCAAGCTCGCGTAAGGTGGTTGGAGCAATGAACCCGGTCGGTCGAGGCTTGCGCGCGAACCGTATAGCGCGCACAGCCTATTGCCGGGCCGGGTTAAAGTCAAGAAAAAATTTTGCAAGTGCGTGCCGCGCGATTTGCGGGGCGTGCCGCCCGCGCGTTAGCATCTGCTGTCGGCCCTTGGCGGCCGGCGGGCCGCGCCGGTCGTTTCCCCTCTCACCTTCGCCGGTCGCCTGTGTTCACGCGTACAGGGTTTGTTAGGTCACGCGTCGCGCCGCCACTGCGGCCCGCGCGACGGGCCAAGAGGATCAGATAGTGAGTGCTTTACCGTTCCCCCACCGCGCCGCGCGCGCTCACGCACGCGCACGCCTGCTTTCACACTACAGCCTGCTTGGCCTGATCGTGTGGCTCGCCTCCGCGACCGCCCACGCCGCGGCCGCGCCTCGCCGGCCGCACGCGCCCGCGCGCCGCACGACCTCGCGTCATAAGACTGCACGCGGCGTGCGCCACGCGCGCGCACGCAAGGAGCGCGACACGCACGCCGAGCGAGACGCGGGCGAGCGCGCCGGGCGGTTCGACGTGCCGGGCGCGGGCGAGGAGTTTGACGGCGGGGAGGGCGAAGAGATCGAGCGGCGCGAAGAGTGGTTCATGTTCCAGCGCGCCTACCCGTTCGAGACGCCGCCCGCCGAAGGCCGCCGCCGCGCCTGGGAAGCGCGCCGCCGCATGAAGGACGAAGGCGTGGGCGTGCTGCCTCTGTCCCTGCAACAGTCCTGGCAGCCCATCGGGCCTGCGCCGACCACTTCGGCCTTCGCCAACAACTGGGGGCTGACGAGCGGGCGCATCAACGCCGTCGCCGTCTCGCCCGCCAACCCGCAAGTCGTCTTAGTCGGCGCGGCCACGGGCGGCATCTGGCGCTCGACCGACGCGGGCCAGACCTTCACGCCCGTCAGCGACGCGCAGGTCGATCTCGCCGTCGGGGCCATCGCCTTCAGCCGCAGCAACCCGGCCATCGTCTACGCCGGCATGGGCGATCTCTACAACGCTTACCTCGGCACGGGCGTCCTCAAGTCAACGGACGCGGGGCAGACGTGGACGCGCGTCAGCAACGCGACGCTGCCCGCGCCCGCGACGACCGCCAAGCTCGAAGTCGATCCGACCAACCCGAACCGCGTCTTCGTCGTCCAGTACACGCAGTACGGCCCGACCTGCCTCAACTCGCAGTGCGCGGGCGGCGTCTACGTCTCGAACGACGGCGGCGTCAACTGGACGCGCACGTTCACGGGGCTGGTGCGCGACCTCGCCTTCAAGCCCGGCGCGCCGGGCACGCTCTACATCGGCGTGCGCCGCGCCGACGCGCCGAGCGTTGGACTGCCCGGTCTCTACAAGTCGCTCGACGGCGGCGCGAACTGGACTTTCGTCTACGTCTCGCCGCTCGGCCCGTACACCAACACGACGCGCATTGACGTGCGCATCGCCGTCACGCCCGCCGCGCCCGACACGGTCTACATCTTCACCGGCAACACGCTCTCGCCGTCCGGCACGCTGCGCGTCGAGGTCAGCAACGACGGCGGGCTGACCTGGACGAACCGCGGCGCGAACGGCATAGACCCCGGTCAGTTCGGCTACAACGCCTACCTCTACGCCGACCCGACGAACCCGCAGATTCTCTACGCCGCCACGCGCGACGTGTACAAGTCTTTCGACGGCGGGCTGAGTTGGGCGAACCTGACCAACAACTTCGTCGCGAGCGGCAGCGGCTACTCTTACAACCCGTTCGGCTCGCGCTCGCACCCCGACCAGCACTCGTTCGCCTTCGCGCCCGACAACCCGGCGACCATCTACATCGGCAACGACGGCGGGCTAGCGAAGTCTACCGATGGCGGTCTCAGCTTCCAGTCCATGAACGCGACGCTCGCGCTCTCGCAGTTCGTCGGCATCGCCATGCACCCGGCCGACGCGAGCCGCACCTACGGCGGCACGCAGGACAACGGCACGCAGGCGCGCGCCGCCGCCGGCACGGGCTGGCGCGAGTTCGCCGAAGGCGACGGCGGCCACCCCGTCGTCAACGCCGCCGACCCGTCCGTCGTCTTCAGCACCTACATCTACGCCGCGATCCGCTGGTGGCGCTTCAACCCCGACGGCACGCGCACGGAGACCACGAGCCGGCGCACCTCGGCCGCCAGCTTCGGCGAGCCGACGACCAACCCGCGCATCGCCTTCTACCCGCCCTTCACGGGCAACGGCGTAGACTCGACGCTCTACTTCGGCACGTACCGCCTGATGGTCAGCACCACTTACGCCAACCCGTCCGTCACGCCCACCTGGTTCGCGCCCGGCGGCACGACCGACCTGACGCGCGGCGGCACGGACGTGCTCAGCGCCATCGGCGTCGAGCCGCGGGCCGGCGCGCAGGTCATCTACACAGGCTCGGAGTTGGGGCGCGTGATGCGCACGACCAACGGCGGGCAGACGTGGACGGACGTGACCGCGGGGCTGCCCAACCGCTACATCAGCAGCATCGTCGTCGAGCCGGGCAACTCCGCGGTCGCCTACCTGACCGTGAGCGGCTACGACTCGGCGCACGTCTTCAAGACGACGAACCAGGGCGCGACTTGGACGAACATCAGCGGCAACCTGCCCAACATCCCGGCCAACGACATCCTGCCCGATCCGTCCACGCCGACCACGCTCTACGTCGCCACGGACGTGGGCGTCTTCCGCACGCTCGACGGCGGGCAGGCCTGGGCGAGCTTCAACCAAGGGTTGCCGCCCGCGCCCGTCACGGATTTGGCCGCCGCGGGCGGCCGCATCCAACTCGGCACTTACGGCCGCGGCGCTTACGAGTTGACGACGACCGTCGCCAACGACGGGCTACAGTTCAGCGCCGCCGCATACACGGCCGGCGAGGGCGCGACCAACGCGACCGTCCAAATCACGCGCGGCGGCGACGCGCAGACCGCCGCGACCGTGAACTTCGCCACTGTGGACGACCCGGCCGCCGTGCCCTGTAGCGACACTGTCAACAACCACGGCGCGGCCTACGCCCGCTGCGACTACGAGACCAGCATCGAGACCGTCACCTTCGCCCCCGGCGAGACCGGCAAGACCGTCAGCATCCCGCTCATCGACGACGCTTACGCCGAAGGCGCGGAGACCGTCCAACTGCTGCTCGCCAACGCCAACGGCGCAACCCTCGGCCCCCAAGCCGCCGCCACCCTCACCATCAACGACAACGACGCGCCCGGCGCGCCCAACCCGATCTTCACGACCCCGTTCTTCGTCCGCCAGCATTACTTGGACTTCCTCGCGCGCGAGCCTGAAGCGGGCGAGCCTTGGTCGAACGTCTTGAATAATTGTTCAGACGTGAACAACAACCCCTCTTGCGACCGGCTAACGGTCAGCGGGGCCTTCTTCGGCTCGCCCGAATTTTTGACCAAGGGCGTCTACACCATCGTCTTCTACCGCGCCACGTTCGGGCGGCTGCCCGCCTACGCCGAGTTCGCGCAAGACCTGCGCTCGGTGACGGGCGCGACGCCCGCCGAGACCAACGCCAAGCGCGCGGCCTTCGCCGTCAACTTCACCCAGCGGCCGGAGTTCACGAGCCAGTACGGCGCGCTGTCGAACGCCGCTTACGTCTCGGCGCTGCTGGGGCGCTACTCCTTAACGCAGCTCACGACGCCCGACCCGGCCAACCCCGACGGCACGCAGAAGGTCACGCTGACGAACGCGCAACTGACCAACGCGCTCAACGCCGGCACGCTGACGCGCGCCCAAGTGCTGCGGGCGGTGGTGCAGTCCGACGAGGTGAGCCAGCA
>DASVPY010000085.1:0-198020 GCA_036389395.1 Pyrinomonadaceae bacterium
TGCTGGCTCACCTCGTCGGACTGCACCACCGCCCGCAGCACTTGGGCGCGCGTCAGCGTGCCGGCGTTGAGCGCGTTGGTCAGTTGCGCGTTCGTCAGCGTGACCTTCTGCGTGCCGTCGGGGTTGGCCGGGTCGGGCGTCCTGAGCTGCGTCAGCCCGTAACGCCCCAGGAGCGTGGCGACGTAAGCCGCGTTGTCCAGCCCGTTGTACTGCCCAGCGAACTCTGAGCGCTGGGTGAAGCTGACGGCGAAGGCGGCCCGCTTGGCGTTGGTCTCGGCGGCGGTCGCACCTGTCACCGACCGGAGGTCTTGCGCAAACTCGGTGTAAGCCGGCAGTCGCCCGAAGGCGGCGCGGTAGAAGACGATGGTGTAGATGCCCTTATTCAAGAACTCCGGCGAGCCGAAGAACGCGCCGGAGACCGTCAGCCGGTCGCAGCCGGCCGAGGGGCTGCTCGGATCGGTATTGTTCACGTTGGGACAGCCGTTCAGGATGGCTGACCAAGGCTCGGTCGGTTCCGGCTCGCGGGCCAGGAAGTCCAGGTAATGCTGGCGCACGAAGAAGGGCGTCGTGAAGATGGGGTTCGGCGCGCCGGGCGCGTCGTTGTCCAGGATCGTGACCGTGAGGACGGCCTGCGGCCCAATCGAGATGCCGCCGGTCGCCACGCCCAGCGCGAGTTGGAAGGTCTCCTGATTCTCGGCGTAGCCGTCGTCAATGATCGGGATCGAGATCGTCTTGCTGGTCTCGTTGGCCCCGAACGAGAGCGTCTCGACGGTGGTCGCGTAGTCGCAGCGCGCGTAAGCCGTGCTGCCGATGCTGCTGCACGGCACTTCGGCCGGGTCGTCCACGGTCGTGATGTTCACCGTGCCGGTCGCCGACGCGTCGCCCGTGCGCGTCACGTTGATAGTCAGGGCGCGCGCGCCCTCGCCGACGCTGATGGTCGGCCCCGTGAACTGCACGGTCGGGCTGCCGCCGCCCGACGCGCGCGGCGCGTAGGTGACGGTCTGCGCGTTCGGCATGTTGACGAGCGCGTTGGGGGACGTGTGCGAGGCGATGACGTAGGCGTCGGGCGCGCCGCCGGAGATGCCGACGACGGGCGCGACGCGCGAGTTGCCGCTGCCGTAGCGCGTGATGATCGTGCCGTCGCGGCGCAGCTCGATCTCGAAGTTGACCGGGTTCTCGCCGCGCGTCGTGCCGGGGCCAATCGGCGTGTCGTAGGTCACGGACTGCCAGCGGTAGACGACGCGATCCGCGTCCTGCGTGACGTAGATGTCGTCGCCCGCGCGGCGGTCGGTGCGCAGGTCGTCCCAGAGGCCGGCGACGGCCGTCAGGTAGTTGAGCGCGGCCGTGTCGTTGCCGGCGTCGTTGCCGGTCGGCCCGATGCCGAGGTAGATGATGCCGTTCGTGGAGATCGTGGCGTTCGCGTAGTTCTGCCCGTAGAAGGGGAAGTTGAACGGCAGGTTGACGGTCTGGGACGAGTCGTCGGCGTGCAAGTTGAGCGGCGTGCCGCCGGTGGTCAGGGCGGTGGCGGCCGACTCCGCCGGCACGTACGGGTCGCCTGCGGCGGCGCTCACCGAGACGGGCACGCTGGCGAGCGCGCTCTCGTTGCCGACGTTGTCAATCGCCTTGACGCTGATCTGCCCGTTGAGGTGACGGAACGGGAGCGTGAAGCTCGCGCCCTCGGCCGCGCCCGCCGCCTGCGGGACTTGCGTGCGCAGGAAGATGCGCGCGTTCGTCGCGGTGTCGAGGAAGCTCAACTCGTAGAGCGCGGCCTGCCCCGTGTTGCCGTCGTCGCCCGGCGCAGTCCAGGCCACGGTGACCGTGCGCCCGACCTGCGTCGTGAGCCGTAGGTTGCCGACGGCGGCGGGCGCGGTCGTGTCGTTTTCGAGCGCGGCGCGGACGGTGTTGTAGGCGTTGAGCCGCCGCCCCGTGTAGGTCTTGCCGTTGGCGGAGGCGATGAAGTCGCCGCTGTAGAGCAGCGCGCCGCGCAGGTGCGTCACGTCGAGGTTCGGGTTCGCGGCCAGGGCGAGCGCCGCCGCGCCCGCGACGTGCGGCGAGGCCATCGAAGTGCCGTAGTAGAAATCGTAAGTGTTGTTGGGCGTCGTGCTCAGGATGAGCGAGCCGGGCGCGGCGATGTGGACGGTGCGCGCGCCGAAGTTGCTGTAGCTGGGATCGATGGCGTCGCGCCGGGTGGTGGCGGCCACCGAGATCAGGTTCGGCGCGTTGTAGTTGGCCGGGTAGGTCGGGAAGACATCGTTGTTGTTGCTCTCGTTGCCGGCGGCGACGACGAACAGGATGCCGGAGTTGGCGAGCGCGGCGATTGAATCCTGCTCGGACTGGAGGAAGCCGCCGCCGCCGTAGGAGTTGTTCAGCACGCGCACGTTCGCGCCCTGCGCGCCGCCCGTGGCGACGTACTTGTCGCGCAGCGCCTTGGCGTAGGCGGCGGCGCGGATGGCGTTCGACGAGGAGCCGCTGCCCGAAGCGCCGATGAACTTGAGCGGCAGGATCGAGACCTGCCAGTTGATGCCGACCGAGCCGATGTTGTTGTTACCCTGCGCGCCGATGGTGCCGGCGACGTGCGTGCCGTGCGCGTCCGTCTCGTCGTTCGGGTAGTTGCCGCTGCCGTCGAAGACCGAGTTGTTGTTGCCGGCGAAGTCCCAGCCGTGTACGTCGTCAATGAAGCCGTTGCCGTCGTCGTCGAAGCCGTTGCCGGCCACCTCGCCGGGGTTCGTCCAGATGTTGGCGGCCAGGTCGGGCTGGCTGATGTCCATGCCCTCGTCGATCACGCCGACGACGATGTCGCGGCTGCCGGTCGTGATGTCCCACGCCTGCTCGGCCTTGATGTCCGCGCCGGACGTGCCCGCGCTCAGCGTGCAGGGGTAAGAGCCGTTGCAGAGGTCGTAGACGCCGCCGAACGAGACGGTGATGGGCTGGGCCGTGTTCTTCAGGCTCCACAGGTTG
Source organism: Pyrinomonadaceae bacterium (assembly GCA_036389395.1). Classification (GTDB taxonomy): domain Bacteria; phylum Acidobacteriota; class Blastocatellia; order Pyrinomonadales; family Pyrinomonadaceae; genus QHXQ01. The sequence goes on from DASVPY010000085.1 coordinate 2,959, forward strand.
GTGTAGCTCGACTCGTTGGGCGTGCGCGCGATGTGGCGCACGTAGTCCGGCTCGGCGTAGAGCACGTCGGCGCGATCCTTGAACGCCGCGACGGCGGCCAGCGTGTCGGCCGGCTCGACGGCGGCGAGGCGCAGCCCCTTGACCAGCTCGGAGCCTTCGAAGCGTTCGACGCGGACGCCGAACGTCTCGCCGCCGGGCTTCGCCAGCGCGCTGACGCTCGACTCGGCCGCCTTGGCCGCCGTGTCCGAGCGGAAGCGCACGAGGACGCGGCCGGGCACGAACTCCTTCGGCTTCTCGCCGGCGCGGGCGACGCCGCGCGGCGCGGTCTCGTCCGCCCCCGTCTGAAGGCTGCCGTGGGTGACGAACGGGCAGGCGGCGGCGACCGCCAGCAAGAGCGCCAGACCGAGCCAGGGCGTGGCGCGGCGCGTGCGGCCGCGGCCCGAGGGGCGACGACGAGGGGACGAAGGGGATACAGACTTCATGCTCAACTCCTGCTGGCGCGCGACGCGCGCGAACTAACGATTCGTCTGGTGAGAGGGGGTTTCTACTGCAAAACGGGCCTCACTTCAGATGCGCGAGGGCGCGCGCCGGATGTACGCCGGAACGCGACTTTACGGTTCTTTACGGGGCGGAAAAAGCCCCGCACTTCGACCGCCGGATTATACGCGAGAGGCGGGGTTTTTAGCAGGATTTGGAGGGGCCTGTGGCGGGAAAAAAGATCAACACAGAGGACACAGAGTTCACAGTTTTTTACAGTGTCCTCTGTGCTCCCTCTGTGCTCTCTGTGTGAAACCGGCCGCGCGCCAAACTCAACCGCCGACCTCCCCGGTCACGCTCAGCGGAAGTTCTGCCCGATCTGCTCGGTGCCGAACGTGCCGATGCCGTTGAGGCGGAAGCTGAAGACGACGCGGTTCTCGCGCCGGAAGCCGACGTTGTAGCTGAAGTCCTGACCCGTCACCGAGCAGCAGTTCCACGCGTAGCCGACCGTCCAGACCGAGCTGATGAGCGCGTTGTTCTTGCCCGGCCGGTTCTGGAAGTCGAAGAAGAACGCGACGCCGCCGAACAGCCCCTTCCCCGTGTTGCCCAAAAACAGCGACGGACTCCACTGCGCGCCCTTGAGCGTGCCCGGCTCTTTGCCGCGCGCGTCGGCGAACTGGCGCAGGGAGGGCGCGAGGTTCAGCGCCCGCGTGTAGTAGAAGGTCTGGAAGGCGCGCACGAGCGGGCGGCTGATGCCGAAGCTCGTCGCCAAGTTGCGCAGGCCCGCGCGCTGCAAGTCGAAGTCGGTGCGCACGTCGAAGAACAAGTCCTGCTGCGGGCGGTAGCGCGCCTCGACGTTCAGGGGCGAGAAGCGGCGCGGCACGCCGCCGTAGGAGAAGCCGGAGAAGGTGTTGATCGGGTAGAACTGGTTGCGGCGGCCCGGTATGAGCGCGCCGCCGAAGTAGGGGTCGAAGAAATACTTGCCGCGCACGGTCAGCGAGAAGACCTCGTAGGGCTGGCTGGTCAGGGGCGCTTTCTTGGCCGCGCCCGGCGCGGGCGCGCGCCCCGACACGTTCTCCGTCGAGCGGCGCGTGAAGAAGCGGTTCACCAGCCCGTACTCGATCTCGGAGGTGTTCGCAATCGCGTCCGTGTAGTCGAAGCGGATGAGCCGCTCGAAGTTCGAGATGCCGCCGAGCTTGCGGTAGACGACGTAAGGCTCGATGACGTGGCGGAACAAAAATTTGCGGTCGTGGTAGAAGTTGCGCGCGAGCGCGGGCGGGCGCAGGTCGAACTCGAACTCGCCGTAGGTGCGCGTGCGGTCGCGGCCGAGTACGAGGCGCGTCAGCGGGTCAATCGAGTTGGAGTAGAAGGTCGAGCGCGCGCCGCCCGTCACGGTCGCCGACCAGCCGCCGCCCAAATAAAACGGCAGCGTGAAGCGCGGGTGGAAGTCGAGGCGCTGCACGACCGACGGCGTGATGATCGGGTTCGGGTTGCCGTCGGCCTGGAAGGCCGCCAGGTTTTCGACCGTCTCCTTGCGGCTCACGCCGGAGATGCCGCCCTCGAACGAGAAATAGAGCGGCAGCTTCTTGGCCAGATCGACGAGGGGCGACGGGCGCTTGTCCAGTTCGATGGACGGCAGTTGGCGGATGCGCTCGCGCACGTTCGGCAGCGACGTGACCTGGTTGCGCAGCAAGAAGTTGAAGCTGTAGTCGCCGCCCTGCTTGTTGACGAAGACCTGCGAGCGCTCCTCGGGCGAGATGGCGCGCTGGATCGAGTCGGAGAAGACCTGGCGGAACGCGAGGTTCGACGTGATGTTCACGTCCGCCGCCGCGAGGAAGCCGTTGGGGAAGTAGTGGACGCCGTCAATGTAGAAGCTCGACCCGCCCTGGTCGGGGTGCTCTGCGTCGGCCTTCGCGCCGAAGATGCGATCCTTGACGGCGTAGAAGCCGAGGTTGAAGTAGGAGCGCGAGTTGGCGCGCGTGCGCAAGTCCGCGCCGAAGCCGAGGCCGCGCCCCGTGAAGATGTCGTTGCGGAAGGTCACGTCGGCCGAGCGCCCCAGCGTCAGGTAGTAGGCGTTCGAGAGGCGGAAGCCTTTCTGCCCGGAGCCGCTGAAGGTCGGCGTCAGAAACCCCGACGCGCGGTCGCGCTTCTTGAGCGAGACCGAGACGTAAGGCAGCAACAGTAGCGGCACGTTCTTGACGAGGAACTTCGGCCCCCTGGCGCGCACGCGGTCGTTCAGAGTGATCTCGGCGCGCTTGGCCTTGAAGCTCCACTTCGGCACGTCCTCGTCGCAGGCCGTGATCGTGCCGTTGATGACGACGACGCGATCTGGGCCGACCTTCTCGACCGAGTCGGCCGTGAAGTACATGACCGTGCCGTCCTCGGTGCGGTTGGTGAAGCCGGTGGAGTTGGCGAACGAGCCGAGCTTGGTGCGGTAGTTCCAGACGGCGCGCGAGCCGGTGATGCGCTGCTGGTCGCCCTGATCGAAGACGACGTTGCCTTCGGCGACGACGCGGTTGCTGGCCTCGTAGACCGTGACCTTGTCGGCCTGCAAGCGGTATATGCCGATGCGCGCGTCCACGTTGCCCTCGTAGACGACGACGCGCTGCCCTTCAGGCCCCGTCACGCTCTGGCGGTCGGCGTCCACGTCCAACTGCTCGGTGGCGGCGGGCGTGGGCCGGCTGACAGTCTGGCGCGGGCGCACGGGCTGATCCTGTCGGAGCGGGTTGACGTTGGGCGTGTCGGTGACGGGGTTCGTGACCTGGCGTTCGACGGGGTTGGTGGTCTGGGCGCGCGCGGGCGGCGCGGCGCACAACAGGGCGAGGCCCGCCGCACACAGCCACGCCCGCCGGCCGCCCCGCACTGTGACACGCAAACTCAAACGCAAGTGAAGACCTTCGATGTCGCTGCCAAAAGCGCGGCGATGCTAACACGCGCCGCCGAAACCGGCCAAGCAGACCTTCGCGTCCTTCGCGGTTAAAGGTTCGGACTTAACCGCAAAGGGCGCGAAGAGGGCCGCGAAGGACGCAAAGTTTTATTGTTTAGTGAACGACCATTGATAAGACATGCCGAACTGCGCGCCCGTGGGGTCTTGCCCCGTGCCGGACATGCTGCGACCGTCCTGTGAGAGCGTGCCCGTGCCTTCGCCCAAGCTCCAACCGTCGCCGCTCAACACGCGCGTCTCCTTGATGGTCACGCCGCGCCGCGCGGCGTTAACGCGCCCCGTGAAGGCGACGCGCACCGCGCCCTGCTCCAACACGCCGCTGAACGTGTCGCCTCTGTGCTCTTCGACCGTGAGCGTGGCCGGTTGATTCATCGGGCCGTACGTGCCCGTCCACTTGCCCGTCAGGCCGCGGCCGGCAGCGGGCGCGGCGGGCGTGTCGCCGGCCGCGGTGTTGTCCGTCGTGTCGCCCGGCGGTTCGACCGCGACCTGCTCGTTAACGGCGTCGGCGTTCGTCGGCGACTTTACGTCTACCTCAACCGCGGTCTTCCGTCCGCCCACGAGGGACGTGAAGAAGGCGGCCCCGCTGACGACGACCCCGACGACGAGCAGCGCGAGCAGACCTGCGACGAGCCACTTGGCGCGGCTGGGCCGCCGTGCTGACGGATCGGAAGGCGGCGGCGCGTGCGCCTCGCGCGGGAGCGTAGGTACGGACACTTGTGCCGACACGGTGGCGGGCGTCTGCGCGGCGACATTGTACGGCGCGGAGACGGTGGCGGGTGTGGCGACAGCGGGCGGCGCGACGACGAACGGCGCGGCCTGTGCCGCAGCGTCGCCCGCTTGCGTTGCGGCGTCGGGTGTGAGTGCGGCTTGGAGTTCGCGCGCGAGGGCGTGTGCGTCTGCGGGCCTGTCGTCGGGCCGCTTGGCGAGGGCGCGGAGGCAGACGGCCGACAGTGCGGCGGGCACGTCGGCGGGCAGGGGCGGGGGCGGCTCGGTCAGGTGCTTGGCGACGACGCCCGTGATGCTCTCGGCGTTGAAGGGCGGCGTGGCGGCGAGCAGTTCGTAGAGCATCGCGCCTAAGCTGTACACGTCGGCGCGCGCGTCCAAGCTCTCGCCGCGGCACTGCTCGGGCGACATGTAGTAGGGCGTGCCGATGATCGCGCCGGTCTGTGTGAGGGCGGGCGCGCCCGCCGCGTCGCGCAGCTTGGCGATGCCGAAGTCCACGACCTTGACGGTCTCGCGCGCCCCTTCCGCGTCGGGCGGCAGCACGATGACGTTGTCCGGCTTGAGATCGCGGTGCACGACGCCGCGCCTGTGGCCCGCGCCGACGCCCGCGCACACGTCGCGCATCAACGCGACGGCGCGCGCCGCCGCCAGCCGCCCCTCGCGCCGCAGCAGGTCGCGCAGCGACGCGCCCTCGACCAGCTCCATGACGATGTAGGCGGGCGCTTCGTCGCCGCGCGCCTCGCCGAAGTCGTGGATGGTGACGACGTTCGGGTGACGCAGGACGGCGGTGGCGCGCGCCTCGCGCCGGAAGCGTTCGACGGACTGCGCGTCGGCGACGAACTGCGGGTGCAAGACCTTGACCGCCACCTCGTCGCCGATGTGTACGCGGCGCGCGCGGTAGACCGCGCCCATGCCGCCCGCGCCGAGCCGCGCGAGCAGTTCGTACTTGCCGTCGAGCACGCGGCCGGCGAGCGCGGGCGCGAGCGCCGCCGCGTCCATGCGCTCGGTCGGCGTGTGGTAGGCCGTGACGGCGTGCCCGCAGCCGTCGCAGAAGCGCGCCGTCTCCCTGAGCACCTGCTGACACTGCGGACAGTTCATCGCCTCGCCTGCCGTTGGAATGTGCTTGGAGCTGCCGCGCCATGTTATACCGGATCGCGTGGGCAAGATAAGGCTGGCGGCGCGGGCAGTGGGTCAGTTGCAGGTTGAGTGTGGCGTGGGGCCGGGTTAACACAGAGGGCACAGAGGGGGCACAGAGGACACAGTAAAAAACTGTGAACTCTGTGTCCCCTCTGTGCCCTCTGTGTTGATCTGGCCGTCCATTAAACTCGACCTGCAACTGACTCACTACCGAGCGCACACGTCCTACAAGCATTCGCTGCCGCGCCGGGACGGCAACTCTTCGGCATCGTTTCTCCCAAGACTTACAACACTTTGGCGGCCGCGGTCGGGGCGAGGCATCTCGTTTGCAACCTGGCCGACCGAGGAGAAAGAAGATGAAAGAACGAGCCGGCCTTTTGGCCGTCGTAGCGGTCGTGCTCTGCCTGACGCCCACTTCATTTATCGCCCTCCCCGCCGTCGCCCGGACACAGGACACGCAGGTCGCGCTGTCGCCCGCCGACAAGCAGGTGGTCGCCGCCTTCGAGGGGCGCGTGAAGGAGTACGTCCGTCTGCGCGACCGGCTGGGCGCGAAGCTGCCGAAGCTCTCCAAGGACGCCACGCCGGAGCAGATCGAAGCGCACAAGAAATCTTTCCAGGACTCTGTGCGCGCGGCCAGGGTCGGGGCCAAGCCGGGCGACATCTTCATCCCTGAAGCGGCCGCGCTGATCCGCGCGACGATCAAGGACGAGTTTAAGGGCCGCGACCGGGCCGAGTTGCGCAAGACCGTGCTCGTGGAGTCGGAGATCAAGGGCGTCCCCTTGCGCGTCAACTACCCGTACCCGGAGACGCAGGAGTTGTTGGAGATGCCGCCCACGCTCTTGCTGCGGCTGCCGCAACTGCCCAAGCAGGTCAAGTACCGTTTCGTCGGCCGGAACATGCTGCTCTTGGACAGGGAGAACGGTCTGATCGTTGATTACATGCTCGACGCGCTGCCGTAGCCGCGCGCCCGGCGGAGGGAAGGCATGAGACGAAACCTCTATTCGCTGTTAATCGCCGTCCTGTTGTTCGCGGGCGGTCTCGCGCCAAGCTCGTACAGCCAAAGCCCCGCCAGACCGGCGGTGAGCACGGGCGCGCCTTTGAAAGTCGCCCTGCCCGTCAAAGACGGCTCGGTGCGCTTCGCCGTCATCGGCGACACGGGCACGGGCACGAAGAAGCAGTACGAAGTGGCCGAGACGATGCGCCGCTACCGGCAGGTCTTCCCCTTCGAGTTCGTGCTGATGATGGGCGACAACCTCTACAACGGCGAGAGCGCCGCCGACTACAAGAACAAGTTCGAGAACGTCTACCGCCCGCTGCTCGATCAGCAGATCAAGTTCTACGCGACGCTCGGCAACCACGACGAGTCGAACCAGCGTTTCTACGAATACTTCAACATGAACGGGCAGGAGTATTACCGCTTCAAGAAGGGCAACGTCGCCTTCTACTCGCTCAACAGCAACTACATGGACAAGCAGCAGGTCGAGTGGTTGGAGGGCGAGCTGGCGAAGGACACGTCCGAGTGGAAGATCGCCTACTTCCACCACCCGCCTTACTCTTCGGGCGGGAAGCACGGCTCGGACACGAAGCTGCGCGAGGTGGTCGAGCCGATCTTCCTGAAGTACGGCGTCAACGCCGTCTTCGCCGGGCACGAACACTTCTACGAGCGGCTCAAGCCGCAGAAGGGCATCTACTACTTCATCTCCGGCGCGGGCGGCAAACTGCGCGAGGGCGACGTGCGGGAGCGCTCGCCGCTGACCGACAAGGCGTTCGACACCGACCTGTCCTTCATGCTCCTCGAAGTCGTCGGCGATCAACTTTATTTCCAGGTCATCTCGCGCACCGGCGAGACGGTGGACTCCGGCGTCATCGCCAACCAGCGGAAGAAGGCCATGACGGCCGCCAAGTGAGCAAACTCTCACGCCGTTGTTCCGGCCACTAACGCGCCGCGCTGAAAATTTCCGGCGTACTAATCCGCGCCGCGCGTCATCAAAGAGACTCACCGGCTTGACGAGTCGGGGCCGCCAAGCGACCCAACCGCCGAGCCTTTTTTATTTTTCGGGGGGCCTCGCGTGCAAGAGAGAAGAAACAAGAGGGCTGTGACGGCCGCCCTCGCGCTGGCGGCGACGGTGGCGGTCGCCGTGTGTCTCACGGGCGGCAGAGCGGGCGGGCGTCTCGGCCTGACGCCCGACCTCGTCCCGGCGGCGACCTCGGTCGCGGCGGCCGAGCGCGACCCCTGGGCGTCGGCGGCGCAGCAGGTGACGGAAGAGCGCGGGGCGGCCACGGGCCGGCAGGCGCAGGTCACAGTGCCCGGCCAACTGCGTCACCAAAGCGACAGACGGCTCTTCCTCGCCACGCAGGTGGCGGAGTGGCGCGAGCACCACGTCGCCACGCCGCGCGATTACGCCGGCCTCGCCGCGCTCATCCGCGGCGGCGAACTGGTCGCGGTCGCGCCCGTCACCGACAACTACGTGCTCTTCGGCGTGGGCGCACTCGCCGACGGCGCGCCGTTCACCTACTACGACAAGGCGGACGGACGCAGCGTGCCGCTCTACGACGACGCCGAACTCGCGCAGGAGTACGCCCGGCTTGAGCAAGCGCGCGTCGGCCTGCGGGCCGAGGCGGACGAGTTGCGCGCGGCGTCGGCCGCTTTGAGCCGTGGCGAGCGGGCGCGCCGCACCGCCCTGCGCGCGCAACTCGCACGCCAGGAGCGTGCGCTCAAGGCGAACCAGGAGCAGACAGAGTTACTGCAATCCTACTACGGCGCGGCCGAACGCCGCCGCGCGCTCGTCGCCGAGCGGGCCGCGCTGACCGCACTCGCCGGCGACTTCGCCGGGCGCGGTTACGACCTCGCAGACGCCGCCGCGCGCAAGGAGCTGAAGGTGCGGATGCTCAGTCACCTGCGGCCCGCGGCGCTCGCGGTGTTGCAGGAGTTGGCCGGCTCGTACCGGGCGCAGTTCAACCGCCCGCTCCCCGTCACCTCGCTCGTGCGCCCGGACGACTACCAGCGGGCGCTGAGTAAGACGAACGCCAACGCGACGCGCATTGACACGCCGCCGCACTCGACCGGCCTGGCCTTCGACATCCTCTACCGCTACATGACGGCCGAGGAGCAGGAGTTCGTGATGGCCGACATCGCGCGGCTCCGCGACGCCGGCCGCGTCGAGGCCCTGCGGGAGAACCGCGACCACATCCACGTCTTCGCCTTCGCCGACGGTCAACGCCCCGACGAAGACCTGATCCGCGCTTCATTGGGCGCTTCGAGTCCCGCCGCGCCCCAACCGAAGACACCGGCGGCCCAACGGGCCGCGGCGCATCATGAGCGTGCGCCGAAGAAGAACGAAGGCGAAGGGCCGTCGCACAAGACGGACAAGCCCGCACGGCGGAAGCGGAAGTAGCGGCGAACGGCTCTACATCACGCGCCGGTGATGTATTAACATGCCGCGCATGGACGCTTCGCGTGCGGAGAGCGTGCGGCTGATGATCGTGGCGGGCGAGGCGTCGGGCGACGCGCACGCGGCGGCGCTGGTGCGGGCCTTGCGCGCGCGCGCGCCCGACGTGCCGTTCGAGTTCTTCGGGGCGACGGGGCGGGAGTTGCGCGCGGCGGGCGTCGAGTCTGTGGTCGAGATCGATCAGTTGGCGATTGTCGGGCTGGTCGAGATCGGGCGCGCGCTGCCGCGCTTCTGGCGCGCGTTCCGTGCGTTGACGCGCGCCGCCGTCGCGCGCCGGCCCGCGGCCGTCGTCCTCGTGGACTGGCCCGACTTCAACCTCAAGCTCGCGCGCGCGCTCAAGCGGCGCGGGCTGCGCGTCATCTACTACATCAGCCCGCAGCTCTGGGCCTGGCGCGCGCACCGCGTCCGGCAGGTGCGGCGCGACGTAGACCTGCTGCTCGCCATCCTGCCCTTCGAGCCGGACTGGTACGCGCGCCGCGGCGTCGCGCACGTCGAGTTCGTCGGCCACCCCTTAACGGGCACGGTCGCGGCGCGCTACGACCGCGCCGAGTTCTGCCGCCGTAATAATCTCGACGCGGCGCGCCCGCTCGTCGCGCTCCTGCCCGGCAGCCGGCACAAGGAGTTGACGCGCATCCTGCCGCCGATGCTCGCCGCCGCGCGGCTCTTGACGCGGGCGCGTCCAGACGCACAGTTCGTCGTCCCGCTCGCGCCCACGCGCACGCGCGCGGAGGTCGCGCCGCTCGTCGCCGCGTTCGAGACCGAAGACGGCGCGCGGGCGCTCACTTTGCGCGTGGTCGAAGGCGCGACGCGCGAGGCGCTGGCGGCGGCGGACGCGGCGGCGGTGGCGAGCGGCACGGCCACGCTTGAGACGGCGCTCCTGTGTACGCCGCTCGTCGTCGTCTACAAGGAGTCGGCGCTCAACTGGCACACGCTGGGCCGCCTCATCAGCACTGAACATTTCGGGCTGGTCAACTTGGTGGCCGGCGAACGGCTCGCGCCGGAACTGATGCAAGACGACTTCACGCCCGCGCGCCTGGCCGCAGAACTGTCGCGCCTGCTCGACGCGGAACACAACGCGACGATGCGCGCGCGCCTGCGCACGGTCGCGGCCCGACTCGGCGCGGGCGGCGCGTCCGCCCGCGCCGCCGACGCGGTGCTGCGCGCGTTGCGTGGTTAGATTCTCGGTTGCGTGTGGCGCGCGGCCGGTCTCACACAGAGGGCACAGAGGAGACACAGAGGTCACAGTTAAGAACTCTGTCAGGAAATGCTAGCGGGCGGCCGGGTCGCATGAGTTGTCAGGTGGCGTAGCCCCAGAGCCTCGCCAACCCGCCCATGTCGCCGTTAAATTGATCTCGGTCACAGTTGCCGACGCCGGCCACGGCGTGCGGCTCCGGGCCGATTGAGCCGTCCGTGTACTGCCACAGCGTCCAGGTCGGCCAGTTCGCCGGCACGTGCGGCGTCGGGCCGTATTCGGAGAGCCAGAACCAGCAATTAGCCAGCGTCGGGTTCTGACCCTCGCCCAACAATTGGTTGACGTAAGAGCCGGAATAGAGACCCGGCCAGCGTCCGGTCGCCGCCTGCACCTGCGTGACGAACTGCTCGGCCCCCGCCAGCGACATACTGGTGCCGGCCGTATTCTGTTCAAAGTCGAGCACCAACAGGTCATTCGGCCCAGGCTGCACGACCGAGAGGAAGTGCTCGGCCTGCGCCACCGCGTCATCGCCGGTGGCGAAATGATAAGCGCCCCACCAGAGACCGGCGGCCAGCGCCTCGCCCCGGCGGCTCGCGTACATCGGATCGGTATAGTCGAGACCTTCCGTCGCCTTATGAATGACCCCGACGATGCCGTCACCTTTGACGGCGTTGAAGTCTGTGACGTTGTTGAAGTGAGACAGGTCTATGACGACATTTATTGCCACGCGGCCACCTCCGAGTTAGGTTTTACCCCCCGGCTCGTCACGCCCCCGTGCGAAGTGCGAAGAGTGTAGCACCCGTCGCCCGGAATACCTATGAACAGGTGTACGCCGCCACTTCGACTGGCGCATCTCTGAGATTGGTCAGCCTGATATACAAAAGCACGTGTGCTGGCGCAATTACCCTCTCGTTTTTCGAGTCTCGGTATTCAAACCAAAAAAGACCGCCCAAGTCCCTATAGCCACGAACAATAGCTGTCTCATACTCAACGGCGAAAGAACGCGCGCTCGCCGCCCGAGGGGCAGGGGGCGGTGCGCTGGACTGCTCAGGTTGAACCGCAAATTTGGAAAAGTGATTCTGGGCGACAATACAGAGCATAACCACGACAGAACAGATAAGCACACAACAAGACCACAGCACCCCTCGCCAGTTCTCCTTACCGGCAAAGTAGTAGATACCGCCGATGGCGGCGGCGATGATTACCCAGGTCACAAGCTGGAAGATGGATTCAACAATGAAGGGAACAATAATAGTCATACGTTTAACCCCACTCTGATCGCTCTTGCTCTTCTTTTGTTCTTGTTGGGTTTCGGGTTTGCTTGTCTGTTCATGTTGTGCATCCTCGCCCGATACTTGCACTAAGGGGGGAGGCGGACTAACAGGCATGGTGCGACGGGTGCGTGCTAAAATTGTCCGCGGTTAGTCTCTGTTCGGAGGTTATGGCTGTGTATCAGATAGAGCTAGAGGAAGCTAAGGCACGGATCGCTAGTTTGCTGCAAAGTGCCCTTAACGGCGAGGAGATCGTTATTACACAGGACGCGCGGCCGGTGCTGAAACTCGTGCCGATTGCAACCGCCAAGGTGCGTCGCCGTAGTGGGAGCGCGAAGGGCTTGATTACGATGTCGGATGATTTTGATGAGCCGCTCGAAGATTTTGCTGAGTACATGCAATGAGGCTGTTACTCGATACGCACGCCTTCTTGTGGTTCATTGATGATAGTCCGCGCCTGAGCGCGCGTGCGAAAGCCTTACTTGAGTCTGACGCGGATTTGCTGTTGAGTGTAGCGAGCCTCTGGGAAATCTCTATTAAGGTTAGTATCGGTAAACTGAGCTTGGCGGAGCCGTATGGTGTTTTCACGCAGCGGCAACTTACGGATAATGCTATTGAGCTTGCCGATAAGCCTGGCGCATCTGGATACTGTTTCGACCCTACCGTTTCATCACCGCGATCCGTTCGACCGACTGTTGATTGCGCAGGCAATGGTTGAAGGGGTGCCAATCGTCAGCATGGACACTGCTTTCGACGCCTATCAGATCAGTCGGCGTTGGTAAGGCCGTGCCCGTAAAGGTCTGTCCGCTTTAGTGTAACTAACTCACTATGATTATTTCGCCGGGCTTTATCTTCTGAAGAACTTCGAGTACCTGTCGCATGAGCGGCGTGAGCATGGGGTAGGTACTTCTCTTAGCCTTGAGCACGACGACGGCGAGGGCAGAGTTTTTTAGGTTCTGCTGATACTGGAGATTTTGATCCACCGTGACGAGAACCTGATAGTGGCCGGAGGCGGCCTGCAACAGCCGCCCGTTTTTAAGCCCTTGAAGCCGGCCTCCTCGACGGTGAGGACTTCGTGCCCGATGAAGTCGCGCTTCAGGTAGCGCGTGACACACTCATCAAGCAGCACTCTCATAGCCGGTCAGTAAGCGCGCCTTCGATTCTTCCAACACGGCTAAGGCCTGCTCGCGCGTGACGGTCGGGAATTGGTCGAGGAATTCGTCGAGGGATTCGCCGCCTTCGAGGCAGTCGAACAGAGTTTGCACGGGGACGCGCGTGCCGTAGAAGACGGGGGTTCCGCCCAGCTTGTCGGGGTCAACCTCGATTAGATTGTTGGGCACGGTAAACTCTCCGTATCGTCTGCTTCGCAATGCGATGATACCAGAGGCCGCTTACTTCGTGAGAGGCAGAAAGGCGGCTAACAGCACGCGCGTACCGCAAAGGACGCGAAGAGGGGCGCGAAGGGACGCAAAGTTATGTCTGTTCGTCGGGTGTCTTGGCGAGTTGGGCTTCGAGGTCGGCGACGCGGCGGCGGAGGTCGTCGAGTTGGGCTTTGAGTTGGGGGAGGCGGCCGAAGTGTGCGTTGAGGCGTTTGTATTCGGCGAGGGGGCGGACGGGGACGCCCCAGACGACCGTGCCGGCGCGGACGATCTTGCCCGGCAGCACGCCCGCCTTCGAGCCGATGACCGCGCCCGCCTCCACGCGCGCGTGATCGCCGAAGCCCACCTGCCCGCCGATGACGGCGTCGTCTTCGATGACGGTGCTGCCGGAGATGCCGGTCTGCGCGGCGATGACGACGCGCGCGCCGATCTGCACGTTGTGCCCGACCTGCACGAGATTGTCGATCTTCGTGCCCGCGCCGATGCGCGTCGCGCCGAGTGCGCCGCGATCCACGCAACTGTGCGCGCCGATCTCCACGTCGTCGCCGACGACGACCGTGCCCAACTGCGGGAACTTGTGGTAGCCGTCCGCCGCGCGCACGTAGCCGAAGCCGTCCGCCCCGACGACGACGCCCGCGTGCAGGATGACGCGGTCGCCTATGGTCACGCCGTCCTCCAGAAACACGTTCGGGTGGATGACGCAGTCCGCGCCGACCGTCACGCCGTCGCCGAGCTTCGCGCCCGCGCGGAGGTGCGTGCGCGCGCCGACGGTCGTGTTGTCGCCCACGCAGACGTAGGCCCCGACGAACACGTCCGCGCCGAGCCGCGCGCTCTCGGCAATGACGGCCGTCGGGTGCAGCTCCGGCGCGCGCCGCTTCGGCGGGTGCAAGAGGGCCGCCACCTGCGCGAACGCGAGTTTCGGCCGCGCGACTTCGATCAGGACGGGCGCGCGCGCCGCCGCCTCGGTCACGCCCGCGCCCGCGCCTTCGGGCACGAGCAGGCACGCGGCCCCGGAGGCGAGCGCCGCGCTGAGGAGCTTGGCGTCTTCGACGAACGCGACGGCGTCCGCGCCCGCCGTCTCCAAACTCGCCACGCGCGCGACGCGCGCCGCGCCGTCGCCGACGACGCGCCCGCCGACCAGGGCGGCCAACTCGGCCGCGGTTCTGCCTTCAGTCTCGCTGCTCATGCTTCATGACGTTCTCAAAAGGTCTCGGCCGCGTCGTGTGCCGTATCGTGCGCGCGGCGGGCGGCCCAGGTGATGCCGCGCCGGGAGCCGCGGATGAAGTGGACGAGGTGGCGCACGTGCTCGTCGTCCGTCTGTTCCAGCTCGGCGAGCGCGGCGGCGAGCGAGCGGCCCGTGCGGAAGAGGAGCTGGTACGCGCGCTTCAGGCGGCGGCGCGCGTCGGCGTCGAAGCCGGCGCGGCGCAGGCCCACGGCGTTCAGGCCGCGCGCGCGCGGCGGGTTGCCGTCGGTCGTGAAGTAAGGGAGCACGTCCTGCACGATCTTCGACTTGCCGCCGACCATCGCGTAGCGCCCGATGCGTATGAACTGATGGCAGCCGACGTTCGACGACAGGAAGGCGTGATCCTCGACCGTGATGTGTCCGGCGAGCGCCACGCCGTTGGCGAAGATGTTGTCGTCGCCCACCTCGCAGTTGTGCGCCACGTGGACGCCGATCATCAGGAAGTTGCGATGGCCCACACGCGTCACCGCGCCCGCGCCGCTGGCCCGGTGCAGCGTCACGTACTCGCGGATCAGGTTGTCGTCGCCGACGACGAGCGCGCTCGGCTCGCCGCGGTATTTCACGTCCTGCGGCTCGCCGCCCAACGTGGCGTGCTCGAAGACGCGGTTGCGCCGGCCCAACGTCGTGAACCGCTTCACGACCGCGTGCGCGCCGATCTCGCAGCCGTCGCCAATCACAACCTCGTCCTCGATGACGGCGTAGGGGCCGACGCGCAGGCCCACGCCCAGCGCGGCGCGCGGGCTGACGACGGCGGTCGGGTGTATCTCGTGCGGCACGTCCGCGGGCGATGGTACATCAAAAGCAGGGACAGAGCACAGAAGTCAGGAGTCAGAAGCCAAGAGTCAGAAGCCAGAGTGTTAAGAGCGTCGCTTGACCGGCTAACTTCAGCCGCCTGACCGCTAGCTCCGGCCTTCTGGTTTCTATCTTCCGGCTTCCGGCTTCTGACTCCTGGCTCCCGGCTCCTCCCTCTAACGTCTTGCCTTGGCAGGGGGATGCGGCTATCATGGCGTGTCGCCGTGGGTGCAGGCTGGTGGGTGTGTGCCCGGCGGCGGACAGCGAAACAGTTTTGGTGTGTGGGGCGGGGGCGGATCACGGGCGCTCTGTTCAGATCGCAGGCCTCTGTCTCGGAGGAGACTTTACTCAAGTGTTTAGCGACCAATTTCGCCGGAACGAGCAGGCGCGCGGCCGGTTCAGCGGCGTGAAAAGCTCGAAGCTGATCTCGAACCTGGCCGACGTGTCGTGGCGGGTCTTTCAGGCCGTCAACACGACGCTGCCGGAGGGTGAGGCGCTCCGCCCGCAGTGGGCCGCCGAGCCGCTGCTGAAGTCCTACGAGCGCACCAGCCCGCCCCTCGGCTTCCCGCGCGAGACCGACTCCCTGTGCCCGCGCTGCGTCAAAGAGGTGCGCGAGTCGGTCATCACGGGCGCGACGCCGCTCGAAGATTTGATGCACGCGCACCCCGGCGAGATCAAGGCGCAGATCGTCGAGGCGGACGGGCGCATCGTGATGCGCAAGACCTGCCCGAAGCACGGGCTGTTCGAGGACGTGCTGGCGACGAACCCGGAGTTTCTCAAGCGCATCGAGTCGCTGTTTTTCGGCCGCGACTTCCGCGCCGCCGAGGACGCGCACGTCCACCGGCACGGCACGTCCACGATCAAGTTCGGGCGCGGCGCGGTCTTGACGGTTGACCTCACGAACCGCTGCAACATGATGTGCAACCCGTGCTTCATGGACGCGAACCAGGTCGGCTACGTCCACGAGCCGACGTTCGAGGACACGAAGACGATCCTTGATAACGCGGTCTCGTTCAAACCGCGCCGCCAGGTCATCATCCTGTTTTCGGGCGGCGAGCCGACGCTGTCGCCCTACTTCCTCGACGCCGTCGCCTACGCCAAGAAGATCGGCTTCTACCGCATCCTCGCGGCCACGAACGGCATCCGCTACGCCGAGGACATAGAGTTCTGCAAGGCGGCGAAGGCCGCCGGGCAGCACGGCGTCTATTTGCAGTTCGACGGCGTGTCCGAAGAGAAGAACAAGCACCGCGGCGTCGGCAACCTGTTCGACGTGAAGCTGAAGGCGATTGAGAACCTAGCGGCGGTCGGCATCAAGGTCACGCTGGTGACGACCATCGTCAACACGATCAACAACGACGCCATCGGCGAGATCGTCGAGTTCGCCGCGCAGAACATCGACAAGATTCAGACCATCGCCTTCCAGCCCGTCTCCTTCACGGGGCGCGACGAGGACGTGCCCGACGACGTGCGCCTCCAACAACGCTACACGCTCGCCGACATGGCGGGCGATCTCGAAACGCAGTTGGGCGGCAACTTGAAGGCGTTGCGCGACTGGTTCCCGCTCTCGTCCTACTCGGCGTTCACGTCCGTCATGGACATGCTGCAAGGCGCGGACGCGCCGTGGGGCTGGTCTTCGTGCAACTGCCACCCGAACTGCGGCGTCTTCACGCTGATGGTCGTCAACCGGCACACGGGCGCTTGGACGCCGCTCTTCAAGTTCTTCAACTACGAGCGCTTCATGCGCGACGTGGCGAAGATCACCGACACGGCCCGCGGCAAGAAACTCACCATGGCGCAACTCGCCATGGCCATCATGCGCAATTTCGATCCCGGTCAAGCGCCCGAAGGGTTCCCGATCTCGCAGATCGTCAACCTGTTCAAGCCCTCCTCGACCAGCTCGAACTCGGATCGGAATGACCGCATGAAGACGCAAGCGGCGGACGATCCGGCCGACCAGTGGCGCGTGCTCTGCGTCGAAGGCATGTGGTTCCAGGACCTGTTCAACTACGACTTCCGCCGCACCGAGATGTGCGTCATCCCCTACGGCACGCAGGAGGGCGAGATCAGTTTCTGCGCCTACAACACGGGCGTCGGCTGGCGGCAGATCATCGAGAACATGCACAAGACGGCGAACCTCGCCGACTGGTACAAAGAGCACGGTCGCCACCCCGTCTACGCCAAAGGCCGGCCCGTGCCCGGCATCCAGAAGGCGCGCACGCTCTCGCTGCCCGTCGTGCAAGCCATCCTGGCCGAAGACGCGCCCGCGCCCGAACGCCCCCCGACGCCTTACCTCGTGGATGAGGAAGAGGCAGCAACAGTTTCGTGAGGCGGGGGCCGAGGCGCGTGGCACTCACATGCGCCGCCGCGCCGTCCCCGACCTCCGGTCGGTACGCACACTTAGCCCGCGCCATTCCCGACCGGCGCGCTCCTGAAGGTGACAAGCACTCCGCTGTCCTGTCACCCTCGCAAACCACACAACGCTGTAGAAAGGAACCCTCAATGAAACTCCTCCAGTGGGGCAAAGTTCTTGCCCTGTCGCTGACTTTCACCGTACTCGCCCCCGCCACCCTACCGGCGTTCGCCGCCGCGCCCGCGGCGCAGGATGCCAAAGAAGTGGTACTGCCGGACGGCACCGAGTTTGAGGTCGAGACGACCGAAGAGATTTCTAGCAAGACCGCGGCGGAAGGCGATCCGCTGACCTTCAAAGTCGTAGACGACGTGAAGGTGAATGGGCAGACCCTCGTGGCCTCCGGCACACTCGTCAAGGGCGTCATCTCGAACGCGAAAAAGGCGGGCATGATGGGCAAGGGCGGGCAACTCGGCATCCGCATCGAGTCCACCACAACCGTAGACGGGCAGAAGCTCAAGCTGCGTTCGTCCAAGGGCAAAGAGGGTGGTGACAAGACCGGCACGACCGTCGCGCTCGTCGTCCTGTTCGGCCCGCTCGGCTTCCTCAAGCATGGCAAGAATGCCAAGATCAAGGCAGGCACTCACATCAAGGTTTTCACCGACGAGGAAAAGAAGGTCACGATCAAAGCCTAGATACGGCCCGGCGCGGGCCGGCGGCCGGGCGGTCAGGCGTTGGTGACCTGACCGCCCGGCCGCCGGCCCGCGGCGACGCCTACCCGTAGTGGGCACGGGCGGAGGTACCTTGCCGCCCACCACGCGGTTGACAACCGGCGGCGCGCTCCGTAAATTTAAGGGCCCGCCTTGGGAGGTCGTCTAACGGTAAGACTGCGGACTCTGGATCCGCCTATCGGGGTTCGAATCCCTGCCTCCCAGTTCAATATAATCAAACAGTTAAGGGCAGCCCGCCAGGCTGCCCTTAACTGTTGTGTACGCCTGGGGAGTGCCACTCGTCAGAGCATCACCTGTCGAGGGAGGCAGAAGAGGCGGAGGCGGCCGCAGGGGCGGCGGGTGAGGCGGCGGGGGCGCAACCGTTCCGGCGGGCGCTGCGCAAGCTGTTCTGGTCGGTGGCGAAGACGTTTCACCCGGATCACGCGGCGGACGAGCGCGAGGCGCGGCGGCGGCACGCGTTCATGGCCGAGGCGAGCCGCGCTTATCGCGAGGGCGACGCGGAGAGTCTGCACACCTTGCTCGGCGACGAGCAGCTACAGTTCTTCTGCACGACGGCGCGCGCGGAGGACGAGGCGGACGATCTGGCGGGCCGGCTCGTGCGGCTGAAAGACGAGTTGCGCACGGTCGAGTTCGGGCTGAAGCGGCTGAGGCAGGACGGTCTCTACAAGCTGATGCAGGCGGTGGACGAGGAAGCGGCGGCCGGGCGCGACAAGCTGGCCCACATGGCCGAGAGCATCGAGCGGCAGATCACCAAAGCCTGCCGCCGCCTCGCGCATCTCGGCTGAAAGAGTCGCGTCGTGAGCAGGCTACAGCTCGTTTCATGGTCGCGGGTTGGGCGCGGCCGGGTTAACACAGAGGCACGCTGAATCATCCTCAGGGCCGCGCGGCCAACGCGGCCGTCTGTTCGTTCAACTGATAAACCTCGACCGCGGGCGCGGTGCCGAGCGCGACGCGGACGGCGGGCGGGGTCGTCTGCCGTAGCGTGTCGAGCAGGGCTTCGTTGCTGTGGTAGCGGCGACCGCGGGCGGCGACGACGTAGTCGCCGGGGCGCAGGTGTGTGCGCGCGTCCGGCTCGGAGAGCGGGACGGAGGCGAGGTCTGCGCGGCCGGCTTGTCGCAGGTAGAAGGCGGCGAGCGCGGGCGTCTCGTTGCCGACGCGCGCGCCGGCGGGGGCGCTGCGCGCGAGCGACGCGAGCGCCTCGCGCAAGCCGGCGTCGTAGAACTCGTCCTGCGGGAAGTAGAAGCCGGCGCGACTCTCGCCGCCGCCGAGCGCGTTCGTGTAGAGCCGGTAGTGCGGCGCGACCGTGAGGCTCGCCCAGGCGGCGGCGAGCACGACTACGAGGCCGAGCGCGGCCGGTGCGACCCGCTGCCACGCGTCGTCTTTGAAGAGCCGCGCGAGTGTGCGCCCGGCGAGTTGGATGCCGATGGCGGCGGTGATGTGGACGACCGGGAGCACGGGCGCGAAGTAGCGCGTGAACTTGCCGCCGACGAAGACGAACGGCATGAGGCCGACGGCGACCCAGAAGAGCAGGAAGTAGCGCCCGTCGCCGAGCCGGCGGCGGAAGAGTTGCGGCAGGCCGACGAGGAAGGCGGCGAGCGTCAGCGGCGGCGTCTTCACGCAGAGGAAGACGAGGTAGTAGTACCACGGCACGCCCTTGAACCAGTCCATCAGCTTGTGGCTGTAGAGCCGGCCCATGAACTCGTAGCTGTCGTGCCCCAGCCGCTTGTAGCTCGCGAAGCTCAAGGCCATGCGCCACGTGTCGGGCAGCAGGATCGGCAGGTTCAGCAGGACGAACGTCACGCCGATGATGCAGAAGAAGAGCAGGAAGCGCGGCTTGCCGAGCCGCCAGCGCGTCGCCGGGATGGCCTGGAAGATGTGGTAGTAACAGATGCTCGCGGCGAAATAGCCGGGCGTGTACTTCGACGCCATCATCGCGCCGAATGAGACGGCCGTCGCCCAGTAGTACGGGCGCGGATCGCCCGCGCCCGACTCCGCCAGCCGTTGCGAGCGCAGCCAGAAGACGTTCGCCAGCAGGAAGAAGAAGGTCAGGAACGTGTCTTCCTTGGCCACGCGGTTGAAGGCGATGGCCGCCGGGTCGAACGCCCACAGCGCCGCGGCCACGAGCGCTACTTGGCCGCCGAACAGCTCCGCCGTCACGAAGTACAGGGCGAGCACGGTCAGCGCGCCCGCGAGCGCGCCCGGCAGACGCAGGGCCGTCTCGACACGCACCTGCAAGGCGGGTCGCGCCGCGACGAACGCGAGCGCGTTCCAGCGTTCGGCGCAGACGACGCTCGCCGTCTGAAGCGCCTTCATCAAGAACGGGTGCTCGCCGTTGGCCGGCGTCAGCCCGTGCGCGCGGTAATCCGCCACCGCCTCCAGCTTGTTGTACTCGTCCTCGCTCAAGCCTTCGGCGGACAGCCCCGCGGCGCGCAGGGCGAACCCGGCGCAGGCGAGCACGGCGAGCGCGCACACGAGCCAGCGGCGTGCGCGCCCGCGCCCGCCCCAGGCCGCGAACAACTCCGGTCTCAAGCCGGCGGTGACGGCCGGCGCAGCCGTGGCGGACAAAAGTTTCGCGCGCCTCCCCTGAGTTTGAAGTTGATGCTTGCGCGGCCGCGCCGCGCGCGGCCGCTGTGTGGCCAGAGCGGCGCAAGCTTACAGTGAACGCCGGCCGGGCGGCAACCCGTGGCCCGCGCCGCTGTGACAATCTATAAAGTGTCCGCCACGCCGCGCGCGCCGACGGGGCGAAGTGAGTTATACTCGCGCCCGCCCGACGTTCAGAGCGTGGGATGACGGCGCGCACAACTGTTGCGGATCGTCTCCGCGCGCCCGCGCGGCCGGGGCCGGCCCGTTACACCTTGCACGAAAGTGCTTGCAATTCGGCGGGAAATCGGCCATCATTCGCCGCGTTTTCGACTTCCGGCACGCCGCCGCCCGCGCGGGCTGGCGCGCAAGGTCTGAAGTCGCGCGCACGGTTTCGGCTCTTACCTTCTTTCCAATCCACAGTCAGTCAGTTCTGAAAGGAGAACCGATGGCAGCAGAAGTTCGGACACCTGAGACTCAAGGGCCTCAGCCCCAAGCCCCACTTCCGACCTCGTCGGCCCCGGCCTATCGTCTCGACACGAAACTCCACCAGATTCTCTACGCGCGCTCTGAGCGCCCGTCGCTTGAGCCGCTGCCGGAGCCGGAAGTGCTGCCCGAGCCGCCGTATCCGCAACGCCCCGACCCGCAGCCGATGTCGAAGAAGGAGTATCAGAAACTCAACGCCATCCGCACGTGGAAGACCTGGGGCAGCCCCTACTTCAAGTCGCTCTACCACCGCGGCGAGTTGCGCCCGATCATCCCGTACCTGTTCACCGAGTGGAAGTGCAACCTCGATTGCCACTACTGCTGGTCGTACAACAACAAGGTCAAGGGCATGACCGAGGACGTGGGCAAGCGCTCGATTGACTGGCTCCATTCCATCGGCTCGCGCGTGCTCGCGCTCATGGGCGGCGAGCCGCTCCTGCGCCCCAAGTTCATCCACAAGATCGTCTACTACAGTGCCAAGAAGGACATCTTCGTCTACCTGCCGACCAACGGCCGTTTGATGAAGCCCGACGTGGTTGACCGCCTCGGCGACGCGGGCGTCGCCACCGTCAACCTCGCCGTGGACTCGGTCAAGGATCGCAAGGAACTGCCGAAGGCGTTGGAGCCGATCCGCTCGTACGTGGAGTACCTCGTCAAGCGCCAGCACCACTACGGCTACACCGTGATGTTCAACATCAACATCACGCGCATCAACATCGAGGACGTGAAAGAGTTGACCCTGATCGCGCACGACATGGGCATCGCCACCGACTACCACATCAACGAGTCGCCCATGACCGAGCAGGATCACTTCAAGCACCTGACCGAGAACGCGACCTACCTGACGCCCGAAGACTTCCCCAAGGTGGACGCGCTGCTCGACTGGCTCGACGACAAGCGCCACACCGAAGGCTACAAGATGGTCAACCAGTCGAAGCACATGAAGGACATGAAGATGCTGATGCGCGGCGAAGTGCCGCCGTGGAACTGCCGCGCGGGCCAGAACTCGCTCATCATCCGCACCGACGGCACGCTCGCGCCCTGCTTCCCGATGTACTCGGCGACGCACGACTGGGGCACGATTGAGCACCCGAAGTTCGACGTGGCGCAACTCGACGAGATGAAGCAGGAGTGCTCGAAGCACTGTCTTTCGACCTGCAACTACATCCTCGCCTACTGCTACGACACCAAGCGCGTCCTGAAGTGGATCATGAAGCAGGCCATGAACGGCTTCCGCGGCTCGATGGACACCATCCAGTAAGCGCCTGCGCGATGCGCCCAAGCACCAGCGGGCGCGACCGGCGACTCTTCCGCCGGCCGCGCCCGCTGGTGTTTTAAAGCCGCCCTGTCGGCGTGCCCCGCTGATAGCCGGCATTAACGCCCGTGCCGCTCGGTCTTGAAAGCCGCGGGCATTTTGTTATCATGCGCTCATGGACTACCGCGACATCATCACCATCGAGCCGGGCAAGCGCAGCGGTAAGCCGTGCATCCGCGGCACGCGGATGACCGTGACGGACGTGTTGGAGTACCTGGCCGGCGGGATGACGGAGGCCGAGATTCTGGCGGACTTCCCCGACCTGACGCTGGCGGACATTCGCGCGTGCCTGGCGTTTGCCGCCGACCGCGAGCGCAGGCTGGCGACCCTGCCGCAGTATGAAACTGCTGTTTGACCAGAACCTCTCGCCGCGTCTAGTCCGGCGGCCGGCCGACATCTACGCGGACAGCGTTCACGTCCGGGAGGTCGGCTTACGTGACGCCGACGACTCCGCGTCTGGGCTTACGCCAAGCAGCACGACTTCACCATCGTCTCGAAAGATTCGGATTTCCAGCAACGGAGTCTGCTGTACGGCAGCCCGCCGAAGTTCATCTGGCTGCGCGTCGGCAACTGTCCTGTAAAGACGATTGAAGACCTGCTGCGGCGGCATTCGGCGGTGATACACACCTTCGGACTGGATCAGACGAAATCACACCTGCTACTTCCCTAGCCCGGCCCTCACGCCTGCTCCGCCTGATCAATGACCTGTTGGACGAAGAGGTGGACGCCTTCGAGGGCGACGCCGTGTTGCTGCTTGAGGCGCGCGAGGACGGCGGCGCTGTCGCTGTCGAGGAAGTCCAGTTCGGCCAAGTCGAGCGTGACGTGCGCGCCGCGCTGCTCGTGCAGTTCGGCGCAGATGCGGGCCAGCAGTTCGGCGTCGGCGAGCGTGAGCGAGCCGGCGACGCGCAGGGTCGTGTACGCGCCCGTCGGGTCGTCGAGCTGTGTGATCTCTGTCGGCATAAAACTTTCGGTCGCCTCCCCGGCCGCGGCTGCGTCTGTTGATACGCGCGGCGGAAATAATTGTTGCGCCGCCGCGCCGTGTGCATGATTATAGCGAACCGCGCGCCCGCGGCAGACCCGCGCGGGCGACCCACACGAGACGAGGAGCGACCGGACGAAGATGACGAACAAGAGAGACGAGGGCCGGGCGCGGCTCTCGCGCCGCAAGTTCCTGCGGGCCGGCGCGCTCGCGGCCGCGCTCGTCGCGGTGCGGCCCGCATCCGTGCGCGCGAACGGCGAAGACGCCGCCGCGCGCGGCGACGACGCGACGGCAGGTGTGCCGAAAGATTTCGAGCTGGCGGAGACGACCGTCGCGGAGTTGCAGGCGGGGATGCAGGCGGGCAAGTGGTCTGCGCGCGAGTTGGTCGGACTCTACGTCGAGCGCATCGCCGAAATAGATAAACGCGGGCCTGCGCTCAACGCCGTCATCGAGTTGAACCCGGACGCCGAAGCAATCGCCGCCGCGCTCGACCGCGAGCGCAAGGAGGGGCGCGTGCGCGGGCCGCTCCACGGCGTGCCCGTGCTCATCAAGGACAACATAGACACGCACGACCGTATGCGCACGACCGCCGGCTCGCTCGCGCTCGCCGCCTCCACGCCGCCGCGCGACGCCACCGTCGCCGCACGCCTGCGCGACGCCGGGGCTGTCATCCTCGGCAAGACCAACCTGAGCGAGTGGGCCAACTTCCGCTCGTCGCGCTCGACGAGCGGCTGGAGCGGGCGCGGCGGGCAGACGCGCAACCCTTACGCGCTGGATCGCAACCCGTGCGGCTCAAGCTCCGGCTCCGGCGTCGCCGCCGCCGCGAGCCTGTGCGCCATCGCCGTTGGCACGGAGACCGACGGCTCGGTCGTCTGCCCCTCGTCCGCGAGCGGCCTCGTCGGTCTCAAGCCCACGCTCGGCTTGGTGAGCCGCGCCGGCATCATCCCCATCGCGCACAGCCAGGACACGGCCGGGCCGATGGCGCGCACCGTCGCCGACGCCGCCGCGCTGCTCAACGCGCTCGCGGGCGGCGTCGATCCGCGTGATCCAGTCACGCGCGCGCTCGCGGTGCGCGCAGTCCCCGACTACACCAAGGCGCTCGACGCAGGCGGACTGCGCGGCGCGCGCATCGGCGTGGCGCGCAAGTTCTTCGGCTTCAACGAACGCGTGGACGCGCTGATGGAGGACGCCATCGTCGTCTTGAAGCGCGCGGGCGCGACGGTAATTGATCCGGCCGAGATCACGACCGCCGGCAAGTTCGACGACACAGAGTTGGAAGTCCTGTTCTACGAGTTTAAGGCCGACCTGAACGCTTACCTGGCGAGCTTGGGCCCGCAAGCGCCCGTCCGCTCGCTCAAAGAGATCATCGCCTTCAACGAGCAGCACCGCGCCGAGGAGATGCCCTACTTCGGCCAAGACCTGATGATCAAAGCCGAGGCCAAGGGGCCGCTCACCACGCGCGCCTACCGCCTCGCGCGCGCCAAGAACCACCGCTTCGCGCGCGCCGAAGGCATTGACGCGACACTCACGAAGCACCGGCTCGACGCGCTCGTCGCACCTACGGGCGGGCCCGTGTGGCCGACCGATCTGGTCAACGGCGACCACTTCACCGGCGGCTACTCGACGCCCTCGGCCGTCGCCGGCTACCCGCACGTCACCGTGCCCGCCGGCTTCGTCTACGGGCTGCCCGTCGGTCTCTCCTTCTTCGCGGGCGCGTGGAGCGAAGCCGCGCTGCTCAAGTTCGCCTACGCCTTCGAGCAGGCGACACGCTTGCGCCGCCCGCCCAGGTTCTTACCAACGGCCGACTTGCGCGCTTGACGCGGCGGCGACCGTTTCCGCGGAGGCGCGTGACATGAACCAACACCTGCAACTGGCGGCCCGGCGCTTCCTGCGCACCGAGTGGGACAAGCTGACCGAGGTCGAGCGCCGCGTCGTGCAGCGGCTCGTCGAGCGCGCGCACGTCAGCCGCAACACGAACCGCGAGTTCGACGACGACCGCACGCTCGGGCAGCGGCTCGCCGACCGCATCGCGGCCTTCGGCGGCTCCTGGACGTTCATCATCATCTTCGGCTGCGTGCTCGCCGCGTGGGTCGCGCTCAACTCCTACGTGCTCGCGCGGCGCGGCGCGGCCTTCGACCCTTACCCGTACATCCTGCTCAACCTGTTCCTCTCGATGCTGGCCGCGCTGCAAGCGCCCGTCATCATGATGTCGCAGAACCGGCAGGCGGCCAAAGACCGGCTCGACGCGGCGCACGACTACGAGGTGAACCTCAAAGCCGAGCTTGAGATTTGCGCCCTGCACGACAAGCTGGACGAACTGCGCGAGCACCGCTGGGCCGAACTGGTCGCCATGCAGCAGGAACAGATACGCCTGCTCCAACAGCTTCTCGCCGCTCGCGCCGAGAACTAAGAAGCTGCTTTTCTGCGCGGCGCATAGCGCGACACGCATGATGAGATTGTTGCTGATCGGAGTCCTGCTCGTGCCGGCGTGCGGCGCGGCGGCGGGGCAGTCGCGGCAGATGCTCGCGCAGGGTTGGGCGCTCCAGTCATCAGCGCAGGTCGCGGCGGGCGGCGCGGAGGTGTCGCGGGCGGGCTTCGCCGCGCGCGGGTGGTATCCGGCGCGCGTGCCCGCGACGGTCGTCGCGGCGCTCGTGGCCGCGGGCGTCTACCCCGATCCGTACTTCGGCATGAACATGCGTCAGCTACCGGGCGCGGACTACCCCGTCGGCAAAATCTTCTCGAAGCTGCCGATGCCCGCTGGCTCTCCGTTCCGCGCCGCCTGGTGGTATCGCACGGAGTTTCGCCCGCCCGCCGCGGCGCGCGGCCGCACCGTCTGGCTCCACTTCGACGGCATCAACTACCGCGCCAACGTCTGGCTCAACGGCCGCCTGCTCGCCGACAACACACAGGTCGCGGGCGCGTTCCGCACCTACGAGTTCGACGTGACCGACGCGCTGCGCGCCGACGCGGCCAACGCGCTCGCGCTCGAAATCTCCGCGCCGACCGAGACCGACCTCGGCATCAACTGGGTGGACTGGAATCCGACGCCGCCCGACAAGAACATGGGGCTGTGGCGCGAAGTCTACCTGACGGCGAGCGGCCCCGTCGCCGTGCGCTACCCGCAAGTCGTCACGCGCTTCGCGGCCGACGATCTCAACACGGCGCACCTCAACGTCAACGCGGAGTTGCGCAACGCGACCGACCGGCCCGTCACGGGCGTCCTGCGCGGCGGCTTCGAGCGCGTCAACTTCCAGCAAACGATCACGCTCGCGCCGCACGAGACGCGCGCCGTCTCGTTCACGCCCGAACAGTTCCCGCAGTTGCGCCTGGCGCGCCCGCGCCTGTGGTGGCCCGCCGGCATGGGCGCGCAGGAACTCTACGAGCTGCGGCTTGAGTTCGTCGCGTCGGGCGCGCTCTCCGACCGGCAGACGACGCGCTTCGGCATACGCGAGGTCACGTCTGAGTTGGACGCGCGCGCGCGGCGCTTCTTCCGCGTCAACGGGCGGCGCGTGCTCGTGCGCGGCGGCGGCTGGTCGCCCGACGCCTTGCTGCGCCACGACCCCGAACGACTCGAAGCCGAGTTGCTTTACGTCCGCGACATGGGGCTGAACGCGATCCGGCTCGAAGGCAAGCTTGAGTCTGAAGAGTTGTTCGACCTGGCGGATCGCCACGGCATCATGATCATCGCCGGCTGGTGCTGCTGCGATCAGTGGGAGCTGTGGGACAAGTGGGACGCGGAGGATCACCTGGTGGCCGCCGCCTCGCAGCGCGATCAGATCATGCGGCTGCGCAACCACCCCAGCCTGCTCGTCTGGCTCAACGCCAGCGACACCCCGCCCCCGCCCGCCGTCGAGCGGCGCTACGTCGCACTCCTCGAAGAGTGCCGCTGGCCGAACCCGTACCTGTCGTCCGCCTCGGCCAAAGCGACCGCGGTCACGGGCGCGTCGGGCGTGAAGATGTCCGGCCCTTACGACTGGGTTCCGCCCGCCTACTGGCTGCTCGACACCGAGCGCGGCGGCGCGCACGGCTTCAACACCGAGACGAGTCCGGGGCCGGCCATCCCGCCCGTCAGTTCTCTGCGCAAGATGCTGCCCGCCGACCGGCTCTGGCCCGTTAACGACGTGTGGCTCTACCACGCGGGCGGCGGGCAGTTCAAGACGCTCGACCTCTTCAACCGCGCCATGACGGCGCGCTACGGCGAGCCGACCTCGCTCGCCGACTACGAGGCGAAAGCGCAGTTGATGGCCTACGAAGGCGAGCGCGCGATGTTCGAGGCTTACGCGCGCAACCGTCAGCAGGCGGGCGGCGTCGTCCAGTGGATGCTCAACAACGCCTGGCCGTCAGTCATCTGGCACTTGTACGACTACTACCTGCTGCCGGCCGGCGGCTACTTCGGCACGAAGAAGGCGTGCGAACCCGTCCACGTGCAGTATTCATACGACGACCGCTCCGTCGTCGTCGTCAACACGACTAACCAACGCTTGCGCGGCGCGCGCGTCACGGCTTCGGTGCGCAACCTCGACCTGAGCGAACGCTACGCGCGCACCGACCGGCTCGACCTCGCGGCGGACGCGAACACCACCGCCTTCGTCATCCCCGCGCTCCCGCACCTGAGCACGACCTACTTCGTCCGCCTCACACTCACGGACGCCGCGGGCCGCCCCCTCAGCGACAATCTCTACTGGCTCTCCACCAAGCCCGACGTGTTCGACTGGCCCCACTCCACCTACTACCACACGCCCCTCACCGCCCACGCCGACCTCACCGCCCTCAAAGACCTGCCCCGCGCCCGCCTCACCGTCACCGCCCACACCTCCCGCCGCGGCGACGAAGAGACCGCCCACATCCGTCTCACCAACACCTCCAACACACTCGCCTTCTTCCTCCGTCTGCACTTGACGCGCGGCCCCAACGGCGACGACCTCCTCCCCGTCCTCTGGCAAGACAACTACATCTCCCTCCTCCCCGACGAGCAACGCGAACTCACCGCCACCTACCACCTCAAAGACCTCCACGCCACACAACCCGCGCTGCACGTCTCCGGCTGGAACCTCCCCCCGCAGACGCACGCGCTCGCGCCGCGGCCGCAGGCACGTCGCACAGTTACTGACTGACAGTTGTCTTTGTTGATTAGTTAAGGGGAGCGCCCACAGTCGCCGTTGTTTGAAACTCCCCGCGACTGTTCCCCTTGGGGCGCTCCCCGCCCGGACGCCGAGTGGATGCAGGTTCGGCGTCAAGCTTGTACGTCAACGAGCGCGCGCGGCCGTTACTGCTCGTCGCCCAAGTTCTTTAGCTCCGCGCCGCAGGCGGCTTCGACGAGGGCGGTGTTGCGTTCGCTCAGGTCGTTGTCCTTGCCGTCGTTGGGGATGAGCCAGCGCCCGTCGGGGCGGCGGATCAGGTGCGCCAACTCGTGCAGCAGGATGAGGACGCGCGCCGCGCGCGTGTTGCCCTCGAAGCTGCCCACGCGCACCGCCCCGCGCCCCATGAGCGCGTCCGCGCCGCGGAAGAACGGGCCGTCGCTGTTGAGCGCGGCCTCGGCGAAGAGGCGGTACGCCTGCCCGGTCGAGGCCTTGATCACGTTGCGCGTCTCGCCCGCCATGATCATGCCTACGGCGCGGTCGCGCAGGTTGCGCGTCTTCAGCTCCGCGCTCAGATCGTTCAAGACCTCGATGGCGAACGGCCCGCCGCCGAAGAACGCGCTGCAACCGCCCTCGCGGCTCAGCACGTTGTACGTGTCGCGGTACGCCTCGCGGTAGCGCCCGCTCTGCCCTCTGAGCGCGAGCGGCGCGGGCCGCACCGCTTCGCGCGGCGGCGCACTCGCGCCCGCCTTCACGCTCTCGGCCGCCTTCGCGTCGTCGAGTGTTTTCAAGACCTCGGCCGTCTTCACGGCCTCGGCCGTCTCCAGGAGGGCGAACACGGGGAAGACCGCGCCCAGGTTCGCCGCGCCGGCGCGGGCCGGCGCGTGACAGCAGACGAGTAGGACGAACGGCAACAGGCCGTGACGAAGCCGCATGACAACCTCCCTGACTCGGGCTCCCGTTCTGGTTGTTCGGGGCGCACGCCGAGGGGCGTGCGTGTTGTGGCGTCGGGCAGGCTCCGTCTACTAAAGAAAGTTCGGGCGCTCAGTCAGGCGTCGGGCGCGCGCGTCGCGTCGGCGCGGAACTGTTTGACGGCGCGGACTAACTGCGCCACGGTCGTCCAGGGCAACTCCGCGCCGCCCTCGAACGTGCCCGCGGTGAGCGGCTGCAACTCGGCGGGCGGCTCCGCGCCCAGCTCCCACAGGCAGACGACGCGCCCGCGGTAGAGCGCGTAGAGCGCGCCGAGTTCGAGCCGCAGGCGCTCGTGGAGGACGGCGCGGCCCAGCTCGTCCGCCGCCCAGTCGGCGCGCGTGACGACGACGACCGCCGCGTCGCACTCGTGCATGACGGCGAGCGTCTCGGCGTTAGGCAGCGGCGCGGGCGCGACGCGTTCGAGCACGCGGCTCTCGATGTCGGCGAGTTCGAGCGCGGCGCGCACCTGTTCGGCGACGCGCGCCGCCGGGCCGCGCGAGACCAGCACGCGCAAGGCCTCCGTAGCCTGCGGCGCGCGTGGCCCGCGCGGCGACCAGCGCCCGGCCGTGGCTGACGCATCCTGCGCTGTTTGCGTCGCCTGCTCCGGCGCGGCCGTGCGCTGGTCGCGCGTGGGTTCCGAGTTGAGATAAGCCGTCAGTTCGTCGTGCTCAACGCGCAGGCGCGTCGGCTGGCCCTTCTTGCCGATGATGACCGTGCCGAGGGCCGCCGCCTGGCAGAGTTGGAAGAAGCAGACGACCGACGCCTCGACGGCGCGCTCGTCCCCGGCGGCCAGCGCCGCCGGGTGCGCCTCGCGCCAGAAGCGCGCCACGTCCGCCTGCACGATCACGTCCAACCCCTGCCGCGCGCCCCAGGCGAGCGCGCCGCGGTAGGCGGGCTGCCCGTCCAAGAGCGCGCGGAACGACTGCGCGACGGGTTGGAGGCGACGACCGAGATCGTGCCCCAGGGGCGTGAGCTTGAGCCGGTCGCCCTGGCGCTGGACGAGACCGAGCGCCTCGTAGGCCTGCACCTTGCGCGGGTCGAAGACCTGCTTCTTGATGGCGTCCACGGCCTCGTTGATGGTCACGCCGCCGGTCTTCTTGCGCAGGTAGAGCACGACGCCGCGCACGTCCGCGGCGGTCGCCAACTGCGGCAGCGGCCCTTGCGTGCCGGCGGGCGGCTCGGGGCGGGGCGCGGCCTCGGGCGCGCGCGGCGCGCGGGGCAGAACCTGGAACTGCGGTCTGATGGCGCTCATGTTGGGTCGCTCCTGAAACTATATGCCCGCGCGGGCGGCGCGGTCAGCCGAGCAGCCGTGCGTCTTCGCCGTTCGGCTGGGCGGCGAACTTGCGCGCCGCGCCGCGGCCTCTGCCGGCGGGGCCGCGGCGCGCGCGGCCCGACGGCGCGGGCGGCGCGGTCTTGTGGATAGCGATCTTGTACTGCTTGATCTTGTTGTTGAGCGTGGTCGTCTTCAGGCCCAACAGGCGCGCGGCGCGCACCTGATGCCCGCCCGTGTGCTGCAAGGCGCAGCGGATCAACTCGGTCTCGAAGCGGCAGACCTCGGCGTAGAGATCGATCCCCTCTTCGACGCTCACGCGGCGCGTGTCGCCCAGGGCGCGCAGCTCGTCTAAGAGCGAGGTGGCCAGCTCGCGCAGGTGTTTGATCTTGAGGTTGAGGGCCGGCGCGTCCGGCCGCCAGTCGCTTGCTCTTTGCACCTTGGCTTTACTCCTTCTTTGCACGCCGTCGCTCGGCTTCGTCCGCATGAGTGCCGTTCGGGTTTTAATCGGGCCGGGGCGCGTGCAACTTTTTGCGCCGCGGCGCGCTCTTAAAAATGATCGTCAATCCACGTTCGGCGAAAGCTCCATCCACTGTCCGGCGCGAGAACTTTCCGTCGGGGCGTCGCGTTTTACCGGGCAGCGCGCGAACGTCACGTTATGCAGTAAGACGACGAGTCGTCTTCAGCGCGCTCTTAGAAATCACTTAGAAACGGCTCAAAACGGCTCAAAAAAAGTTCAGAGAAAACTCAATGCCCGCGATGAGCAAGGCGGAAGAGGGGGCTGTGTACGAGTTCAATTCGTACCGGCTCGACGTGCATGAACGCCTGCTGCTGCGCGACGGCGCGCCCGTGCAGTTGACGCCCAAGGCGTTCGAGCTGCTCGTGGCGCTGGTGGCGCGCGGCGGTCGGCTGGTGACGAAAGAGGAGTTATTTCAGGAAGTCTGGGCCGGCAACTTCGTCGAAGAGGGCAACCTGACGCAGAACATCTACACCTTGCGCAAGGTCTTGGGCGAGGGCGCGCCCGAGCAGACGTTCATCGAGACCGTGCCCAAGCAGGGCTACCGCTTCGTCGCGCCGGTGCGCGTCGTCACGCCGCCGGCCGAGTCTCAACCCACCGAGGCGGCCGCCGGTCACACGACGGAGCAGCCCGCGGCGGCCGCCGAGCACGCTTGGCCGGCCGCTCAAGACCCGCACGTCACCGCTCAACCCGCGACCGAGGCCGGCCCGCACGACACGGCTTCAGGCGCGGCGCAACAACTGATCCACCTGTCGCTGACCGAGCCGCCGGCCGAAGCGCAAGCTCCGGTCGTTGCCGTGCCGCGGCGGCGCGCGCGCTTCTTCTGGCCCGTCCTCTTGTTGCTCGCGCTCGTCGCGGGCGGCGGCGCGGCGCTCTGGCGCTGGCGCGCGGCGCACACGCAGATGCGGCCGCTCACCGTCCGCTCCATCGCCGTGCTCCCTTTTCGTCCGCTCGGCACGGAAGGCAACGACGAACTGCTCGGTCTCGGCATGGCCGACGCCACCATCATCAAGCTGTCGCGCGTGCCGCAACTCTCGGTGCTGCCGACGAGCGCCATCTACAAGTACACCGAGCGCAGCCAAGACCCTCTGACCATCGGGCGCGAGTTGGGCGTGGACGCCGTGCTCGACGGCACGGTGCAGCACGCGGGGGAGCGCGTCCGTGTCACCTTCCAACTACTCCGGCTCGCCGACGGGAAGGCCCTCCAGGGCGGTAAGTTCGACGAGCGCTTCACAGACATCTTCACCGTCCAGGACTCGCTCTCCGAGCAGGTCGCGCAGGTGCTCGCGCCGCAGTTGACGGGCGAGGCCAAGTCGAACCTCGTCAAGCGCTACACCAACAACACGGAGGCCTACGAGGCCTACGTGCGCGGGCTGTACTTCTGGAACAAGCGGACGCCGGACGGACTGAGCCGCGGCATCGAATATTTCAGCACCGCCATCAAGCTCGACCCGAACTACGCGCTCGCCCACGCCGGGCTGGCCGACGCTTACGCGCTCGTCGGCTTCTACAACTACGAGCAGATCGCGTCGTTGCAGGAGACCTACGAGAAGGGGCGGGCCGCCGCCCTGCGCGCGCTGGCGCTCGACCCGTCGCTGGCGGAAGCGCACACGGCGCTCGCGCAGATCAAGGTCTTCTACGAGCGCGACGACGAGGGGGCCGAGCAGGAGTTGAAGCGGGCGCTCGCGCTCAACCCCAACTACGCGACGGCGCACCACCGCTACTCGCTCTTCCTGCTCGAACAGGGCCGCTTGGGTGAGGCGGCGCAGGAGATCATGCGCGCGCACGAACTCGACCCGCTCTCGGCCGTCATCAGCTACAACGCCGGGCGCGTCCTCTACCTGCAACGGCGCTACGACGAGGCGCGCGACTACTGCCGCAAGGCGCTCGAAACCGACACGAACATGCTGCAACCCTTCATCACGCTCGCGCTCATCGCGCAGCAGGAGCGGCGCTACGACGTGGCCATCTCGGAGTTGGAACGGCTCAAGCCGAACGCCCTCGGCACGGGCTACCCGGCCGTGCTCGAAGCCCTGGGCTGCGCCTACGCCGCCGCCGGGCGGCGCGCAGAGGCCGCGCGCGTCATCGCTGAGCTGCAAGGCCTCGCCGCGCAGAACGACGGCATCCGCTTCAGCCTCGCGCTCGTCCACGCGCAACTGGGCGAACTGGATCGCGCCTTCGCCCTGCTCGAAGAGCGCGCGCCGCACTGGCGCGTGCCGCCCTTCCCGCTCCTCTTCGACCCGCGCTTCGACGACCTGCGCGCCGACCCCCGCTACGCAGACTTCCTCCGCCGCCACGAGTTCGACCAGAAGCTCGCCCGCGCCGCCACGCCCGGCGGCAAATGATTAAACGAGCGCGCGCGGATTTGGCGAAAGCCCCGAAGGGGCTTCGTGATTTGCACGGGAGCTTTGCGCTGACCGACCCACTAATTCAACGTGAGTTCGACGTAAGCTCGACGATGGGCGAGCCGCGCGTGGAAGGCGAGCCGCCCGTGGAGGGCGCGCCGCGCGTGCGCTGGAGGCGCACCGGAAATTAGCCAGGGGCAAGCACGAGCGAAGCGAGTGCGCCGCCCCTGGGATAGCAGCCATAATGTATCCGCGCCCTGAAGGGGCGCGGGGGCGGGTTGCGGCACGGCCCCCGCGCCCCTTCAGGGCGCGACCATTATTCGGCTGTTCCAGGGGCGGCGCTCGCATTCGCTCGCTTGCCCCTGGCTAATTTCCATGCGCGCCTCCGGCGCGCACAGCCAGTCTGCCGTACACGCCTCCGGCGCGCAGCCAGTCGCCGCCCGCCGCCGGTCGCGCTTACGTCGAACTGACGTTAATTCAAGATGCTGGCGGATGCCGCCGGGGGCGTTTGGCCATTCCTCAGTTCAGCGGCCGCTAACTATTGACAGGCTGCGCCCGGTCGTATAGCATCCCCGGCGTCTGCCGACGTAATACCCGCGTCGGCCTCACGGTTCACCAATTGACAAGCGCAGGTGGTAAGCAACGGCGGCCGGGTTGGCCCGACGGGTGTGGCAAAAGCTCTGCCAGAAACGGATTAGACCGAGGACATCGGTAAAAGTAGTCTCTTCGCCGTGTTAGGCCGACATCCTCGGTAAAAGCCGGCCCTAGCACGTATTAGACCGATAGTCGCGGTCTAATCTGGCTCTAGGCGGTGTTAGACCGCGACCATCGGTCTACTATGCGTTCGGCGGCTTCAGAAAAGAACAGCAGCGACGTTGAATTTGAGGTCAGTAAAAAAGCATAATCTGCGTTGCGCGGTTACGTCGGGCGCGCCCCCGAACAACTCATTGCAGCCGACCGGATTCAGCTTGAATCTCATCGTGACCTTGGGTGATTATCTGGTTGCTTCCCGGCGGCTGAATTCGGGCGTTAGGCAGCTTTAATTAGTGCGCAACACTGGATGCACTGAAAACGGTAGTGGGAGGCGAGTTGTGTGGGCAGGTGGAAGACAGGCGATGGGCTAGTGTCCCGGCAATTGCGGGAGAAAGGATGGATGGGCGATGGCGGACAAGGAGTTTGATGACAGGTTCGGGGACGAGGAGCTTGATGATAAGTTCTACGAGATGAGCGTGGCGCTGGCGCGGCATGAGGTTGACGTGTCGCGGAAGCGGCTTAGAGAGATGTGTTTCCGCATCGCCAAGGAGTGCGCCCGCCAGAACGCGGAAGTGGCGCGGGAGATGGATGTCTTAGTGCGCCAGCAATATGGGGAGGAGGCGCAGAAGATGGCGGAGTGGGAGGAGATCATGCGGCAGTATGAGTTTACGGATGATGTGATTGGCGAGGAAGAATCGTCGGATGATTAACAGCCTACGAGTACGAGCGGCAGGGGCGGCAGATTTGTAGCCCACGGCGCGAGCCGTGGGATCGAGTCGGGATAAAATGGTCGAAGCCCCGGAGGGGCGACAGATGCGCGGGTTGCGTCTCTGTCGCCCCTCCGGGGTTTCGCTTCTTGATTCGGCTTGCGACCCACGGCTTGCGCCGTGGGCTTCCGTCGCCCGCTCGCGCGGGTGCGGGCCGCGGTTAGAAGTTGAAGCGGATGACGAACTGGACGAGCCGGCCGCCCGGATCGTTGGTCGTCGAGGTGTCCTGGTACGCGGCGTTGGTCGTGCCGAACGCCGCCGAGTTGAAGTTCGTCACCGCCGCCACGTCGCTCGACGCCGCGCCGCCCACGAAGAAGTTGATGTTGTTGATCGCGTTCAGGAACTCGCCGCGCAACTCAAGGTTGGTGCGCTCCGTGAACTTGATCTTCTTGACCACGCTCATGTCCACGCGGACGAAGCGCGGGCCGTGCAGCACCAGTTGGCTGAAGCCGCACTGCCCGGCGTAGGACTGGATGCAGCCGCCGTAGCCCGGCGGCGCGATGAACCGGCCCGTCGGCACGCCGAGCGCCGAGTAGCCGGTGTCGGACGTGGCCGAGGTGTTGAAGGCCCGGCGCGTGTTCAGGATGATGTCCTCGGGGAAGAAGAACACGATCCGGTTCGGGTCTTTGCGAATCTCGACCGCGTGTTGCAGGTCTTTGGCCGACATGCCGACCAGTTGCACGTTGCCGAGCCGGAAGGGCCGACCCGACTGCACGCGCACCGTGCCGTGGACTTCCCAGCCGCCGAGCACGCGATCCACCAGCCCGTTGGCGTTGCCGGCGATGAGCTGGCCGCGCCCCATCGGCAGCTCGTAAATCCAGTTGACCTTGAACGAGTGGGGCACGTCGTAGGGCGACGTGCTCTTGGTCAGCGCCACGTTGTGCAGCGAGACGTAGTTGGCGAAGCCGGTCTGCTGGTTGCCGGTCGAGGTCGCAAACACGTTGCTCTGCGACTTCGAGTAGGTGTAGCTGGCCTGCAAGAGCAGCCCGCGCGACATGCGGCGGCGCAGCTCGAGCTGGAAGGCGTCGTAATACGTGTGCGTCCCGTTGTCGGTCAGCGTCACGTTGCCGAAGCGCGCGTCCGGGTTGACCTGGAAGAAGTTCGCGGGCAAGCCGGCGGCGATGCCGTTGTTCAGGAACGCGCCGGTCGTCGCCAACGAGGTGGCGAAGCCGATCACGTTGTTGAGCGCGGGGTTGAGTTGGCCGACGAACGTGCCGCTGGCGAAGCTGCCGGAGCCGTAGTTGGCCGGGTCGTTCGGGTTGCGCGCGGCGTTGCTCTGCCCCGTGAAGAACTGCAACAGGAGCGGCAGCGGGACTGTGCCCGTGCCGTTGCCGAAGTAGCGGAAGTTGTTGCCGCGCCCGGCCGCGCGGTTGGCCAAGAGGTTGGCTTGCGCCCGCCGGAACTCCTGCGTGAAACCGTTCTCCAGGGCGTTGACCTCGTTGAGCGAGTAGCGCCGCAGCAGGTCAATGCCGCGCGTGCCGACGTAGCGCGCCTCAAGCACCATGTCCTTGGTCAGCTCGCGCTGCACGCCGAGCGTCCACGATTGCACGTAGCCGGTCTTGAAGTGCTCGTCGAAGCCCGACAGGATGTCGGCCGTCTCGCTGACGGTGACCGGGAAGGTCGCCATCGGCGGCACGGGCACGTCGGGGAACGACGCGCGGTTGCGCAGGAGGCTCCCGCCCGGCAGGTTGACCTCGGCGAAGAGCGACTGATCGACCAAGCCGCCGGGGTTGCCCTGCGTCGGCGTGATGACGGCCGAGAGGCCTTCGCGGACGTAGGCGAGCGAGTAGCCGGCGCGGAGCACGCTCTGCCCGGCGTCGCCGAGCAGGCGGTGCATGATGCCGCTCTTCCAGTCGGGGCTGTAGGCGAAGCCGACCGAGGGCGCGAAGTTGTTCCAGTCGGTCTGGTAAATCTTATCGCCCTGCTTGTACTGGACGAACTGCGTCGGGGTCGCGCCCGGAGACACGCCGGGGTTGAACAGCCCGCGGTTGCCCGAGACGCCGAACAGCCCTTGCTTGGTCGTGCGCGTGAACGTGTTGTTGAGCGGCACGGGCGCTTGCTGCGGCTCGTAGCGCAGCCCGTAGTTCAAGGTCAGGTTCGGGCGGAAGCGCCACGAGTCCTGCGCGAAGATGCCGAACTCGCGCTGGCGGAAGCGGGTCGTCTGCGGCCCCTCGGTCTGGAACCGGCCCTCGTCGTTGAAGGCGGTCTTGCCGATGGCGGTGACGCGGCCCGTGAGCAGCGCGTAGATTTGGCCGGCCTCGGCCAGTTGCGCGTCGGACGCGCCGGGGAAGGCCGCGGTGGCGAGCGGGTTGCCCGGCTCGAACAAGCCGTTCGCCGGGTCACTCTCGACCAGCCCGAAGTAGACGCTCGGCACGATCTCGAACAGGTTGAACTGGTACGAGTTGATCTGCGTGAACACGCCGCCGAAGTTGAAGGTGTGCGCGCCCCTGATCCACGTCAGCGTGTCGGCGAACTCCTTGGTCGGCGTGTTCCGGCGGTTGCTGGAGTTGCCGAAGTTGCCGTTCAGGAACGAGCCGGGGAACGTGTTGGCGGTCAGGTCGGTCAGCAGGTTGGACTGCTGCCCCGGCGTGGCCGGCGCAATCGTGCCGCAGCAGCTATCGCTGAACGCCAGGTGGAAGCCGCCCTGGTTGGCGAAGCTCGCGGGGCTGACGTTGGCGAGGAACTGGCTGTTGCCGCCCGTCAGGCTGAAGCGCGCCTCGTTGACGAGGTTCGACGTTAAGGTCGAGCGCACCGCCGTCGAGTTCGAGAAGCGGTGCGAGTCCTGCCCGCCGAAGTTGGTCGCGCCGATGAAGGACGGGTCGGTGAAGTTCAGGAAGTCCACCGGCTTGCCCGTGAACCGCTGGTAGTTCCAGATGTTCTCCAGGTGGTGGTTCTTCGTGATGTTGTAGTCGAAGCGCACGGTCGGGAAGTAGCGATCCTGCCCGCCGGGCTGCGTGAAGTTGAAGTTTTGCAGGTTCGGCGAGAAGGGCGACGCGCTGAGCGTGCCCGTGCCGAGGAAGCCGCGGATGGTCGAGAGCGCGTTCTGGACGGTCGGGTCGAGCGTGCTGGTCTGCCCGTTGGCCGCGGCCAGCGTGAGCAGGTTGACGGTGCGCGTCACGCCGCCCGAGGTGTAGGTAAAGTTGCCGGGCGTCGTGCCGCCGAAGACGTTCGTGTTGAAGACGGTGCGCGTGCGCAGTTGCGTCTCCGGCAGGTGGAACTCTTCGTAGTTGACGAAGAAGAACGCCTTGTCGCGCCCGTCGAACAGGTGCGGGATGCGGATGGGGCCGCCGACGCGCCCGCCGAACTGGTTTAAGAGCACGCGGTCGGGGCGCACCTTGGTCTCGCCGGGCCGCGGTTGCAGGTCGCGGTTGCGGAAGTAGTAGTTGGCCGAGAGCGTCGGCTCGCGGTGGTACCAGTAGAGCGAGCCGCGCAGGTCGTTCGTCCCGCTGCGGGTGATGAACTTGATCTGCACCGCGCCCGTGCCCGAACTTTCAGCGCCGGGCGTCGCCGTCGAGACCGTCACCTCGTCAATCGCGTCAATGCGCGGGCGGACGTAGGTGAAGAAGCCGTCGCCGGACTTGATCAGGTTGTCCTGGACGTTCGCGCCGTCAATCGTGATGTTGAGCGCGCCGTAGGGCAGCCCGTTGACGTGCGACGTGCGCGGCCGCCCCGTGGTCTGCACGCCGGGCAGCAGCGTGACGAGATCGAGCGCGTCGCGCGAGGCCTGCGGCTGCTCGACGATCTGGCGGCCCGTGATGGTCGTGCCGACGGTCTGCGACTGCGTCTGGAGCAGCTCGCCGCCCGCGGCCGTGATGGTGATGGTGTCGCTGACCGCGCCCACTTCGAGCGCGACCGCGATGCTCGACGGCGTGCCCACGTCCACCTTGATGTTCTGCACCACGGCCTGCTTGAAGCCCTGGGCGGTGATCGTGGCCGTGTAGTTGCCGCTGGCCAGCGCGGGCACGTTGAACGTGCCGTTGTCGGCCGTCTGCGTCGTGAACTCCTGCCCCGTGGCGTTGCTGCGGACGACGACGCTGGCCCCGCCGATGACCGCGCCCTGCGGGTCGGTCACCGTGCCGGTCAGCGCGCCGGCCGGCACGCCCTGGGCGGCGGCCCCCGCGCAGAGCAGGGCGACGAGCGCGAAGGCGGCCGCGGCCCTGGATAAGTGTCGTTTCATTTCGTGTTCCTCCAACTGAATGCCGCTCGGGTGTGTGGGGAGGCGGCGGCCCCGCCCGCCCCCGCCGGCCCTTACGGGCCGGGGGGGCGCTCGACGACCGAAAGGCTGGCGACTCTTGGCCCGGCGGTTCAGTGATCGAGGGCGACGGCGACGCGCAAACTCCGCGACGGTCGGGGCAACGTGTATGCCGTGGGCGGGCGTGGTGCGGGAAGGCTTGTGTTTGCGCGGCTTAAGGCGGCGGCGGGGCGGCGCGGGCGGCGCGCAGCACTGAGAAACCGAACCGCGCTTTCTTATTTTTTATGACGATGTGACAAGTGAAAAGATATTCGGCCCGGCGCGGGTTTAGTTCCGCGGGTGCGGGCGGCGCGTGGCCGGTTGAACCACGAAGACACGAAGGCACGAAGAAGATCGTCGTCTTCTTCGTGCCTTCGTGTCTTCGTGGTTAATCCGCTGCGCGGCGTCACTGCGTCCGCGGCGTGAGGCGCTTGATGAGCGGCGTGAGCGCGAGGAGCAGCGCGGCGGCGACGAAGGTGACGAGCGCGAACGTGCCGAACATGCGCGCCAGCGCGCCCTCCGCGTTCTCGTCGAACAGCCCGGCGGCGAGGCCCGCGATGTAGCTGCCGATGGAGATCGACAGGAACCACACGCCCATCATCAAGCCCACCATGCGCGCCGGCGACAGCTTCGTCACCGTGCTCAAGCCCACCGGACTCAGGCACAGCTCGCCGAACGTCTGGATCAGATAGACCACGACGAGCCACATGGGGCTGACGCGGCCCGCGCCCGTCAGCGTCGAGGCGAAGGCGACGATGGCGAAGGCCGCGCCCGCGAACAGCAAGCCGTAGGCGAACTTCGCCGGGCTGGTCGGCTGCCGCCGCCCCAGGCCCTGCCAGATGAAGGCGAAGACCGGCGCGAAGATGATCACGCACAGCGGCTGCACCGTCTGGAACCAACTCGACGGGAACTCGAAGCCGAGGATGTTGTTGCGCGTCAGCCGGTCGGCGAACAGCGTCAGGCTCGACCCCGCCTGCTCGAACGTCATCCAGAAGATGACCGAGAAGACGAACAGGATGAAGATGACGGCGACGCGCTTCAACTCGTCGCCGCCGAGTTGCCGCGTCGTGCCGCCGAGGTAGCCGACGAAGAAGCCGACGACGCCGGGGAACAGCGTCGAGATGGCGCTGCCGCCGACGTACAGGCCGAGACCCGCGCCCACGACGCCGCCCACGACGGCGAGCGCCAGCGTCACCACGTCGAAGCCGCCCTCGTCAATCTTCTTAACTTGATCAATGTCCGGCTCGCGCCGCGGCTGTGGGCGCTGTCCGACGCCGCGCAGGCGCGCGCCGCCGACGACGTACTGCACCAGCCCCAAGACCATGCCGACGCCCGCCGCGGCGAACCCGTAGTGCCAGTCCACGCGCTGCCCCAAAAAGCCGCAGACGATGGGCGCGATGAACGCGCCGAGGTTGATGCCCATGTAGAAGATCGAGAAGCCGGCGTCGCGCCGCTCGTCGCCCTCTGCGTAGAGGTCGCCGACCATCGCCGAGATGTTCGGCTTGAGCAGCCCCGTGCCGATGGCGATCAGGACGAGGCCGCCGTAGAAACTCGGCAGCGACTTGAAGGCCATCGAGAAGTGGCCGCAGGCGATGACGATGCCGCCGATCAAGACCGCGCGGCGCGCGCCGAAGACCTTGTCCGCGAGCCAGCCGCCGATGAGCGGCATCCAGTAGACGGAGGAGACGTAAGTGCCGTAGATCAGCCCGGCGTAGGCGCGGTCGAAGCCGAGGCCGCCCGCGGCCAGCGGCGTCGTCATGTAGAGGATCAGCAGGGCGCGCATCCCGTAGTAGCTGAAGCGCTCCCACATCTCCGTGAAGAAGAGCGTCGTCAGGCCGCGCGGGTGGCCGCCGATGCCCGCCGTGTCGAACGCCTCGGCGCGGCTCGCGCCCGTCTCGTCAAACGCTACGCTCATAAGTCACTCGCTCCTTGCTGTCGGTCTCAGGAAAGCCGCCACCGGCCGACGCCGCGCCGCGCGGTCACGCGCGCGCCGCACACGGCGTTAGAGCGGGCTTGCGCGCCCGCGGGTTCGCCGGCTTGTTCTCTGTCCCGGCATTATTCATCGTTTGCGCGCCGCGCGTCTAGCGCCGCCGCGCCCGGCGCGCGCGGGCGAGCACCTTGCCTCGCGCCCGCGAATGCGCCTAGAATGCGGGGCCGGTACTCCCCGCGGGCAAAAATTTTCGGCGGCGCACTCCTCGGCGCAAGAGGCCGAACGCGCCTCGCCGCGCCGCCCCCCCAGCGCGCGCCCGCGCCGCACTTTCAGTTTAAGGAGCAGGCAAAACCATGACCGCCGACGCCGCCGCCATCGCCAGGGAGCGCGACCACGCCGCCCCGGTCGCCCTGACCAAACACCCGAAGGGCCTCTACGTCCTGTTCGCCACCGAGATGTGGGAGCGCTTCAGCTTCTACTCGATGCTCGCCATGTTCGCGCTCTACATGCGCGACACCACGGGGCAGGGCTTCGCCTGGTCGGTGGACAACACGCAGGCGCTCGTCTCGAACTACCTGATGTTCGTCTACGCCTCGCCGCTCGTCGGCGGCTGGATCGCGGACAAGAAGCTCGGCTACCGCAAGTCGGTCATGATCGGCGGCCTCTTCTTCATGGCCGGACACCTGCTGCTCTCGTTCCGCTCCATCGGCGTCGTCTACGCCGCGCTCACCTGCCTGGTCGTCGGCAACGGCTTCTTCAAGCCGAACGTCTCGGCGATGGTCGGCAACCTCTACCCCGAAGGCAGCCACCTCAAGGATCGCGCCTACAGCATCTTCTACATGGGCATCAACGTCGGCGCGTTCACCGCGCCCATCGTGATGGAGATCGTGAAGCGCAACTTCGGCTTCCACCCGGCCTTCGCCATCGCCGCCTTCGGCATGCTGCTCTCGGTGGGCATCCTGTGGCGACTCAAGCGGCACGTCGAGTACGCCGACCGGCCCGCCAGCCGCGGCCCGAAGGCCATGGCCAACGCGGCGGCGGTGACGGCCGACGCGCCGCCCGCGAGCGTCAGCGGGCAGAACGCGATTGACGCCGTGCCCGACTGGAAGCGGGTCGGCGCGCTCATCGTCATCTTCCTGATCGTCGTCGTCTTCTGGATGGTCTTCCACCAGAACTCGACGACCATCACCTACTGGGCCAACGAGAACACCGACTGGAAGGTCTCCGGCATCATCTCGAACTCGATCAACCCCGGCTGGGTGCTGCTGCTGACCTTCCCGCTCGTCTCCTTCTGGCGCTGGCTCGACGCGAAGGGGCTTGAGCCTGCGACGCCGACCAAGATGGTCATCGGCATGGTGATGACGGCGTGCGCGTTTTTCGTCTTCTTCGTCGCGGCCAAGCTCGGCGAGGCGTCGCTCGCGCCGGGCGCAAGCCCTTACGCCTACAAGATGTCGCCGCTGTGGCTGCTGGGCGCGTACGGCGTGCTGACCTTGGGCGAGCTGATGCTGTCGCCGATGGGCCTGTCTCTGGTCTCGAAGGTCGCGCCCGTCAGGATGCGCGGGCTGATGATGGGCGGCTGGTTCGTCGCCACGGCCGTCGGCAACAAGCTGACGCAGATCGGCGAGTTGTGGGACGACTGGTTGCACTCGTCGTTCTGGATTTTCCTGAGCGCGTGCGCGCTGGTGATGGCCTTCGTGCTGCTGTTCCTGCTGCGCCCGCTCAAGAAGGCCATGCCCGGCGTCTGACGGGGGCCGGCCGGTGCTAACGTACGGATGCGTACACACGGCGCGGCCCGCCCGGGGGCCGCGCCGAACTTAACTCTTCCCCAAACGGGCGAACCGGATTAACATGGGCGCGGCGCGCCGCGCACTTCCCCTGTCGCGGCGCGCAACCTAATCTGCCACACACAGGAGAGAACGAACCTATGGCCGATAAGCGCAGACGCACGGGCGGCAGCAGCAAAGGCGGTAGCAAGGGCGGCGGTAAGAGCAGCGGCAAGGGTGGTGGTGGTGGCGGCATCGTCGCCAGCATCGTCGAGCAGGCGACGCGCGCGGCGGCGGAGACGACGCGCATCGCCAACGAGGTGTTAGACAGCGCCGGCAACGTCGCGAACTCCGCGCGCGAGACCGGCGCGGAGTGGGTCGAGGGCGTCAGCCCGACGGCCGCGGAGGTCGTGCGCCCCGCAGGGCGCGGGGCGAAGGGCGCGCGTTCGTCGCGGCCCGCGCGCGCGACAGGTAGTGCGGGCCAAGCGGCCGCTTCCGCCACGCGGCAGGCGCGCAAGGCGACCGACAGCACGGCCAAGGCCGCCACGCGCACGGCCAAGGCCGCGCGCGACGCCGCCGCCACGACGGGCCGCGCCGCGGCGCGCGCCACCAAGACGACCAAGAGCAAGGGCGGCAAGAAACGCTAGGCGCGGGCAGTGCCAAACGCCGCTCAACGGCCTCGGGCCTCGACCGCACGTCAGCGGCGCGCCGTCTCACTCGTCAGTCAGACGGCGCGCCGCGCGCGGCGGCCGACCCGAGGCGAGGCCCCCGCGCCGTTCCCCATAACCCGACATGCACGCACTGGTAGTTGACGACGAGCCGCTGATCCGCGACAACGTGGCCGAGGTGTTGCGCGCCGACGGCTGGACGGTCAGCGAGGCCGCCACGGCGCAGAGCGCGCTCGCGCTCCTGCACGCCGCCGACTGGGCGCTGGTCTTCTGCGACGTGAAGCTCGGCGACGGCGGCCTGGACGGCTACGCCATCCTGCGCCGCTTCAACGAGGCGCTGCCCGGCGCGCAGATCGTCCTGATGACCGGGCACGGCTCGGCCGTGGGCGCGCTCGACGCCGTCGCCTCCGGCGCGTACGAGTACCTCCTC
Source organism: Pyrinomonadaceae bacterium (assembly GCA_036389395.1). Lineage (GTDB taxonomy): Bacteria > Acidobacteriota > Blastocatellia > Pyrinomonadales > Pyrinomonadaceae > QHXQ01. Next base: position 46,728 of record DASVPY010000085.1, read on the forward strand.
AAGCCCTTCGACATAGACGACGTGCGGGCCATCGCGCGCAGCGTCCGCGCCGGGCGCGAGCGGCGCGAGCAGCCGCGCACGACCGGCGAGTTGTCGCCCGTCACCTCGTCCGACATCGAACTCGTCGGGCGCAGCGCCGCCTTCGTCGAGGTGATGAAACTGGTCGGGCGCGTCGCGCCGAAGAACCTGCCCGTGCTCGTGACGGGCGAGTCGGGCACGGGCAAGGAGGTGGTGGCGAGCGTCATCCACCGGCACAGCCCGCGCGCCGGCCGCGCCTTCGTCGCCGTCAACTGTGGCGCGATCCCGGCGGAACTGATCGAGGCCGAACTGTTCGGCCACGTCAAGGGCGCGTTCACCGGCGCGCACGCCGACCGCCGCGGCCTCTGGGAAGAGGCCGACGGCGGCACGATCTTCTTAGACGAGATCACGGAGACGACGCCGGCCTTCCAGGTCAAACTCCTGCGCGCCTTGCAGGAGGGCGAGATACGGCGCGTCGGCTCGAACCAGACCGTCCACGTGGACGTGCGCGTCATCGCCGCGACCAACCGCGACCCCGAGGAGGAGGTGCGCGCGGGCCGCTTCCGCCAGGACTTGTTCTACCGCCTCAACGCCGTCACGCTCTACCTGCCGCCCCTGCGCGAGCGCCGCGAGGACATCATGCCGCTCGCGCGCCACTTCGCCAAGCGGCTGGCCGAGGCGGGCACGCACCAGGTCAGCTTCGCGCGCGACGCCATCGAGACGCTTGAGTCCTACGACTGGCCCGGCAACATACGCGAGCTTGAGAACGCCATCGTCCGCGCCGCCGCGCTCTGCGATCAGATCGTGCGCCCGGACGATCTGCCGGAGCGCGTCCGCCACGGCGCGCGCGCGCAGGCCCCGGCCATCGTCAACGCCAGCGCCGACGAGCCGCCGCTCACGCTCGCCGAACTCGAACGCCGCCACGTCGTCAACGTGCTCACCTACACCGGCGGCAACAAGCAGGCCGCCGCCCGCCTCCTCGGCATAGATCGCACCACCCTCCAACGCATCATCAAACGCTACCAGCTCGACAGCGCGCGCCCGCAACTCACGCCCGTAGACGCGCCCAAGCCCAAAGACACGACCGCGCCCGACGAAAGCGCCGCGTGACCTGTATTGACATCGTATATACATGAGCTTTATATCTGTCCCTGATGGATGTCAGCCACACCCTGCATGAGATTGGGTTTGAGTGGGACAGCCGAAAGGCGGCGGCCAATTTACGCAAGCACAAAGTTTCCTTCGAGACAGCGTGCGAAGTCTTCTTCGATCCCTTCCTGCATGTAGTGGCTGCTGGCATTGTCGAGGGCGAGCCGCGAGAAGCAGTCATCGGGCTGACTGTGAGTTGGCGTTTGCTCTACGTTGTTTACGTCGAGCACGATGATGTGATCCGCATTATTTCTGCTAGGCCGGCCGAGAGCGCGGAAAGAGAGTTGTATGAAAATCAATAAGTTGAAGCAACGGTTACGGAAAGATCGCACGATGACCACTATCAGCTTGCGGATTCCTGAGGACGTGGTTGCCGATCTCAAAGATATTGCGCCGCGGCTTGGTTTCTCTGGTTATCAGCCATTGATTCGAGCATACATTGGGCAAGGTTTGCGCGCAGACTTGGCACGTCTTAACGAGCATCCGGAAATATCAAACTTGGTCGAGAGCCTGCGTCGGCATGGCGTGAAGGATGAGATCATTGCTTCCGCCATGGCAGAAGTTAAAGGCTCGGTTGAGGCTGCATAACAACTCACGCGCCCGGAGCGCCTGTTGGCTGGCTTTCACCATTCGTATTGCGGCGGATACCGAATGCTTCGCGCCGCGCCCGGTTAATTTCGAGTATTAGGCCGCCGGAGGGGTTCAGGGATGGACGAGAAACGGGGCTTGCTGCGCCACTTCCTGGCGGCGCTCGCCTACCGCACGCAGAAGGCCTTGCGCGACGCGCCGGCCGAGTTCGCGGACTTCCGCGCGGCCGCGGGCGTGCGCACGCCCGCCGAGCTGGTGCGCCACATGACGAGCGTGCTCGGCTACGCACGCACTTACTTCGTCGGCGGCCAGTACCGGCCCGCGCCGCTGCCGTCGCTCGCGGACGAGGTGACGCGCTTCCACGACATGCTCGCAGACCTCGCGCGCCACCTGGAGATGGGCACGCCGCTGCGCGAAGGCGTCACGGCCGAGCGCCTGTTGCAAGGCCCGTTCGCCGACGCCATGACGCACGCCGGTCAACTCGCCATGCTGCGCCGATTGGCCGGCGCGCCCGTGCCCCCCGAAAACTTCATCGTCGCCGACATAGACCCCACGCGCCACGGCCCCGACCAAGCCCAACCCCGCAGCCCCGACGCGACCTGGCCCGAAGCGCCCACCGGCTGGTCGCCGCTCAAGCGCGACTGAATCAGGCAATGTCCCGGCTGGGAGCGCGGGCATCCCTGCCCGCCAAGCGTGCGTCAGCACGCTAACGAAGCAGCGGCGGCCTTCAACGTCGAAGGCCGCCGTTACTTTTGTTCGCGCTCACGCGCTCATGGCGGGCAGGGATGCCCGCGCTCCCGGCTGCGACTTGCGCGTTGCCGGCCGCGACGCTTTAGGCGGCGGCCGTGGCGGGTTTAGTGTCGGGCAGGTTGTTGGCGGCGCGGCGCAGGGCGGCGGCGCGGGCGATGCCGGTGATCTGTTCGACGGTGAAGGGCTTGGTGACGACCCAGTCCACGCCCGCCGCCGCCTGCTCGTGCGAGCCGACCGCCTCGCCCCAGCCCGTGACGACCGCGACCGGCAGACGCGGGTGGCGTTCGCGCAACGCGCGCGCCAACTCCCAGCCGCTCATGCCCGGCAGACCGAGATCGGTGAACACGCCGTCGAACTCGGCCTCGGCGCAGCGCGCCAGGGCCTCGCGCCCGGTCTGCGCCTGCACGACCTCGTGCCCGTCGCGCGCGAGTATGTCTGAGAGCAACTCGCGCACGTGCTCCTCGTCGTCCACGACGAGGAAGCGCGCGCGCGCGCCGCGCGGCAGCGGCCCCGACGGCGCGTGCAGCTCGGCCGTGGTCGTCGCGGCCAGCGCGCCGCCGCGCGCCGCCGGCAAACGCAGCCGGAACGTCGAGCCGATCCCCAACTCCGACTCGACCTCGACCGTGCCGTCGTGCCGCCGGATGATGCCGTAGCTGACGGCGAGGCCGAGGCCCATGCCGGTCTTGCCCTTGGTCGTGAAGAACGGGTTGAAGACGCGCGCGCGCACGTCCTCGCTCATGCCCGTGCCCGTGTCGCTGACGGAGATTTCGATCTGGTCGTCCACGTCGCGCGTGGCGAGCGTGAGCGTGCCGCCCTGCGGCATCGCGTCCACCGCGTTGAAGACCATGTTGACGAGGACTTCGCGCAGCTCCGACTCGTCGCCCAAGACAAGGCCGTTCGAGCGGATGCGCAGCTCAAGGCTGATGTGGACGTTCGCGGCCTCGGCGCGATCCTTCCAGCGCGGGCGCGTGATCTCGCTCACGTCGAGCAGCAGTTGATCGACGGAGACGGGCTGGAAGTCGTGCGGCCGGCGCTGGCGCGCGAAGTCCTGTATGCGCTTGATGGTCTTCGCGCCGTCCTTCGCCGTCTTGATGATGATCTTGAGACCGGCTTCGATCTTCTCCGGGTCTCTGGTCGTGAGCAGCAGTTGCGCGCGGCCGAGGATGCCGGCGAGCGTGTTGTTGAAGTCGTGCGCGACGCCTGAGGCCAACTCGCCCAGCGCCGACATCTTCTCGATCTGCGAATACTGCTCGCGGATGCGCTCCTGCTCGGCGATGTAGTGGTTCAACTCCTCGACGTGGCGGCGGGCCTGCTCGGCCTGCGAGGCCGCGGCTTCGGCGCGCGCGGCCGCTTCGGCCTCGGCCTTGGCCGCGGCCGCCTGCACCTCGATGTTCTGCAAGTAGGTGCGGTAGGTGAAGTAGATGATGGCGATGATCGGCGCGACCGCGATGAAGGCGTAGAAGCCGACCGAGCCGATGAGCTTGGCGACGAGGCCGGCGGCCGACGCGCCCGCGAAGTAGGTCAGCGACGTGTAGAGGCAGTATTGTTTGTAGACCTGCCAGATCGGCTGGTCGGTCTTCCACGCCCACGCGACCGCCGCCAGCACCGAGTTGCCGATGTACTGCACGAGCGCCATGACGGAGAGCGCGACGATGAAGTGCGCGCCGAAGGGGTCGCGCGGGATCAGGTGGACGGGCGCGAAGAAGAAGGTCAGGACGGCGACCGTGATGAGCGTGGTGAAGGCGACGAGCGCCGCGTTGTAGGCGAGCGTGAGGGGCCGGCGGCTGATCAAAAGCGACGAGCAGAGGCCGTCCGCCGCCGCCAACAAGATCGCCGCCTCGCCGCCGTAGAGCAGCATCGTCAAAAAGATCAGCGTCTCGGAGATGGTGATGCGGCCGTTGACGCCGGGCACGCGCACCGTGATGCGCGACGTGAGCGCGACGGTCAGCGCCGCGAGCAGCAGGAACAACAGGTCGAGCTGCGCGAAGGGCAGGCTGTAGGCCGAGTAGAGACAGGCGGCCGCGCCCAGGATGATCACGGCCAGCATGAACGGGCGGGCCAACTGCTGTCTGGTCAGGCGTCGGGTCATAGCGGCTGCTCCAAGACGGCGGGCTGCCTCTTCGTCCTTCGCGGCTCGTCTTCGCGCCCTTTGCGGTTAGGTCTTAAAACCTTTAACCGCAAAGGCCGCGAAGCGGAACGCGAAGGGCCGCAAAGAGAGTTTTAGTCCTCGCGCGGGCGCAGGAAGATGGTGTCGTAGCAGTCGCGCAGCTTGAAGCCGTTGCGGAAGAAGAAGCGCTGCGCGTCCTTGTTCTGCTCGTTGACGAGCAGGCAGAGCGCCTCCGTCCCTTGCAGCAACTCGCGCCCCAGTTGCGACAGGCAGCGCGAGCCGTAGCCCTTGCCGCGCTCGTCCGGGTGGACGTAGACGCCTTCGAGGTAGTTCAGCATCGGCGTCTCCGCCAGCACGTCCGCCTTGAACATCAAACGCTCGTGCTCGCACCAGACCCAGACGCGCCCCTGCTCGATGCGGCGCGCGAGCCGCAGCCGGAAGCCTTCGGGGTCGCGCTCCAGCGGGTTCACGCCGCTCTCGGCGAACGCGAGCCGCGCGTTGACCGACAGCACCGCGGGCAGGTCGGCGAGCGTCGCGCGGCGCAACTCCGGCACGGGCGGCAAAGCCCGCACGGGCCAGCGCAGGTCGAGGAACAGCTCGCGGCAGAGCAGGCGCGGCGTCTGCCCGCCGGGCCCGTAGTGCCACCAGAACCGCTCGACCTTGTCGGGCGCGCCGACGACGACGTGCGCCTGCGCGTAGCGCTGCGCGAGGCGCGCGAAGGCCGCGAGCGCCGACTCGTGCGCCGTCTCGAAGAGCGTGGCGTGCCCGACGAGCGCGACGCCCACGAGTTGGCCCGCGCCGTCGCGCGCGCCGTAGAACGTCCCGCGGTTGAACGGACTCTCCAGCCCGTTGTCCGCGATGAGGCCGCACATGACGACCGTGTCCACCGAGCCGCCGCCGCTTAGGAAGGCGCGCACCTCCGCCTCGTTAGCGTCCGTCAAGGGGTTGACGGCGGTCGGCTCGTCGGGGCCAGCCTTGGGCGACCGCGCCTCGTGCGGCGCGGCCGCTCCATGTTGCCTGATCGGATGGGACATAAACGCGCTCCTTTTATCCTTTCACGTCGGGCGGACAATCTCTGCGCGAGGGGGTTTGCGCCTACGGCAACTCAGTAGTTCACGAAGTCCTGGCCGGTGTCTGCGACCACCGGCATCTGCGGGGCGGCGTCGCCCGCCGAGGTGGCGGACTGCGCCTGCGTCACGGCGTCGGCCTGCATCACGTTGTCGCCGAAGATGATGCCGTCGCCGAAAATAATGCCGTCGCCGAAGATGATGCCGTCCCCAAAGATGATGCCATCGCCGACGAGCGTCGAGACGGCGACGAGCGGCGTGCCCGCGCCGAGCACGCCGCCGTTACTCGTCACGATGCAGTCGCCGAAAATGATCCCGTCGCCGAAGATGATGCCGTCACCAAAGATGATGCCGTCACCGAAGATGATGCCGTCGGCCAGCGTGTAGCCGTTGGCGTAGACCTTCTGGTACTTGGTGATGAGGTTCGAGCCGGTCGCGTAGGTGCGGTTGAGCATGACGCCCTGCGCCCAGGTGAAGGTGTAGCCGGCGATGGTCGTGCGCGGCGCGGGCGGCGCGGCCGTGAGCAGCGGCGCGCCCAGCGGCGTCAACGCCGTCAAGTCTGTGCGGACGAGCTTGGCCAGACGCACCGCGCCTTCGACGTTCAACTGCCCCGCGCCCTGCTCGAACAGGTTGAAGCCCGCGAGCGGCTGCGCCGTGTACATGAGCAGTACCTTGACCATGTTCGGCGTGAGCTTCGGGTTGGCTTGCAGCATGAGCGCGGCCGCGCCCGCGACGACCGGCGTGGCCATCGAAGTGCCGTTCATGAACATCATCTTGCGGCTGTCCACGGGGCTGACGCCCGCGTCGAGTTCCGGGTGCAGCGTGACGAGCCGGTTGTCTTCCGCCTCGGCGAAGATGAGCTTGTTGCCGGGCGCGACCAGGTCGGGTTTGATGAGACTGTCGTAGTGGCGCACGCCCGCTGCGTCGAGCCAAGAGCCGCGCGTCGGCCCGCGCGACGAATAGGTGGCGATGCCGTCGTCCGCGCGCGCGTCCGTGCCGTAGGTGTTGCTCGCGCCGACGGTGATGGCCGCAGGCTCGTCGCCGGGTGAGTGGATCGCGCCGTAAATCTTGCGCCCCTGGCCGTCCTTGCCGTTGTTGCCGGCGGCCGCCACGACGACCACGCCCGCGTCCACCAGCCGCCGCACGGCTTGGCAGAGCGGATCGTTGCGGTAGGACTCGACGGCGGGCGCGCCCAGACTCAGGTTGGCGACGCGGATGTTGTAGCGCGTGCGGTTGGCGAGCACCCAGTCGAGCGCCGAGAGCACGGCCGAGGTCGAGCCGGCCCCCTGCGAGTTGAGCACGCGCAGGTTGACGATGTTCGCGTTCGGCGCGATGCCGATGTAGCGCCCCTCCGAGATGCGCCCGTTGCCCGCCGCGATGGAGGCGACGTGCGTGCCGTGCCCGTAAGGATCGTCGGTGCGCCCCTGGCCCGTGAAGTCTCTGCTGTAGACGACGCGCTGCCCGTTACTGCGATCAAGGAAAGACCTGTGCGCCGTGTCAACGCCGGAGTCGAGGACGGCGATGCCTATGCCCGTGCCGTCGAGTTCCGCGCCGGTCGGGCTGCCGAGCGCGCGCACCGCGTCCGCGCCGGTCGTCAGCGAGACGTGCCCGGACGCGATGGTCTCGCGATCCGGCGAGACGAAGCGCACGTCGGGGCGCGCGGCCAAGGCCTCGACCGCGCCGGCCGGTAGTTCCAGCACGCGCGCGTTCAGCCATTCGAGCCGGGCGGCGAGGCGAGCGTTGTAGCCGCCCCACTGCGCGTCGAGCGCACCGGCGGCCGTGTCGGCCAACTGCACGATGACGCGCGTGTGCGCGGTGCGTGTGCGCGCGTCGCGGGCGCGGGCCAACAGGTCGGCCGCGACCTTGCCGCCCGCCGCCGGTTGGAGCGTGCTAAGGCCGCCGTGCGTCTGCGCGCGCGCCCGCTCGGCCGCGGGCGGCACGCCCGACGCGACTAACAGGGAGAGTAGCGCGACCCACGTTACGAGGGGGGCATGCCTGCTGTGTCTCACGTGACTCCTCCATTGCACCGCACGCGTTTCGAGCGCCGGGGGCGAACTGGCGCACGGACGCGAAGCGCCGTGCCCGAACAGAGCTGTTGCCCTGCGTCGAACAAGACCCGGCGACCGACGCACGTCGAAGCGCGGCGGTCGGTGGGCCCTGTCAGGGCCGCAATTGCGAGGTGTTGACTGCCAAACAGGGAGAGTCAGGCTGTCGGGGGCAGCCAGATAATAAACCGTGTTGCCCGCGTTCGGCAACCTTAATCAACGCATGGCCGCGCCCGGATCGCCCGCGACGGCCGCCGCCTGCGCCTGCGCGTAGTTGTCGCCGACGATGATGCCGTCGCCGATCACGATGCCGTCGCCGATCACGATGCCGTCGCCGATGACGATGCCGCTGCCGAGCAGCATGGCGGTGTCGAGGAACGGCGTGCCGGCGGCGAGCGTCGTGCCGTCGCTCGTGCGAATCTCCGTGCCGAGCGTGACGCCGGCCGTCAGCAATGCGCTGTTAGTCGTCTGCTCGGTCGCGCTCTCGACGACGCCGTCGCCCAAGAGCCGCCCCTGGACGTACACCCCTTGGTCTTTCGTGATCAACTCCGCGCCCGTCGCCCAAGCGTGGTTGAGCACCAGCCCTTGCGCCCACTGGAAGGTCTGCCCGGCGAGCGTCGTCAGCGGCGCGGGCGGCGACGCTGTCAGCAGCGGCGTGCCTTGCGTGCGCAGCAGCGGCAGTAAATCCTGGCGCACGAGTTTCGCCAAGCGCACCGCGCCCTCGACGTTCAACTGGCCCGCCCCTTGCTCGAACGTGTTGAAGCCCGCGAGCGGCTGCGCCGTGTACATCAGGATCATCTTGACCATGTTCGGCGTCAGCGTCGGGTTGGCTTGCAGCAGCAGCGCCGCCGCGCCCGCGACGATGGGCGCGGCCATGGACGAGCCGCTTAGACGCATGAGCCGGCGATCCGGTTGCGTGCCCCAGCTCGCGTCCAGCTCCGGGTGCTCGGACACCATCAGGTTGCCGGCCGACTCGGCGAAGACGAGCTTGTTGCCGGGCGCGATCAGATCGGGCTTGACGAGGTTGTCGTAGTGGCGCACGCCCGCTGCGTCGAGCCAAGAGCCGCGCGTCGGCCCGCGCGAAGAGTAGGTCGTGACCCGGTCGTCGCCGCGCCAGTCCGTGCCGTAGCTGTTGGTCGCGCCGACGGTGATGGCCGCAGGCTCGTCGCCGGGCGAGTGGATGCGCCCGTAGATTTTCTGCCCCGACGCGTCCTTGCCGTTGTTGCCGGCGGCGGCGACGACGACGACACCGGCGTCCGCCAATCGGCGCACGGCCTGGCAGAGCGGGTCGTCGCGGTAAGAGTCCACGGCCGGCGTGCCGAGGCTCATGTTGACGACGCGGATGTTGAAGAGGGCGCGGTTGCCGAGCACCCAGTCGAGCGCCGCCAGCACGGTCGAGGTCGAACCCACGCCGTGCGCGTCGAGCACGCGCAGGTTGACGAGCTTCGCGTTGGGCGCGATGCCCTGGTACGCGCCGCCGTAGACCGAGTCGCGCCCGGCGGCGGCGGCGGCCACGTGCGTGCCGTGCCCGTAAGGATCGTCGGTGCGGCCTTCGCCCGTGAAGTCCTGGCTGTAGGCGATGCGGCTGAGACCGACGGGGTCGCGGAAGGCGACGTGGTTCGGGTCTATGCCCGAATCGAGGACGGCGATGCCGACGCCGAACCCGTCGAGCTGCGTCGTGATGATCGAGCCGAGCAAGCCCGTCGTGGTCTGCGTGCGGACGGCGTCCGTGCCCGTCGTCGCCGTGACGTGACCGAAGGCTTGGGCCGGGCGGTCGGGCGCGACGTAGCGGACGCCGGGGCTGGCGGCGAGCGCCGCGACGGCGCGCGCGGGCAGCGTCAGCACGTGCGCGTTCAGGCGCGCGAAGCGGCGCAGCACCGTCGCGCCGAGCGGCGCGAGCAGCGCGTCCAGCCCGCGCGGCGGCGTGCCTTCGTACTGCACGATCACGCGGACGAGTTCGTCGCCCGCGGCGGCGCGCAGGTCGGGCGCGAGCTTGTCCTCGGCGCGCGCGTGCCCGGCCGCGCGCACGCTGCCGCCGCCGCCCGAGTGCGCGCCGGGCCAAGTGCCGGGCGCGGCGGCGCTGAGCGCCAGGAGCAGGAGCACCGTGATGACACTTCTGAGCTTGCGGCCGGGCATGTGGCGCGCTCCTCTTCGGACGAAGGCGGAAAACTTTTTGACTGGAATTATTCGCCGGGCGAATGACAAGCTTTGGGGGAGTGACCTTGTTATTCTGCCCCGTGACGGGGCAAGCGTCGTTCCACGAAGGCGCGCGCGTGTCCCGCGCCGTTTCCCGCGCAAACGCCCACGCGCGCGCCGTAAAACGCCAGCGCGCGCCCGCGCCGCCGCCGCACAACGCCGCAAACGCGCGCCCGCGCGCCGCGGTGTTTTGCCGCACGCGCCCCATCTCCTTGTACGCTATCGTACTTGCGCCCGCGCGCCCGCTAGCCCTACGCAGCGACGCGCGCCGGCCCTCAAACCGGCGCGATAAACGTTGCGCCGCGTGCGTTCGAGGCGGGCGCGCGTGCTTGCCGGCCGGGCGGCGCGGAAACTGGCACGGTGCTTGCCATGCGGCGCTCTATCTCCCCGCGCCCCCCAGCGCAGCATTTCTCTTAAACAGGTTGTTCGATGTGGCGGCTCAACCCGACGGCCCGCGTGTCTCGTCGTGCGGCAGACGCAGGCGGACTTGACGTGTAGTGGGGGATAAGGTGACTGACCAGGAGAGCACGCCGCGACTATTGATCGCGGACGACGAGTTGGAGATCAGGGAAGTCCTGCACGAATTCCTGTGCGAGCGCTACGAGTGTTGGGCGGTGGACTCGGCCGAGGCCGCGCTGACCATGCTCGGCGGCGCGCGCTTCGATCTGGTCATCAGCGACATCGCGATGGGCGACATGAGCGGGCTGGAACTCGTGCCCGCGGCGCTCAAGCGCGCGCCCGACACGGTCATCATCCTGATCAGCGGCGCGCACTCGGTCGAACAGGCCATCGCCGCCATGCGCGCGGGCGCGTTCGACTACCTGACCAAGCCGTTCGAGCTGGCGCAGGTCGAAGCGGCCGTCAACCGCGCGCTCGAACACCGCGCGCTCCTGGTCGCCAAGCGGCGCTACGAGCAACAACTGACCGAGCTGGTCGCGCAGCGCACGGCCGAGTTGCGCCGCGCGCTCGACTCGCTCGAAGACTCGTACCGCGCCACCCTGCGCGCGCTCGCCGCCGCGCTTGAGACGCGCGACCGCGAGACGCACGGCCACTCGGAGCGCGTCGTCAGTTTCGCGTTGCGGCTGGGGCGCGAGGTCGGGGTGGAGGGCGCGGCCTCGCGCGCGCTGGAGTTCGGCGCGCTGCTGCACGACATCGGCAAGATCGGCGTGCCCGACGCCATCCTGCGCAAGCCCGCGGCGCTCGACCCCGCCGAGTGGGCGCGTATGCGCCAGCACCCGAAGCTCGGCGCGCAAATCCTCGCCGGCATCGAGTTCCTCAAGGGCGCGGCGCGCGTCGTCGCCGAACACCACGAACGTTGGGACGGCACGGGCTACCCGGCGGGTCTGCGCGGCGAACAGATCGACCTGTGCGCGCGCATCTTCGCCGTCGCCGACGCCTTCGACGCGATGACCAGCGACCGCTGCTACAGGCAGGGCCGCCCCTACGAAGTGGCCGCGCGCGAGCTGCGCCGCGAGGCCGGCCGGCAGTTCGACCCCGAAGTGGTCGAAGCCTTCCTGCGCATCCCGGAAAGCGAATGGGCCGAGCTGCGCGCGCTGGCCGCGGCCGCGCGCGCGCGTTACACGACCGGCGCGTGCCGCGACGGCGCGGGCGTGGACGCCGCCGGCGCGCGCAACGCGCTGCTCAACGCCTGCTCGCTGCTGCCGGTCTGAGCGGCCGCGCTCAGATGCGTTCCAGTGCGGGCGCGGTGTAAGTGCTCGCGGGCGCGTCGCCGGTGTTGACGACCGAAGCCGGCTCGAACAGCAACACGCTCGCCTCTTCGTCGGCCACGGGCCGGTGCTCGACGCCGCGCGGCACGATGAGGAACTCGCCCACGTCGAGCCAGACCGCGCGGTCACGGAATTCCAGGCGCAGCCGGCCGGCGAGGACGAGAAACAACTCGTCCTCCGCGTCGTGCTTGTGCCAGACGAACGCGCCCTTGAGCTTCGCCAGCCTGACCTGCTGCCCGTTCAGCTCGCCTACGATCTTCGGCCGCCAGTGCTCGCTAAAGAGCGCCAGCTTCTCTTTCAGGTTCACTTTCTCCATCGTCTTAGACCTATTGACTTGTTGCGGTTGAGAGTGACGAGCGGCCGTTCTTAACACAGAGGGCACAGAGTTAGCACAGAGGACACAGTTTTTTACTGTGCCCTCTGTGCTAACTCTGTGCCCTCTGTGTTGATCTTCCCCTCCGGTAAACTCAACCGCAAGTCGTTCTAGCTTTCTCGATCAGACTCGACAGTCTTAAGTCTTCCCCGTCTTGCTTAGCTCGGCGCGCGCTTCGTTGAGCGCCTGCACGAGCGCGCGCACGTCTTCGGCCTCGGTGCGGAAGTTCGTGACGCAGGCGCGCAGGACGCGGCGGCCCGTGGAGAGGCGCGTGGTCGAGAGCCAGGCGCGCCCCGAAGAGACGACGGCGGCGGCCACGGCGTCGAGGAACGCGGGCGCGTCGCCGCCCGCCGCGCCGTCCGTGAAGCAGACGACGGGCAACTCCGTCTCGTTCACGATCAGCCAGCCCGCCGCGCGCAGCTCGCGGCGCATGAGCACGCCCATCTCGGTCTGATGCCGGATCGCCGCGGCGTAGCCGGCCCAGCCGGCGACCGCGAGCGCGAGGAAGACTTTCGCGCCGATGAAGCGGCGCGACCACTGCATCGAGTGTTCGTAAGGGCTGCTGATGTCGTGCGCAGCTTCGACGGCGCTCGGCATGTAGGCGTTGGCGACGCGGAACGTGCGCGTCAGTATGTCCGCGTGGCGCGTCAGGTAGACGCCGGCCGCCATCGGCACGCTCAGCCACTTGTGCGCGTCGAACGTGATCGAGTCGGCCTGCTCAATGCCGGCGACGAGCGGGCGCAGTTCCGAGACGAGCGCGGCCGCGCCGCCCCAGGCCGCGTCGGCGTGCAGCCAGAGCTTGTGCTCGGCGGCGAGGTCTGCGAGTTGCGGCAGCGGATCGATGATGCCCGCGTTGGTCGTGCCCACGGTGGCGACGAGCATGAAGGGCGCGAGGCCCGCGGCGCGGTCGCGCTCGATCTGCGCGGCGAGCGCGGCGCAGTCGAGCCGCAGCTTGTCGTCGGCGGGCAGCTCGCGCACGGCCTCCGTGCCCAGCCCGCAGAGGCGCGCGGCCTTCTTGACGGAGTGATGCCCTTCGGCCGAGATGTAGAGGACGGGCTGCGCGGCGAGCGCGCGCGCGCCGCGCGCGGCGAAGTCGGGGAAGGCGTGCGTGAGCGCCGTGAGCACGGCGGTGTGGTTCGCCTCCGCGCCGCCGGAGCAGAACGTGCCGTCGGTCTCGGCGTAGCCGAAGCGCGCGCCGAACGCGCGCACCAGATGCGCCTCCGCCTCGGCGGCGAACGCGTTGTGACTCCACGCGGCCATCTGCGGGTTGAAGGCGGCGACGAGTGCGTCGGCCGCGATGCTCATCGTCGCGGGCGCGGGGTTGAAGAGACCGAAGTAGCGCGGGTGCGGCGTGTGCACTTGATACTGGCGGAGCGCGTCGGCGAGAAACGCGACCGCGTCTTCGGGCGCGACCGTGCCGGCGAAGTCGAAGGGCGCGAGCCGCGCGCGGATGGCCGCCGGGTCGGGCGTGACGCTCACGGGCAGGCGCGCGACCTCGTCCACGTAAGTCTCGATCTCGGCCACGACGCGCCGCCACAATGCAACGCGCGCCTCCTCGTCCAGCATCAACGTCACTGCTTGTGCTCCTGCGAACTCTGATCGTCTAATGCCGCCATGTTACCCGATGCGACGCGCGCCACGCGACTGATCGACGTGAGCCACGAGATCATAGACGGGCTGGTGACTTATAAAGGTTTGCCCGCGCCCGTCGTCTGCGACTACCTGACGCGCGCCGACTCGCGCGCACATTACGCCGCCGGCACAGAGTTTCACATCGGCCGCATCGAGATGGTCGCCAACACGGGGACGTACCTCGACGCGCCCTTTCATCGTCACGCGGCCGGCGCGGACATCGCGCAACTCCCGCTCGCCGCCGTGGCCGATCTCGCAGGCGTCGTGCTCGACGCGACCGACCGCGGGCGTGCGCTCGACGTGGACTTGTTCGCGCCGCATGATCTGCGCGACAAGGCGGTGCTCGTGCGCACGGGCTGGGACAGGCACTGGCGCACGGAGCAATACTTCGAGGGGCATCCGTTTTTGACGCGCGCGGCGGCCGAACATTTAGCGGCGGCGGGCGCGCGGCTCGTCGGCATTGACTCGCTGAACATTGACGACACGGCCGACTTGACGCGCCCCGCGCACACGCTCCTGCTCGGCGCTGGCGTGCTCGTCGTCGAGCACCTCTGCAACCTCGCGGCGCTGCCGGCGCGCGGCTTCCGTTTCTTCGCCGTGCCCGTCAAGGTCAGCGGCTTGGGCACGTTCCCCGTCCGCGCGTTCGGGTTGATCGAATAGCAACTCCGGAAAGGCGACACACGATGATGTTGAAGCGAAGCTTAACGGGTCTTGGGCTGTTGTTGGCGGGCGCGTTGGTCGGTCTCGCGCAGCAGCAGGGCGTGCCGCCCGCGCTCGCGTCGCTGGTCGAGTCGGAGCGTGCGTTCGCGCGCACGTCGGTCGCGCGCGGCGTGCGCGAGTCGTTCCTCGCCTTCTTCGCCGACGACGGCATCAACTTCCAGCCGCACCCGACGAAGACTCGTGAGGCGTTTCTCAAGCGCCCCGCGCCGACCGCGCCGCAGCCCTTCACGCTCGACTGGTATCCCGTCTACGCAGACATCGCGCGCGCGGGCGACCTCGGCTACACCACAGGCCCCTTCACCCTCACCGACCACAGCCCCGAACACCGCCCCACGCGGCACGGCTACTTCTTCTCCGTCTGGCAGAAGCAGGCGGACGGCGCGTGGAAGGTCGTGCTCGACCTCGGCATCGGCACGCCCGCGCCGCCCGACGGCACGCCCGCGCCGCAGTTCCACGCGCCGCGCAAGATAGGCGGCGACGCGCCTACGGCGAAACTGTCGCCCGAAGCCGCGCAAGGTGCGCTCCGCGCGGCCGACGAGGCGCTCTTGCAGGCCGAAGCCGCGCGCGGACTGGCCGAGGCCTTGCCGGCGGCGATGACGGACGAGGGCCGATTCCACCGCGACGGCGTCTTCCCCGTCGTCGGGCGCAGAGAGGTGGCGAAGTACCTGGCCGGCAAGTCGCTCGTCGTCACGGGCACGCCGCTCAAGGCGGTCGTCGCGCAGTCGGGCGACTTGGGCTACACCTACGGCAGCTACGAGCAGAAGGACGGCGCGCGGGTCGAGAAGGGCTACTACGTGCGCGTCTGGAAACTCGTCGGCGACCGGTGGCGCGTCGCGCTCGACACGACGAACCCGCTGCCGGCGGAGACGAAGTAAGCTCGGAGTTGACCGTAGCGGGAGATCAGATCAACACTGAGGGCACAGAGTTTCCACAGAGGGCACAGTAAAGACTCTCTGTGTCCTCTGTGCTTCCTCTGTGTACTCTGTGTGAGACCAGCCACACGCCACACGCCCCCACCGATTAAACCCACGCCCGCCGCAAAAAAATTTTCCCGCGCAACTATCCCCGCGCCGCTCGTATGTCTCTATAAGAGTGTAGGCGTAAGGTGAGCGCGCAGGCGGAAAACGAGGCGGTGCCGGACGAGGTGTTGGTCGTCGCGGCGATGCTGGGCGACTTGAGCGCCTTCGACGAGTTGTGCGCCCGCTACCGCGCCGCGGTCGTGCGCGCCGCGCAGGCCATAGTCGGCCGCGCCGACGCCGAGGACGTGGCGCAGGACGCGCTGCTCATCGCGTTTAAGGCGCTGCCCACGCTCGAAACGCCGGCCAGGTTCGCCGCGTGGCTCGGCGCGATCACGCGCCACCGCGCGTTCCGCTTCTCCCGCCAGGAGCGCGCGCACCGCAACGGCCGCGTCGAACTCGACGAGGCGCTCGTCGCCAACTTGGCCGCGCTCAAGCAGCCGCTCGTCGAGCAGGCCGACAAGGCCGACTTGCGCCACGCACTCGAACGCGTGCCCGCCGACTACGCGCTCGTCCTGCGCCTGCACTACCTGGACGAGATGCCGCTGCGCCGCATCGCGGCGTTCGTCGGCGTGCCGCTCAGCACCGTCAAGTGGCGCGTACACCAGGGCAAGAAACTGCTGCGCGAGCAGCTCGAACCCGTCGAGACGAAAGGTTAAAGCGAGATGGAACGAGAGAGGGAACTGCTGAAACTCATCAACGTGCTGCGCCGCACCGGGCGCATGGCCATGCAGGCCGAATGGACGGGCGCGGGCAAGGACGCGGCGACCGCCGCCTACTGCGCCGCGCGCTACAACCGCGTGCTCGAACGCCTCAAAGAGATCGACGCGGGCGTCGGCACGCTCTTCGACCCGCTGCCGGCGGACAGCCCGCTCGCGGTGGTCGCCATGGCGTGCCGCCAGTTGGTCGCCTACTACGAAGACGAGTTGGGGCCGGAGTTGCGCCGCCACCGCCCGCCGCACATGGGCGCGTTCGTCTTCGACGCGCGCTCGTCGTTCAAAGACTTCTGGCAGAAGTCGGCGCGCGACATCGAAGACCTCGGCGAGTTCATCCGCGAGTCCATCGCCGAGTGGATGCGCCAACGCAAACCCGGCGAAAGCCGTTGCGCCCCCGGCGCGGCCGCGAGCGAAGCGACCGGCGCGACGCCCCAACCCGACCCGCCGCCCATGCCCAACGAACCCACGCCCGGCCAACCCTAACCGGCCGCACCAGAAACGCGGGCCACGCCGCCGGGAGCGCGGGTATCCCTGCCCGACATGAGCGTGCAGCGCGAACAAAAAGGGGCGGCGGCACTCAAGGTTGAGCGCCGCCGCCCCTTCGTTAGCGTGCTAAAGCACGCTTGGCGGGCAGGGATGCCCGCGCTCCCGGCTGCGACCGCCGTGCTCCGGGTTCGTATAGTGGAAGCGTGCTTAACCGTCGCTCAGCTTCGGTTAAAGCTTGTACCCGTTCGCTTAAACTGTGTTCACTTTCGCTTTAGGGCTGTACTCTTAGGGTTTAAGTGTGTACCGGTTCGGTTGCGGTGTGTGCTGCTTAGGTTTAAGCGTGTACCGGTTAAGTTTTAGTCTGTACCAGGTGAGCTTAGGTGTGTATCAAGTCGGTTTAAGTGTGTACCGGTATGGTTGAGAGATGTTTCGGTTAGGTTTATGACGGGTACGGGTCGCTTTAAGAGCGTTACGGTATGGTTGAGAGCTGTTAATGAGAGCTTTAAGCCCGCACAGGCGCGGTCGAGCGACGTGCCGGAGGCATCGAAAAGGTTGATAATTCAGCCGTGCTCGGCGGCGGCTTCCTTGGCGGCGGGGGCGGCGCGTTGGCGGCGGCGGATGTTGAGGGCGATGCCGGCCATGATCGCCGCGCCGCCCGCGACGATGCGCCACGTCACGCGCTCGTCGAGCCACCAGAGACCGAGCAGGACGGCGATGACCGGCGTGACGAGCGAGATGAGCATCGTCTTCGTCACGTCCATGCGGCGCACGAGCCAGTAGTAGAGCAGGAAGGCGGCGCACGAGCCGACGAGCGCCAAATAGCAGAGCGCGACGACGGCCTGCGTCGTCCAGCGGAAGGCGAACGGACTGCCCTCCGCCCAAAGCCCGACGAACAGGAGCGGCACGAAGCCGCAGCACATCTGCCCGGCGGCTAGGACGGCCGGGTCTATGTGGCGCGCGCGCGCCTTGACCAGCACGTTCGAGTACGCCACGCCCAACGCGCCGACCACGATGGCGACGCTCCCCGCCAGCGCCGCCGGCCCCTCGCCCCGCAACTGATCGGCGAAGATGAGCGCCACGCCCGCCACCCCTAAGAGCACGCCGCCGAGCTTCGCCCAGGTGATCCGCTCGTCGGGCAGGTGGTAGTGCGCGATGACGAGGCCGAAGACGGGGATGATCGTTTGCAGGATCGCGGCCAGCCCCGAAGAGGTGCGCTGCTCGCCCCAGAAGAGCAGCCCGTAGTTGACGGTGAAGGCGAGCAGCCCCGTGCCGGCGATGAGCAGCCAGTCGCGCCGCGCGCGGGGCAGCGCGACGCGGCGCGCGGCGACGACGCCGCACAGAACGAGCGTCGCGATCAGGAAGCGCAGCCCCGCGAAGCTGACGGGCGGCAAGTCCTCAAGCCCCAGCTTGATGAAGAGCCACGTCGAACCCCAGATCACACAGAGGATGAGCCAGACCACAACGGGTGCGTTCATGCTCGACGCTCACTCTCCGCGCCCGCCGCGCCTTCAAGCGCCGGCTCAAGCCGCGTCTCCGTCGTCGCCCCTTCGCGCTGCGTCTCCGTCGTCGCCTGCGCCTGCGGCTCGAACCGCTCCATCCAAAGCTCCGGGTCGGCCAGCGGCGTGAACCCGTAGCGCCGGTACAGCCCGTGCGCGTCCTTCGTCGCCAGCAGCCAGCGGCGCAGACCTTGCAGCTCTGGGTGCGCGCAGACGACTTCCAGCAGCCACTTCGACAAGCCGCGCCCGCGAAACTCTTCGAGCACGAACACGTCGGCGAGCCAGGCGAAGGTCGCGTAGTCCGTGACGACGCGCGCGAACCCGACCTGGCGTTCTTCGTAGTAGACGCCGAACGGCAGCGAGTGCGCGATTGAGCGTTCGACCACGGCGCGGCTGCGCCCGCGCGCCCAGTACGAGTGCCCGCTCAGGTAATCGTGAATCGCCGCCACGTCCAAACGCGCCCGCTCCGTGCTGATCTCGAACGGCCCGCGCCGCCACACCTCATTCACCTCTGACAACCTCCTGCCCTTTGCGTACCTTTGCGGCCTTCTTAGCGGCCTTTGCGGTTAAAGTTTTTAAGACTTAACCGCAAAGGCCGCGAAGACGAGCCGCAAAGGTACGCAAAGGATCATTTTAAGTCGTGCGCGCGGCCGCTGAAAGAGCCACTTGACGCGCCGGCTTCGGGGCCATTGCTGCTAGCCGGCGCGGGGCGGTCGGAAGCGTGCGACGTAACGACGGTAGGCGTGTACTTCGTCTTGCGCGCGCGCGTCCGTCCAGCCGAGGTGCGCTTGCGCGAGCGCGGCGGCGCGCTCGACCGCGTCGAGTCCGAGCGCGCGGTTTAAGCCGACCATCGTGCGGCGCAAGAGGCAGTCGGCGAGCGTCTCGGCTAACTCACTGCGAAATGCGTGTACGACCTCCGCCCCGATAGCGCCGCTGTCGGGACTGAAGACGTGCGCCAACTCCGCGTCGCCTTGCGCGAGCCGCAAGACCTCGGCGGCTCGCGTGCCGTAGACGCGCAACAGGCGCGCGCTCACCTTTTCGCCGAGCGGACTCTCGGCCGCGAAGCGCGCGGCGAACGCACGGAAGTCGGCGCACGCCGCGCCGGGCAGCGGCGTCCGCCTCGTCGCGCACGCGGGCGCGCGGCGGCCGAGCTTGCGGTAGACGAAGTTGACGGCCTGCTCGGCCAGCTCTCGATAAGTCGTCAGCTTGCCGCCGACGACCGAGGCGAAGCCGGCGAGGCGCGGCGCGTGATCGCGTATGAAGTGGCGGCGCGTGATGCCGGCGGGCGCGCCCGCCGACTCGTAGGCGAGCGGGCGCACGCCCGCGTAGGCGTAGAGCACGTCGGCGCGCGTCAGGCGCGCGGCCGGCAGCACGCGGTTCGTCTCGGCGAGCAGGTAGTCGAGTTCGGCGGCGTCGGCCGTGACGTGATCGAGCGCGCCGCTGAAGCGCGTGTCGGTCGTGCCGATCAGGTAGAGGTCGTTCCAGGGGATGATGAAGAAGGGGCGTGCGTCGGCGCGCGCCTCGGCGTAGAGCGCGACGCGCGGGGCGGCGGCGAACGGCGCGACGACGATGTGGCTGCCCTTCGTGCCGCCGATCATGCGCGGCCAGGTGTCGCCCGCGAGGCCCGCGACCTCATCCACCCAAGGCCCGGCGGCGTTGACGACGACGGGCGCGCGCGCGCGCCGCGTGCCGCCCGCCAACTCGTCCGCGAACTCGACGCCGGAGACGCGGCCTTCACGAGCCGACACGCGCGTCACGCGCGCGTGCGTGACGACGCGCGCGCCGTGCGCCGCCGCGTCGAGCGCGTTCTCGACGCAGAGCCGCTCGGCGTACTCGACCTGCGCGTCGTAGTAGAGCGCTGCGCCGCGCAAGTGCTCAGCGGCGAGCGCGGGCGCGAGTTCGAGCGCGGCGGCGGGGGCGAGCGCGCGGTGCGCGGGCGTCGAGCGGTCGAAGGCGAGTAGGTCGTAGGCGAGCAGCCCGGCGCGGACGGTGCGCGGCGCGCGCGCGGCGTCCGAATAGAGCGGGATGAGCAGCGGCAGCGGCTTGACGAGGTGCGGCGCGAGCCGGAGCAGCCGCTCGCGCTCGCGCAGAGACTCGCGCACCAGCCCCAGCTCGCCGTGCTCCAGGTAACGCAGCCCGCCGTGGATGAGCCGCGTTGCCCAGGCGGACGTGCCGCCCGCCACGTCCGTCTTGTCGAGCAGCAGCACGCGCAAGCCGCGTAGCGCCGCGTCGCGCGCGATGCCTGCGCCGTTGACGCCTGCGCCGACGATGATCGCGTCGAACTCTTCGCCTTCGATCTTCGAGAGAATGTCGCGCCGCATGATTGCGCGAATGACTTTAACCGCAAAGCGCGCGGGGCGGAAGAAGGGCGTGGGGCTTAATGCAGTCTGTCGTTGCGTGTGGCGTGTGGCCGGTTCAACACAGAGTACACAGAGGAGACACAGAGGGCACAGTAAGAACTCCGTGAACTCTGTGCCTACTCTGTGTACTCTGTGTGAAACCGGCCGCTCGGTAAAGACGCCCGGCAGTCACCGCAGCTAGCGGATCGTCTGCCAGACGAACTCGAAGGCCGGCTCGGCGCGTTCGGCCAGAAATGTCCAACCGTGCCCGCCGGGGACGAGGTGGAACTCGTGCTTGACGCCCGTGGCCGTCAAGACCTGATCCAGTTGGCGGTTGCCCGCGTCGAAGCCGTAGCGATCCTGCTCGCCCACGTCGAAGTAGATGCGCAGGCGTTTGATCTTGTCGGCGTTGGTCTTGGCCAGGTTGAGCGGGTTGTTGGCCTGGAAGTGGGCGGCGTCGGGCGGGTCGCCGAAGAGCTTGAGGGCGAGCGCGTAGTAGTAGCCGCCGCGGCGGTCTTCGGGCGCGGGGCGCTGCGGCAGTTCGCTGAACAGGGCCGCGCTGTTGGTGGCGACGCCCGCGAACAACTCCGGGTGCTTGAAGGCGATCAGGAGCGCGCCGCTGCCGCCCATCGAGAGACCCGCGATCAGGCGGTGGCGCGCGTCGCCCGTCGTCCGGTACTGCGCCTCTATGAACGGCAGGAAGTCTTTGACGATGGCGTCCTCGTAGCGCACGCCGTCCTTGCTGTTGAGGTAGAAACTGTTCGCGCCGAAGGGCACGGCGACGATGAAGTCGCCGACGCGGCCCGCGGCGCGCAGGGCGGCGAGCTTCGCCTCGATGCCCTGCCCTTCCCAGTCGCGCTCGCTGTTGTTCAGCCCGTGCAGGAAGAGGACGAGCGGGTAACGCTGCTTCGGTCGCTCGTCGTAGCCGGCCGGGAGCGAGACGGCGTAGCGCACCGCGCGCCCCAGACTCGCCGACTGGAACTCGCCGTAGACGACGCGCCCGGCGGCCGCGGGCGTCGGCCCTTGCGCCGATAACTGGTTCGGGTCTTGCGCCGGCCGCGCGCTGGATTGCGGCTGCTGCGCGCCGGCTTGCGGCGGCTGCGCCGCTTGTGCTTGTTGCGCGGCTCGTGCTTGTTGCGCGGCGGCGGCGTGTCCTTGCCAGGACGCCGCCGCCGCGGCCGCCGCGAGCGCCAGCGCGCACGCCGAAGCAGCGCACAGCACAAGTAGCGGCAACCCCCGACGCGCGCCCGCGCGCGCGCCCACACCTTCGTTCGTCTGCACGCCTGCGTCCCTCAAGCTTGCTGCTTCCGCGCCGTGGGGAAGTGGTTGAGGCCGAGCCGGGCCGCCGTCTGGTCGCTCAGGTCGATCATGGCGGCGGCGTTGATGGCGGCGGCGATGCAGATCGTCTCGCTGATCTCCTCTTTCGTCGCGCCGAGCGCGAGCGCCTTCTTCATGTGCCCGTCAATGCAGCCCTCGCACTTGGCGACGAGCGAGGCCGCGAGCGAGATCAGCTCCTGCACCTTCGGGTCGAGCACGCGCCGCTCCGGCGTGTAGTATAGCTCTTTGTAGTACGCGCCGTAGACCTGCTTCATGCGCGGCTCTAACATCGAGTAGGAGTTGGTCGGCTCGTCCGTCGCGACGGGGATGACCGCCTCGGTCGAGACGTGCTCGGCCGCCGCGGCCGCGTCCACCGCCGCGACCGCCGCGCCGTCGTTCCTGTTCTTCTCGTCCATCAACTCTGTCCCTCCCTGGCGCACGGCGCGCCGCGTGCCCCGTCTAACCGACGCGCAGCTTCTCGACCAGCGTGCGGTCGCCGTAGTGGAACTTGAGCGCCACGTCGCGCCCCTCCTGCGCCGTCTCGATGACGAGGTGATCGACCACGGGCGCGCCCTTGGCGAACTTGATCGGCTTCTCGGCGATGAGCTTGGCGTCCTTCGGCGTGTCCACGAAGACGTTGCCGGCTTTGAGGAACGTGCCCTCTTCGCCGGGCGTGAACGCGGCGACGCCGAGCATCATGCCTTTGTTCTCTTTGGCGTTGGCGGGCGTGATGACGATGACGTAGTCGCCGGGCGCGAGCTTGTGCCCCTCGAAGGTGGCGGGCGCGGCCAGCTTCAAGTGTGCGATGGGCCAGGTGCGGCCGGCGTAGTAGCCCTGGTTGCGCGGGTCTGAGCCGGTCTCGATGTAGCCGAACGTGGCCTCGCCCCAGGGCAGGTTCAGGTAGCGCACCTCGACGGCGTTCTTCGTCTTGCCGGCGTCGGCGGCGGCGGTCTGGATGGTGGTCAGGCGGCGCTTGTCCACGCGCTGGCCGCCGCCCATGTCTTGCATCTGGCCGTCCTGCGCGAACGCCGCGGCGGCGGCGACGAGGAGGAGGAGGCCGGCACACAGTAAACGGATTCGGTTTGTCATAACGCTCGTTCCCTCTCTTCGGTAAATTAAGCTGTGAACTGCCTTCCGTCTTGACCGGGACGCTCCTTGATACGCGTACACGCCGCGCCCGGTTTCATCCGCCCTCCGCGCCCTTAAAGGAACGCGCAGGGAGACACGCCTCACGGCCCCGACGCTTCGACCGCGCTGATGAACTGTAGCACCGCCGCCATGTACTGCGCCGGGTCTGTGTCGAACGCGCGCCCGTGCGGCGCGTCGGGGATGATCAACTGGCGCTTCTGCGGGTTCGGCGCGGCGGCGTAGAGCGGCGCGAGCACCGTCTCGTTCGGCATCCGCACGTCGCGCCCGCCGCCGATGAAGAGCACCGGCTGGCGCACGCGCCGCACCGCCCGCGCCACGTCAAAATCCGCCGCGCGGAAGTTCATCCGCCACGCCGTCAGGTGCGTCAGCGCGAAGCTGAGCGGCGCGACGGGGAGGCCCGTGCGCGGCGTGATGAACAGCGCGACGTGCTGCCGCACCGTGTCGGCGAGCGACAGGAAACTCGACTCCGCGACGACGCCCACGATGTCCGCCGCAGGTTGCTCTTCGGCCGCCGCCAGCAGCGTCGCCGCCGCGCCCATCGAGACGCCCATGAGCACGATCTTCTGCCCCGGCGCGCGCGCGCGCACGAACCCGACGGCCGCCGCCACGTCGCGCCGCTCGTCGTAGCCCACGGTCGAGAACTCGCCCGTGCTGCGCCCGTGCCGCCGCAGGTCGTAGAGCAGGACGCCGTAGCCCGCGCGCCACAACTCAACGCCGCGCTCCAACAACTCGTAGCGCGAGCGGAACAGCCCGTGCGTCATCACGACGTTGACCGCGTGCGTGCGCGCCGGCAGATACCAGCCC
Organism: Pyrinomonadaceae bacterium; assembly: GCA_036389395.1. Classification (GTDB taxonomy): domain Bacteria; phylum Acidobacteriota; class Blastocatellia; order Pyrinomonadales; family Pyrinomonadaceae; genus QHXQ01. Next base: position 70,423 of record DASVPY010000085.1, read on the forward strand.
GACAGGCGGTTGCCGTCCGCCGTGTCGAACGTCACGTCCTCGTAAGGGACGCCGGCCACCGCGGGCGTGTCCGTGCGCCGCCGCTCGTCCGGTCGCGTGCCCGCCTTCGTCACCGCGAAACTCAACAGCCACGGGAACCCTACGACGAGCACGACGACCAGCACGACGACCGCGTAAGCCAGCTTACGCACGACGCGCCGCCGCCGGCCACGCGCCGCGCCGGCGGCCGCGCTCTTAGTCCCAACGTCCGCGGCGTGCCCCACAGCGACACTCTCATCAAGCCCCGGCTCGCGCAAGGCGCGCAGCGCGAGCCACGCGCCCAACGTCAGCACGGCGCACCACAGCGCGACGCCCATCAGCCCCATGCGCGGGTACAGGCGCGCGCCGACCGCGACCGCGACCGCGATGCCGAGCTGCGACATCCCGTTGCGCAGCGCCACGTAAGTCGCGCGCTCCGACGGCGCGACCAGTTCCGTGATCAAGGCTTGCAGCGGCGCGATGCGCAACGCGGCGGCGAACGCCGTCAAGCCGATGATCGTCCACAGCGCCGCGCCGTGGTTGAACGTCGGCAGCACCAACAGCAACGCGGCCATCGCCACGCTGCTCGCCACCGCCACGCGCCGCTTGCCGTAACGATCCGCGAGCGCCCCGCCCGCCGCGCCGCCCACCACCGCGCCCAAACCCGCCACCGCGTAGATCGCGCCGACCTCGCGCGGCCCTTCGTGAAACGCGTCCGCCAGCCACGCGCCCAGGTAGGTCGTCAAACCCACCAGCCCGCCGGAGACGAAGAACGCACTCACGATGCCGCGCCGCGTCGCCCCCGAACGCCAGGCCAGACGCCACAGCCCCGCGCGCGAGTCGTGCGCCGCAGTTACGCTTTCAGTCCGCGTCGCTTCGTCCGCGGTGTTCGCGTCTGCTGTTGCTATCGCGCCGCGCAGCGGGAACTGGCGGACGAGCAGACCGGCCAGGCCGACGAGCACGGCCGTCGCGCCGAAGACGACGCGCCAGCCGAAGCGCCCCGCGAGCCAAGTGCCCGCCGGCACGCCCAGCACGGGCGCGAGGAAGTAGCTGATCGCCACGCCGCTCATCTGCCGCCCGCGCCGCTCGTAGCTCGACGCGTTCGCCAGCGCCGCAATCGCCAGCGCCGACACCAAGCCCCCCGCGAACCCCGCCAGCGCGCGCGCCGCCCAGAAGACCGCGAGCCGCGGCGCGAACGCGGCCGCCGCGTTCGCCACCACGAACAACAGCCCCGCGCGCGGCAGCCAGCGGGCCGGCTCCGCGCGCCGCGCGTAACGCCCCAACAGCAGCGCCACCGTCGCGGCCGCCACCGCGTAGATCGTCACGCTCGCCGCCACGCGCTCCGGCGCGCTGCGCAACCCCGCGGCCACCTGCGGCGTCAGCGCGCCCAACACCTGCGAGTCAACGAGCGCGACCAGCATCAACAGGCACGCCGAGACGACGGCGGGCCGAGACGACGCGCGCGCGAGCGCGAGTTCGGGGGCGGCTTCGGGGGCTGCGGTGGTCATGGTCGGTTCCGTGGGCCCGCGCATCTTCGCCCGCGCCCCTTTGCTTGTCAACCGAAACGGCGGCCCCGTCTGTCGTTGTGGTAGTGGTTCATTTTGCGTTGAGAGTTGACGCAAGGCCAGTCTCACACAGAGGACACAGAGTTAGCACAGAGGGCACAGTAAAAACTCTGTGTCCTCTGTGTGACCTCTGTGTACTCTGTGTTAAACCCGGCCTCGCCATTCGCTCAAACTCACACTGAACCACCACCACCGTCATGCGCGGGGGTCGTTCACGCGCCGCCGGGTTATAATCGCGCCCCACGTTTTTCGAGCCGCGTGAGAAGACTGAGGGGGCGGATGGGCGAGAGACGAATGCGCTGGCGCTGGGGCGCGCTCGCGGCGCTGGGGCTGACGCTGCTGGCGTTGTGGCCGCAAGTTTACCTGTGGGCGCAGCGCGGGCGCGCGTGGCAGGGCACGCACGCCTTCTTCTACACGGACGAGCCGGCCTACGTCGCCTACGTCAACGCGCTCATCGCCGGCCGCCCGCGCCTGTGCGACCCCTACACGGGCGCGGACGCGACGACCGCCGCGCCGCTCCCCGAATCACTCTTCTCCATCCAGTTCGTCCCCGCCTACATGGTCGCGCTGCCGGCGCGCGCGCTGGGTCTCTCGACTGCGACCGCGTTCATCCTGCTCGCGCCGCTCGTCGCCTTCTCGACCGCGCTCGCGCTCTACTGGCTGCTGCGGCTCGTGACCGAAGACGAACGCGCGGCCGCGGCGGGCGTGCCCTTCGTCCTCTGCCTCGGCATACTGATGTCTGGTAACGGCGTCGTGCGCGCGCTGCTGGGGCAGTTGACGGCTTACGTCTACCTGCCGTTCCTGCGCCGCTACCTGCCGGGCGCGGCGTTCCCCTTCTTCATGCTCTTCTTCCCGCTCGCGTGGCTGGCGCTGACCGGCGCGCCGCGCCGCCGCCGGCTGCTCGCCGCGCTCGGCGCGGGCGCGTGCTTCGCCGTCACGCTCTACGGCTACTTCTACCTCTGGACGGCGGCCGCCGCGTGGCTCGCTTGCATGGTGTTGCTGTGGCTCTTGGCGCGACCCGCGGGCTGGCGCGCGGGGCTGGCGGCGTGCGGCGTGATCGTCGCGCTCGCGGCCGGGGCGCTCGCGCCTTACGCGCTACTGCTCGCGCGGCGCGCGCAGACGATGGACACTGTGCAGGCGCTCGTGCGCACGCACGCGCCCGACCTCTGGCGCGCGATTGAGTTGGAGGCGCTCGTCGTCTGCGCGGCGCTCGGCGTCGGGTTGTGGCGCGGGCGCATTGCTTGGCGCGCGCCCGCGGTGCTCTGCGCCGTCGCGTTCGCCGTGCTGCCCTTCGTCCTCTTCAACCAGCAGGTCTTGACGGGGCGCTCGCTCCAGCCGATGCACTACGAGCAGTTCGTCGCCAGCTACACGACGCTCGTCGCCGCCGCGCTGACGTGCGTGCTGCTCTGGCGCGGGCGCGACGCGCGCAGCCTCGTGCCCGCGCGTTGGGCGCTCGTCGTCGGCGCGGCGGCGATGTTATGGGGCGCGGGCGAGACGTGGATCACGACGCGGCGCTTCGCCGCCGTCAACGTCGCGCGCGACGAGGCGCGCGCGGTCGCGCTGCGCCTGCGCGAGCTGGCGCTGAAGGGCTACGACGACAAGGCGGGCGTGCAGACCGACGCCCATGCCGTCGTCTTCGCGCCCGACCTGGCGCGCGCCGACAACCTGCCGACGGTCGCGCCGCAGGCGGTGCTCTGGGCCCCGCACATGTTCGTCTTCTCCGACGTGACGGTGGCGGAGAACAAGGAGCGCTTCTTCCAGTACCTCTACTACCAGGGCGTGGACGCCGAGGACTTCGTGCGCAACTACCAGGAGGGCGGCTTCGTCCACTACGCCATCTTCGGCTGGGAGCGCGCCAACCCGCGGCTGACGGCCGAGTACCGCCCGGTCACGCGCGCGGAGATCGACGCCGAGGCGCGCAACTACGCCGCGTACGTCGCCGGCTTCGACCGCGCGCGCGCCGCCCGTCCGACGCTCGCCTACCTCGTCGTCGCCGCCGCGCAGCCCTTCGACTTCAAACACCTCGACCGCTGGTACGAGCACGACGACGGCGAGCGCGTCGGCCCGTACCTGCTCTACCGGCTGAAGCCGCGGCCTTAGTGTGGTCGGTGGTTGAGTATCGCGTGCGGCCGGGTTAACACAGAGGGCACAGAGTTATCACAGAGGCCACAGTAAAGAACTGTGACTCTGTGTGACCTCTGTGCCCTCTGTGTCGAACCGGCCGGCCGTCACGGGCAACGGCCGATGGGACTTAACGCCGCCGCTACCAGATGTGCGCCTGCGTGTTGGCGGGGCGGACGAGCGGGTCGCCGGCCTGGCAGTTGAAGGCCTGCGCGAACTCCGGCATGTTGGCGACGACGCCGAGGACGCGGTAGCGCGGCGGCGAGTGCGGGTCGGTCTGGAGCATGAGGCGCAGTTGTTCGGGGCGCGTGTTGCGCCGCCAGTCCTGCGCGTAGGCGATGAAGAAGCGCTGCTCCGGCGTGAAGCCGTCAATCGCTTCGGGGCGCGGGCCCTTGGCGAGCGCCTTTTGCAAGGCGTAGAACGCGATGCGCGTGCCGCCGATGTCGGCGATGTTCTCGCCCAGCGTCAGCTTGCCGTTCAGGTGCAGGTCTTCGACGCCCACGTACTCGCCGTACTGCGCCTCGACGATGGCTGCGCGCGCCGCGTAGTTCTTCTCGTCGGCGTCAGTCCACCAGCCCTTCAGGTTGCCGTCGGCGTCGAACTTGTGCCCCTCGTCGTCGAAGCCGTGCGTCAGCTCGTGGCCGATGACCGTGCCGATGCCGCCGTAGTTGACGGCGTCGTCCGCGTTGGGGTCGAAGAGCGGCGCTTGCAGGATGCCGGCCGGGAAGACGATCTCGTTGAAGTTCGGGTTGTAGTAAGCGTCCACGGTCGGCGTCGTGATGCCCCACTCGGTGCGATCCACGGGCCGGCCGATCTTGTTCAGGTTGCGCTGGAACTCGAAGGCGCGGCCTTCGAGGACGTTCTCGACGTAGGACGGGCGGTCAACCTTGTAGGCCGTGTAGTCGCGCCACTTGTCCGGGTAGCCGACCTTGACGGCGATGGCGTCGAGTTTGCGTAGGGCCTGCTTGCGCGTGTCGTCGCCGATCCAGTCGAGCGCCGCGATGCGGTCGCGCAAGGCCGCCTTCAGGTTGGCGACCATCTCCTGCGCGCGCGCCTTCGCTTCGGGGCCGAACGCCTTGGCGACGTAGAGTTGGCCCAAGGCCTCGCCGAGCAGATCGTCGGTCGCGCCGAGCACGCGCTTCCAGCGCGGGCGCAACTCTTTCTGCCCGCCGAGCGCGCGCCCGTAGAAGTTGAAATTCTCGTTGACGAAAGCGCCGCTCAGGTAGGGCGCGGTCGCGTGCGCGAGTTGCCAGCGCAGGTAGGTCTGCCAGTCGGCGAGCGGCACGGCGGTCAGCATCGCGCTGACTTCCGCCAGCAGCTTCGGCTGCCCGACGTTGATGTCGCCCGGACTGTTGAGGCCGAGCGCCGCGAAGTAGCGCGCCCAACTGACGTTCGGCGCGAGCTTGTCGAGCGCGGCCAGATCGAGCTTGTGGTAGATCGCCTCGGAGTCGCGCTGCTCGACGGCGTTCATCGAGACGTTGGCGAGCCGCGTCTCGAAGGCCATGACGGTGCGCGCCTCGGCCGCGGCCTGCTCCGGCTTGTCGCCCAACAACTCGAACATCTTCTGCACGTGTGCGACGTATGCGGTGCGCAAGGTCTTCGAGCGCTCGTCGTCGCGGAAGTAGTAGTCGCGGTCGGGCAGGCCCAAGCCGTCCTGGTAGAGCCAGGCGATGGTGCGCGTGCTGTCCTTGAAGTCCTGGTACGCACCGGGCGAGAACGCGGGGTTGATGTTCATGCGGTGCAGGTGCGCCAACTCGGCTTGCAGCGCGGCCGCGTCTTTGACGGCGGCGATGCGCGCGAACTCGGCGGCGAGCGGCTTCGCGCCCTCGGCCTCGATCTTGGCCTCGTCCATGCCGAGCCGGTAGAAGTCGCCGACCTTGCGTGCGTTGCTGCCGGCGGGCGCGCTCTTGTCCCTGGCGGCCGCGTCGAGCAGTTCGTGCAGGACGACTTGATTCTTCTCGTAGAGTTCGCTGCCCGCGCCCCACGAAGAGCGATCCGGCGGGACGGGGTTGTTGGCGAGCCACGCGCCGGTGGCGTACTGGTAGAAATCCTGACACGGCTTGGCGCTCGTGTCCATGTAGGCGAGGGCGACGACGCGCCCGCGCTGCTGCGCGGCCGCGGTCTGCGCGGGCAGGCGCAGCGGCGCGAGCGCGGCCAGACCGAGCGCGACGAAGAGTGCGGCGGCGGCGCGCGCCGGGGAACGTTTGATCTTCATCTCAAGACACCTCTGCTGACTTCGGACGGGTTAAGCGCAGGACGTTGCAGGCGGTTGCTGTGACGCGCCGCCGCCGGAGAGCGCGACGCGCACTGATGTACGCGCGCCGCGCGGGAATGTTTCGGCGCGGGGCTGTTTCGTTGTGAGAACGTTTTCGCTCGCCGCGTCGCCCGTCGCGTCTTGCGGCCCGGCGTTTGCGACTCTCAACCATAGAGCCGCCCCCGGCGTAACGTTTCGCGGCCGCCGCGGCGGCGCGAACTGACCCGTGAGAGCGAACATGACGCCGCAGAACGACTTGGAGCAGACACCCGCCGCGCCCCGTTTCGATGCAGCCGAGACCGACACGGCCCAACCCGTCGTACCCCTCGCCGAAGTGCGCGCGCACAGCGCCGGGCTTTGGCCGCGCCTGCGCGGTGCGACCTTACGCCGCTCCTGGCCCGTCGCGCTCGTCGTAGCATCGCTCGCGGCCGGCGTGGTCGGCGGCATGACCGGGCTTGTGCGCCAGCGTCAGCCCGCGCAGGAGTCGGTGACCATCCAGCCCGCGCCGACGCCCGATGCTGTTGCGCCCGCGTCGCAGCCCGCGCGCGACGACTTGGACGCACGCCCGCGCGCCGCGCGTGTCGAGACCACGCCGCGACGCGCGCGCCAGCCCGAGCGCCCGCCCGTCGCCGACGCCACGCCCGACGCCGCGCAAGTGCTCGCGCTCTTCGGCGACGCGCGTGACGACGACGACAAACGCGAACGCAAGGACAAGAAGAAGGAACGCAAACACCGCGGGCGCGACGATGACGACGAAGACTTCAAGCCGCGCGCCAAAGACGCGAAGCGCGCCCGCGCGCGCCTCTTCGATGTCATCAACGACCACGACCACTGAGCGCGCGTTGTGTTCGGTGGTTGAGTGATTGCCGAGATCAATTCAACACAGAGTACACAGAGGTCACACAGAGGACACAGAATTCTTAACTGTGTCCTCTGTGCTAACTCTGTGCCCCCTGTGTTAACCCTACCTCCCGTTACCCTCAACCGCGCACCTCACCCGCTCTCGTCGCCCGCCTCGGCCAGCCGCGCGACCGCTTCGATGGTGTCGATCTCGTCCGCCGTCTTGTCCGGTCGCAGCCGCAGGATGCGCGGGAAGCGCAAGGCGTAGCCGCCCTTGTGCCGCGGCGATGCCTGCACGCGGTCGAACGTCACCTCCAACACGATCTTCGGCTCGACCACGCGCACGCGCCCGTGCGCGTACTCCTGCTACGTGTGCGCGCGGAACCACTCGGTCAGCTCCGCCAACTCCGCGTCGGTCAGACCCGAATAAGCCTTGCCGACGTTCAGCAACTCCGGGTCGTCCGCCGAGCGCCGCACGGCGAACGTGTAATCAGACAGCAGGTGGCGGCGCTTGCCGTGCCCGACCTCGACCGCCGTCACGACCACGTCGAGAGAGGCCAGCGCGCGCTTCAGCTTCAGCCACTCGCGCCCGCGCTTGCCCGGCTTGTAGGCCGAGCGCGGGTCTTTCAGCATCAGCCCCTCGTTGCCGCGCGCCCGCGCCGCGTCGAACTCCGCGTCGAGCAGACTCACGTCCGCCACGCGCTTGGCCGCGGACAGACGTACGGCCGCGGCCGGGTCTGGCGCAATCAACTCTTCGAGCCGCGCGCGCCGCGCTTCGAGCGGCTCGTCCACGAGCACGCGCCCCGCCGCGTAGAGCAGATCGTAGGCGACGAAGACGACGGGCGTGCTCGCAAGCAACTCCGCGCCGACGGTCTTGCGCCCCAGCCGCTTTTGCAGTTCGAGGAACGGCAGGATCGTCGCGCCGCGCGCGGGCACGAGTTCGCCGTCTAAGATCGCGTCGGTGGGTAACGCTCGGAGCGGCGCGCCGAGTTCGGGGAAGCGGTGCGTGATCTCGTCGAGCGTGCGCGAGTAGAGCGCGACGCGCTCGCCCTGCACGTGCGCCTGCGCGCGTATGCCGTCGAACTTGTCCTCCGTGTAGAACCACGCGGGCATCGTGCGCGCCACGTCCTGAAGGTCGGCGGCGGCCGTGGCGAGCATGAATTTGAGCGGGTGGAACAGGCGCATTCGGACGCCGCTCAGCTCGTCGCGCCGCGCGCGCAAAGCCGTCTCGCCCACGTCGCCCGTCAACATGTTGACCTGCGCCACCGCCGCCAGCGGCCGCCCGAACGCGCGCGCGATGGCGTCTTCGACCAGCCCCTCCTTCAACCCGATGCGCAGGTCGCCGACCAACAGCTTGACCAGGTACTTCGCTTCGAGCGTGGTCGCGCGCCGCAACGCCGCGACCAGCACGGCCCGCTTGTTCTTCGTCCCGCGCGTCGCGCTCAACGTTTCGATCAGCGCCTCCGTCTCGGCGAGCGTGAAGGTCGGCGGGACGACCGCGTCGCGCCCCGCCTCGCCGATGACCTCCGCCGCCACCTCGCCCGAATCGCCGAGGCGCACGTAGCGCGGGCGCAGGTTCTCGGCGTCGAAGCCGGTCACCTCCGAGAGCGCCTCGCGCAAGAGCGCGCCGCCCACCTGCGTCGTCCGCATGTCGCTCTGCGCGAACTGCTGCCCCGCGAAGTAACGCGCCGCCCGCACCAGATCGTCGTCCGCCAGCCCGTCGAAGTACGCGCCCAACAGCGCCGCCTTCTCCAACTTCTTCGCCGTCGCCGCCACCCGTTCGGCCGTCCGTGCAAACTGCAACAGCGCGCCGCGCGCCCCTTTTGCCTTCACCATGCGCCGAGTCTAACACCGCGGCCCGCGCTTCCCAGCAAAGGGCCGGCGCTTTCCGCGGGCGGGCGTGTCGTAGTAAGCTAGCGCCTCTTTCGTCGAGCACAATTCCCAAGGAGGGTATCGAATAAGACGATGGCCCGCACCGTTCCTATCACCGTCGCGCACGGCGACGGCATCGGCCCGGAAATCATGGAGGCGACGCTGCACATCATCAAGGAGGCGGGTGCGGCGCTGGAGATCGAGACCATAGAGATCGGCGAGCAGGTTTACCTGCGCGGCGTCAGCGCCGGCATCGAGCCGTCCGCCTGGGATTCCCTGCGCCGCAACAAGGTCTTTCTGAAAGCGCCGATCACGACGCCGCAGGGCGGCGGCTTCAAGAGCCTGAACGTGACCGTGCGCAAGACGCTCGGCCTCTACGCCAACGTCCGCCCCTGCGTCGCCTACGACCCGTTCGTCAAGACGAAACATCCGGGCATGGACGTGGTCATCGTGCGCGAGAACGAGGAGGACACCTACGCCGGCATCGAGCACCGGCAGACCGCGCAGGTCGTCCAGTGCCTGAAGCTCATCTCGCGCCCCGGCTCCGAGAAGATCGTGCGCTACGCCTTCGAGTACGCGCGCCGCAACAACCGCAAGAAGGTCACCTGCTTCACCAAAGACAACATCATGAAGCTGACCGACGGGTTGTTCCACAAGGTCTTCGACGAGATCGGCGCGCAGTATTCCGACATCGAGCAGGAGCACTGGATCGTGGACATCGGCGCGGCCAAACTCGCCGACACGCCCGAAGCCTTCGACGTGATTGTCATGCCGAACCTCTACGGCGACATCCTCTCGGACGTGGCCGCGCAGATCGCCGGCTCGGTCGGCTTAGCAGGTTCAGCTAACATCGGCACGATTGCGGCCATGTTCGAGGCCATCCACGGCTCCGCGCCGCGCCGCGCCGGGCAGAACTTGGCGAACCCTTCGGGCCTGCTCCTCGGCGCGGTCATGATGCTCGTCCACATCGATCAGGCGGACGTGGCCGAGCGCGTCCACAACGCCTGGCTGCGCACGGTCGAGGACGGCGTCCACACCTACGACATCTACAAGGAGGGCGTGAGCCGGCAGCGGGTCGGCACGCGCGAGTTCGCGCAGGCCGTGGTCGCGCGCCTCGGCCAACTGCCCGAAACGCTCAAGCCCGTGAAGTACAACGCGGGCGGCGGCGAGTTGCCGGCGGCCGCGGCCGACACGGCCGCGCCCGTGCGCAAAGAGACGGTCGGCGTGGACGTGTTTTTAGACTGGACGGAGGGGACGCCCGACGAGTTGGCGGCGCGGCTGCAAGGGTTGACCGAAGACCTGCGGCTCGACGTGATCCACAACCGCGGCATCAAGGTCTGGCCCGAAGGTCTGCCCGAAACCTTCTGCTCCGACCACTGGCGCTGCCGCTTCACGGCGGGCGGCGACGCGGTCGCGCACAGCCAGATCGCCGCGCTGCTCGCGCGCCTCTCCGACGCCGGTCTCGACTTCATCAAGACCGAAAACCTCTGCACCTTCGACGGCCAGCCGGCCTACTCGGTTTAAGAGCCGCGCGCCGCGCGCCGGGGCGAACAGTTTCGGCGCGCGGCGCGCAACAGACAGTCGCCCCGCGCGCCGTGTTGATATGTCCGCACAGCTAACCGCCAGACCCGACCGCACCGAATACCCGCCCTACTTCGAGGGCTACGTCTCGCTCGTCCCCGACGGCGACGTACTCGACACCCTGAGCCGGCAGATCGACGACACGCTGGCCCTCGTCGAGCGCGCCGACCCGGCGTGGGGCGACCACCGCTACGCGCCGGAGAAGTGGAGCGTCAAAGAGGTCTTCGGCCACATGATCGACTCCGAGCGCGTCTTCAACTACCGCGTCCTCTGCTTCGCCCGCGGCGACCGCACCCCGCTCCCCGGCTTCGATCAGGACGACTACATGCGCCTCGCGAATTTCAGCGACCGCGCGCTCGCCGACCTCGCCGCCGAGTTCGCCCAGGTGCGCCGCACGACCCTGCTCCTCTTCCGCGGTCTCGACGACGCGGCCTGGCCGCGCCGCGGCGTCGCCAACAACAACGAAGCCACCGTCCGCGCCATGGCCTACATCATCGCCGGCCACGAGCGCCACCACGTCCAAGTGCTCCGCACGAAGTATTTGTGACAAGACTGTGCCTAAGCTACCCAACGCAGAACTTGCCGTTGTGGACATTGCCAAGTTGCGCGATTACAGTTTGAATCCGGCGCATGATGTCGGCAAACATAAGGCGCGGGTCTTCCGCTCGGCGTTAGGGCTAACGCTGGATGATGCAGAGTGGTTGCGCGCGCAAGTGCTGCAAGCGGCATTAGCCGGGGCGGCTGTGGCCGGCCCACCATCGCCCTTCGGGCAGAAGTACGTGCTCGATTTCACTCTCACGCATGAAGGACGTAGCGCCACGCTGCGCACGGCCTGGATCATCGAGTACGGCACAGACTTCCCGCGGCTGACCAGTTGCTACGTCTTGTAAGCTGAAGGTGCAAAGAGATGAGTGCATTCAAAGAGCACGACGTGATTGCGCTGCTGGTTGATATCCCGGCGCAGGGGCTGCGGCGCGGCGATGTGGGCACGGTGGTTCACGTGTTCGATGGGACTGACGCGCACCCGGCCGGCTTCATCGTCGAGTTCGTGGACGAGTCTGGCGCGGTCTACGCGCAGGCCGACATCACCGACCAGACGCAGCTCATGCGTCTACACTTCCACTTCAAGCGCGAGGCGGCCTGAGATGGGGGAACAGCCCACGCAACAAGCCGCCGCGCCGCTCGTCGCCGTGATCATGGGGAGCACGTCGGACTGGGAGACGATGCGGGCGGCGGCGGAGGTCTTGCGGCAGTTCGGCGTGGCGCACGAGTGCCGTGTGGTGTCGGCGCACAGGACGCCGGGGCTGATGGCGGAGTTCGCCGGTCAGGCCGAGGCGCGCGGCCTGAAGGTGATCATCGCGGGCGCGGGCGGCGCGGCGCACCTGCCGGGCATGGTCGCGGCGCAGACTACCGTGCCCGTGCTCGGCGTGCCGGTCGAGAGCCGCGCCCTGAAGGGTCTCGACTCGCTGCTCTCCATCGTGCAGATGCCGGGCGGCGTGCCCGTGGGCACGCTCGCCGTCGGCGCGGCCGGCGCGAAGAACGCCGCGCTCCTCGCCGTCGCCATCCTCGCCAACGAGGATCAAGCCTTGCGCGAGCGCCTCCGCGCCTTCCGCCGCGAGCAAGAGCGCCAGGTGCGCGAAGCGACGCTGGAACAGGGCTGAGGGCTGAGGGATGAGGGACGAAAAAGAAAGGCTGAACGCGGCGCGCGGAACGACGACGAATGAGCCGCACGGCGTTCAGCCTTCAGCCGTCGTTCATTCTTCTTCAGCCCTCAGCCCTCAGCCCTCAGCCCTGCCCATCCTGCCCGGCGCGAAGATCGGGGTGCTCGGCAGCGGGCAGTTGGGCCGCATGTTCGCCATGGCGGCGCGGCGCATGGGCTATCTCGTCCACACCTTCTCGCCCGACACGGACACGCCCACGGGGCAGGTCGCGGACGTGGAAGTCGCCGCCGCTTACGACGACCTGGAAGCGGTGCGTGCGTTCGCGCGCGGCGTCAAGGTCGTGACCTTCGAGTTCGAGAACGTGCCGGCGGAGACGGCCGCGGCGGTCGCGGAACTCGTGCCCGTGCGGCCGAGCGGGCACGTCTTGCACACGACGCAGCACCGCCTGCGCGAGAAGACTTTCCTCGCCGCGCACGGCTTCCCCGTCACGCCCTTCCGCCACGTCCGCACGCTCGCGGAGCTGCGCGCCGCCGTCGCCGCGCTCGGCACGCCCGCCGTCTTGAAGACCGCCGGCTTCGGCTACGACGGCAAAGGTCAACGGCTGCTCAGACACGAGAATGAAGTTGACGAGGCGTTCGCCGCGCTTGATGGGCGCGAGGCGATCCTGGAGGCGTTCGTTGATTTCGAGTGCGAGGTCTCTGTGGTCTGCGCGCGCGGGGCGGACGGCGCGGTCGTGCATTACGGCGTGATCGAGAACCGGCACGAGCGCCACATACTCGACTCGTCGGTCGCGCCCGCCGACGTGCCGCCCGCCGTCGCCCGCGAGGCGACAGAGATCGCCTTGAGCCTGCTCGCGCAGCTCGACGTGGTCGGCGTGCTCTGCGTCGAGTTCTTTCTGACGAAGGCGGGCCGGCTCTTCGTCAACGAACTCGCGCCGCGCCCGCACAACTCGGGCCACCTGACGATTGACGCGTGCGTGACGAGCCAGTTCGAGCAGCAGGTGCGCGCCGTCTGCGGGCTGGCCTTAGGCGCGCCCGCGCAACTGCGCGCCGCCGCGATGGTCAACCTGCTCGGCGACCTCTGGCAGCAGGGCGAGCCGGACTGGCGACGGGTCTGCGCCCACCCGCACGTCAAGCTCCACCTCTACGGCAAGCACGAGGCCCGCCGCGGGCGCAAGATGGGCCACCTCACCGCCCTCGCCGACACGACCGCCGAAGCCCTAGAGATCGTCCGCGCCGCCCGCGTCGCCCTGACGCAGAAGCCATAAACTGCCTTCAGTCGTTCAACTTCTGCTTCGACGTGCGCTCGCCCTTTTGCGCGCCGGGCGGGGTGTTGCCGGCTTCGACGTTGACGAGGAAGCGGAAGCGGCCGCCGGTCTGCACGCCGAGGAGGAAGCGCACGTCCACGGAGACGTTCGGCTGGATCGCGCCGGGGAGGTTGATGACGGCGCTCGTGTTTAGCCCGCCGCCGGAGGCTTGCGTCGGCGGCTGCTCCAGGAGCGTGCCGCGCACGGTCAACTGGCCGAGGCTCGTCGTCACGGGGAGGTCGGACGAGTCGAGCAGGCGCAGATCGGCCTGTGCGCCGCCGGGGTTGGGCGTGTTCAAGGTGGTGATGTCCACGACGCGGAAGCGCAGGCGCGTGATGGGCTGTCCGGTCGAGTTCTTGAAGCGGCGGCGTATGTCGAGCGTCCCTTGGGCGCAGAGGTTGGCGTTGCCGCAGACGTTCGGCGTCGTGTCGCGCACGCGGTTGGGCGGCGCGGTCGAGGACTGCTGCGGCTCGATCAAGGAAGGCTTGACGGTGGCGTTTCGCTGGATCGGACTCGACAGGTTCTCAGGCCCCGGCGCGCCCAAGATCGCGGGCATGGTGGGGCCGACGCCGTTGCGCGTGACGAACGAGCCGACGTTCGAGACGAGCACGAAGTCGTCGGCGTTGTTGTTCGTGTCCTGCGGCGTGCCCGTCTCCAACCGCCGCACCCAACTGTACTGCACGTTCGGGCCGGCGTAGTAGTCGGCGTACTGCTGGAGGCCCGTGCCTTCGACGAAGAGCGGCTGCACGGTGTTGTCGCTGTTGAAGACGCCGCCGACGGCGTCGAGCCGCGTCGCCGCCGACCAGTTGTTCTGGTTCGCCGTGGTGAAGAGCGCCAGCCCGTCGAAGTAGTCGTCCGGGTAATCTACCGCGTTGAAGAAGTTGCCGCTCGCGTCGCCCAAGGCCCGATCCGTGCCGCCGTAGTCCTTCAAGCTGTAACCCGTGCCGTAGGGGCCTGTGTAGTTGTTCGTCCACAGGAAGTGGCCGCGCGCGGGGATGACCGTGCCGTTGGGGACGGTGAAGAGGGTGAAGAATTTTTCGGGCGGGATGTCCGGGTCGGGGCCGCAGATTTGGCAGAAGTAGGCGAAGCCGACCGACCAGCCGGCGGAGCCGTCCGACGAGGCGACGGTAACGGGGCTGTCAGTGTTGTTGTAGAGTTCGACGAACTCGTCCGAGACGCCGTTGGGGCCGTCCAAGCGGAACTCGCTGATGAGCACCTGGCCGGGCATGGACGGGGGCGGGACGGGCGCGGCGGAGAAGTTGAGCGCGGTCTGGTTGGTCGTCGGGTCGTTGACGGTGTAGGACGGGGGCGTGAAGTTGAAGCCTTGCTTCGCGGGCGTGACGGTGTAGTTGCCGCCCGCCGGGACGTTGAAGAAGTAGTTGCCTTGCGTGTCGGTCGTCGTCGTCGCCGTCCGGCTGCCGGTCAAGGCGACGGTCGCGCCGACGATGGGCGCGCCCGTGCCCGCGAGCATAACGTGGCCGGAGAGTTCGACGTTGAGTTGCGGGACGTTCGTGGTGGGCACGTAGACGGCGTAGCCGCGCGGCGGCGCGCAGACCTGCACGCGCCCGTCGGCGAAGACCTGCGTGTTCGGCTCGTGTCCCGTCAGGTCGCGCAGGACGGAGTTAGCCCAGTTGGTGTAGCCGGAGCCGGCCGGGGCGTTGTCCACGTAGAGGCACTTGGTCGCGGTGTCGTGGTTGTTGAGGACGAGGATCGCGCCGGGCTTATTCAGGGCGGCGTTGCCGCGGCGGCGCGCGACGTAGACGTTGGCGACGTTGGTGCTCGTGCCGTCGCCGTTGTCGGGGTTGCCGGTCTCGCTGTTGACGACCATGTCGCCGTCGAGGAAGGTGCGGCGGTAGTTGATCAGGTTGCGTATGTCGGCTTGTAGGGAGGCGGGCGCGGTCGTGTTGAAGCCGCCGTCGGCCTGCTGCGTGACGTTGTAGAAGTGCGGGTAGAAGACGGTGGGGCGGCCTTCGGCGAAGAGGATGTAGGCGTAAGGCAGTTGCCAGTCTTTGAAGACCCACTGGCCCGCGTCCTTGCCCGTGTCGTGGTTGTCAACGAACGTGTTCACGTCGAGACCCGACAGTGCGTTGCCGGTGTTGTCGCGCACCATGCCGGCGTGGTTGAGCGTGCGCATGTCGAAGCTCGCGCCTGTGCCGTTGGCGAGACCGTTTAAAGTGAACTTGAGGTTGAAGTCGAACACGTCGGCGTCCGCGCCGCGCGCGGCCATGGCCTGCACCCAGGACTTGAGGCGGAACTTGTTGCCGCTGAAATACTCGCCGACGACGTAGCGCTGTGCGCCGCCGGTCTTCTTCGGCATGGCCTTGATCCAGTCGGCGATGAAGTCCTCCTGGTAGCCGCGCACGAAGTCGAGCCGGTAGCCGTCGAAGCCGATCTGGTTGACGAGCCACTGGCCCCAGAGTTTCAAACGCGGCTGCACGCCCACGTCGGCGCGCGTGTCGAAGGTGTTGAAGTCCTGCCCGAAGATTTTGGCGTTGGGCACGACCACGTCGTCGCAGCAGTCGGCTTGCAGGTAGTCGGCGGCGTCCACGGGGTGGAAGTGCGTGTAGTTCCAAGTCCAGTTCTGCTCGCCCGCGCCGGTGTGTGTGACGCCGTACTTGGCGGCGTAGTCAATGCCGGTGTAGGTCAAGACCTGCATCGAGGTCTGCGCGAAGTCCACGCCGCCGGGGCCGTAGGCGTGGAGGATGCGGTAGCCGTTGTTGGGCGACGCGCCGCCCAAGGCCGAGCCGTAAGTGCCGCTCTTGGCGTCGAGGATCAGGTTGATGTCGTGCGTCTGCGCGAGCGTGAGCTTGTACTCGTCCACGTCGCCGCAACTGTCGATGAAGGCCCAGATGCGCGCGCCGGAGGCCGGGAAGTCGTCCGACTGCCCCGCGCCGTTGTTCGGCTCGGTCTCGAAGTTGTAAGGCGGCGTCTGCTGTATGTTCGGCTCGTAGGGGAACGCGGGGTTGGGGTTCGTCCAGGTGGCGTACAGCTCGTAGCCGCGCTGCGTCTGATCCGAGCAGTTGAGGTTGTAGCCCTTGACCTGGAAGTAGTAGTCGCCCGCGGGCGCGGCGGGGATGCGCCAGACGACCTCGTTGACGGGGTAGGCGAGGTTCGCGCCGTTGTGCGCCTCGCCGGCGATGTAGGCGGCCACGGCCGGGTTCACTTCCAACTCGTGGTAGTCGGTGAAGACGTGGTTCAAGACCGTGTCGGTGTAGACCTCAAGCCCCTGGGCGTGCATGAGTGTGATCATGGTGCGCAGCTCGGCGCGGCTGCCGAAGCGGGTCTCGACCGTGCCCTTCTGGTTGTAGTTGCCGAGGTCGAAGTGGTCGAAGAGGCCGTAGCCCATGTCGTAGATGCCGAAGTTGCCTTTGGAGGGCGGCGGCGTCCAGACGGCGGTGAAGCCGGCGCGCTTGATCTCGGGCGCGCGGGCGGCGAGGTTGTTCCACCAACTGCCGTTCTTGTTCACGTCGTCGGTGGGCACGTCCCAGTAGAAGGCCTGCATCATGGTGTCGTTCTGCGCGCGGGCGCGGGTGGCGGCACAGAGCACGAGGCAGGCGCAGAGGCCGAGGGCGACCACGGGGCGCAGTTTGAGCTTGGGCATTGCGGTTGGACTTCCTTAACGTTGACTGACTGAAGCGGCTTGCGGCAGAGCCGGCGGCGGGCCGTCGCACTTCCAGAGCGCGTGATGATAACAGAACTCGCCGCCCCCGCCCAGCTAGATGAGATAGGGTCTTTACCTCAAACCGAGCCAAGCCCGCAGTGCGTCATCCAAACTGTCGGCATCTGCGGCAGAAAAACTGCCGGTTGATTTGAGCACCAGGCTGTGATGAACTGTGTAAAGGCCGCGCTTCGCCGCGGAAGCGACATTCAACCCCGCCCCTCGCCAGTCTGCTAACACGAACTCACCCGCGAGGAGCCGGGACAGCTTACTCGGGAGTGGGACGATGATGACATCCTGCGAAGTATGGGCGGCGTTGACAACGACGGCCGGTCTGACTTTCGAGCCTGATAGATTGGAGAAAGGATACCGCACCAGGACGACTTCATTTTTCGAGTAGCTCGGCATACACGTCATCCTCTGCGTTATCCCAGATCGAAGCCAACGAGCTTTCGCCCGCCGCCAGCCAGAAATCGGGATCATCAATCAGAGGGGTGACGAGCACCTCCGTCCCTTCGGGAAGCTCGACCTCTTCCAGCAACTCTATCTTCCCTTCCCGCACGACGGCCCGAATATTTTGCATCTCAACACCTCGGCGGTAAGAATACAGCAGGCTCAACCGTCAACAAAGAAACTAGTACCCACCTACCGGCTTGGACATCTCGCCAACTCAACCGCCGTTGTGACCCGTGGGGCGGCCGAGGTTGAAGAAGTGGCGGATGCGTTCGAGCATGTCGGTGTGCATGTGGGTCATGCGCTGGCGCTGGGCCTCTTCGCTCAGCTCGCCGAGGATGGCGTCGAGTTCGACGCGGCGCGCGGTCAGCACGCGCGCGAGGTCTTGCGCGATCTCGGGCCGGCGTTGGAGCACGTCGTCGAAGCCGTCCTTGTCGAGCCGGTAGCACTCCACGTCGGTCAGGGCGATGAGGGTGGCGGTGCGCGGCGCGCCCGTCAGCATCCCCATCTCGCCGAAGAAGTCGCCGTCGCGCAGGGTCGCCACGCGCTCGCTCAGGTTGCTGCCCGGCGCGGTCACGCGCACCTCGGCCTCGCCCCGGCGGATGATGTAGAGCCAGTGCGCCACCGCGCCCTGCTTCGTGATGACCTCGCCGCGCACGAACGGCGCGACGTTCAAGCGCGCCGCCAACTCCGCCCGCTCGCCCTCCGTCAACGGCGCGAACAGTTCGCACCGGCGCAAGGCCTCGGCCCGCCGGGCCAACTCTTCCTGACGCTTGCGCTCGCGCCGCGCGTCGCTGTCCTCCTCGACGAAGATCATGTGCGCCGGGATCGAGAGCGGGACGCCGGCCCGCCTGAGCGCGAAGTAGATGCGGTGGCGCACGACCGAGTCGGTCGGGTCGGTCGGGGCGAGGTCTGTGATCCAGTAGCGCGCGGCGTAGTGCCCGTAGCTCTCGCGGAAGTCCACGAGGATGCAGTGCGGCGCGGGGTCGCGCGCGACGTGCTCGATGGGTTCGGCGCGCAGGGCCGCCTCGACCGCGGCGATGACCTCGCTCGGCGCGTAGCGGAAGTCCACGTTGAAGTAGACCCAGCGGCGCTGCTGGCGCGGCGCGCCCGTGCGGTGGCCCATGAGCACGACCTGGCTGCGCATCAGGACGCTGTTCGGGATGACGATGGTGTCCCAGTTGCGCGTCTCAATCGAGGTCTGCCGCCAGCGTATCTCCTTGACTTGGCCCTCGTCCGGCCCGATGCGCACCCAGTCGCCCACGCTGATCGTGCGCTCGGTCTGGAGGGCGAGGCCGCCCATGATGTTGCCCAGCGTGTCCTGCAAAGAGAAGGCGACCGCCGCCGTGATGACCGTCGAGGTGACGATGATGCCGTTCAGGTTGAAGCCGCTCTCGGTCAGCAGGGTGAGGCCGGCGACGATGTAGGCGACGGCCACGAGCAGGTCGTTCAGGATGCGCGCCGGGCGCAGGCGCACGGCCGTGAGTGTCACGTCGAAGAGGAGCACGCTCGTCAGGTTGATGACGGCCAGGCTCTCGATGAAGCGCGGCAGCCACAAGACCCAGCGGTGCGTCATCGTCTCCGGCTGCGCGGTGTTGGGGATGAACGCACCGGCCAAGAGCAGCCCGACGAAGGCGAGCGCGAACAGCAGCGCGGCGGCCCGCACGCGGCGGCGCGCGCCCGGCACGTAGAGGTAGAGCACGGCGGCGACGACGTAGAAGCCCAGCACGAGCCAGACGAGGTAGCGGCTCGTGATACCGGCGGCGGCTTGCACATTCGGCCAGAAGTTCATGGCAGGAGTTTCGTCCGAGCGGCCTTACAACTGGTTTTAGGATCGGCCGGCGCGCGGCGGACACGGGCGCGCGCACGGTCGCAGGAGCGGGTCGGCATCTTAACATGGAACTTAAAAAGTGCCGGAATAAAATCTTGACGCACTGGCCACCGAAGCATATAGTTGCGGCTCGCCGGATAGAAGATGTGTTTTGTGCTCGTAGTATTGGTGGATGGCAAGTCATAACTCAACAATGATGCCCGTTGCGCCATTTCACCGCTAAGGGGTATCCCACTTAGCAGTAGTACCTCGAGAAACTTTCAGCTTACTCGACAAGGCACTGAGACCCCAGGAGCGAAATCATGAGGAAATACTTAGCGTTGCTTGCCCTCTCGCTTATTGTTGGCACTCTTACAGGTGGATTAGCTTGGCACGGCAGGCAACCGTTAATCATACCTGAGATCGGAGCGGCTGCTATGCCGGGTGAAGTAACTAATCTTACAGGCGACCTGATAGACGAAAAGGCACGGAAGGTCATAGGCCCAGACGAGACGGCAATTCGTGAATTGGCTGACGAGGTGTTTGCCAGTTCTCATTTTGGGGAGATACCAGCGAGCGCGTTAGAAAAAATTAAAGAGCGGGCAATCGCCCATGAAGTTAAATATCGACAAGGCCACAAAGGAATTAATGAAAAGACCATCGTTAAGATGATCAACGAGCTGGCGGATAAAGTCGGGGCACCTGAATACGCGAAAACAAGTCCCTTTCAGGTACATGCCTTAAGAGCCAGATTGATGTTTGGCTACCCTAATTTTATCTCACCATTGACGGCCGACAAGAAAAGAGGGCTACAAAAGAAGCTAGGAACCTCGATGAATCCTGAGCTATCGCCCCTTGAGGCAGTTTTTGTCGCCGGGGTGCTATTGGAACAAAAGCTGATTAATGCGGAGTTTCAATACAGCCCCGAAGAATGGGCGGATAAATTAAAGAAGAAAGAACTAAAGAATTGGCAGGCCGCTGAGTTGCGACGGCGCAACCGCGCGCAAGTAAAGCCACAGTTAGCGGTATCAAGCAACCCTAAAGCAGGGGAGATGCGGGCCATTATTGCTCAGGTCTATAGTAAGGTCAGCCCCGGCGAGCTAATTCGCTTGGCGGACGATTCTTTGGACACGCTCGGCATAGAAAGGTAGGGTGACGATGATTAACAAAGTAAAGCTTCTCGTTGCTCTCTTGCTTACGTTGATGGCCGTATTGACAGGGTGCAGCACCGGCGGGAGTAATAATTTCCCCAATCCCGGCTTTACCTTACAAACACAGAGGGTTAATTCCTTAGGTATACCTACGAACGTACCTGGTGTCGTCATTAGCGGGGTCAATAACCGGCCGCCCGATCCTGGCTATACCGGAACGATAAGACAGTTCCCGCCAACTCAATCAAGTTACAACTCGGCGCTTGTGCCTGTCAGAGACGGAGTAGCACCGGCCTTCTGGGCTATTACGTCGCACACCATCCCGTTCTGTGGTGGGCAAACTGCGTTCGGCGGCGTGAGGCCGGGAGAGGTTTCCGAAGTAGTGTGCTTCCAAAGCTCTTTTAATTTTCCGAGTTCGTTCGCGCCGTCCCTGGTAAACGCCGAAGCGCCCGCCGTCACGTGGACAATTACCGGGGCTAACATGAATACAACTTACGGGATGCCTGCTGTTCAATATTACGATGCGGCCGGCAACCTTGTATGTCAGATGCAAGCGACCGCCATCGGTGGAGATGGCAGTTGGATATCAGGTAGCACAGAAGGCCTTCAGTATTTGCCCTCCGGTAACTACGGCGTTCAAGTGTGGAATGCGACGGCCGACGGGGCTGGGGAGTTCTGTGGTGTAGCCTCTGTCATAGTATGGCGGCCGAGTGAGGTGCCACCATGCATTGACAACGACGAAGATGGTTTTTGCAGCAACGAGGACTGCAATGATTGGGACGCGACGGTGTTTCCCGGTGCCAGTTCTGAGTGCGCCCGCGGCCAAGACCGAGATTGCAACGGACAAGATGATTATCAAGACTGTTACGGCTACATACCTAACTGAGCAGAGTTCGGCGCTAAAATGATGGTGGCTGTAGTTACGCCCCGGTAAAGATTGCAGCGTATAACACAATAAGCTAGCCCCGGCGTGGTGAAACGAATCACGAAGCGGATTCCGATACGCCACGCCGGGGCTAGCTTATTGGTTTCGATTCTAAGGTGCGCGTCGCGCCACAGGCGCGCACTCTCACGTGAGCTAACAATTCACTCGCGGGCGAGCCGGACGCTGCCGTTGACGCCGCTGATGTTGATCTGCGTGCCGCCGTCGCCCACGCGCCCGCGCCAAGTGCCGCGCCCTTCCTGCGTGAGCGTCGTGTTCGGCAGGTCGTTCGAGACGTTGCCGTTCAGGCCGCGCACGGTCACGTCGGCGTTCACCTCGTCGGCGAAGCGCAGTTCGACGCGCCCGTTGACGCCGGAGACTCTCAACCCGTCGCCGCTCAAGTCCGCCAGCCCCAGGCTGACCGCGCCGTTCACGCCCGACACGTCGGCCGCGCCCGCGGCCTGCGCGATCTCGACCTTGCCGTTGACGCCCGCGACGTGAACCGCGCCCGCCAACTCGCCCACCGTCACGCGCCCGTTCACGCCCTTCGCGCTGAACTCGGTCTGGCGCGGGAGCTTGAGCGTCACGGTCTGCCGCACGGGGCCTTCGCCCTTGAGCCAGTGCCACAGGCTCCAGCCGCCGCGGTTCTCGCCGCGGATGCTCAAGCCCGCGCCGGTCTGCTCGACGTTGATGCGGTGCGCGTCGAGCGCGTCCTCGTCGCGGGCCGTGACGAGGACGTGGACTTCGGCGGTCGTGCCGTCGCTCGTCGCCACTTCGACGGGGCCGTTGATGCCCTTGACCTCGACCTGCGCGCCGGGCGCGAGTTGGAAGCTCTGGTTGAACTCGTAGCGCCCCTCGCCGCGCGCGCCGATGCCGAGTTGCCGCCCCGCGACCCAGGCGGCCGCGACCAGCACGAGGACGAGAAAGATTCTGCCTTTCATCTAACGTCTCCTGTTCCGAACACTGTGATTAATGCCTGAATGGTTTAAGTCGCCCGCCGAGCCGGTTCACCTGTCAGAACGAACAAACGCGCCGGCCGGTTCGGATAATTTTAGCCGCGGGCATGAGGACGGAGAAGGCAGACTTAGCGGCCTTTGCGGTTAAGTCCTAAAACTTTGACCGCAAAGGCCGCAAAGAGGGCCGCAAAGGACGCGAATTGGAGTTGACTCGTCTTAGAAGCGCGCGGCGCGCGCGCGCTCGACGGTGAGTTGTTCGAGGGCGCGGTCGGCCTCCTGCGGGTCGAGGCGGCGCAGCAGGAGCACGGTGTTGAGGACGAGCTGATCGTTCCAGTAGCGGCGGCCGTTCAGGAGGATCAGCTCGCGGCTCTTCTCGACGAGGCGCGGGCGGAGCGCCGCGTCGTTTAAGCCGACGAGACCTTTGAGCGCGTGGTACTGCATCGAGACGGACTCGTCGTCGAGGTAGCCGACGAAGACGGGGCGCAGCTCGGCGCGCGCGGGCAGGCGCGGCGCGAGCGCGTCGAGCGCGCGGGCGCGGATGCTCCGCTTGCGGTCGTTCTTCGCCGTCTCAAGGAGCAGCGCGTAGACCTCCGCGTCGTCCGCACGCTTCGCCAGCGCGCCGGCCGCGCGCAGGCGCACGGAGTCGTTCGCGTCCTGCCGGAGCGCCTCCATGAACGCGCGCTGGACGGCCGGGTCGTCCACCTCTTTGGCGAGCGCGCCGGCGGCGGTCTGGCGCACGCTGTTACTCCGGTCGGAGGCGAGCGCGCGCAGGAGCAGGTCGCGCACGGCGCGGTCGCCCGCGTAGTTGCGCGCGAGCGCGCGCATGACGGTCGCGCGCGTCGAGTCGCTGCGCCCCGCGTCGGCCGCCTTCAGGAACGCGGCGCGCACCTCCGGCTCGCCGACGTAAGGCGTGAGCGCGCGCGCCGCGGTCGCCTGGACGCTGCCGTTCTCTTCGCCCTGCAAGGCCTCGACGAGCGCGGCGCGGGCCTGCGCGAGCGACGCGTGCATGGCGAGATCGCGCACGGTGTTGGCGCGCGCGGACGAGCGCCCGCCCGCCTTGAAGTCTGCGAGCAACTCGGCGACGGTGCGTCCGCGCGCGAGCTTGACCGAGCCGGCCACGTCCGAGACGCTGATGGCCGGGCCGCCCGTGCCGATCTTCGCGCGCACGTCCGAGCGGCTCATCTCGCCTTCGACCGCGACGTTCGGCACTTCCACGTAGACCTTGCCCTTGATGTTCGTCGTCTGCAACTCGGCGTTCAACTCGTCGAGGAAGCGGAGACTGACCGATCCTTTCACGTCCTGCACGCGCACGCCGGGCTGGGCGAGGCGCGCGAGGTTCATGACGACCGTGCCGCTGACCTTCGTGATCTCCGCGCCGCCCGTGGCCTGCGCGACGGAGACGTTGCCGCTCACGCCCTGCAAGCGCACGGGCCCCTCCATGTCGCCGACCTGCACGCTCTCGCGCGCGTTCGTGACGATCAACTCGACGCGGCGCGGCAGCTTCAAGGTGACGCTGTGGCGCGTGTCGTCGTAGCGGCGCACGCCGGGTTCGGGGCCGCGCAGACTGAGGCTGTTGCCGCTCGCCTCGACCGTGAGCTTGCGCGGGTTGTCGTAGGCCGAGTAGCTGTTGACGCGGACTTCGGCCGCCTGACCGTCGGTCGGCTCGACGCGCACAGAGCCGTCTATGTTCGTCAGCTCGACGCGCGCGCCCGCCGACAGCGGATAGCTCTGCTTCAACTCGACGCGCTCGATCTGCTCCGCGCCGTCGAACCAGAAGTCGTCGCCGTCAATGTTGATGTTGATGTCGGGCACTTCGACGGCGATGGGCGCGATGTTGATCTCCGGCATCTCGACGCGGACTTGGGGGATGATCGTGCCGAGACCGGGGATGCGCACTTCGGGCGCGACGACGATGTCGGGCTGGACGACGACGGCCGGGCGCGCTTCGGGCGCGGGCGTCTGCGCGCGCGCGGCGACGGGCGCGAGTTGCAGGAGCGCGCCGGCGAGGGCGAGGGATGCGAGTTTGCGTTTCATGACTAAACCTCTCGGTGGTGTGACTGCGACGCGGTCGGGCGGCGCTTACGGGCAGCCGACGGTCGCGCCGGGCGCGAGCCGGGTCAGGCGCACGGGCTGGCTGAACGAGTCGAGCGTGATCTGCGCCTGCCCGTTGCCGGTGCGCGCCTCGACGCGGCGGTTGACCTGCGTCGTCGGCTCGACCGTCTGCGTCTTGATGGGGAAGTCGGTCTGCACCGCGCCGTTGTAGGACGAGAGCAGGGCCGTGAAGCCGGGCGCGTTGTCGGGCACGGCCATGCTGACGCCGCCCTCGACCGACTTCAGGCGGTAGCGCCCGTTGTCGCGGATCAGCCCCGTGTAGGTGATGTCGGAGCTGGTGGTGGTGGCGTCCACGTCGCCGCTGATGCCGCCGAGCTTGATCGCGCCGCGCGCCGTGCTCACGTCCACGCGCCCGCGCACGCACTGGATGTCTATGTCGCCGTTGATGGTGACGGCGCGCACGTCGCCCTGCGCGCGGCGCACCACGATGTCGCCGCTCGACGCGATGACGTAGGCGAGGCCGGCCACGTCCTCGGCCGTCACGTCGCCGCTGCGGGCGCGCACTTCGAGCGCGCCGACGCGGCTGATGCGGACGTTGCTCGCGCTGCTGCTGATGTTGACGGGCCCGTCTATGTTCGAGACCGTCAGGTCGCCGGAGCGCACCTCGATGGTGCTCAGCTCGGCGTAGCGCGGCACTTTCACGTCGAGGTCGATGCGGCTGCTGGTGCGCGCCTGCGCGGCCTGGGGCGCTTGACCCGGCGGCATGGTTTGCGCCGTGGCGGCGCGCGCGCGCGGCGCGGGCGCGGGGCGCGGTGTGACGACCACCTCGGGCCGGACGACGACGTTCGGCGCGATGACCACGTTGCTCTCCGCGCCCGGCGTCTGCCCCCGCGCCTGCTCCTTGATCTGCTCTTTGATCTCCGCTTTGATCTTCTCTTTATCGACCTCCACCTTGGTCGTGCCGCTGCCCTGCCCCTTGCCTGTACCCGTACCCTTGCCGACGCCGCCGGCGATGGCCCCGACGACGACCGGGCCGAGGTCGAAGTCGAAGTCCATGCCGGGCACGAGCACGCGCCGCTGACCGGCCCGGCCCGGCACGGAGAGCGCGAGGACGGAGCGCGCCTGCGGGTCGGCGGTCAGCTCGACCTGGATGGCCTCCTGCCCCTTCTCGCTGGTGGCGACGGCCTCGACCGTGTCGCGCTCCCAGCCCGTGATGGTGATGCGGCCGTAGCGGTTGCTGATGGCGACCTTGCTGCCGCGCTCCAGCTTGATCGAGACGCGGCCCGCCGCGTTGTTGATGGCGACGCTACCCTGCCCTTCCTGCCCGGCGGCCGCCAGCGGTCGCAGCGCCAGCCCGCAGACGAGCGCGACGGCGACGAGGGATGATGTAAGAGTTCTGTGGTTCATGATGATTAAGTAGTCAGTAGTCAGTAGTCAGTAGTCAGTAGCCAGTAGTCGGTGGTCAGTGGGCAGTTATTGCCTGTTGCGTTAACCCTTCGTTCATCTTTAACCCTACTACAAGCCAAAGAGAACAACTGACCACTGCCCACTGACCACTGACCACTGCCGTTCAGTCGGCTCGGGCCAGTTCGCGCAGCACGTCCACTTTCTTTTCGTAGGCGGTCAGCATGTACTGGACGGCGACGGGGTCGTTGCCGCGCGTCAGGGCGGCGCGGCGCGTCTCGGCGATGGTGCGGTCAATGGCCTGCAAGGTCTCGTCGAAGCGCGCGAGCGTCTGCGGGTCGAGCGTGGCGCGGCGGCGGTTCACGTCGCGCGAGAGAATCTCAATCGCCTTCAGGTACTTCGCCTCGGCCTCGCGCACGAGGGCCTCGGCGGTCGGCTCGGCGGACGTGGCGGCCGCTTGTTGGAACTGCGCCGCGCCGCCGCGCGCGGGCAGGCTGCGGTTGGCTGACTCGTTCGACCGCACGTCGCGGCGCGGCGTGTCGCGCTTCGGCGCGGCGGCGGCGACTGTTTCGTGCGCCGCTTCGGGCGCAGGCTCTGTGCTCGGCGCGGGCGCGGGCGTTGCTACGTTCGCGTTCGTCGGCTGCGCGCCGGGTTGCGGCGCGGGCGGCGGCGGCACGTAAGCGACCGTCTTGCCCTCGTGCCTGTCCGTCAACTTCATCGCGCCGACGGTGAGCGCGACGGCGACGAGGATGAGCGCGGCCGTCAGGGCGGGGCTGAAGCGCGGGACGGTGAGCGCGCCCGCGAACCAAGCGCGCAGGCGGCGCGTGAATGGCTCGGCGGGCGCGGCGTGCTCGGCCGCGTCCGTCCGCTCGGCGGCGATGCGCGCGGCGACGCCCTGCCAGAGTTGCGGCGTCACCTCCACGTCGCGCTCGTAGCGCATGAGCAGTTCGTGCTCGCGGCGCAGCGCGGCGTGCTCGGCGGCGCAACCAGCGCAGGCCGCCAGGTGCGCGTTGACCGCGCGGGCTTGCCGTTCGTCCAACTCGCCGTCGAAATACTCTTCGAGGGCGGCGCATACTGCTTCGCACTTCATTCCTTCACCCCCAGGTAGGGCCGGATGCGCCGGCGCAATTCAGTCCGCGCGCGGTGCAGATCGGTTTTCACTTTGGGGAGCGAGAACCCCGTGATGGCGACGATCTCCTCGTAGCTCCGCTGCTGGAAGACCTTCAGCGTGAAGACGAGCCGCTTGTCTTCTTCGAGGGCGGCCAACGCGCGCCGCACCACCGCGTTCAACTCCTTGTCGAGCAGCGCGCCGGCCGGGCCGGGCGCGTCGTCGCTCAACTCCTGGACGGCCTCGTCGTCGAGACTGACCTTGCGGCTGCGGCTGTGGGCGGTGCGCAGAGATTCGCGGGCCACGTTCTTGGCGATGCTGAAGAGCCAGGTGGAGAACTTCGCCTCCTCGCGCAGCGCGCCGAGGTGGCGGTGGGCGCGGACGAAAGTCTCCTGCGTCAACTCCTCGGCGTGGGCGCGGTCGCCGACCATGTCGTAGATGAAGCTGATGACCGGTCGGCTGTAGCGCTCAAAGATCAGGCGGAAGGCGTCCTCGTCGCCCCGGCGGGCGCGCGCGATCAGGTGCTCGACACTGTTCATCGCAGGCTTCGCGTGCGTGACGGGCCGGCTCGCCCCGCCATCACCGCCGTGCATTGCCTCAATGGCCAGCCGTTCCATCATTCCGCCTAGTTAGTGACAGACCGCGGGAAAAAGTCGCAGAAATTCTGCCGCGCCGCCGTTTCCGCCGAGAAACTTAGGGCCGGGGCGGGGCGGGGGCTATCATACTGGCCATGACGGAACTTCTCGAAAAGGCGTTCGCGGAGGCGGCCAAGCTCCCGCCGGAAGAGCAGGACGCCCTCGCCGCACAGTTGCTCGCCGAGTTGCAAGCGGAGCGCCGCTGGACGGAAGCCTTCGCCCGCTCGCAAGACGAATTGGGGCGACTGGCCGACGAGGCGCTGGGGGAGTTTCACAGTACACGCACGCAACGGTAGTGGGTCAGTTTGAGGTTGAGTGTAGCGGTTGGCCGGGTTCACACAGAGGGCACAGAGGTAGCACAGAGGACACAGTAAGAACTCTCCGTGGCCTCTGTGGAAACTCTGTGTCCTCTGTGTGAACCCGGCCACACATCGGCTCTCAACCCAGACTGAACGACGACCTATGCGACCGCCCGCTTGACAACTAGGGCGGCGGCTAAGAAAATCAGGCTCGCCCTCGACTTATAAGGGGTGCGGAGATGTGGCCGAGTGGCTGAAGGCGGCGGTTTGCTAAACCGTTATAGGTCAAAAGCCTATCGCAGGTTCGAATCCTGCCATCTCCGCCAGCCATATCAGCGTCAGCCGAGGTGACTTGAACCGGCGTTCGAGTCACCTTATTTTATTGGCGGCGAAACGGGCCGGCGCGGCCGTTCGCGCGCGCGCGGAGGTGGGGACGGATGCTGGCTGTGCCCGACTGGCTCTGGGACGCGACGATGTGGGGCGAACTGTTCCGGCTGCACACGCCGGACTCGCCCGTGACGCTCGCCGAGAAGGTCGTGCGGACGGTCATCGTCTACGTGGCGCTGGTCGTGCTGCTGCGCCTGTGCGGCAAGCGCGAACTGGCGCAGTTGAACCCGTTCGATCTGGTCGTGCTGCTGCTGCTCTCGAACTCCGTGCAGAACGCCATCATCGGGCCGGACAACACGGTGCTCGGCGGTCTCGTCGGCGCGTCCGTCCTGGTCGGACTCAACTACGCGGTCGTGCGCTTCATGTTCCGCCACCGGCGGCTCGATCAGTTCTTCGAGGGCAAGCCGACCGTGCTGATCGAGAACGGCGGACTGTGCCGCGCCGCGCTGGCGCGGGAACTGTTAAGCGAGTCCGAACTGCTGACGGTCGCGCACCGGCAGGGCTTCGCCAGTCTCGACGAGATCGAGACCTGCGTGCTCGAACCCGGCGGCGTCTTCTACATTCGGGGCAAGACGCCTTCGTCCGAAGACACGCGCCACAAAGAACTGCTCGCCCGGCTCGACGACCTGAGCCGGCAGGTGGAAGAACTGAAGAGAAAGGGATGAGAGATGAGGGATGAGGGATGAAGGGACAGAACGTTTTGTTCATCCCTCATCGCTCATCCCTCATCCCTTGATTGTTATGTCTGTTCGCGTCCGCTTCGCCCCGTCGCCGACCGGGTACTTGCACATCGGTGCGGCCCGCACGGGTCTGTTCAACTGGCTCTACGCGCGCAAGACGGGCGGCAAGTTCCTGCTCCGCATCGAGGACACGGACTTGCAGCGCTCGACCGACGAGTCCACGCGCTCGATCCTCGAAGGCCTCGCGTGGCTCGGTCTGGACTACGACGAGGCGTTGGTCTTCCAGTCGGCGAACGCCGACAAGCACCGCGCGGCGGCGCTCCGGCTCGTCGCGGCGGGGCGCGCCTACCGCGACTTCACGCCGAAGGCCGAGCGCGCCGACAAGAACGTCAAGCAGGAGATCGCCGAGCGCGCCCGCGAACGCGCGGAGGAGGGCG
The DNA here is from genome assembly GCA_036389395.1 of Pyrinomonadaceae bacterium. Lineage (GTDB taxonomy): Bacteria > Acidobacteriota > Blastocatellia > Pyrinomonadales > Pyrinomonadaceae > QHXQ01. The sequence goes on from DASVPY010000085.1 coordinate 99,593, forward strand.
TGGACATGCGCGCCAACCCCTACCGCGAGCTGCCGCTTGAGGAGTCGGACGCGCGCGCCGCGGCGGGCGAGCCGTTCGCGGTGCGTCTGAAAGTGCCGCGCGAAGGCAAGACGCATTTCGAGGACGCCGTCTACGGCCCGCAGGAGCGCGCCTACGCGGAGATCGAAGACCTCGTGCTGCTGCGCTCCGACGGCCACCCGCTCTACAACCTGTCGGTCGTCTGCGACGACATCGAGATGGGCATCACCGACGTGATCCGCGGGCAGGATCACCTGACCAACACGCACAAGCAGGTGCTCATCTACGAGGCGCTCGGCGCGCCCGTGCCGCGCTTCGCCCACCTGCCGCTCATCCTCGCGCCCGGCGGCAAGAAACTCTCGAAGCGCATCCACGGCGAGATCGTCTCGCTGACCACGTACCGCGACGCCGGTTTCCTGCCCGCCGCGTTCCGCAACTTCCTCGCGCTGCTCGGCTGGGCCCCCACGGGCGCACAACCCGCCGCGGACGCGACGACAGGCCACGATGAGACTCAGCCTGACCAACATGCCGGCGAGTTGATGTCGCTGGACGAACTGATCCGCAACTTCTCGCTTGAGCGCGTCCACCGCAACAGCGCGATCTTTAATTTCGACGCGAACAACCCGAAGCGCTGGACGGACGACAAGCTGCTCTGGATGAACGCCGAGTACCTTCGTACGCTGCCGTTCGAGGAACTGCTCCCGCTCCTCCGCGCCGAGTTGGAGGCGACGGGGCTGTGGCGGCCCGAGTACGGGGCGGACGAGCGCGCGTGGTTCGAGCAGACGGTGGACGTGATCCGCCAGCGCTTCTTCACGCTCAAAGATTTCTCCGAGCAGGGGCGCGCCTACTTCGCCGACGACTTCGCGTTCGACGACGCGGCGGTCAAGAAGAATTTGCAGAAGGACGCGCGGCTGAAAGAACTGCTGCCGGCGCTCGCGGCCAAACTCGAAACGGTCGAGCCTTGGAACGTTGAGACGGTCGAGGCCGCCCTGCGCGCCTACGCCGACGAGGCGGGCGTCAAAGCGGGCTTGCTCATCAACGCCGCCCGCACCGCGCTCACGGGCCAGGCCGTCGGCCCCTCTATGTTCGAGGTCTTCGACCTCCTCGGCCGCGCCCGCAGCGTCGCGCGCCTGCGCGCCGCCGCACATCTCATCTGAAGCGAATGGTAAACACTAACCAAGTTAGCTTCACATCAGGAGGCTGACGTATGCGACGGCACTTCTTCTCATCACGGCTTAGCGCGATTGCGCTAAAATGCGTTGTCGTTTACGTGAGTGCCGTAGTCCTGAGTGTAATAATTGCCCACATCTTGTTAATTGCGCTACCACACTCCGGCCTGGCGGAGCGTGTGATTGCGCCGGTTGCAAGAGGACTCGAATTCTTAGATGCTCACTGGAAGTCAGTTTTAATATTGGTTGCACCGTTCGCCGCACCGGTCGCTCGAGACCTCGTACCTCGGCTCCGTAAGGCATGGGGCTTCGAGTTCGATCCCGTTCCCCTTGAGTCAGAAGGAGTGCATGAGAAGCCTGCTCAGGAATAACCGGGAGAAATGCGATGAGAGCAACAGCAGTACGTAAATTTCGGGTTACACCAACTCAATATGCGTTATTCAGATTTACCGTTGCGTACCCGACGACGTTGTACGTCCGGCTCATGGCTACGGCTCCCGTGAATTTGCTGCTCCTCAATAAAGAGCAACGGATCGACTATGAGAATGGACGGCGGACATATGAGGTGGCCTGGGGAAGAAGGAGCGACCTAGAGACATCCGTTGAAGTCGATGAAGGAACGTGGTACTTCGTCGTAGAAGGGAGCACGGAGACGAGTAGCGGACGCATAGACGTATTTCAATAATCCCGAAGGAGGCCTTCATGCTCAAGAACCTTTTCATTGTTAATATGTCTGTGATTGTATTTGCTTCAATCGCAGTAGCGCAGAACGCGAACAGCGGCACGACCACGCCGCAGCGCCGCCCGACTGCGCCCACGCGCCGGCCGCCGACGCCCGCGCCGACCGCAACGCCCGACGCGGACGCACAGCCAACGCCCACACCCGCCGCCGAGCCGGCGAGCACGACGCGCACGCGCCGCGCCTCGACGCCCGCGCGCGCCGCCGCCACCGCCGCCGAGCAGGAGGTGCGCGCCACCTTCGACGCGCTGCTGCGCGCCGTCGAGAAGCGCGACGTGGACGCCGTCATGAACTTCTACTGGAACTCGCCGCAGTTGCTCATCTACAACAACAACGGCACGGTCACGCGCGGCTGGGCGCAGGTGCGCGCCAACACCGAGAGCCTCTACGCCGACCTGCGCGACGTGAAGATCGAGGCCCGCGACGTGCGCGTCCAGGCGCTCGGCGCGGACGCCGCCGTCATCACCTGCCTGTGGACGCAGACGCAAATCTACAAGGGCACGCCCGAAACCTCTGCGGGGCGCATGACGCTCCTGCTGCGCCACGCGGCCGGCGCGTGGAAGATCGCGCACCGCCACACCTCGCCCGACGCGCCCGCCCCCGCGCGCCTGCCCGCCTCCGAACAGGTCGCGCCCCCGCCCGCCGCCACGCCCACGCGCCCGCCCGCGCCTGAGCTTTAGGCCAACGCCGCGCGCCTGAGTTAAACTGCGTCCGCCCCCGCAGCCTTTAACATCTTTCGGACGAACCGGCGCGCGGCTGAACGTTCGGCCGCCGCGCCCGTCCGTCACTCTTCAGACCGGAGGTCAACTTTATGAGCTGGATGGATCAACTCGGCGGGCTGTTGCAGCAGTACGCGGGCGGGCAGCCCCCGCAGGATCAGGCGCACGAACACTTCGACCAGGTCGCGCAGACCGCGCCGCCCTCGGCCCTGGCCGACGGGCTGGCCGCCGCGTTCCGCTCCGACCAGACGCCGCCCTTCGGTCAGATGCTCGCCCAACTTTTCGGCCAGTCGAACAACCAACAGCAGGCGGGCATTCTCAACACGCTCATCGCCACGCTGGGGCCGACCGTCGCCGCGCAGGTCTTGCAGCGGCAGGGCGCTTCGGGTCTCGCCGGCTTGCTCGGCGGCGGGCAGACCGAAGTGCCGCCGCAAGCGGCCGCGGAGGTGTCGCCCGAAGCCGTCGCGGCGCTCGCCCAGCACGCCGAGCAGCGCGACCCGTCCATCGTGGACACGATCTCGAACTTCTACGCCGAGCACCCGACGCTCGTGAAGACGCTCGGCGCGGCCGCCCTCGCCATCGCCATGTCGCGCCTCGCGGGCGGGCAGCAGCGTTGACGCATCACGCGCGCACGTTGTCTCTAACGCGCGGCCTGTCTCACACAGAGGGTACAGCGGGGACACAGAGTACACAGAGAGTCTTAACTGCGTCCTCTGTGTGAGACCGGCCGCGCGTTAACTTCACGTTAACGCTTTCAAAATTATTCACGCCCATTTAACGCGCCATTCAGATCGAGTTAACACGCCGCCCCTATGCTGACCACTCTTCGAGGGGCAACTCTGATCGGGAGAGGCGTGTAGCATGGGTCTCAACTTCAAGGCGGCGCGCGTCGGTCTTGCGCTCTTGGCGGCGGCGCTCGTCGCACTGTCGGCGTGCAGCGGCGAGCGCGCGGGCGGCGGGGCGGCGGGCGGGACGAACACCGTCCGCTTGCAGGGCGCGGGCGCGACCTTCCCCGCCCCGCTCTACCAGAAGTGGCTGAGCGAGTACGGCAAGCTCGCCCCGCAGGCGCAGATTGATTATCAGTCCATCGGGTCGGGCGGCGGCATCCAGCAGATACAGGCGCAGACCGTGGACTTCGGCGCGTCCGACGCGCCCATGAGCGACCAAGACCTCAAGAAAGCGCCCGCCGAAATCCTCCACGTCCCGACGGTGCTCGGCGCGGTCGTCGTCACCTACAACCTGCCCGGCAACACGCAACCCCTGCGCTTCGCCCCCGGCGTGCTCGCAGACATCTTCTTAGGCCGGATCAAACGCTGGGACGACCCGCGCATCAAGGCCGACAACCCGACGGCCACTCTGCCCGCCGCCGACATCTCGGTCGTCCACCGCTCCGACGGCAGCGGCACGACCGCCGTCTTCACAGACTATCTCGCCAAAGTCAGCCCCGACTGGAAACAGAAGCCGGGCACGGGCAAGTCCGTGGACTGGCCCGTCGGCCTCGGCGCGAAGGGCAACGAGGGCGTCACCGGCCAAATCAAGCAGACGCCGCACACGCTCGGCTACGTCGAGCTGGCCTACGCCGTGCAGAACAAGCTGCCCGTCGCTGAGTTGAAGAACCATGCGGGCAACTTCGTCGCGCCCACGCTGGACGCCGTCACAGCCGCGGCCGCCGAGTCGGTCGCGCAGATGCCGGACGACCTGCGCGTCTCGATCACCGACGCGGCCGGCGCGAGCGCCTACCCAATCGCGAGCTACACCTACGTCCTCGTCTACCGCGAGCAGAAGGACGCCGCCAAGGGCAAGGCGCTCGTGGACTTCCTCTGGTGGGGCATACACGACGGCGAGCGTTACGCCAGAGACTTGCAGTACGCGCCCCTGCCCCCGCAGGTCGCCCAGAAGGCCGAAGCCAAGCTCAAAGCGATCACGGCCGGCGGCCAGCCTTTGCGGCAGTAGATCACGAACAATCTCTTCATGCACACGCCGCCGTCAACAGTGCCCGGCCCCGCCGTCGAGTACGGCGCGAGCGCCCGCGCGTGGGCGTGGCGGCGCGTGCTCTCGCCCACGGGTAACGCGGGCGACGCGATCTTCCGCGCGGTGCTGTACGGGTGCGCGCTCGTCGTCGTGCTGCTGGTGACGGCGATGATGCTGGCGATGGCGGCGAACGCGCGCGCGTCGCTCGGCGCGTTCGGCTTCGGCTTTTTGACGAGCCGCGCGTGGAACCCGGTGGCGGGCGAGTTCGGCGCGCTGCCGTTCGTCTACGGCACGGTCGTCTCGTCGCTGCTGGCGCTCGCCCTGAGCGCGCCGCTCTCGCTCGGCGTCGCCATCTTCCTCGTCGAGCAAGCGCCGCGCCGGCTCGCGCGCCCCGTCACGTTCCTGGTCGAGCTGCTGGCCGCGATCCCTTCGGTGGTCTACGGGCTGTGGGGCATCTTCGTGCTCGCGCCCGTCCTGCGCGAGTACGTCGAGCCTGTGCTCGCGCGCTACTTCGGCTGGCTGCCATTCTTCCAAGGCCCCGTCACCGGCATCGGCTTGCTGACGGGCGGCGTGATCCTCACCGTCATGATCACGCCGATCATCTCGGCGGTCGTGCGCGACGTGCTCGCGGCCGTGCCCGACACGCAGCGCGAGGCGGCGCTCGCTTTGGGCGCGACCAAGTGGGAGACGACGCGCGTCGTCCTGGCGAACGCGGGGCCGGGCATCGCGGGCGCGCTCATCCTCGGTCTGGGCCGGGCCGTGGGCGAGACGATGGCGGTGACGATGGTCATCGGCAACCGGCCGCGCATCAGCGCCTCGCTCTTCGAGCCTTCGTACACCATCGCCTCGGTCATCGCCAACGAGTTCACCGAAGCGACCGGCGACCTCTACCTGAGCGCGCTCGTCGAGCTGGGGCTGATCCTCTTTCTCGTCACCTTCGTCGTCAACGCGCTCGCGCGCCTGCTCGTCTGGAGCGTCACGCGAAATAACTAACGGCTTTTCATGCCTACCGCCGCCCAACATTTCAGCCGCCGGCAGTTGACGAGCGCCGTGATGACGACGCTGACGGCCCTGTGCGCGTTCGTCGCGGTGGCGGCGCTCGGACTGATCCTCGGCTACATCGCGTGGCGCGGCTTGGGCGCGCTCAACTGGCGCTTCCTGGTCGAGACGCCGCAGCCCGTGGGCGAGGGCGGCGGCATCGGCAACGCCATCGTGGGGACGCTCTTGCTGCTCGCGCTCGCGTGCGTCGTGGGCCTGCCGCTCGGCATCGCGGCGGGCGTCTACCTGGCGGAGTTCGGCGACGGCCGCTTCGGCCGGCTCGTGCGCTTTCTGGCCGACACGCTGACGGGCATACCGTCCATCGTCATCGGCGTCTTCGTCTACACCATCGTGGTGCTGCCTCTAAAGCAGTTCTCGGCGCTGGCTGGCGGCTTGGCGCTGGCCTGCATCATGATCCCGATTGTCGCGCGCACGACCGAAGAGATGATCCGGCTCGTGCCGCAGAGCTTGCGCGAGGCGGCGCTTGCCCTCGGCGCGCCGCAGTGGCGCGCCACGTTGGGCGTCGTGCTGCCGGCCGCGATGTCGGGGATCGCCACGGGCGCGATGCTGGCGGTCGCGCGCGTCTCCGGCGAGACCGCGCCGCTCCTGTTCACGGCCTTCGGCAGCCGCTTCTTCAACGTCTATCTGGATCAGCCGACCGCGAGTTTGACCGTGCAGATTTACAACTACGCCATCTCGCCTTACGACGAGTGGCACGCGCAGGCGTGGGCCGCGACGCTCGTCCTGATGACGCTGCTTCTCGTCATCAACGTCGCCGTCCGCTTTTTCACCCGCCGGAAGTTTTAAGCCGACATGAGCACCGCCATGACCGCGCCGCCCCAGCCCGCGAACGAACGCGCCGCCGCGCCGCCCGCGCCCGTCAGTCCCGCGCCCGCGCCGACCAAGGTCAGCGTGCGCGACCTCAACTTTTATTACGAGCGCGTGCAGGCGCTCCATAACATTTCGCTCGACATCCCCGAACGGATCGTGATGGCATTCATCGGGCCGTCGGGCTGCGGCAAGTCCACGTTCCTGCGCACGCTCAACCGGATGAACGACACGATCCCCGGCGCGCGCGCCGAGGGGCAAGTCCTGCTCGACGGCGCGGACATCTACGCGCCGGGCACGGACGTGGTCGCGCTCCGCCGCAAGGTCGGCATGGTCTTCCAGAAGTCGAACCCGTTTCCGAAGTCCATCTTCGATAACGTCGCCTACGGCCTGCGCATCAACCGGCTGACGGCGGCGAAGGCGGAACTCACGGCGCGCGTCGAAGAGGCCTTGCGCGACGCGGCGCTGTGGGACGAGGTCAAGGATCGGTTAAAGTCTTCGGCGCTGGGTCTGTCGGGCGGGCAGCAGCAACGCCTGTGCATCGCGCGCGCGCTCGCCGTCCGGCCCGAAGTGCTCCTGATGGACGAGCCGGCCTCGGCGCTCGACCCCATCGCCACGCAGAAGATCGAAGAGTTGATCGTCGAACTGAAAGAGCGCTACACCATCGTGATCGTGACGCACAACATGCAGCAGGCGGCGCGCGTCTCCGACACGACGGCCTTCTTCTGGCTCGGCAAGCTGGTCGAGGTCAACCCGACCGAGAAGATATTCACCGCGCCCGACGACAAGCTGACCGAAGATTACGTCACGGGCCGGTTCGGCTGAACGGACAGTTCAAGGTTCAAGGTTCAACGTTCAAGGTTAGCCGGACGTTGAGTCCCGAACCTTGAACCTTGAACCTTGAACCTTGAACTGTCCTCCCACTGACCACTGCCATGGACTTACACAGACCACTGGACACGGCGTTGGAGGGCTTGCGCCACCGCGTGCTGCTGCTGGGCGGCGAGACGGAGACGGCGTTGGAGCGGGCGACGCACGCGCTCGTGGCGCGCGACAGCGCCGCGGCGCACGAAGTCCTGCGCCACGACGACGCGATTGACGAACTCGAAGTCGAGATCGACCGGCTCTGCATAGACATCCTCGCGCTGCGCCAGCCCGCCGCGCGCGACCTGCGCTTCGTCGTCGCCGTCGCCAAGATCACGCCGATCCTGGAGCGCATCGCCGACCACGCCTGCAACATCGCCCGCGCCGCGCTCGACCTAAACGACGAGCCGCAACTCGCCGCGCAGCCCTACGCCGACCTGCCGCGCATGGCCGCGCACGCCTCGTCGCTCTTGCGCGCCGCGCTCGACGCCTTCACCTCCGGCGACGCCCCGCAGGCCCGCGCGCTCATCGAGCGCGACGACGAGATCGACGCGCTCTACGACCGCGTCTTCCACGAGCTGATCCGGCTGATGACCCGTGAGCCGCGCACGACGGCGCGCGCCGCCCGCCTGCTCTTCGTCGCCAAACACATCGAGCGCGTCGGCGACTACGTCACCGACATCTGCGAGTTGACGGTCTACATGGCCGAAGCCGCGTTCATCAAACACAGCAACTGACGATTGCGGATTGTGGATTGCGGATTGCGGAATGAAAAGCTTGCACCAAGACAGCCTGCTTCGTTCCCTAATCCGCAATCCGCAATCCGCAATCCACCTATGAAGCGTGTGCTCATCGTCGAAGACGACCCGGATATCGCCGAGGGGTTGCGGTTCAACCTGGCGCGCGAGGGGCTGGAGGCCGTCGTGGCGCTGACGGGCGAGCAGGGCTTGACGGCCGCGCTCGACGCGCGCCGCCCGCCCGCGCTCGTCATCCTCGACCTGATGCTGCCCGGCATGTCCGGCACGGAACTGTGCCGCCGCCTGCGCCGCGAGCCGCAGACGCGCCGCACGCCCATCATCATGCTGACGGCGCGCACCGCGGAAGCCGACCGCGTCGCCGGCCTCGACCTCGGCGCGGACGACTACATCACCAAGCCTTTCTCGGTGCGCGAGCTGCTGGCGCGCGTGCGCGCCGTCCTGCGCCGCGTGGACGAGACGAGCGGGCCGGGCTACTCGGACGCGCGGCTCGCGATTGACTTCGCCGACATGCGCGTGACCTGCGACGGCGCGCTGGTACGCCTCACGCGCAAGGAGTTCGCGCTCCTTGAGATGCTCGCCAAGTCGGGCGGGCGCGTGGCGACGCGGCAACAGATTCTCGACAACGTCTGGGGCTACGAGTATTACGGCGACTCGCGCACGCTCGACGTGCACATCCGCCGGCTGCGCCAGAAGCTCGGCGCGTGCGGCGGCTGCATCGAGACGGTCGTCGGCGTCGGCTACCGCTTCGTCGGCAGCGGCGGTGAGAAGCAGTGAAGAGCAGAAGCCAGGAGACAGAAGTCAGAAGCCAGAAGCTTGCAGCCGTTAGCTCCTGATCCTAAGCTTCCGAGTCAGGATGCTGATTTCTTCTGGCTCCTGGCTTCTGGCTTCTAACTTCTGCTTTCGCTTATGCGCCTCGTGTTATCGCTGAGCTTGTGCGGGTTGGTGGCGCTGATGACGTTCGCGCTGTTGGCGCAGCGGCCGGGCGCGGCGGTCGTGGCGCTGTGCTGCGCGCTGAGCGGCGCGGCGGCGGCGTGGCTGTGGCGCGGCGCGCGTGCGGCGGCGACGCAGAACGCCGCGCCCGTGGCCGCGCTGAGCGGGAGCGGCGACGCGAAGCGCGCGTCGCAGGCCGTGGCGACGAGCCTGAGCGCGGCGCTGCCCGCGCACGAGTTGCTCGAAGAGATGTTGCGCAGTATGCGCGAAGGGCTGCTCGTGGTGGACGCGGACATGCGCGTGCTCGTGTCGAACCCGGCGGCGGGCGACATCTTCGGCGCGAACGGCGCGCCGCTGAACACGCGCCGCCTGACCGAACTCACGCGCAACCCGGCCGTCCTGCACGCCTTCTCGGCCGCGCTGCTGCGCGGCGAGCGCGCGGAGGTCAAGGTCGAGACCACGGCCGGCGACCGGCGCGCGTTCGACCTGCGCGTCGCGCCCTTCGAGCCGCGCGCGGGCGCGCCGCGCGGCGCAATCGGCGTCTTCTTCGACATCACGCGGCTCGAACGCCTTGAGCGCGTCCGCCAGGAGTTTCTCTCCAACGTCTCGCACGAGCTGCGCACGCCCCTGACCGCCATCCGCGCCTTCGTCGAGACGCTCGAAGCCGGCGCGCTCGACGACGCGGCGCACAACCGCCGCTTCCTCTCCATCATTGATCGCAACGCCGCGCGGATGCACAACCTGATCGACGACATCCTTGAGCTGTCGGCGATTGAGGCGGGCACGGTCACGGTCGAGCGCGCGCCCGTACCCTTGCGCCCGCTCGTGCAGGACGTGCTGACGGCCTTGGCGGCGCGCGCCGTCGAGCGCGAGGTCGAGTTGCGCAACGAGGTCGCGGCGGGCGTCGTCGTCGCGGCGGACGCGCGCCGGCTCGAACAGATGTTGACGAACCTGACCGACAACGCGATCAAGTTCAACCGCGCGGGCGGGCGCGTCTCCGTCGGGCACGAGCGGCGCGAGGCGCGCGACCGTATCACCGTCACGGACACGGGCGAAGGCATCGCGCCCGAACACATCGAGCGCATCTTCGAGCGCTTCTACCGCGTTGACCGCGCCCGCTCGCGCGCCCTCGGCGGCACAGGCCTCGGCCTCGCCATCGTCAAACACCTCGCCCGCGCCCACGGCGGCGAAGCCACCGTCCACTCCACGCCCGGCTCCGGCTCGACCTTCACCATCGAGCTGCCGCACGAGGAATAAAGCAGAAGCCAGAAGCCAGAAGCCAGAAGCCAGGAAGAAAGGCCGGCCTTTCATCAAGGCCGGCCTTTCTGCTTGCACGTTCTCCGCCGTCTTCCTACTGGCGTCTGGCTTCTGGCTTCTGCCTACTTTTCATTCAGCCCGCGCCGGCTGTCGTTCATCTTGCTGCTTGACGCTACACGAAGGGGCTTGTTACACTTTCGTGACGATTCAAGTCAGTCCCCGACGCGCCCTGCGTCAAAGAGCTAAGGGTTCAACCTGCAACTAATCTGCGCGGTGCGGCGCGGCTTACCATGTGCAACTGATGTTTCAGGAGGTGTTTTGTGGGCTTTAAGGTCGGGCAGAAAGTCGTGTACCCCAACCACGGCATCGGGATCATCGAACAGATCGAGCAGAAGCAGTTCGGTGCGTCGGCGCTCTCCTTCTACACGCTGCGGCTGGCGGCGACCAACTCGGTCGTGCTCGTGCCCGTCGCCAATGCCGGTGAGGTCGGCCTGCGTTCGCCGATCTCGTCGGGCGAATGCGAACTGCTGCTGAAGAATCTGGCCGACGATTTTACGCCCGCCCCCCACGACTGGAAGGATCGCTTCAAAGAGTTCTCCGACCGGATGCGCACCGGCGACGTGTTCGAGGTCGCCGCCGTGCTCAAGCACCTGACCTACCTGAGCCACCTCAAGCCGCTCTCGTTCCGCGAACAGCGCATGTTGGAGCGCGCCCGCTACCTCGTCATCTCGGAGTTGGCCGCCGTCTGCCGCAAGCCCGAGTGCAACGTCGCGCCGCTCGTCGAGCAGGCGTTAGCGCGCGCCTGCGCCAAGCACGAGCGCAAGCCGCCCGTGGCCGCGCGCGGCCGCGCCGTCGCCGCCGCCGGCCACTGAGACGCGCCGGGCGCGAGCGCCCCGCCCTACGCTAGAGTCCCGTCAAACCTGTCAAGCAGACACGCGCCTGCGTGCGCCGGCGTTGGACTGTCTACCGCCTGTCCCACCACCCGACGACGCCTCTGCTTTCTCTTCCCGCCGCGTCGCGCTACAATCGGGGCGTTCGTCCAGACACAAAAGACAAGGGACTCCCGATGCAAGACAAGCCGACGAATCTGCCGCCGACGCGCCCCGACGGCGCGCCGCTGAAGCCGCTCACAGAAGTTCTGCTTGAGCGCCGCGCCACGCCCGAGTTCACGGACGAGGAAGTGCCCGAAGAGTACCTCGAAGCGATCCTGCGGCTGGGCTTGCAAGCGCCTTCGGGCTACAACCTGCAACCTTGGCGCTTCATCGTCGTGCGCGATCCGGCGAACCGGCAGCGGCTGCAAGCCGTCGCGTTCAACCAGCCGAAGGTCGGGCAAGCGCCGGTCGTCGTCATCGCCGTCGGCATGAAGGAGGAGTGGCAGCGCACGGCCGACGAGGTCTTCCGCGAGGGCGCGGAGCGCGGCGCGGGCAAGATCGAGACCTGGGAGAAGTACCGCGACAGCGCGTTCGGGTTCCTGAACGGGATGCAGCACATGCCGACGTGGGTCAACCGCCACACGATGATCGCGTTCACGGCGATGATGCTGGCGGCCGAGGCTTACGGCTTCGACACCGCGCCGATGGAAGGCTTCGACGCCGCGGCCGTCAAGCGCGAGTTCAACCTGCCCGAAGAGGCCGAGGTCTGCGCGCTGCTCGCCATCGGGCGCGCGGCGGGGCCCGAGAAACCCTACCCCGGTCGCTTCGGTCTCGGCCGCGTCGTCTTCAGCGAACGCTACGGCGAGCCGTGGCCGGAATGAAAGGCTGTTAGTGGTTAATTGTTATTGGTTAGTTGTTAGTTGTTCTACTGGCGCGCGCCAGCGGACAGGATACCGACCGCGAACAACTAACAATTAACAGTCAACAATTAACAATTAACATTTTCGGAGTGCTTATGACAGCGGAGGCGGGGTTGCGGTTCGACGGCGTGGTGGATCACGTGGCCGTGCCGTGCGAGGACATCGAGCGGGACACGCGCGAGTACGAGCGCATGGGCTTCCGCGTCGAGACGCTGTACCACGACTGGGCGATGCTGCGCGACGCGCGCGGCTTCGGCGTCGCGCTCTTGGGGCCCGGCTCGAAGCACCCGCCGCACCTGGGGCTGCGCGTCGAGTCGCGCGCGGACTTGGAGGCGGCGGCGCGGCGCGAGGGCCGGCCCGTCAAAGAGCACCGCGACCGCACCGTCTCGTTCTACACGCGCGGCGTCGGCGGCCAGATCGTCGAGGTCATCTACTACCCGCCGGATTTCGGCGACGACAACGCGCCGCCGGGCGTCTAACCAGATCGGGGAGCGAGTCTGTCATCTTGCACGCACTGCTCATACTCGAAAGCATCGGCACGCCTGAGTTGCTGGTGATCCTCGTCGTGGCGCTCATCCTGTTGGGCCCGCGCAAGCTGCCGGAGATGGCGCGCTCGCTGGGCCGGAGTCTCAACGAGTTCAAGCGCGCCTCGGACGACTTCAAGCGGACGTGGGAGCGCGAGGTCGAGGTGGAGCGCGTCGAGACGCGCGAGCGCATGGATCACGCGATGAGCGGCGCGCCCGACCCGGCCGCCGCCAGCGCCGATCAGTCCATCGCGCCGCCGGCCGTCGCCCTGCCGCCGCGCGACGGCGAGCCGGTCGCGCGCGGCGGCGCGCAGACCGACGCGCAGACCGACAACGTGCCCGCACAGACTGCCGACGCCGATGCCTTGGCCGCCGCGGCCGACGGCGCGGCGGCCGGCGCGCGCAAGAGCGACTGGCTCTGAGGCGGCGCGCCGCCCGCAACACGCATGGCCTCCACACTGCTCGACGGGGACGAAGACAGAGCGCGCGAGTCGCAACTCGGCGCGCAGATGTCGATCCTCGAACACCTGGACGAGTTGCGCGGCCGGCTGATCCGCTCGGTGCTGTTCGTCTTCGTCACCTTCTTCGTCTGCTGGTTCTTCTCTGATCGCATCTACAACTTCCTCGCGCGCCCCGTGCGCGCCGCGCTCGCCGACGCGCAGCAGCGGCAGATACAGTTCGCGGGCCAGACGGGCCAGGAAGCCATCACGCCGCTCTCGGCGCTGCCCGAAGGCGCGACCGGGCGCTACCTCTTCCCCGAAGCGACGAAGTTGGGCCAGAGCGTCATCCCGCCGGGCGCGTCCGTGCAGGCGCGCGTGGCGCGCGACAGCCAAGGCCATTTAGCCCTGTTCACGGACGAGCCGCTCATCGCGGGGCCGGTCGTCATCCCGAAGGGCGTGCGGCTGCCGACCGACGAGACGGCGCAGCCCGGCGCGCTGCCCGGTCTCGAAGACAAGCTGATCGTGACGACGGCGCTGGAGCCGTTCTCGCTCTACGTCAAGGTCTCGCTCTACGCGGCGCTGTGTCTGGCCGTGCCGTTCCTGCTCTGGCAAATCTGGGCCTTCGTCGCGCCGGGTCTCTACCCGCACGAGCGCGGCTACGCGCTGCCGTTCATCGGCATGTCCACCGTCTCGTTCGTCATCGGCGCGGCCTTCGCCTACTACGTCATCTTCCCGCCCGCGGCGCGCTACCTGCTCGGCCTCGGGCAAGACTTCCGCCTGCTGCTCAAGGCGGACGACTACTTCGACTTCATCATCCTCGTCATGCTCGGCATGGGCGTCATCTTCCAGATGCCGGCGGTGACTTACGTGCTGGCGCGGATCGGGCTGGTCACGGCGCACCTGCTCCTGCGCGTCTGGAAGGTCTCGCTCATCGTCATCCTCGTCGCCGCGGCCGTGCTCTCGCCGACCAACGACGTGCCCAACATGATGCTCTTCGCCGCGCCGATGATCGTCCTCTACATCGTCTCGATCTTCGTCGCGTGGCTTTTCGGCCGCCCGCGCACGACGAGTTAAACGGCCGCGCGGCGAACCCGCGCCGAACGAGTTTTCACAGGCGAACCACACGCCGACGCATTCAAAAATTATTTCTGCCGTTTCCCGAAAATACCTCTTGACACGGCGCGTGTCTGTGCGTATATTGCCCGCCCACGTCGCGGTTCTTACGGGAGTCGTGACCGGCGCTGGGACGGCGACCGGGGCGGTGACGCCTCGGATCGAGGGCAGCCGAGACGCGGTTGTAGCGGCTGCTAGTGACGCCCGGCGTCGCGGCCGAAAGGCCGGCCAGGGCGGGTCGGCAGACTCGCCCGCGCGCCCGGATAAAAACGGGTCGCACTCGAAGGCGTGATCGACCTTTGGGCGGCAAGGCGTGCGGCGCTTCGGCGGCGCACCTCGTTGACCGGAACGTAACCGGTGGTGGAGGAAAGCCACCACAACAAAAACCAAACGGCGTCGCGCCCGCGAGGGCGCAAACGCGGCGGGGCAACCCAAAGCGGACGCCGACCGGCCCGAGCCGAGACCGCTGGCTCCGTAGTGGCCGGGATACAAACCAGGCGGCCCGAGGCGTGTACATGTCGGGGTCGCCGCTCCCCTAAATCGCTTCGGCGGTTTTCAGGAGTCAAGGGGTTGCGCTGTCGTCCGCAAGGGCGGCAGCGCAATTCTGTTTTGGGGATAGTTCAAAGTTCAAAGTTCAAAGTTCAAGGTTTGAAGACCAAGCAGCACGCCCTGAGTCGAGTCTTGGCCGTAAACCTTGAACCTTGAACTTTGAACCTTGAACTTTGAACCTTGAACTTGCCCCTAACTTCCGCCCTTCAGGCAACTTGAGGGGCGCGGGCCGCATCTTGACCATGTTCCGTCGAGGCCCTTAAAATCGCGCCCGGAAAGTTTGGCGACGCTTCGGGTGGCAGTCTCCGTCGTTAGTGACCGCCGCGGGTCTGCCGGGCGTCGCTGCCTTCTCGCGCCGCAGACCCGACCGCCGGGCGCACCCGTTTACGACCCAACACTTGCACAGGAGTTTCAACATGACGGCTCGTCCCACTTGGCTGCTACGCGCCTTGCCGCTCGCGCTCTGCGCCCTGCTCGTCGCGCCGCCGGCCGCGCTCGCCCAGAAGAAGGCGAAGAAAGAGAGCCAGCCCGACACGCAGGACGTGCCCTCGCGCCCGCGCAACGTCAAGCCGGAGTTGAAGAAGGTCTACAAGGACTGGCTCAACGAAGACGTGACCTACATCATCACGGACAAGGAGCGCGAGATTTTCAAGAAGCTCCAGACCGACGACGAGCGCGAGCAGTTCATCGAGGAGTTCTGGCGGCGGCGCGACCCCGACCCGGACACCGACGAGAACGAGTTCAAAGAGCAGTACTACGAGCGCATCGCCTACGCCAACGAGCACTACGCCTCGGGCGTCCCCGGCTGGAAGACCGACCGCGGCCGCATCTACATCATGTTCGGCAAGCCCGACGAGGTCGAGTCGCACCCGGCGGGCGGGCAGTACGACCGCCAGCCCTACGAGGGCGGCGGCTCGACTTCGACCTACCCGTTCGAGCGCTGGTTCTACCGCTACATCGAGGGCGTCGGCAGCGGCATCGAGATCGAGTTCGTTGACCCGACCGGCTCCGGCGAGTACCGCATCGCCCGCTCGCCCGACGAGAAGGACGCGCTGCTCTACGTGCCCGGCGCGGGGCTGACCCTGAGCGAGCAACTCGGTCTCGCTAGCAAGACCGACCGCGTCGCCTACGGCGGCATCGGGCAGTACAACTATCAGCGCGAGCAGGACAGCCCGTTCTCGCGCCTGCAACTGCTGGCCGATTTGAGCCGCCCGCCCGTCATCAAGAACGCCGAACTGGCCAACGTGCTCTCGGTCAACACGGGTCTCGTCGAAGACAGCCCGCTCGACTTCGACCTGCGCGTGGACTTCTTCCGCCAGGCGGACGACCGCGTCATGACCGCCTTCACCATCCAGACCGAGAACAAGGACCTGACCTTCAAGGAGGTCGGCGGCATCCAGACGGCGCGCATGAACATCTTCGGCCGCATCATGGCGGTCAACGGCCGCCGCGTCGGCGTCTTCGAGGACTCGGTTACGACGCAGGCCACGGCCGAGGAGTTGGTCAACGCGCGCGAGCGCAAGTCGGCCTACGGCAAGGTCGTGCCGCTGCCGCCGGGCACTTACAAGGTGGACGTGGTCGTGCGCGACATCGAGTCGGGCGCGACGCAGATTCGCCACCTCGGCTTCACCGTGCCGAAGTACGATCCGAAGCAGCTCTCGACCTCGACGCTGCTGCTGGCGGCCAAGCTCCAGAGCCTCGGCAACGACATCCCCGTCGGGATGTTCACCATCGGGCAGTTCAAGGTCATCCCGAACGTGTCGGGCACGTTCCGCCGCGGCGACCCCATCGGCGTCTACATGCAGGTCTACAACGCCGAGATCGATCAGACGACGCTGCGCCCGGCCGTGGACGCCGAGTACGTGCTGACGCGCGACGGCAAAGAGATCGGCAAGCTGCGCGAGGACTGGCACGGCCTGAGCGACGCCGGGCAGCGGCTCACGCTCGCGCGCCTGATCGACTCGTCCAAGCTCGCGCCCGGCGACTACGGCATCGCCATCAACATCAAGGATCAGGTCTCGGGCCAATCCTTGACGCAGTCGGCCAAGTTCACCATTGTCCAGTAAGCGGCGCGGATTAGAGAACAAAAGAGGCGGGCGGCAAGCACGAAACTTGCCGCCCGCCTCTTTTGTTTGGGCGGGAAACAGCAATTCAAGATTCGGGTCGGGACGCCGGCTCTTGCGCCAACGCGGCGACGCGCCGTTGCAGAATAGCGGCGAGGACGACGATTCTGACGGCCGGCGACTTCAGGCCCTGGGCGGATTGCCATGTACGCGTTTCATCTTTTACGGCGAGGGTGGCGAATACTTCCGGCTCGATGGCGAGCCGACCGAGAGCGGATGCCTCAAGGTCAGTCGCGTTAGCCGCCGCCACTGCCTCGTCCAGCAGCTCGAAGGCTAAGCCTTCATTGCTTGGGGCAACGGCGTTCGCCAAAGTGCTGAGGCTTAGGGCTAAGGCCGGCCCGGTTGCGGCCCGCCGTAATTGTTTCTCTGCCCGCGCCGCCAGCAGCATCACACATGAAGCATCTTTCCGCTTAACACATTTTCCAATCAAAGCCTGATAGACGCGCTGGACGGTTTCGCTTCCGGTCAATGTCTGGGCCAGTGTTTCCGCGCCCGTGTCGTCCTCCTTCATCGCCAGACTTAAAGACTCTTCGGCATTGACCCAATCTGCGAGGCGCGGTTTTTGCTCTTCGTCGGCGAGCAGATCGATCAGCTTGCGCGCGCTGGCGAAATCTTTTTGCCCGACCGCCAATCCAATCGTCGCCTCGTCAGCCCGGCCACTCTTAAGCGCCTGTTGCAGTTGCTCTGCCATGCGCGCCTTACGCGCTTCCGCGTCGTTCGCCGCCGGCAAATTGACTTCTTCGCCCGGTCTTCTACCCAACCGCTCTAACTCCATGAAGGCGCTCGTCAACTCCGGGGCGGACTGCCGAAGCGCGGGCCAAGCGGCTAGCAGAAACGGCCGCAGCCGGATCAGGCTCTCCGGCTCCCGCTGGCTTAATTGGGTCATACTTTCAATGACGTAGTTGCCGTAAGCCTTGAGCACGGCCGGGCCCGGCGGTTGTATCTGTTGTTCGTTATTGCCGACGCGGGCCGCTATAAGGTTGAACAGGAAGAAATGCACCCGCAAGGCGCTGCCGTTCGCCATTGTGAGGGGCGTACTCCTTAATTGTTCGATGTATTCGAGCAGTAAGCGGTCGGCCAGCGCCCGGTCGCGTGTGGCTATGCCGGGAATAAGTTCAAAGACAGCGCCCTGTGTCGGCTCGGCTTTAATTGATAGCGAGGCATACTGCCCGGCGACGGCCAGCTCGCCCGCGCGCAACGCCTGTAGCGCCAAGCCGCGCTGGCGCTCGACCTCTTCCATTCGCCCCAACGCTTGCGCGCCGGACGCGCTCAACTCGGCGGCGAACGTCTTGTCACGCCCGGCCACGGCGAAGATGCGGTTGCGCAACTCTGTGCGCGCCCATTCAACTTCGGTGGGCGGCCGCGACCGCGCCCCGACGGCTTCCTGCCGTAGCCTGTTACGTTCCTGTTCGTCCGGGAAGGTCAACTCGTAGGCTTCGCGCAACAGGCGCTTTGCCCACTCTTTGTCGAGCGCCCACGCGGCGACCGCGACCGCGGTCTTAGCGCGCGCCTGTGCGAGCGGCTTATCCAGTTTACGCGCATCGTTATCAAGAGCTTGCAGATCGAACCGCAGGGCATTTCGTTTCAGCACTACGTCGGTATCGCTGCCCGATGCCTTTGCAGCACTGCCCGGCTTGCCGGTCGTTTGCGCGAAGGCGGCCAGCGGCGCAAGCAAGATGAAAGCTAACAACTTTTGCAGCTTCGGCATGGCATAAATCTCCCAAGTCGCCAAAAGCGACTCCACCTGAATGATTGGCCGACGGGGGCAGCCTGTCTGTTGACCTGCCGCCCCCACTGGCGAAAGGTAGTAGTTGCCCATCCGAGCACATTGACTCAGGTCGGGTCTTGGTCAGGCATTATTAGAGTACGTTGCAGTTCTCGATCACGATGCCGGGATCGTAACCAGTACATGGGCCGCCGCTCGGAGGGCAACGCCAGACGGTGTCACCGGCCGAACTGCCGGTGGAATACCAGTAGGTATTTCCACAACTATCGGTGTAAAGATATGACACGCCGGCGTAAGTCTTAGTAGCGCCACCCAGAATCCCTACGATCAGGAGGCCGCCGAGCACTACCCTTTTTGCAAACTTTTTCTTGAGAGTTAGCATGATCTGTGCTCCTTCCGGTTGCGGACATTGAGGTTAAAGGAGGCGTAGTGTTCTTACAGAAAGAGCACGTCGGCTTAGCGGAGCGGTGGCACCTTTAAGCAACCCGCGGCGTACTCTGACTGAGAGTGTCAGCACGTGGCTGAGTTACACTACGCTAGCGGGGTTAGGCTGTTTCCGTTAAGCCAGAGAGTGTGAGCCACTCCCAGACAAGAGTATGCGCGGACAGAGAGTAGCAGCAAACAAAGAGGAGGGTCAATAATTTATTCACCTAACTGCGGGCAGACGCAAGGTGCATTGCCACTCAATCGAACAGCGGCCCGGTCGGGGTGCGCTCGCCGCGCCGGAGCGCGTTGACGAGGAGGTGCGCGCGGCGCGTGGGTTCGGGCTGGCGGTAGCCGCCGTCGCAGGCGAGGGTCAGTTCGAGCGCGCCCGGCAGATCAATGAGGTGGCCGGGCGAGACGTAGATCGGCTGCACGCGCGTCTTCGTCCGCAAGGCCGCCCCGACCGTCTCGTTGTTCTTCGGATCGACGAGCGGCGTCCAACTGCCGCGCGCCTCGCCCGGCTCTTCGTACTTGCCCACCAGCACAGACTTCGCGCAGCCCAGCGTCGGCCGGTCGATCAACAGCCCGACGTGCGACGCGATGCCGACCCGGCGCGGGTGCGCGATGCCCTGCCCGTCGAACATGACCGCGTCCGGCTCGGTCTTCAATTTCGCCCACGCCTCCAAGACCGACGGCGTCTCTCGGAACGACAGCAGCCCCGGCACGTAAGGGAAGCGCGTCTCGCTCACCACGCCCACCTCTTCGACCACTTCGAGCGTGGGCAGCCGCAAGACGACCAGCCCCGCGTAGACGACGGGCGAGAACTTGTTGAACGAGATGTCCGCGCCCGCCACCGTCTCAACCTTCCGGTCGAGCGGCGCGAGCCGCACCCGCGCGCGCAACTGCTTCTGCAACTCCACCGCCTCACGCGGCGACAGGTTCCAGTCGTGTAATTGCTTAAACTCCGCCATAGCAGCAACCGTTCAGTAAGATTCGTGAACCGAGTCCACCCACGCGCGGAATGCTTCAACTGAGCCGAACTGACCGGGCTGCGTGATGAAGCACGAACAATCGGGATGCCGCCGCCTGTGTGCAGACATTTTACCCACAAGGGCGCGGTATTCTTTATACCTGATAACGTCAACCACCCTTCCCACCGCATCGACAAAAACTAAAGAACAAGTAGGCACACTCCTGGCCGGCCCGTCGAGGTTGTTTATGAGCTGATAAGCAGTTTCGATATTCACCTGTCGCTCATAACCTCCGCGGTGAAATTAACAGTCGCACTGGATGTAACCTCAGACCCGGTTTGGACAATCGAGTGGACGCGCCAGCGCGCGTCGTCGCGTTCGGGGAAGTCGAGGCGGAAGTGCGCGCCGCGCGACTCTTCGCGCCAGCGGGCGGCGCGGGCGATGAGCGTGGCGACGGTCAGGAAGTTGCGCGTCGGGGCGCGCAGCCGCGCGCGCGCGATCTGCTCAAACTCCGCGAGCGCGCGCTCGACCGACTCGCGCGTGCGCAGGATGCCGACGCGCTCCCACATCAGACGCCGCACGCGCTTGCGCACCGCCAGCGCGCCCGCGCTCGCCCGCGTACTCGCCTCGTCGCCGCCCGGCTCTTCGACGGTCGCTGCTTCCTCGTCGTGCGCCGCAGACGTTTCAACAGCCGCGCTCGCGCCCGGCTCGTGCGCGCAGTCGGCGGCGGCGGCGCGGCCGGCGCGCGCGCCGAAGACGAGACCTTCGAGGAGCGAGTTCGACGCGAGCCGGTTCGCGCCGTGTACGCCCGTGCAGGCGACCTCGCCCGCGGCGTAGAGACCGGGCAGGCTCGTCCGCCCGTCGAGGTCTGTGCGGACGCCGCCCATCGTGTAGTGCGCGGCGGGCGAGACGGGCACGGGCGCGCGCGTCAGGTCTACGCCGTAGCGCAGGCAGGTCGCGTAAATCTTGGGGAAGCGCGCGCGCACGAAACGCGCGTCCAGGTTCGTCATGTCGAGGTAGGCGACGCGCGTGGCGGTGCGGCGCAGCTCGGCCACAATCGAGCGGCTGACCACGTCGCGCGGCGCGAGTTCCGCCCGCTCGTGGTAGCGCGGCATGAAGCGCCGGCCCTCTTCGTTGATGAGCACGCCGCCCTCGCCGCGCATCGCCTCGGACAGCAGAAACCGCGGCGCGCCCTCGACGCTCAACGCCGTCGGGTGGAACTGCACGAACTCCATGTCGGCAACTTCTGCGCCCGCGCGGTAGGCCATCGCCATGCCGTCGCCGGTCGCGCCCGGCGGGTTGGTCGTGTGCTGGTAGACCTGCCCCGCGCCGCCCGTGGCGAGCACGACGGCGCGCGCGCGCAAACGCCGCGGCGCGCGCACGCGCGGGTCGAGGTAGCGCACGCCGCCGCAGCGCCCCGCCGCCGTTAACAACTCTTCGACGCCCGCGTGCGGCAGCAGCGTGATCCGCTCTTCGTGCGCCACGCGCGCGACGAGCGCGCGGATGAACTCGTGCCCCGTCGCGTCGCCGTGCGCGTGCAGGATGCGGCGGCGCGAGTGCGCGGCCTCCTGCGTGAACAGGAGCCGGCCGCCCTCGCGGTCGAACTCCGCGCCCCACGCGATCAACTCGCGCATCCGCGCGCGCCCCTCTCCGACCAGCACGCGCACCGCCGCCACGTCGCACAGCCCCGCGCCCGCCGCCAGCGTGTCCGCCTCGTGCAACTCGACCTCGTCGTCTTCGGCCAGCGCGACCGCCACGCCCCCTTGCGCGTACTCCGTGTTCGACTCGCCCGTCTGCTCTTTCGTCAGGACGACGACGCGCGCGCCCGCGCCCGATAGTTCGAGCGCGGCGCGCAAGCCCGCCACGCCGCTGCCCACGACGATGAAGTCTGTCTCCGTCAACATCTCCGTTGCCGCGCGATTCTAACAAGCGCCGCAGCGGGCGGACAAATAAGCCGCAGGGCGCAGACAAAGGGATTGTCTTGACAGAAGAATACAACCGCCTTAGAGTGTGCGGCACGATCCTCTTCACATGTGATATGTCTCTAAACAGGAGAGAGATTTTATGATAAAGGCGAACGGGTTAACGTTTATCGCCCTCGCACTTCTTGCCGCGTCAACGGGGCTTTCCTTCGTCACACTGAGTGGTCAGGTACAGCCACCCGCTAATTCAAGTCAACAGAAGAAGCCGAAAAAGGACGGGGAGGAAGTTGATAAAAAGCAGTTTCCTATTGTTGAAATCGGGGCTAATGCCGCGGGGCCGCCGGAGAGCACGATGACAGAAGAAAGGAGGGAGAAGAATAAACGCTACGACGGGTACAGGCTTGTTAGGAAGCACTCTTCTACCGAGATTGATGAAACGGTTATGGATATTCCCTGGCAGGAGCGCGTCCCTGCACTCCCAGTAGAACAGAGTGCAGCTATCATAATCGGCGAGATTCGAGAGGCTAAAGCGTACCTGTCCAATGACAAGTCAGGTGTGTACACAGAAATAACAATCCGCATTACGGAGCTTCTCAAGGCCGATAAACACAGAACCCTAACTGTTGGGGAAACGCTTAGTGCCGACAGGCCCGGCGGCCGGGTAAAGTATCAGAATCAGCACACGCGCCTGTACCGTGTTTTCGGCATGAATATACCTGAAGTCGGGCGGAGGTATGTCCTTTTTCTGGCTGATTCAGACCAAAGCCCGAGCTATCAAATTATAACGGGTTATGAGTTAACCCCTACAGGAGTTAGCCCGCTAGATGTCGCGCCCCACTTCAACGCTCATCAAGGTGAGCCTGAAACATCTTTCCTACAAAAAGTACGCACCGCGATTGAGAACCCTGACTAACATAAGGGGTGCGCTTGTGAACAGTGCCTATAGCCTCACACTAATAAACGTTGGTTTATTAGTCTTGGCCCTATTTATCGCCATCGCTGGTCAAGTGGCAGTCCGTGTTCGCGCCGAGGAATCCTGCCTCACACCTTCGGTCTATTCTGATAGAAACCCCGTGACCTGGAGCTTCGCCCCGAATAAAACGGTTACTGTAAAAGCTGACGACTCATGGAGCCAAGTCCAAGTCGCCGACCAATAACGCCTTCGCAGATGCACTCGGGCCTAGAGACTGCGACAACTTAGTAGTTCGTAAGGTGTATTGCCCCGCGCCCACGCCCACCCCCACGCCCGCCCCCACGCCGACGCCCACCCCGCCCGAGGAGGAGTGCGCGCAGGACGGCGGCTATTGGTTCCTCGGCAATTGCCAGTTCAGCGTCAACCCCGGCTGCACGCCCGAGGACTGGGGCTTCTGGCACGACGCCCGCGAGTGCACCCTCTGGTACTTCGGCTGCGGCTGCTACACCGACTCGCCCATCGTGGTAGACGTGGCCGGCGACGGCTTCGCCCTGACGGACGCGGCGGGGGGCGTCTGGTTCGATCTGCCGGGCGCGGGGACGCAGAAGCAGTTCGCGTGGACACGCGCCGGCGCGGACGACGCGTGGCTGGCGCTCGACCGCGACGGCAACGGGCTGATCGACAGCGGGCGGGAGCTATTCGGCAACTTCGCGCCGCAGCCGACGCCGCCGGCCGGGCAAGTACGGAACGGCTTCCTCGCCCTGGCCGAGTACGCCAAGGCGGCGCAGGGCGGCAACGGCGACGGCATCATTGACAACCGGGACGCGATCTTCGCCCACCTACGTCTGTGGCAAGACGCGAACCACAACGGCCTGTCCGAAGCGGGCGAGTTGCACACTTTGCCGGCGCTGGGCATCGCCACTTTAGAGCTAAGGTACAGAGAGGCGAAGCGCACGGACGAGTACGGCAACCTGTTCCGCTACCGGGCGAAGGTTAAGGACGCACACGGCGCGCGGGTCGGGCGCTGGGCCTGGGACGTGTTCCTCGTCGCGGCGCAATAGTTAGCGTCAGACCGATGGCCGCCTCGGACGTTACGTTGCGGGCAGAATACGGCGGCGCAGGCGGGCGAACAAATCACGCGCAAGGCGTTAACAGAGAAAGCGTCTTGACAGGAGCATACAACGGGCGTATAAGCCGGAGGCGAAGTCCCCTCGCCGCTTCGCTAGTTTCCGTGTCCGGTAGACATCTGCACCTTAAACCAGTCATGGACGGCATTAGAAAACTCACCGACCTACTCGCGAATATCGCGATTATCGTCGTCGCCATTCTGCTGAGTGTCGTACTCGTTAAGAACTACTTACTTCACAAGACGCCAGTCAGTAACGTAAACAACCCGAGCCGCCAAAGTGTTGAGCGGCGGGTCGGTGAGAGAGTTGCCCTGCCCCGCACCGAATGGCAGAAGAGCGGGCGGACGCTCCTGCTGGCCCTATCCACCACCTGCCATTTCTGCTCCGACAGCGGCCCGTTCTACCAACAGCTTGCGAAAGAGCGCAGCAGCGACACGCGGCTTGTCGCCGTACTCCCTCAGCCGGAGAATGCCGGTAAGAGTTATCTAAGCAAGCTCGGCGTGCCGGTGGATGACGTGCAACAGGCCTCGCTAGACTCGCTCGGCGCGCGCGGGACGCCGACGCTGCTCCTGGTCGATAGCGGCGGGCAGGTGTTGGATTCCTGGGTCGGCAAGCTGCCCGCCTCCGAAGAGGCCGAGGTATTGAGCAAAGTACGTGAGGGCGCGGCCCGGCAGTAGGGGGAGCAATCATGCGCGACGCACATAGACAAGCGACTTCCTTCAAGCTCTGTGTCTTATGTTTTTTGTCCGGCTGTCTCTGGTTCTTCTCCTCGGAAGCAAGATCAAGCGTCCCGGCGGCGCAAGAGGCCCCGACGGCTAATATCAAACTGCCAGTAACGACGATACAGATCAGGCCGGAAGGCGGCGTCACCCCCGTCGAGCTTACGTGCGGCGAGGCCGCGTTACCCGCGCCGAACGCGATTCAGACTTTCGCCTGTACGCTAAAAAATAATACAACCAAAGCCATCAGGGCGGGAGCCTATTACACGACCGTAGTCGTCGAGCGCGGGGGTGAAGATATCGCCACGTCAGATTACACCACCTTCGACTCACTTCTGCACCCGGACTTTCGTGAGGATCACCCGAACAACTTGATCCCCCCCGGCGGGACGATCCCGTACCGTGAACTCCCGACGACATACGAGGATGATGCGACCGTCAAGTCCATCACGATTCAGATTGACTATGTTGAATTCGCCGACGCGAGCGCGGTCGGCCCCAATAAGGCAGGCTCAAGGCTGATCGGCGACATACGAACCGGGGCGGCAAGGTATAAAGATTGGCTGGCGCAGAAGTTTTCTCAGCACGCCGAGTCTTTTAATACGGTGCTACAGCTTCTCGATGAAGGGCAGGCGCTCCCCGGCGAACTGCGGTTCGCCAGTAACGAAGAAGCGCAGGGCGCACGTATGTACCGTAAATACCTATTAAAGAAATACAAAGACAAGGGGGAGGACGCGGTCACCAAGCACCTGAAGCTCACCAACGCTCCGGCGCACAAGTAGGCGTCGTCAATGTTACGTAAGCTGCCGATTCTCTGTTGTGTTGTAAGCTGCTGCCTTGTCGGGTACTCGCAAGCAGAGAGAATCCATTGCCTGTACTTCGCCGGCTGTTCCACGGATCGCACTAGCGGTACCTGCCGAGTGACCTTAGATCAGGTGACTTGTAACGATAGTATTCTGTTTTTTAGAAGAGACTGCTTCCCCGACGAATGCAGGAGTCAGTGTGACTGCCATTGTAACGATTCTGTAATCAACTACGGCTATCACGGGGTTATGGAATTCTATATCGGGTGCGATATTGACCAGTACTACGTAAGGATTTACGAGTGCGATAACTGTGGTCAGCCGTATCCGACCCCGACGCCCACGCCCACGCCGCCGCCGCCCGGTTGCGAAGTGTACGCGGATTTCCTTCTCTACCCGACGACCGGCTGTCCGGGGCGGCGGGCCTACGTCGGCGGCTGCTGCGTCTGCAACGGGCCGACCGCCGCCGAGCGCGCGGCCTGCGCCTACCGCGGGGGTTTTTGGGATGACGAATATTGTTTCTGTGACTTGGGCTCGCCCATCCTCGTTGACGTAGCAGGCGACGGCTTCGCGCTCACGGACGCGGCGGGCGGCGTTCGCTTCGACCTTAACGCTGAGGGACAGACTGAACAGATTGCCTGGCCGGCCGCCAACGCCGATGACGCCTGGCTCGCCTTAGACCGAAATGGCAACGGCCGGGTGGATGACGGGCGGGAGCTGTTCGGCAACTTCACGCCGCAGCCCGTCCCGCCGGCCGGGCGGGAGCGCAACGGCTTCCTGGCGCTGGCCGAATACGACCGGCCGGCGCAGGGCGGCAATGGCGACGGCGTGATTGACAGCCGCGATGCCATCTTTACGTCGTTATGGCTGTGGCAGGACGCGAACCACGACGGCGCGGCCGGAGTGGGCGAGTTACGCCCGCTGCCGGCGCTCGGCGTCGCCACCTTGGAGCTTGCTTACAAAGAGTCGAAACGCACCGACGAGTACGGCAACCGCTTCCGTTACCGGGCGAAGGTCAAGGACGCACACGGCGCACACGTCGGGCGCTGGGCCTGGGACGTGTTCCTCGTCTCGGAGCAATAGCGCGCGTCAGACCGATGGCCGCCTCAGACGTTATGGCGCGGGCAGGAGATGAAACCGGAGGAACGATAGTATCCGCCTGACTATCTCGCGCGTGGTCTCGGTGTCGTCGAACAGGTCGAAGGCGTGGGGCGCGGTCGGGTGGTTCGTGCAGGTGAGGGGCAGGTTGCGCGCGAGCGCGTGCGCCACGAAGCGATCAATGGTCTCGTTCAGGCGCGGCGTCTCGTCGCGCCCGGCGCGCGCGACGAAGAGCGGCACGGCCGGCGGCAGGTCGGCGACCGCCCGCCCCGCGCACGGGTTGACGAAGCCGAACCGCGCGGCGGCCGCGGCGACGGCGTCCGATCCGTCGAGGTCGAGCATGAGTCCATAGCACAAGACGGCGCAGCGCAAGCGTTCGTCCGCCGCACGCATCAGCAGCGACAGCGCGAGCGGGACGTTGCCGGAGCAAGCCCAGAGGCCGATGCGGTTCTCGTCAACGCCCAACTCGTCCGCGTGCCGTCGTACGTAGCGCAGCAGCGCGCGAACGTCCGCCTCCGGCCCCTCGTTCGCGTAGGTTATGGCGACGAGGCCGGAGGCGGCCACGAGCCGCGCCCAGGAAGTGTACGCGCCCATCTCTTTGAACTTGCAGCCGAGCAGCGCCAACGCGCCCGCGTCCCTGTAGCCGATGACGAAAACGACGGCGGGCGTCCGCGCCCCGCGCGCCACGCCGGGCGGGTAATAGATGTCCATAACGCGCGCCCCCGCGCCGTATGCGACATCACGACTAATCGCAACCGCGTCCATGCCGGCGACGCGGTAGACCACCGTCCGCCGCGCGATGTCCTCCGGCCGCACGTCCTCGCTCATGCCCGTCTCCCTAAATGAAAACCCGCCGGGCAGAAGAACTGCCGCGACGGATGCCTGTGCGCCTCACACGCTTCACGCGAACGCTTACCTGCCGAGCCTTATACGCCGCCCGCGCCGGACTTGCAAGAGCCGAACCGCCCAAGCGCGACACGTCCGGGTCGCGCGGCCGCTTTGCGTCGCCGCGCGACCGCGCTAGAATTAGCGCACAAGTTTCCGCAGCTTCCCCGTTTCAGGCTAACCGAGAGTCGTCAGAGGCTCGCCGCGCCGCGTTCCCCGCCGGCGCGGCCGCCCCCAGTGCCGACTCGCCGCAACACCATCGGAGGAGATGAACATGAGAAGCCAACGCCTGCTCGCGCTGTTGCTGGCGGCCGCTCTGCTCGCCCCGTCGGTCGCGCTGGCGCAGCAACGCCGGCCCGCCCGCGGCAGCGCCCGCCCCGGCGCGGCCCAAGCCGCCGCCGCGCCGGACGCCCTGCCGCCCATCCCGTTCACCGAGTTCCGGCTGGCGAACGGGCTGCGCGTCATCATGCACGAGGATCACTCGACGCCCATCGTCGGCGTCAACCTCTGGTATCACGTCGGCTCGAAGAACGAGACGCCCGGCAAGACCGGCTACGCGCACCTCTTCGAGCACATGATGTTCCAGGGGTCGAAGAACTACGACGACGACTACTTCAAGCCCATCCAGGAATCGGGCGGGACGCTGAACGGCTCGACCAACCAAGACCGCACCAACTACTGGGAGGTCGTGCCCGCCAACTTCCTCGAACTGGCCCTGTTCATGGAGGCCGACCGCATGGGCAGCCTGCTCGACGTGCTCAACGAGGCCAAGCTCGCCAACCAGCGCGACGTGGTCAAGAACGAGAAGCGGCAGAACTACGACAACCGCCCCTACGGCCTGGTCGGCGCGAAGATCAACGAGACGCTCTACCCGAAAGAGCACCCGTACCACTGGCTGACCATCGGCTCGCTCGACGATCTCTCGAAGGCGTCCATCGAAGACATCAGCGGCTTCTTCCGCCGCTACTACACGCCCAACAACGCGACGCTCGCCATCGCCGGCGACTTCCGCCCCGCGCAGGCGCGCGCCTGGGTCGAGAAGCACTTCGGCGCGATCCCGCGCGGCCCTGAAGCCACGCCGCTCAACCCGCCGCAGCCCGTCATCAAGGAGTTGAAGCGGATCGAGATGGAGGATCGCGTCGAGCTGCCGCGCGTCTACTTAGTCTGGCCGACGCAGCCGCAGTACACCGGCGACGAGGCGGCGACCGACGCGCTCGCCTACGTCCTCGGCGCGGGCAAGTCTTCGCGCCTCTACAAGACGCTCGTCTACGAGCGCCAGATCGCGCAGGACGTGTCGGCCTTCAACAACACGGGCGAGCTGGCCGGGCAGTTCCAGATCGTCGCCACCGCCAAGCCGGGCAAGACGCTGGCCGAACTCGAAGGCGCGATCAACGAAGAGGTCGAGCGCATCAAGCAGGACGGCCCGACCGCGGACGAGTTGGAGCGCGCCTACAACGCGCGCGAGGCGTCGTTCGTCTACGGGCTGCAAAACGTCGGCGGCTTCGGCGGCAAAAACGATCAGCTCAACCAGTACGCCACCTTCCTCGGCCGCCCCGACTACTTCCGCGAAGACCTCGCGCGCTACCGCAACGTCACGCCCAAGGACGTGCAGCGCATGGCGCAGCAATACCTGACCGACAAGCGGCTCGTCGTCTCCGTGACGCCGCGCGCCAAGGGGCGCACGACCGGCGACCCCATGCCCGACAGCCCGGCGCAGGCCGCGCGCACGCAAGCCGCGCCCGCGCCCGGCACGGCCGCGCCGGCCGCGGCCAGCACTGACAAGCCCGCGGGCGCGCAGGTGGTGACGAAGCCCGAAGCGCGGACGACCACGCCCGCCGGGGCCGCGCCGCCGCAGGCCGCCGCGCCCGGCGGCGGCGAGAAGAAACGCAGCGCGGCGGCGTCGGAAGCGAGCGCCGCCAACCTGCCCAAGCCGCTGCCCGACCCGGCCCTGCGCCTGCCCAGCATCCAGCGGCGCAAGCTCTCGAACGGACTCGAAGTGCTCTTCGTCGAACACCACGAGTTGCCGGTCGTGACGATGAACCTGGTGGTGAAGACGGGCGCGGCGGCCGATCCGGCCAGTCAGGCCGGTCTCGCCGCCGTCACCGCCGACCTGCTCGACGAGGGCACGAAGACGCGCAGCGCGCTCGACATCTCGGACGCGCTCAGCCAGATCGGCGCGCGCCTCTTTACGAGCGCCGACTGGGATTCGAGCAGCGCCGGTCTGCTCACGCTCACGCGCCACCTCGACCGCGCGCTCGACATCTACGCCGACGTGATCAAGAACCCCGCGTTCGCCGACTCGGAGTTCAAGCGCGTGCGCGGCCGCCGGCTGGCCGCCCTGCAACAGCAGCGCGTGGACGCCAACGCCATCGCCTCGGTCGTCTACGCCTCGCTGCTCTACGGCGCGGCCCACCCTTACGGCCACCCGCTCGGCGGCAACGAGCAGTCGCTCGGCGCGCTCGACGAGCAAGCGGTCAGCCGCTTCTACCAGACCTACTACCGGCCGAACAACAGCGCGCTCATCGTCGTCGGCGACGTGACGCCCGCGTCCGTGCTGCCGAAACTCGAACGCGCCTTCGCCGGCTGGCAGCGCGCCGACGTGCCGGCGGCCGTGGACGTGAACGCGGCCCCGCCCGCGCGCGACCGCGCCACGATCTATCTGGTGGACAGACCCGGCGCGGCGCAGTCGGTCGTGCAGATAGGCCAAGTGGCGGTCGCGCGCTCGACGCCCGACTACTTCCCTCTGCTCGTCTTAAACTCGATCCTCGGCGGCGCGTTCGTCTCGCGCGTGAACCTGAACCTGCGCGAAGACAAGGGCTACACCTACGGCGCGCGCACCTCGTTCGACTACCGGCGCGGCGCGGGGCCGTTCACGGCCTCGGCGGGCGTCTTCACGAACGTGACGAAGGAGTCGGTGGCCGAGTTCCTGCGCGAGTTGCGCGGCATCCGCGGCGAGCGGCCCGTGGACGAGAAGGAGCTGAACTACTTCAAGCAGTCGCTCATCCGCGCCTACCCGCGCGGCTTCGAGACGCCGGAGCAGATCGCCGGCCGGCTGACCGACGTGGTGCTCTACGGGCTGCCCGACGACTACTTCAACAACTACACGGCGCACGTCCGCGCCGTCACGCGCGCCGACATCGAGCGCGTGGCGAGCCGTTACCTCGATCCGGGCCGCATGGCGATCCTCGTCGTCGGCGACCGCAAGGCCGTCGAGTCCGGCCTGCGCTCGCTCGAAGACGTGGGCACGACCATCACGCTGCTCGACACCGAAGGGCGGCCCGCCACCGGCAGCGGCAACGCGGGCGGCGGCACGCACCCGCAGTAAGTCTGCGGCTGCCTGTAGCGTACGTGTAGATCAACACAGAGGACACAGAGATTCTTTACTGTGTCCTCTGTGCCTACTCTGTGCCCTCTGTGTTAACCCGGCCGCGCGCCACCCTCAACCGCTTACGCACGGGGTTTCGGCCGTTTGGGCGCGACGTAGTTGATCGTGCCGCGGCAGGCGGGCGCGCCGCACCGGCAGCGGTAGTCGTCCGGGTGGTAGGAGTTGAAGTAGTCCATCGTGATCTCTTCGCCGGGCGCGATGTCGCGCAGGGCGAAGAAGAGGATGTGCCCGTGCGTGACGCGGATGAAGCAGTTGGGCTGGCACGAGTGGTTGATGAACTGCGAGCCGTTGCCGCCGCGGCTGCCGTCAATGCCCCAGTAGTAGTTGATCGCGCAGATGTGCAGCCGCCGCCGGCCGCGCATCCGCCGCGCCGCCTCGCGGCGCGAGACGCGCTCGCCCACCAGCTCCGCGATCTTCTGCCACTTGCGGAACGGCGCGGTCGCGAAACACCCGCGCCCGTCAATCCGCGACTTGCCCACGCGTATGCCCGGCGCGCTCGCCCCGCGCCCCTTCGTCGTCGTCATAGACCTTCGCGTCCTTCCCCTTTGCGTTCCTTTGCGATCTGCCTTTGCGCCCTTTGCGGTTAAGTCTTAAAACCTTTAACCGCAAAGGCCGCGAAGAGGGCCGCGAAGGACGCAGAGGGCATTCACTCGAACTGCTGTCGGAACTCCGCGAACTGTTGCCGCAACTCCGTCAACTCTTGTCTGAGCGCGGCCACTTCGCTTTCGAGCCGCGCGACGCGCTCGTCGCCGCCGGCCCGCCGCGTCGCCGCTTCCGGTCGCGCGTCACGCGCCGGCTGTTCTTCGACCTCGACGGGGCCGGCGAGCAGGTGCGCCCAGCGCGCCTCCTTCTGCCCCGGCTGGCGCGGGAGCCGCACGACGAACGCGCCTTCCGGCCGTTCCGCCAACGCCTGCAACGTCCCTTCGACGTAGGTGATGTCGGAGAACGAGTAGAGCCGCTCGGTGCGCCCGCGCAGCTCGCCCGTCGTCTGCGGCCCGCGCAGCAGCAGCACGCACAGGACGGCCAGCTCGGCCGCGCGCAGCGGCACGACCTCCGTCAAGACCTGCCGGTACTTCGGCACGCGCCCGTCGGCGGTGCGCACCTCGCGCGCCAGCTTCTTCTCGCGCAGAGATTCGAGCGCGGCCGTGACCGTCGGCTCGTCGTAGGCGACCACGGGGTCGCGGTTGGAAATCTGGTTGCAGGCGTGGACGAGCGCGTTCAACGTCAGCGGGTAATACTCCGGCGTCGTCACCTGCTTCTCGATGAGCGCGCCCAGCACGCGCACCTCCACGGCGTCGAGCCGGTCGCCGACCGGCGTCTGCTCCGTCGCTCCCGGCGTGTTCTCCGTCGCTTCGTTCATACGGTCGTGGATTTTATCGCACAAAGGCCCGACCCGACTATCGCCTCGGCGCGCGGGTCAGTGGCCCGGCGCGGCGGGCGTCGAGCCGAAGAGGATGCGCAGGATGACGGGCGCGTTGGCGAGCAGCATGAAGAGCCATGTGCGCGGGCGGTTGATGTCTTCGGCGAGGTAGAAGACGCGCGGCGGGAAGTAGACGAGCAGCGCGGTGAAGCCGAGGAAGAAGACGCGGAACGCGAACTCGCCCCAGCCCGTCGCCGGCCCCAGCGGCACGAAGGCCAGCAGGTTCCACGTCACCTGAAACAAGATCATGTAGAGGAAGATGCACACGTCGCCGAGCGTCTCGCTCTGCGACGTGCGCAGGAACGCCGAGCGCGGCGCGCGCGCGGGCGGCGCGAAGTAGCGGTAGATCAAATAGGTCTGAATGATCGTCAGCACCAGCCCGACGAAGACGAGCGGGACGAAGACGCCTGGGCGGTCGAGCAGCGCCTTGCCGAACAGCGCGTCGCCCAGACTCGTGAGGATGATGGCGACCAGCACGAGGTTCAGGCAGAAGTAGAAGATCGGGTTGAACAGACAACCGGCCAGCGCCGTCTCGCGCGGCCCGCCGCGCCCTTGTTCACGAAGCCGCCGGTGGAAGTGCCAACGCTTCAAGACCGCGCCCAGCGCCGGCAGCAGCCACAAGGCCAGCGCCAGCAGCCCGACGACCATCTTCGTCAGATTTTCTTTCGCCGAAGCCTGCCCGAAGAAGTCGAGCAGCGAGCGCGTCAGCAGCCGCAGCAGAAACAGGTTCGCCGCGAACAGCACGAGGTCTAACAACAGCCCGCGGTTGCGCCTGGCGAAGATGGCCGGCCGCCGTTTGGTCATCGGGGCCGGCTCGGCCGGCGTCGGCGGCTCGTGCTCATTCGCGTCGGCTGCTTTCTTCTTCTTACCCATCCGCCGCGCAGCATATCACGCGTCGTCGCATCAGGCCGCTTACTGCCGGGAGCGCGGGCATCCCTGCCCGCCATGAGCGCGTCAGCGCGAACAGAAGGAAACGGCGGCGCTCAACGCTTGAACGCTAATGTCTCCTCGTTAGCGTGCTAGCGCACGCTTGGCGGGCCGGGATGCCCGCGCTCCCGGCAATAACGTGCGCGCTCCGGGCTGCTGCCTTAAGTTAATCGGCGAGTCGGTATAAAATGGCTTGGTCATGAGCCGAGCAGTACAGAGCAAGCGGGCGCACCTGACGGGGCTGACGCCGGGCGAGTTGACGGAGTTGGTCGCCGCCCTGGGCGAGCCGGCCTATCGCGGGCGGCAGTTGTTCGCGGCGCTGCACCGGCGGCGGCTGCGCTCGTTCGACGAGATGACCGACCTGCCCCTCGACTTGCGCGCGCGACTCGAAGAGCGCGCGACGGCGGCGACGCTCGCGGTCGAGTCGCGCTACGTCTCGGCGGACGGCACGCGCCGCTACCTGTTGAAGACGCGCGACGGGCTGCCGGTCGAGACCGTCTTCATCCCCGAAGCGCGGCGCGACACCATCTGCTTCTCGTCGCAGTCCGGCTGCCCGCTGCAATGCTCCTTCTGCCTGACCGCGAAGCTCGGGCTGCTGCGCACGCTCGAAGCCGGCGAGATCGTCGAACAGATCGTCGTCGCCTTGAACGACGCTTACGGCACCGGCGCGCCCACGCCGCGCGGCACGAACCTCGTCGCCATGGGCGCGGGCGAGCCGTTCCTCGCCTTCGACTCGCTCATGAAGGCGCTGCGCGTCATGGCCGACCCGGCCGGTCTCCACATCGTCCCGAACCGCGTCACCGTCTCGACCGCGGGCGTCGTGCCGCGCATACGCGAGTTGGCGACCGTGCCCGACCGCCCGCACCTCGCCATCTCCCTGGCCGCGCCGACCGACGAACTGCGCGACGAGCTGATGCCGATCAACAAGCGCTGGCCGCTGGACGAACTGCTGGCGGCGTGCAAGGAGTTCGAGGCGTCGCTGAAGCCGGGCGAGCGGTTCACGTTCGAGTACGTGCTGCTCGACGGCGTGAACGACGCGGACGAGCAGGCGCGCCAGCTCGCCAACCTGCTCAACCGCCACCAACTGCGCGCGAAGGTCAACCTGATCCCGCACAACCCGGCCGACCCGCTGCCCTACCGCCCGTCGCCGCCGGAGCGCGTCGCGCGCTTCAAAGAGATACTCGCGGCCAAGGGCGTGCGCGCCTACGTGCGCCGCCCGCGCGGGCGCGACATCTACGCCGCCTGCGGCCAACTCGCCGCGCGCCAGGGCGTGAACGAACTGGCCGCGTCGGCGCTGCATCAGCTCGGCTGAGGACGTTCAAAGTTCAAGGTTCAACGTTCAACGTTCGATAGCGCCGCACAGCGATAAACCTGCGCCACGAACGTTACGCGCCGACGTTGAACCTTGAACCTTGAACTTTGAACTCATTACGACCAACATGATGAGACGCACACCGACTCGACGCGCCGCGCTGTTCGTCTGCGCCGCGCTGTTACTAATTGTGCCCGCGGGCCGTGCCGCCGCGCCGCAGGCGGGGAACATCAACGTCAACGGGTTCTTCGCCGCCGACAAGGCGCAGCAGGGGCGCGTGC
The DNA here is from genome assembly GCA_036389395.1 of Pyrinomonadaceae bacterium. Classification (GTDB taxonomy): domain Bacteria; phylum Acidobacteriota; class Blastocatellia; order Pyrinomonadales; family Pyrinomonadaceae; genus QHXQ01. The sequence continues at coordinate 134,337 of DASVPY010000085.1, forward strand.
TACAGGCGGCCGTCGTGCTCGACATCCCCGACGGCTTTCACGTCAACGCCAACCGGCTGACGAACAAGTTCCTGATCCCGACCGAGTTGAAGGTGGACGCGCCGAAGGGCTGGCGCGTCGGCCCCGTCAGCTACCCGCGCGGTGTCGTCCGCCGGCTCTCCTTCAGCAAGGACGCCGTGCAGCTCTACGAGGGCCGCACCGTCATGCGCTTCACCGTCACCGTGCCGGCCAGCTACCAGCAGGGCGTGACGGAACTGCGCGCGCGCGTCCACTACCAGAGCTGCAACAACGAGATGTGCTTCCCCCCGACCGACCGCGACGTGCGCATGTCCATCGCCGTCGTCGGCCCGACCGACTCAGTCAAGCGCATCAACGGTCAATACTTCGGCCGAGGAAAGGGCTGAGGGAGGGGAGATGAAGAAGTCAGGAGTCAGAAGCCAGAAGCCAGAAGGAGGAAGCCGGCCCGCGGACTCCGACGCCCGACTCCTTGCTTCCGGCTTCCGGTTACTTACTTCTGGCTCTTGGCCCCGGACTTCTGACTTCTAACTTCTGGCTTCTGGCTTCTTAGTCCGTCACCCCTATCACCGCGAGCAGCCGGCCGGTGCGGCCGTGGAGGGGCTTGTCGCGGCGGTAGGAGAAGAAGAGGTCGGGGCGGCAGATGGTGCAGAGGGGCGCGGCGTGAATCTGTTTGAGTGGCACGCCCGCCGCCGTGAGTTGCGCGCGGTTGGCGGCGTGCAGATCGATGAGGGCGTGACCGGGGCGCGTCGGCGTCAGCCAGTCGGCGGCGGCGGCGAAGCGTGCGTGGAACGTGTCGAGGACTTCGCGCCCGACCTCGTAGCAGCAGCCGAGGGCGGCCGGGCCGATGGCGACGCGCACGTCTTCGGGACGCGTGCCGTACTCGGCGCGCATACGTTCGAGCGCGCGCGCGACGATTGACGCGGCCGTGCCGCGCCAGCCCGCGTGGACGGCGGCGCAGGCGCGGCGGCGCGCGTCGCCCAGGAGCACGGGCACGCAGTCCGCGGTCTTGACGCCGAGCAGGACGCCGGGCGCGGCAGTCGTGAGTGCGTCGCAGTGTTGTTGTTCGGTCGCGCGCGCCGCGCGCTCGTCGCCGACGACGCACACGTCTTGCCCGTGCACCTGCCAGACGGCGGCGAGCGTCCAGCGACCGGGGATGAGTGCGAGGAAGCGGCGGCGGTTCTCGTGTATGTTGGCGGCCGCGTCGTCGTCGAAGCCGGCGAGGTTGAGGTCGGCGTCGGGGAACGGGCTGACGCCGCCGGTGCGCGTCGAGCAGGCGTTGGCGAAGCCGGCGCGTTCGAGGGGGGCGCAGACGAGGGCGCGCACCGCGCCGCGCGCGCGCCAGTAGAAGCCCGCGCGCGCGAGCCGTTCATCTTCGGCGGTCGCGCCCGCGCGCGGGCCGTCGGCTTCCGTGATCGTCTCGGTCGGCGATTCGTTCTTCATCCGTGCTCGTTTCCGTCAGCGAGTCTCGACAGCTTCCGTGATCGTCTCCATTGGGATCGACATCATCGAGGTCGGGCGCGTGCGCGCGACGCTTGAGCGGACGCCGCGCTTCGCGGCGCGCGTCTTCACGGCCGCGGAGCGCGCCTACTGCGACGGGCGCGGCGCGACCGCCGCGCAACATTATGCCGCGCGCTTCGCCGCGAAAGAAGCGGCGCTGAAGGCGCTCGGCACGGGCTGGCGCGGCGGCCTCGCGTGGCACGACGTAGAAGTCGTCTCGAACGAGGCCGGCGCGCCCGCGCTCGTCTTCCGCGGCGCGGCCCTCGAACTGCTCCAACGCCTCGGCGCGGACGCCGCCCACCTCACCCTCTCGCACACCACCGAGCACGCCGTCGCCCAGGTCATCTTAGAACGACGCGCTTGAGTGCGAGCCATTCGCAGATCAGTTCAACACAGAGTACACAGAGGTCACACAGAGGACACAGTAAGAACTCTCTGTGCCTTCTGTGCTAACTCTGTGTACTCTGTGTTAATCCGGCCGCGCGCCTCACTCAACCGCGAGACCACACTCACGGCTCGGGGCGCAGGTCGTTGACGAGGCGCGGGCGGCCGTTGATGTTGGTCTCGATGCGCGTGGGCACGACGAGTGGGGGCGGTGCGGCGGGTGCGTCAATGGCCGGCAGACTCGGCACGCGCTTTGGCATGACGGTGGGTGCGGCCGCGGGGGTGATCGTTTGGGCGGCGGCGTCGGTCGGCGGAGCGGCGTCGGCGTAAGCGACGAGGGCGAGGGGCGGTTGGTGCGTGTAGCACAGGTCGAGGGGCGCGAGCGCGGGCGTGACCGCGATGCGCTGGCGCTGCGGGCAGGCGGGGCCGGCGAGTTGGCCTGTTTCGGGATCGATCTCGACCGTCGTGATGCCGTCGGGGCGCATGAAGGCGTCGCCGCCGAGTTCGGGCCGGAGCGCGACCGCCTGCTGCACGAACTCCTGCCACACGGGCAGGGCGCTGGCCGCGCCCGTCAGGCCCAACTGCGTGTTGTCGTCGAAGCCGACCCAGACGACGCAGACGAGGTTCGGCGTGTAGCCGGCGAACCAGCCGTCGCGCGACGTGCCGGTCTTGCCGGCGACGGCCGTCAGCCGCGCCAGCCCGCGCGCCGAGCGCGCCGTGCCTTCGTCAATCACGTCCGCCAGCATGTCCGTGATCATGTAAGCGGTCGAGGGGCGCACGACCTGATGCGCGACGGGCAGAAGCTCCTGGCGCAAAGGCGTGCCGTCGGCGGCGAGCGCGCGCGTGACGGCCGTGGCTTCGGCGCGCGCGCCGCTGTTGGCGAAGGCGGTGTAGGCGCTGGCGATCTCAAGCGGCGTCGCCTCGGTCGTGCCGAGCGCGAGCGCCGGGTAAGGTTCGGGCTTCGGCAGGCCGAACTGCGCCGCGACCGACGCGACGCGCGTCAGCCCCGTGCGCAGGGCCAGATCAACCGTGACGACGTTGAGCGAGCGCACCAGCCCCGTGCGCACGGTGACGGGGCGCATCGTGTACGCGCCGCCGTAGTTGGCCGGACGATAGGTGGCGCGCTGGTCGTAGGCGAATTCGCGCGGCGCGTCCAAGACGAGCATGGCGGGCGAGACGCCGCTCTCCAACGCGGCGGCGTAGACGAAGGGCTTGAAGACAGAGCCGGGCTGGCGGCGCGCGTCCGTCGCGCGGTTGAGTTGCGTGCGCGCGTAGCTGTCGCCGCCGACCATCGCCAGGACGTGCCCTGTGCGCGGGTCGAGCGCGACGAGCGCGGCCTGCGGCGTGGCCTTGCCTTCGTAAACCTTCGCCAGTTGATCGAGCTGCCGGCGCACGGCCGCTTCGGCGATCTGTTGCAGGTCGAGATCGAGCGTGGTGTAGACGCGCAGGCCCGTCTCGTCGGCGGGCGCGGCGTGCTGCAACTGCGCGTCGAGTTGCCGGCCCACGTAGTCTATGAAGTAAGGCGCGACGGCCGCCGTCTCGTCGGCGAGCGGCGCGACGGCGACCGGCTCGCGGCCGGCGGCGCGCGCCTGCTCCAAGGTGATCGCGCCGTCGCGCACCATGCCGGCGAGCACGACGTTGCGGCGCGCGCCCGCCTCGTCCGGGTGGCGGTCGGGCGCGTAGCGCGCGGGACTCTGGATCCTGCCGGCGATGGTCGCGGCTTCGGCGAGCGTCAGGTCTGGCAGGTCCTTGCCGAAGTAGACGCGCGCCGCCTGCGCCACGCCGCGCACGCCCGTCCCGCCGCGCTGGCCTAAATAAACTTCGTTGCAGTAGAGCGCGAGTATGTCCTGCTTGGAGAGGCGGCGTTCGAGCGCGGCGGCGAGCATGGCCTCTTCAAACTTGCGGCGCAGCGTGCGCGCGGGCGTCAGGTAAGTGTTCTTGACCAACTGCTGCGTGATGGTCGAGCCGCCCTGGCGCTCGACCTCGTTGGCGCGGTTCAAGCCCGCCCAACTGAGCAGCGCGCGCCCCAGGCCGCGGAAGTCTAAACCGCCGTGCGTGAAGAAGCGTCGATCCTCTATGGCGAGGACGGCGTGCGTGAGCACGGGCGGCAGATCGTTATAGCCGAGCGCGGCGCGGCGCGCGGTCTTGAGACTCGCGTCGGTCGTGAGCGGTTCGGGTTCGAGCGCGAAGGCCGGGAGCGAGGCGGCGTCGGCGGTCAACTCGGCGATGCGGCCGCGGCGGTCGAAGGTGACGCGGACGACGCCGGGCGCGTCCGCGCCTTCGCGGCGCGGCAGTATCTCGACGCTCGCTTCGTGCGCCACGAACGCGCCGTTCCAGACGTTGCTCGCGTCGTTCTCGGCGTAGCCGGCGCGGCGCAGGATGTCGATCAATTTGTCGCGCGAGATGTTTTGGCCGGGGCGCAGGACGCGCGGCGCGGCGTAGAGACCGGCGCGGCTCGTGAGATAACCGCCCGCGAGGCGTGCGTCCACGGTCTGCGCCGCCGTCTGGTAGGCGTAGACGAGCGCGGCGAGCGTACACGCGCAGGCGGCGCACAGGGCGACGAGCGCGCCGCGCAGGACGAGCGCGCGGCGGTTGGCGCGCTCATTACGCACGCGCAGTTCGCGCACGCGCGCTCGGCGCGGCGGCCAACGCGGCTTGCGCGCCGCTGTGATCTCAATCGGCATAAACGTTAGTGGAAGGGATGAAGGATGAGGGATGAGGGATGAAAAAGAGTAGCTTGTCTTTCTTCATCCCTCATCCCTCATCCTTCATCCCTTACTCAAGACGCACGTCGCCGCCGAACGAGGCGCGGCCTCGCCCCAAGCGTTGCGCCGTGGCTGTCTGTCCTTGCGCTTAAGTAAACGACTAATCGGGCGCGGATTCTCGCGCGCCTCACTGTTGCGTGCTGGCGACGGTCAACGTCTCGGCCGGCGCGGGTCTATCCAACTCACTCTGCGCCGCCGCGCCCGAACTAGCCCACAGGGAGAGCGCCGTCGTCCAGACGGCGAGTGCGATCATGACCACGATCAGGGCGAGCAACTGCGCGAGGCTGCCGGTCAACTCCTTCTTCATGTCGGCTCATTCCCCTTCGTCGTAAAAGCTCCGGCGACCGCTGCGGCAATGACCGTGCCGCAGCGCCCGCGCGCCTACAAGCCTACCCGCCCCGCCGCCGCCACGCGCCTATAGTCCGCCCCCAACGCGGTTTACGCCGCCCGCGCGCGCAAACGCCCGTCGCGCCCGCGCGCCTAACGCGGCCCCGTTTGATCGTTTAGTTTCCGTACAAGGATTTTGATCGGATACGCCCGGACGCCGCGTCGGGGCCGTGGCGGGCCGCCCGCGCGCGCCTGAATTTCGCGGCAACCCAACCCGGTTGCGAAGTAATTGCATGAAATTACGGCTCAACTCCACGCAATTACTTCGCAACCACGCCTGGTTTCGTTAGAACCACGCGTGGTTCTAACGAAATCAGGCGTGGTTCCGGCGGAGCCGGGCGCGGTTGCGGCTTAATCGCAAGGGGTTATGGGCAACGCTCTGCCGGGAGCGCGGGCATCCCTGCCCGCCAAAGCGTGCTGAAGCACGCTTAACAGGTCGCGGCGGCACTCAACGCTTGAGTGCCGCCGTCTCTTTCTGTTCGCGCTGCCGCGCTCATGGCGGGCAGGGATGCTCGCGCTCCCGGCAGGGAGGCCGTGGTTCATTCAGGCGCGGCGCGGCTGGGCGGGGCGACCGAGGAGGCGTTGGAGCCAGGAGGGCTGGGCGGCGTCGGGCGGGGGCGCGAGCAGGCCGCGGAGTTGTTCGACGGCGGCGGCGGCCGCCTCTTCGCCGGCCGCGATCAGTTCGTCGGCGCGCGTCATCTCGTCCCAGCGTATGTGCCCGACCGGCGGCGCGATGACCACTTCGGCCTCGCGCAACTGGTGCGCGGAGGCGGCCCTTTGCACGACGATGAACGACTGCAACAGCACGCCGATGGCCGAGAGCGGCGGGCCCATGAACTTCGCGCCCTCCTGGTTCACGTCCACCGCGACGACGATGTCCGCGCCGAGCGCGCGCGCCGCGGCCACGGGGATGTTCGCCACCAACCCGCCGTCCACCAACTGCCGCCCGCGCTCGTCCACCACGGGCACGTACCAACCCGGAATCGCGCAGCTCGCGCGGACGGCGAACGCCACGTCGCCCTCCTTGAGCACGACGGCCGCGCCCGTGTGCAGGTCTGTGGCGACGGCGGCGAAGGGGATCGGCAACTCCTCGAAGCGCGTGCGCGGGAAGCGCGCGCGCACGTACTCCTCCATGCGCGCGTTCGACTGCACGCCCAGACGCGAGAAGGTCATCTTGCCGAAGTCGCGCCAGCGCATCGTGCGCGCGTGCGCGGCCAGGTCGGCGATGGGCACGCCCGCGGCGAACGCGCCGCCGACGAGCGCGCCGGCCGACGTGCCCGCCACGCAGTCAATCGGAATCCCCTGCGCCAAGAGCGCGCGCAACACGCCGACGTGCGCCGCGCCCCGCGCCGCCCCGCCCGACAGGGCGAGACCGACGCGCGGTCTCGTCCAACGCTCCCCTTCCACGCGCCGCATGATGCTTCGCAGTTCTTGCGCCCGACCGCGGCGGGCGCGCGTCCGTCTTACGTGCCCGCGAGCAGCTTGTTCTGCTTGCTGAGGTAGTCGTCCACGTTGCCGCGCTCGACGACGGTCGTCGGGATGAGCATGGTCTTCGTGGCCGGGACGACCGACTTGTCGCCGCGCAGGAGCTTCGCCGCCGCCTGCACCGCCTGGTAGCCGTACTCGTAGGGCTGCTGCGCGACCGTGCCGAAGATCGAGCCGGCCTTGATCGCTTCGAGCGTCTCGCGCTCGTCGTCGAAGCAGACGATCTTGATCTTGCCGACGAGGTTCTCGGCCCGCAGCGCGCTCAGGATGGCCGGCCCGTTGTAAGACCACAGGCCCACCATGCCGGCGATGTCCGGGTGCTGCTTCCACGCCTGGTAGGCGTTGTCGCGGGCCTTGCTCGGATCGGTGTCGTCGGTCATCAGGTCGAGTATCTCGACCTTCGAGCCTTGCAGGGCCTCCTTCAAGCCCTCGAACCGCTCCTGCGCGTTCTGCACCTCGCGCTTGCCGACGAAGACCATGATCTTGCCGCCCTGCGGCAGCGCCTTCTTGACCAGCTCGCCCGCCTGGCGGCCCGCCGCGCGGTTGTCCGCGCCGATGTAGAGCACGCGGTCGCTGTCGGGCGCGTCCGAGTCCTGCGTGATGAGCACGGCCTTCTTGGCGGCGTTGTTGAGCGTCGCCTTCTGCCCGGCGGAGTCAATCGGGCTGATGGCGATGGCGTCGGTGTCGCCTTCGAGCGCCTCGCGGATGAAGCGGTTCTGCTCGACGGCCGTGCCGCCGTAGACGGGCTTGAAGTTGACGTTCACGTCCGCCAGTTCGGCGTCGGCCTTCTCGCAGCCCTTGCGCGCGACCTTCCAGAAGTTGGAGTAGTTGTTCGGGATGAACGTCACGGTCTTGACCGTCTTCGGCGCTTTCGGGGGCGGCGAGGAGCAACCCAACGCCAACGCGAAAACGAGCAGCGGTAAACAGACGAACGCACGACGGATCGAGCTTCTCATGGCCGCACCCTCCTGTGTGTAGTAGTGCTTGTCGTTAGCGACGGCATGACCCGGCCACGCCGGTGGCGCGCGTGCCGCGCACTCGAAGGCCCCCAGGCTCCCTTAGACACCACGAACGTCTCTTGCTCTCGCCGGCCATTATAACTCCCACGGGCGGGGTCGGGGTCAAGCCTCCGTGCATCCTCTGTGGCCTCTGTGTCTCGGTGGTGAATGCCGCTCAGAGTAGATTCACCACCGCAGACACAGAGGGCACAGAGGATGCACGGAGGCCGGCGGACAGCGTGGGGTCGCAGTTTTCAGTCGAAGACGAGGTGGACGCCGGCTTGCGCGACGGGGACGAAGGTCGGCTCGACGCCGAAGACGGCGCGGATGTGTTCGGCGGTCAGGACATCGGCGGCCGCGCCCGCAGCCACGAGCCGCGCGCGGTCGAGCAGCACGATCTGATCCGCGAAGCGGGCGGCGAGGTTCAGATCGTGTACGACGCCGACCGTGACCACGTCGGGCGCGTCGGTGAAGGCGCGCACCTTCTTCATGAACTCGATCTGGTGGCGGATGTCCAGGAAGGTGAGCGGCTCGTCGAGGAACAGGTAGCGGCACGGCGCGGGCGCGTCGTGGGCCGCGGGCGCGTCGTGGGGCGCGCGCCACAGTTGCGCGAGGACGCGCGCGAAGTTGACGCGCTGGCGCTCGCCGCCCGATAGCGTCTGGTAGTTGCGCGCGGCGAACTCCGTCACCTCGAAGAAGTCCATCAGTTCGTCCGCGATCTGCTCGTCGGCGGGGCCGGGCCGGCCGCCGAAGTGCGGGTAGCGGCCCATCATGACGACCTCGCGCACCGACAGCGGGAACGCGACCTCGACGGCCTGCGAGAGCACCGCGCGCCGCTTCGCCAGCTCCGCTTCGCTCGCGTGCCGCACGTCCGCGCCCTCGTACTCGACCCGCCCTTCCTGCGGCCGCAGCAGCCGCGCCAGCACCTTGACGAGCGTTGACTTGCCCGCGCCGTTCGGCCCGATGATCAGGTGGAGCCGGCCCGGCGCGAACGAGACCGACACGCCGGAGATGAGCGCCTTGTCGCCGACACGGAAGGTGATGTCGCTGGCCGCCAGCATGAAGAGTCGCGCGTTAGCGCCGGGCAGCAGTGCCGCAACGTGCCATGAGTTCTCAGAACACGTACTGGCGGCGGCGCAGCAGCAGCACGAAGACGGGCACGCCGACCGCGGAGGTGACGATGCCGATGGGCAGCTCCGCCGGCCGCAGCGAGAGCCGCGCGATCAGATCGGCGAGGCTCAGGAGCGTCGCGCCCGTGAGCGCGCTGCCGACGATCAGGAAACGATTGTCCGCCCCGCCCAACATCCGCAGGATGTGCGGCACGACCAGCCCGACGAAGCTGATGACGCCGGTGAACGCCGTCGCCACGGCGACGATGACGACGTTGACCGACAGGATGATCCACTTCAGCCGGTTCACGTTCACGCCGAGGTACGTCGCCTCCTCCTCGCCGATCATCAGGGCGTTAAGCTGCTTCGCGTAGCGCAGCGCGACGAGCGTGCCGCCCACGGTCGAGACGGCGACGATCTGGACGGCGCGCCAGTTCGCGCCCGACAGCGTGCCCAGACTCCAGAACGTGATGGAGCGGGCCTGCGGGTCGCGCGCGATGTAAGAGAGGAAGCCGATGGCGCTCATGCAGAGGGCGTTGATCGCGAGGCCCGTCAACAGCAGCATGACGATGGAGGCGCGCCCGTCCGCGCGCGCGCGCGCGAGCAGGAAGACGAGGTAGGTGGAGGCGACGCCGCCCAGGCACGCGGCGAGGGGCAGACTCCACAGGCTCGCGCCGAGGTGGAAGACGCCGCCCAAAACGAAGAACAGCGCCGAGCCGAACGCCGCGCCGCTCGACGTGCCGACGAGGCCCGGCTCGACGATGGGGTTGCGAAAGAGCGCCTGCATCAGCGTCCCGCCGACGCCGAGGCTCGCGCCCACCAGCAGGCACAGGACGGCGCGCGGCAGACGCAGTTCTAGGAAGATGCGTTGCTCTAAAGTCGGTTCGGGGCGACCGGGCAGCAGGGAGAGGAGCGCCCGGCCGATGGCGTCGAGCGAAAAGTCTATGGCCCCGTAGCGGACGGAGGCGGCCAGCACGAGGAGCGTCGTGCAGGTCAGGGCGAAGAGCAGCGCCCGCCGGGGCGCACGTTGTCTGGTCACGGGATGATCTTCGTCACTGTTGGTGAATGAGCGCGGCCACCTTCTCCACGTTCGCGCCGGAGCGCGGCCCGAAGTACATCAGCTCGTGCTCCTCGACGCGGCGGATGCGGCCCGTCTTGGCCGCGTTCGACGTGGCGACGCCCGGCAGCGCCTTGATCTGATCGAGCGCGCCGCCGAGCCGGTCGTAGCCGTAGTCGGTGACGAGGATCACGTCCGGGTTCGCCTGCGCGATGATCTCCGGCGACGCCATGCGCTGCATCCCGCTCGCTTCGACCGCCATCTGCCCGCCCGCCCATTCTATCATCTGGCTGGCCGCGCCGCCGTCCCCGCGCCCGCCGCCCTTGCCCACGACGAGGTAGACGTTCGACGCACGCCCGAAGTGTATGACCGCGACGCGCGGGCGCTCCGTGTACTGCTTGGCGCGTTCGAGCGACGCGGCCAACTGTGCGTCGAGCGTGCGGCACAGTTCTTCCGCGCGCTGCTCCTTGTGGAAGTAGCCGCCCATCTCGCGCAGGAGCGCCTTCGTGCCTTCGACCGAATCGTTCTTCGCGGCGAAGGTCTTCATCGGGATGTTCAGGCCCTGAAGTTGTTGCACGACCTGCGGCGGGCCGATGTTGTTGTCGTGGATGATGGCGGTCGGGCGCAGCGACAGGATGCCCTCGGCGCTGAGCGCGCGGTGGTAGCCGACCGTCTGCACCTGCTTCACTTCGGGCGGGTAGGTGCTCGACAGGTCAACGCCGACGACCGAGCCTTGCGCGCCGAGCGCCCAGATGATTTCGTTGTAGGTCTGCGAGATGACCACGAGGCGCTCGCCCGGCGCGTCGTTCGCCCGGTTGGCGAAGCGCCCGCAGCCCGCCGCCGTGACGAGCGCCGCCAGCAGCGCCGCGACAAGTAAGGTTCGTTTCATCGTGCCTTATGTACACGCAAAACCGCGTGCGAACAAACGGAGAGCGCCGGTTAAACTCCGGCGCTCTCCATGCTTCGGGCCTTGCGCGGTCGCCCGCGCTCAGAACTGGAACCGCGCTTGCAGTTGGAACATGCGCGGCGGATCGACGTTGGCGAACGCCGGCAGCGCGTTGGTCGTCGTGCCGACGGCGACCAGTTGGCCGAAGGTCGAGAGCGGCGCGGCCAAGTCGCCGTAGAGCGTCTGCCCGCGGCCGAGGTAGTTGCCGTGGTTGAAGAGGTTGAAGCCTTCGAGGCGCAGCAGCAGGCTCGCGCGCTCCGACAGGTGGAAACGCTTCTCGCCGAAGATGGACACGTCCTGGGTCGGCGTGCCGCGGAAGGCCGACTTGCTGATGACCGCGCCGTTGACGACGGGGCGGTCGTTGTTCGCGCCGTCGCCGTTGTTGTCCACGCCGGTCGTGGCGTTGAAGGGGCGCGCGGAGGCGAGTTGCGTCAGCGTGCCGGCGGTGATGTCCCAGGGGAAGCGGTAGGTGAACGTGATGACGGCGCGGTGGCGCTGATCGACCACGGAGGGGCCGCGCTCCACTTCGCCGAGCCGCGCGAGGTTGCTGTCGTTCGGCCCGATGCCGTTGCCGTCCGGCTCGAAGGTGTTGGTCGCCTTCGACAAGGTGTAGCTGAGCGAGGCGAAGACGCGCCGGTGGCCGCGGTAGCTGAAGTTCGTCTGCAAGCCGTCGTAGTCGGCGACGCCGAGGTTCGTCAGCACGTTGACCTGGCGCACGCCGCCGTTGGCGGGCCGGATCGGGCGCGTGGCGTTGGCGGCGGTGACGGCCTCGGCCTGCGTGCAAGGGGGCGTGCGGCCCAGGGGGCAGCGGAACTGGCCCGGCGCGGTGCGGTCGAAGGGCGCGGGCGCGTTCAGGTCAACCGTGCGGTCGAGGCCGCCGACGTGCTGGTGCACGTAGTCGCCGCCGACGAAGAAGCCCTTGAACACCTCGCGCTCCGCGCCGGCGGAGAAGACCTGGCTGCGCGGGTTGATCAACTCGTCGGGGTAGTTCGGCAGCAGGTCGAAGTTCAGCCCGAAGCGCGCGAACTGGGCGCGGTAGAAGTCGCGTCGGCCCGCGCGGATCGTGATGTCGCGCGCGGGCAGTTGGTTGGCCGGGATCGTCCGCGGATCGACGTTGACGGGCAGGCACGCGCCGGTCAGGCAGGTCGGGAAGCCGGTCTGCGTCCGCGTCGCGGTGTAGGTCGTCAAGCCGTCCAGCCCGTTGACCAGGTAGCCCGCCACCTGGTTCGAGCGAATCTGCGTGAAGTAGATGCCGTAGCCGGCGCGGATCGACCAGCGGGCGTCGCCGCCGGGATGCCAGCCGAAGCCGACGCGCGGCGCGAAGTTGTTCTTGTCGTCGGTCAGGGTCTGGCGGTCGTAACGCAGGCCGAGGTTCAGGGTGAAATCGCGGCTCACCTTCCAGTCGTCCTGCGTGAACCCTGACAGGAGCCACTGCGGCAGGCGGTAGCTGCTGATGCCGAAGTTGATCGGCTGCGTGTAGCTCTGCACGTCGGCGAGCGTCAACTGATCGAAGGGCGCGGTCGTCGAGTTGATGAAGGTGAACGTGCCGAGCACGGCCGTGCCCGGCTCGCTGCCCGTGCCGCCCGAAGTGTGGCGCATGACGCTGCCGCCGAAGCGCAGGTAGTGCTTGCCGAGCGACCAGGAGAGCGTGTCGGAGAACTGCCACTGGTGGCTGAAGATGTCGGCGGCGCGCGACTGCCCGATGGTGAAGGGCACGTTGCCGGCGCGCGTGTAGGTGGTCGAAAGGGTCTGCGCTTCCCACTTCGTCACGGGGTCGCCGTGCAGGTAGGCGAAGCGCGCCTCGTTGAGCAGGTTCGGGTTGATGACCGCCGTGTGGTTGACCTGCACCGTCCAGGAGCGGCGCGAGTAGCGGCGCGCGACCGACGGCGCGTTCGTGCCGCCGACGGCGTCCTGCGGGTTGTCGTCGAAGAACCTGTCCACGTTGAAGCGCACCATCAAATTCTGGTTCGCCGCGAGCTTGTGATCGAGCCGGCCGTCGAAGAGGAACTGGCGGTAGTGGCCCGTGTAGTCGAGCCGGCCGTTGGCGGGCAGGAGGAACGCGGGCAGCGTGGTCGAGAGGAACGTCGTCCGGTTCTGCCGCGTGTAGTCGGCGGTGGCGAAGAAGAAGGTCTTGTCGTGGATGATGGGGCCGCCGAGCGAGCCGGAGTACTGGGTCAACTGGTCGGGGATGTCAACGGGGTTGATGGCCCGCAGCGTCGCGGGCGTGACGCAACTCGGGACGGACGAGGGGCAGAAGCCTTTGGTCGAGAAGGTCTTCGCCTGCCAGTCGCCGCCCGGTCGCACCATGAACAGCCCCTCGCCGTGGTAGCGGTTCGTGCCGGACTTGGTGACGATGTTCAGGGCGGGCCCCGATGTCCAGCCGAACTCGGAGGAGAACGCGTTCGAGAGCACGTTGATCTCCTGGATGGCCCCAATCGGCACGGTGGCGATGGCCGTCTGGCGGCCCCAGCCCTCGTCGTTGTTCGCGCCGTCGAGCGTGAAGGTGGTGGCGCGGCGCGAGCCGACGCCGGTGATGAAGTAAGTCGCGTTGACGAAGAGATCGCCCGTGCCTTTGCCCTGGCGGAAGGCGGAGTTTAAGAGCGGCAGCGTCGTCGCCTTGCGCCCGAGGATCGGCGTCTCGTCGATCTGCGTGCTCTTGAGCGGGAGGCCGATCTGCGGGTCGGCGCGCACGCCCTCGACCGTGCCGTAGACGGTCACGTCCGCCGTCTGCGAGCCGACGGGCAGCCGCACGCGCACGGTCGCGGTCTCGCCCGAGCGCAGCGTGATGTCCTTCGCCTGCTGGTCGCCGAAGCCCTGCTTGGACACGCCGACCGTGTAAGTGCCGGTCAGCGACAGCGCCGGGAAGGTGGCGCTGCCCTCGTTGCCCGTGGCGGCCGCGCGCGCCGCGCCGGTCGCGTCGTTGACGACCGACACTTGCGCGCCGGGCACGACGGCGTCGTTCGGATCGACGACGACGACGATGATCGACGCCGTGTTGGGAGACTGCGCGCCGACCGGGGCCGCGACGAACGCCAGCAGCGCGAACAGGAGCACGGGCCGGCGCAGACGGTTCTTGGTTCTCACTTTCATCACCTCTCTGTTTGGGCAGCAGTTGGAATGGGGGCAGGCCCGTTCCGGCCACAGACTAGAAAGGAGAAGTTAGCCGCAAACGCCAACTACTACCAGCCGCCGTAGAAGCCGGGCGGCTAAGAAAGCGCGGCGGCGCGGCGGTTGAGAAATCGCGCCCGCGCGTCTAAACTACGCCGCCGCCCGCACCGGCGCGGCCTGCCGTCCGAGTTTTACCGGCCGCTCCGTCACGGCACGTCGAACCCAGGCACACGGTACAACCCAAGCGCGCCGCGCCGCCCCCCTTGTGAGCGGCGCGGCCGCGCGTCTTCACGGAGAGCGAAGATGAGAAGTCACAGACGCGCCGCCGCGCCGCTCCTGCTCGCGCTCGCGGCCCTCCTCGCCTGCGCCGCGCCCGCGCGCCCGCAGCAGGCGCAACCGTTCACACGCGACGTGCAGCACGAGGCGCGCTACTGGGCGGAGTTGAACGAGCGCGCGCCCGACGCGGTCGAGAGTTTTAAGGCCGCGACCGAGGCGCTCGACCGCGGCGACGCCGCCGAGGCCGCGCGCCTCTACCGCGAGGTGCAGAAGCGCGCGCCCGACTGGGAAGTGTCCAACCGCCGGCTCGGCTACGCGCTGGTCGCCCTGGGCCAGAAGGACGAGGGCTTCGCGCTGTTGCGCAAAGTGGTCGCCCGGCACAACTCGCCGGAGAACCTGGCGGGCCTGGCGCAGACGCTCGCCTACCCCGGCCCGGACGCCGAAGGCACACCCGACGAGAAGCGTGAGGCGCGCGCCCTGGCCGAAGAGGCGTTCCGCCGCAACAAAGATACGAGCGACCCGTTTTACGCCCTGCTCCTCGCCCAGCTCGCGCTCGAACAGGACGCCGAGGACGACCTGCGCCGGGCCACCGCGTCGCTCTCGCGCTACCACCCAGACCTGATGGCGACGCACTTCTTCCGCGCCGTCCTCGCCGCCGCGGACGGGCACTGGTTCGAGGCCGAGCGCGAGATCAAACGCGCGGGCGAGTTGGGCCTGCCCGCCGAGACCGTCAACAAGTTCCTCGCCTCGGGCGTACACACGCGCGTGCTGGCGTGGCGCGCGGTCTTCGCCACGGGCGGCGTCATCGCGCTCTGGGCCGGCGGCATCGGGCTGATCTTCCTGCTGGGCCGCCGCCTCTCGCGGCGCACGCTGCGCTACCTTGAGACGGCCGACCCGAACGCGCCGCCCGACGCCGAACAGCACCGCCTGCGCCGGTTCTACCGCGCCGTCATCAACGCGGCCGGGCTGTACTACTACGCCTCCCTGCCGGTCGTCATCGTGCTCACGCTCGGCGTGGTCGCGGCGCTCGCCGTCGCCGCGCTGATGATCGGCTTCATCCCCGTCAAGCTGCTCGTCATCCTCGGCGCGGGCGCGTGCGTGACGGTCTACCAGATGATTCGGTCACTCTTCGTGCGGCACAAACAGGAAGACCCTGGGCGCGTGCTGCGGCCCGAGGAAGCGCCGGGCCTGTGGGCGCTGGCGCGCGAGGTCGCGGCGACGGTCGGCACGCGGCCCGTCAGTGAGATTCGCGTGACGCCGGGCACGGAGGTCGCGGTCTACGAGCGCGGCAGTCTGCGCGCGCGCATGCGCGACGAGGCCGAGCGGGTGCTGCTGGTGGGCGTCGGCGTCCTGAACGGCTTCCGCCAGGACGCCTTCCGCGCCGTGCTGGCGCACGAGTACGGCCACTTCCAGCACCGCGACACGGCGGGCGGCGACATCGCCCTGCGCGTCAAGACCGACATGCTCAACTTCGCGCGCGGCATGGCCGCCAGCGGGCAGAACACGAAGCTCAACGTCGGCTTCCAGTTCCTGCGCCTCTACTTCAAGCTGTTCACCGCCATCAGCCACGGCGCGGGCCGACTCCAAGAGGTCTTGGCCGACCGCCTCGCCGCGCGCCACTACGGCGTCGCGGCCTTCCGCGAGGGGCTGAAGCACGTCGTCCGCCAGCAGATCAGCTTCGAGCACGCCGTCCGCCAGGAGGTGCAGGCCGCGGCGGGCGCGCGCCGCGCGCTCGTCAACATCTACGAACTGCCGGAGCCGACCGCGGCCGACGCGCAACGCACGCTGACGGAAGAGTGCGAGCGCGCGCTCAACCGCGAGACCGAAGAGACCGACACGCACCCCAGCCCGGCCGAGCGCCTGCGCCTGCTGGCCGGCGTCAACAGCCCCGCTTTGCCCGACGCGCCCGCGCCCGTCTGGGACTTGTTCGCCGACCGCACCGCCCTGACCAACGAGATGAGCGCGCTCGTCGCGTCGCACCTCACCGCGTAGACCAATCGGCGGTTGTCTGTAGCGGAAGATCAGTTCGACACAGAGGGCACAGAGGACACAGTTAAGACTCTGTGTCCTCTGTGCTCCCTCTGTGCCCTCTGTGTTAAGACCGGCCACACGCCGCCGCCGGCTCACTGACTGACGGGGCTGAGGATGACGATCTCGGCGCGGGCGCGGGCGTCTTCGAGGAAGGCGTCGGTGTCGGACTCGATCTTGCTCTCGGTCAGCGTCCGCTCGATCTGCGGCGTGGCCTCGGCGAGCGTCGGCACGATGCGGCCGGGCGTGGCCTTGCGCCAGCGCGGCACGAACACGTCGCGGTAGTAGTCGGCCGTCTCCTCCGGCGTGACGACGACGAAGGAGCGGAAGCGGAAGTTCAGGTAGTTATCGATCTCGACGCGCTGGCGCACGATCTCGCGCAACTGCTCGTTGGTCAGCCCGACGCGCGCCGCCCGCCGGTAGAACTCGGCCTGCGACGGGAAGCGCTTGATCAACTCGGCGAGGGCCGCCGTCACGTCCTCGTCCTTGGGCGCGATGGCCGGGAGTTTCCCCGCCTCCTCGGCGATGAGCCGCTGATCGACGAGCAGGTTCAGCGCGCGCTGCAAGTCCTCGGCGCGCGGGCTGTCGAGCGGCGCGTCCGGCTGCAACGCCAACTGCCACAGCAAGTCCGTGTACGTGATCAACTCCCGCCCGTTCACCGTCGCCACCATGCGATCCACGACTTCCTGCGCGGACGCGCGAAGGCCAGAGGCCAGAGGCAAGAGGCAAAGGGCAAAAGTTAAAGACAGCAGGCGCGCGGCGACGCGCGTCGCCCCGACCGCGCGCCCGTTCGCCTTCATCTCCACCTTCATCGCCATCAACTTCACCATCGCTTCTGTCCTGTCTTTCCCCCTCCGCCTTTCGCCCTGCGCCTTCCGTTAGAACGTTTGCCCGAAGCGGAAGTGTATCTGCGTGCGGCTCAGGCGCAGCGTGGCGGGCGGGCCCGTAAACTGCGGTATCTCGAACGACGGCGGGTTGAGCAGGAAGCCGTAGTCCACGGCGAGCGGCCCGAGGGGCGTGCGGAAGCGCAGACCGAGGCCGACCGTGTTCGTCCACTGCGCGCGCAGGTTGCGCTCTTCGAGCGTCGCGCCCGCGGGCGTGCTCGAACGCTTGAAGATGTCGCCGATGTTGCGGAAGACGTTGCCGCCGTCGTAGAAGGGCACGACCTGGAAGAGCCGCGTTAAGGGCACGCGCGCTTCGAGGTTCACGACCGCCATGGCGTTGCCGCCGACGGGCACGGTGAACGGGTTCAGGCGTACCTGGTGGCCCTTCAGGTCGCGCAGGATGCTCGGCCGGCAGACCTGCACGCCGTTCTCGAAGTCGGTCGTGCCGGGGCAGATGACGCGGCGCGGGCCGGCCTCCTCGAAGTCGAAGCCGCGCAGCGTGGTCGAGCCGCCGGAGAAGAAGCGCTCGCTGATCGGCAGCGAGCGATCCACGTCGCTGATGCCGGGCACGCCGTCGCGGTCGCGCGGGTTGAAGACGTTGGCGAGGCCCAGGGTGATGCCGCCCGCGAAGACCGTGCCCTTGACGCCGGTCGGCTCGCCGCGGCGCTCGAACAGGCCCGGCGTCTGCACGCGCGTCTTGCCGCCGCCGCCGAGTTGGTAGTAGCGGCGGTAGGTCAACAGCAGTTTGCCGAACGAGAGGTTGCCGCCGAGTTGGCGCAGCGCGAGCGCGTAGTCGCTGGACAGGTACTCGCCGCGCGTCGGGTCGAACTGGCGGTCGCGCGTGTCGCGCGTGATGGTCGCGCCGAAGCGCGAGAGCCGGACGGCCTTGTCCGGCCGGAGGATCGGCTCGACCAGCAGGCTGCCCGTGTTGAAGATGCGCACGTCCTCGTAGTTGTAGCGGACGAAGAGGATGGTGCGCGCGCGCTGGTTCAGGACGCGCTGCGACTCGATGTTGAAGGTGAAGCGGTTGATCGACGGCTCGTTGAGGTGCTCGCACTTAGTCTCGTCAATCTCGGTGCAACTGACGGGGATCGGTTTGCCCTTCTCGTCGAGGCGCTGGACGATGCCGAAGCTGCCGCGGTCAATCGTCGAGCGGAAGAAGCGCGTCACGCTCACGTCGCGCGAATACTGGAGCGACGCGGCGAGCGGCGAGAACTTGGCCTTGCCGTACTGGCGGAAGCGCGGGTCGAAGAACTCGAAGCGCAGCAGTTGGTGCTGGCGGTTGGCGCGGAAGCGCAACGCGCCCTGCTGCAAGCGCCCGCGCAGGTTCGCGTTCTGCAACTCGTAGCCGCCGAGCGGGCCGCCGTCGGTCGAGAAGCCGAAGATGAAATCCTGCCGCCGCGGCTTCAACTCTTCGAGGTCTATGATCACGTCGCGGGTGCGGAAGCCGGAGGCGTTCTCGCCCGCGGGCTGCGTGCGGATGATGACCTGGCGGAAGGCGTTCGTCTCGTAGAGCACGCGCTCGCTCTCCGCCAGGTCGTCGGCGCGCAGCACGTCGCCCTCCTTGAGCGGGATGGACTGCCGGATGGCCTCGCGCCTGGTGTGCAGGTGCGCGTCGGGCGTCGTGCCCTCGTTGCCGTTGATGATGATGCGGTTGATGAAGACCTTGCCGCCCTCGGTCACGTTGTAGACGAGCCGCACCTGCTCGTCGCCGGCCGCGTTCTTCGGCAACTCGACCACGTCCACGCGCACGTCGGCGTCGGCGTAGCCGTTGCGCGCGTAGAGGGCGCGCACGCGGTCGGCGTCGGTGCGCGCGAGCGTGCGCGCGTAAGGGGCGTTGACGACGATGCAGGCCTCGCCGCGGTCGGCCGCCGCCTTGCACGGCTCGGCGCGCAACTGCTCGGTCGTGTAAATCTGGTTGCCGCGCACGTCCACGCCCGCGACGCGCGTGAGCGGCCCCTCGTGGACGGCGAAGGTGATGACGAGGTCTTCGCTGTCGAGCGCGACGCCGCGGCGGACTTCGACCGTGGCGCGGCGGTAGCCGAGGTCGCGGTAGCGCGCCTGCACGGTGCGCTGATCCTGGGTGAGAATGTCGTTCGAGGTGTAGCCGCGCCCCGCCTTGCCGATGAAGGGCAGGATGCTGAGTAGCCCGGAAGTCTCGGAGCGCAGATCGTCGGCGAGGTCGTCGTAGGTGAGGCGCGCGGGCCCGCCCGTGTCGGCGTTAATGACGCGGACGTCGGTCAGGCGGAAGCGCCGCCCTAGCTCGACGTTGTAGGTGATGTTGACCGTGCGCCCGCTGAGTGCTTCGGGGTCGAGCAGCGCGCACGCACCGCCCGCGTCGCCCAGGTCGCCCAAGCCGTTCTGCAACGCGGGCGCGTCCGCGGGCGTGAGCGGCACGGTGCCGGGCGGCGCAGGCGGCGCGGCCGGAGCGGTCGCCGCGGCCGCTGGCGCGGTCGCGTTACCCGCGCTCGTGTTGGCGGCCGGTGTCGGCGTGTTACTGGTGACGGGCGCGGGCGTCGAGGTGACGGTCGAGCCGGGCGTGCCGGGCGCGACGGGCGCGCCCGCGACCGCGCAGTCGGCCGCGACGGCGGCGAAGAAGTAGCCGTCCTCCTGCAAACGGTTGCGGATGCGGCGCGCGCCTTCGATGATGGCCGACTCGTCGATGCTGCCCTCGCGCCGGACGGGCAGAATCTCGCGCGCCGTCTTGTCGCCGATCTCGTAGCCCTTGATCTCCACGTTCACGACGGGGCCGACGCTGCCCTCCAGCGTCACCGTCATCGTGTCGCGCGCCGCGTCGCGCACGACCTGCGGCTCTTTGAACTGCGGCGCGAGGTACTTCTGGTTGATGAGCACTTGGCGGAGGCGGTTGAGGTCTTCGCCGAGGGCCGAGCGCGTGAAGGGCGCGCCCGGCTGGAGCTTGAGCGCCTGGCGCACGCGCGCCAGCAGCGCCGGGTCGAAGCCCGTGATCTTTATGTCGAAGTACTCGACGCGCGCCTGCGGCCCGAGCGTGATGTTGTAGGTGACGTTGGCGCGCATCCCGCTCGGCTCGACCGCCTGCGCGTAGGTCACGTCGGCCTGGAAGAAGCCGCGGTCGCGCAGGTAGCTCTGAATGAGATCGGCGCTGGCGCGCAGGGCCTGCTCGGAGACGCGCGCGCCGGGTTGCAGGAGGTTGAGGCGCGCGCGCAGTTCGTCGGTCGAGACGGGGTTGGCGGGCGGCGCGCCCGTCACGTTCAGGAGCACGTCGCCCACGCGCACCGCCGGGCGCACAACGAAGCGCAGGCGCAGCGCGCCGCCCGCCTCCGCCGCCTCGACGCGCGCGTTCGCCACGCGCCCCGAATCGAACAGTGCCTGCAAGGACTCGCGCACGCGCGTCGCGGCGAACGGCGTGTTCGGCGCGACCGTCAGCAGCGCCGCCAACTCGGCCTCCGCGCCCGCGTCGCGCGGCACGCCTTCGAGCACCAACTCGACGCCCGCCACCGTCCGCCCTTCGTAGCGGCTCAAGTCGGGCACGCCGGCCGCGCGCGCCACGCCCGCGGCGACCAACAGCACGACGACGACGATGAAACCCCGATGATGACTCAACGACAGACCACCCGGTAAACGCTTTCTCAAATCCGACCGCGGACGTTCTCTTAATTACTGCCTTCCGCCTTCGCCCCTTCCGGCTTCCGGCTTCTGACTCCTGTCTTCTGACTTCTCTCTCAGAACCGCTTGCGGAATCTGATCTCGAAACTGAAGTTGTTGTTCTGCGTGCGCAGCGTGTTGACCGCGCCCTGCTGGTACTGCGCGACGAACGAGAGCCGGTCGGAGACGCGGTATTCGAGCGCGACCACCTGGTTCTGCTCGGTCGTCACGTTGGTCGAGTAGGTCAGCGACAGGTTGCGGTTGATCTGCCGCCCGACGGTCAGGCGCGCCGTCGGGCTAGCGCCGCCGCGCCCCGCGATCAGCGGGTCGATCTCGAAGCGGTTCAGGCCGAACAGCTTGTCGGTCGCGCGCTGCACCGGCGCGTTGATGATCGCGTCGGTCAGCAGGCTCGTCGCCGTGCCCAGGCCCGTCTGCGCCAGCGTGGACGTGCCCGTGTCGCCGCCCGACAGGCTGCCCGTCGTGATGAGCGCGACCACGTCCGCCTGCGGCAGCGCCGGCTCGGAGCGCACGGAGGCCGAGGGCGACGAGAGCGGCCCCGTCAGGTTCACGATCACCTGGTAGCCTTTGATCTCCGACTCGGCCTGGATGTTTAAGAGCGGGTCGGCGTCGCGCTGCGGCGGCAGGTCTATGAAGGCGCGCGTCAGTTCGTAGCGGTCGTTGCGGAAGCTGAGCGTGCCGCGCGTGGCCGTGATGCGGCCGCCGATGACGGGGTCGTCCGCCGTGCCGCGAATCTGCAACGCGACCGAGCCGACCATGTCGGCGATGTTGTTGCGCACGACGAGCGCGTCGCGGCCCTCGACCGACAGGTCGAGCAGCGTCACGCCGGCGAAGCCCGCGCCGCCGCCTTCGGTGATGGTCGTCTCGGGCCGGCGGTTGATCAGGTCGGCCAGCTCGATGTCCTGCGTGTACTCGGCGCGGCGCAAATTCACCGTGCCGCGCAGGAGTTGCCGTTGCAGGTCGCCTTGCAGGATCAGATCGGCGTCGGCGGTCGAGCGGAAGTCTTGGGGGAACGGGACGGTGATCTGATCGCCGTGCAGGGAGAGGCGGAACTGCGCGAGCGAGAAGCCGGCGAGCGCCGCGCCGCCCGTCACGCTGAGCGTGCCGCCGCCGAGCCGGCCCGTCAGCGAGTCGATCTGCGCGCGGTCGGCCGTGAACCTGACCTCGCCGTTGATCTGCGAGACGGTCAGCCGCTCGTCCTCGACGAGCACGGAGAAGGTCGCGCCGTTGACCGCGGCCGTGCCCGTGATCTGCGGCTGCGCGAACGAGCCGCCGACGCGCACGCCGACGCGCGCCGCGCCCGCCAAAAAGACGTTGCGCGACAGGCTGTTCAGGACGCGCAGGTTCAGGTCGCCGTCCACGGTGAAATTCTGGCGACCGCCCGCGGCCAGCGCGGCCGTGCCGCCGAAGGTGACGTTCGTGCCGGGGCCGACGAACTGCGTGCGGTCGAACGTGACCTCGTTGGGCGTGAAGGTGACGACGAGCGGATCGACCGCGGACAACTGCACGTCCTGCACCTGCACGGTCAACTGCGTGAAGCGCGCCGTGCCGCGCAGCGCGTCGGCCGTGAAGCCCTCGTCGCCGTAGAGGTTGCCCTCGGCGTGCAGCGTGCCCGTGGCCCGCCCCGTCACGCGCACGTCCGCGTTCGGCACGAGCGTGGCGAAGAGTTGCGTCAGGTCAACGTTCGTCAGCGTCGTGTCTATGATCGTCGGCAACTCTTCCTTGCTGAGATCGACGCTCGCCGTGATGACCTGCGGCTGACCGAGGATGCCGGTGGTGAGTTGCAGGTTGAACCGCTGCCCCTCGGTGCGCCCGGTGATGGCGAGCGTGCCGGCCCGTTGGCCGTTGACGGTCACGTCGCGCCCCGTGCCGTCAAGGTTGACCTGGAAGCTGCGCGGGTCGCTGTAGTCGCCCGTGGCCGTGGCCTTGAAGTCGGCCGTGCCGGCGAGGTTCGCCGCCCTCAGCCCGGCGAGGTCGGTCAGCAGATCGAGCGGCACGTTTTGGCCTTGCGCGCGCAGGTCGAAACGCTTGCTCTCAAGATCGACGTTGCCGCTGGCGTTGAGCGCGCCGCCGCGGAAGCGCGCGTTGAGGGTTTCGAGGTTGACGGTCTGGCCGGCGAAGGTCGCGCGCACGGCGATCTCGTCGAACGGCTCGTTGCGGATGACGCCGGGGCCGGCGCGCAATTCGGCCGTGCCGTTCAAAGCGCCGGGGATGCCGGTGACGTGGACTTTGCCGAAGGCGGGGCCGGCGGCGCTGATGGCCTGCGCGTTGGCGGCGAGCACGTTGCCGGCCGTGTCATCGTCGGGCTGCGCCGAACCGAACGAGGGCAGCGCGCCGATGAGGTTGCCGATGTCCACGCGGTCGAGCGTGGCGTCGAGCGTGATGTTGTTCTCGCCCGCGCGCGGGACGTTTAAGGCGAACTGGAGGCTGCCGCCGTCGGGCTGCGCGAGCCGCCCGTCGGGGATGTTGATGGCGTTGGCGTCGGTCTGAATGGTCGCGGTCAGCGCGCCGAGGTCGCGCCCGTTGACGCGCAGCGAGCCGACCGCCGTGCGCCCGTTTATGATCGGGTCTTCGAGCCGGCCGCGCACAGTGCCGTCGAAGGTGAGTTGGCCCGCCAGCGCGACGCCGTAATCGCCCAGCCGTTCTTCGAGGCCGGGGATGAGACCCGTCGCGACGACGACGCGTTGCAGTTCGCCCGCGTCCGCCGAGTTGACGCGCACCTGCAAGTCCGAGTCGCCGCCGAACGAGAAGCGGCCCGTGGCGGTCAACTGCGACGCGCCGGCCTGCAAGTCCGCGCGGCTGATCTGGAACGTGCCGCGGTCGGCCGTCAGCGCGAGCGTGCCGGTGACGGGCGTGCGCCCGCTGTCTTCGTTGCCCGCCTCGCCCGTCAACTGCGCGTTGAGCGTGCCGCTCGCCAGTTGCGCGTTCGTGCCCGGAAAGGTGAGCGCGGCCGTGCCGGTCGTCGCGCCCGTGACGGGCACGGCGCGGCCCGTGAGCAGCGCGAGCAGACCGCCGATGTCGAGGTTCTCGAAGTCGGCGTTGACGCGCGAAGGCCCGCGCGCCGTGTTGATGGTGGCGTTGCCGCGCGCGTGCCCGCCGAGCGCGTCCGCCGAGAAGTTGCGCAACTGGACTTCGTTGTTCGTGGCGACGACGGCGGCGCGGGCCGCGCCGAGTTGGAAGTCGCCGAGCAGGCCGCCGCCCAGGCTCAAGTCCATGCTGGCGCGGTAGCGGCCCGACGGCTCGACGGTGAAGACGGGGCGCGCGAGCCGCACGTTGTCGGCGCGACCTTTGACCTGCCCCTGCGCGAAGGCGACCGTGCCCGCGTTGATGTCGCCGGTCGAGCCTTCGACGCGCCCGCCGTCGTGGATGGCGAGCCGCACGCCCGCGATG
Organism: Pyrinomonadaceae bacterium; assembly: GCA_036389395.1. Taxonomy (GTDB): domain Bacteria; phylum Acidobacteriota; class Blastocatellia; order Pyrinomonadales; family Pyrinomonadaceae; genus QHXQ01. The sequence goes on from DASVPY010000085.1 coordinate 158,311, forward strand.
TTGATGCTGCCGACCTGCGCGCCCGCGATCTGCCCGCCGCCGACGCGCACGCCGTTCACGGTCACGTTCGTCACGCCGCCGCGCCCCGCGGCCGTGATCCCTGTGGCGGTCACGCCGTTCACGCGCGTGTCCTGGGCCGTGATCGTGCCGGCGGTGACGGAGGCGGCCGAGCCGTTGAAGTTGTCGGCGTCTGCGCCGCTGAAGCGCAGGTCGCGCGCCTGCGCGCCGTTGATGCGCACGCCCGAAGCCGTGACGGCGGTGGCCGAGGCGCTCGACGCCGAGCCGCTCAACTGGCCGTCGCGTGATTCGGCGACGGCGTCGGCGAGCATCAGGCCGGCGATGGTGTTCGCGCCGCTGCGCGCGGCGGCGGCGCGCAACTCGCCGACGAAGCGGAAGTCCGTGCCCGACCCCATCACGCCGCCGCGCACTTGCAGGAGGTTGAGGTTGAAGCTGCCGGCCGTCAGCAGTTCGGCCACGGCGCGGCCCTGCGCGTTGTACTGCTCCGCGCCGTCGCCGTCCGCCGTCACGTTGACCTGCAAGCCCTTCAGGCGCACGTCGCCCGCGGCCAGCGCGTCCGACTTCACGTCGCCCTCGACGCGGTAGCGCGTGCCCTCGCCCTTGATCGTGCCGACGAACTCGCCCGCGCCGCGCAGGGGCGTCGGCGTCTTGAAGATGTCGGAGACCTGCGTGAGATCGACCGTGGAGCGGACTTGCAGTTGGTAGCGGCCGGCACGCCAGTCGTCGAGCGTGCCTTGCAGGCGCGACTCGGCGACGGGCGAGCGCAGCGTCAGATCGCTGATCTCGGCGCGCGTCTGGTTGACGCGGGCGTGCGCCTCCACGTCAATCGGCTCGACCGTGTTGCCGTCCAAGGCGAAGGTCGAACCCGACATGGCGAGGGCGACCTTGTTCATCCGGCTCTCGGCGGGCGCTGCCGGGTCGTCCGGCTCGACCGTGAGCCGCAGGTTGCGCGCCTCGCCCGCGAGCGTGTGGTGCGTCACCTCGCCCGTCTGGTCGTCGGTCGAGCGGCGGCGCACCTCGTAGTGGACGCGCGCGTTCTGGACGGTGACGCGCGCGGTCGAGTAGGAGAACAGGATGCGCTCGTTCTCGCGCGGCGGCGGCAGGTGCAGGTGCGAGAAGTTCGAGCGCCCGTCTTCGTCGAACGCGACCCACAGCTCCGCGCCGTTGATGTCCAACGCTTCGAGGTTGACGTTGCGGCTGAACTTTAAGGCGTAGAGGTCTTCGACGCGGACGGTGGCGATGAGCGTGTCCACGCGCCCGAGTTGCGCGCCGGTCTGGGCGTCGTAGAGGTCGAGGCCTTTGATCTCGGCGGTGCGCGGGCCGAGTTTGGTGTGGAACTCGCGTATCTGCGCGCGGATGCCGTAGCGCGCGAGCGTGCCGACGATCTGATCCGCGATGAGCGCGTCCACGCGCCCCGTGCGGTACATGAAGACACCGAGGAGGACTAAGACCAGCGCGCCGACCGCGGCGACCAGCGCGACCAACAGCGCGTTGCGCCGCGTGATGTAGCGCCGCCGCGCCCGCGCCGGCCGCGGCGGCGGCGCGGGCGCGCCCGCGTCCGCCGCGTCGCCCACAGGCCCGCCCGCGTCCGGCCCTTGCGCGCCCCCCGCGCCCGACTCGTCCCTGTCGTCAACAGCCATGGTAAAGCAGTGGTCGGTGGTCAGTGGTCAGTGGTCAGTGAAGCGTCCAGGGTCTAAAGTCCAATGCCTGAAGTCTAATGTCCAACGCGCGGCCGAGCTTGGACGTTGGCCTTTAGACCTCGGCCTTGCTCTGACCACTGGCCACTGATCACTGACCACTGACCACTGGTCTCTCTTCCTTGGCCGGCGCGCCGAGCGGCACGCTGCCGACCACTTCCAGCTCAAAGCCTTCGAGGGCCGCGACCTTCGGGGGGTGGTTGGTCAGCAGCAGGATGCGGCGCAGCCCCAGGTCGTGCAGGATTTGCGCGCCGACGCCGTAATCGCGGCTCGCGCCGTAGCCGGTCACGGCGCTCGCCTCCTCGAACGTCACCCCTTGCGCGCGCATGACGGCGTAGGTGCGCAACTGGTGAATGAGATCAAGCCCGTGCTCGCGCTGCTTGAGGTAGAGCACGACGCCGCGGCCCGCCGCCGCGATCTTCTCCAGGGCCGTGTGCAGTTGAAAGCCCGTGTCGTCGAGCAGCGAGCCGAACACGTCGCCCGTCACGTTCTCCGTGTGGACGCGCACCAGGACGGGGTCGGCCCCGCCCACGTCGCCCATCGTGAGCGCCAAGTGTACCTCGCCGTTGACCACGTTTTCGTACGCCACCGCACGGAAGAGGCCGTAGACCGTGGGCACTTCCGTTTCGACCGCGCGCCGCACCAGCATCTCCTTGCTGATGCGGTAGCGGACGAGCGCGGCGACCGAGATGATCTTCAGGTCGTGCGCGCGCGCGAACGCTTCGAGCTGCGGCAGCCGGGCCATCGTGCCGTCCGGGTTCATGATCTCGCAGATGACGCCGGCCGGGTACAGCCCCGCGATGCGCGCCAGATCGACCGACGCCTCGGTCTGGCCGGGGCGGACGAGCACGCCGCCTTTGCGCGCGCGCAGGGGGAAGACGTGACCGGGGCGCGCCAAGTCCTGCGGGCGCGTCCGGGGATCGACGGCCGTCAGGATCGTGGTCGCGCGGTCGGCCGCCGAGATGCCGGTCGTGACGCCGCGCCGGGCCTCGACCGAGACGGTGAAGGCCGTGCCGAGGAAGGAGGTGTTATCGGCGACCTGCATGGTCAGGTGCAACTCGTCGCAGCGCTCCTCGGTCAAGGGCATGCAGATGAGGCCGCGCGCGTGCGTGGCCATGAAGTTGATGATCTCGGGCGTGACCTTCTCGGCCGCGCAGACGAGGTCGCCCTCGTTCTCACGATCCTCATCGTCCACGATGATGACCATGCGCCCGGCGTGGATGTCGGCCGCCGCCTCCTCGATGGCTGCGAAAGGCATCTGGTTCGGACTCTCTACGGGTTCGGGGGAGATTGGTGTAACGCCCGTTATGTTACCCGAAGACGCGGGATTTTGCGACCGTGTATTTTCAGGGCCGGCGGGCGGGGCGTCACTGGTTGGGCCGGCGCTCAAAGACGGCGCGGGGGTTGGCGGGCGCGGGGCGGGCCAGGATGACGGCGCGGGGGTTGCTCTGGCGTGCGTTCTGATCGATCTCGTTGGGCGAGACGTAGAACGACAGATCGGTGTTGCCCTGCGGCGTGATGAGGTCTTCCGTGTCAATCTGCAAGTCGCCCCACGCCGGGTTGGTCAACATCAGCTTCAGGGGGAACTGTTCCGGCGGCACGTCGGGGCAGCGGCTCGTGAACGTGCCGTCGGGCTTGTTCGTGACGAGGTAGACGGGCGCGTTGCGGCTGTCGGGCTGCGTGCTGGAATAGTACCTGATCCTGACTTTCGGCACGCCCTTCTCCGGGTCGTCGTCGTTATAAACCCGGCCGCCGATGAGACAGGGCGCGGGCGTGGGTTGGCTCGCGCTCCGGCTGTCGTTGGCGGGCGGCGTGGCGTGCGTCGGCGCGGGCGTGGGCGTGTCGTGCTCGCGGCCGACGTTTCCGTCCGGTGGCTCTTCGGGTCTGGGGCGGTTGGCGATGTAGGCCGCGCCCAGCACGCCGGCCAGGCCGATCAGCGCGACCGCGATGGCGACTATCCAGTTCGAGGAAGAATCCGGCGTAGACATGGCGCTCCTCCTTCACGGTCGCGGCCGGCGCGGACAGTTTGTGCGCCGCCGGACGGCTTGGGCGCGGGCGTGCGTTGCGAGGTTTGAAACGGCCGTTCAGCGCGGAGAGTTATAGCCCAAGTCGGACAGCTTTTCCAGAGTCAGCCCGCGCGCCGCGCCGCCGACCGTCAGGATGCGCTCGACGTACTTGGCGATGATGTCGGCTTCGAGGTTGACGGCGTCGCCGGGGCGCAGGTGCGCGAGGTTGGTCACGTGCCACGTCTTCGGGATGACGGCGATCTCGAAATAGTCATCGTCGAGCGCGGCGACGGTCAGGCTGATGCCCTCGACGGCGACCGAGCCTTTGAAGACGAGGTAGCGGGCCAACTCCGGCGGGTAAGCGATGCGCACCGTCCAGGAGCCGCCGTGCTCCTCCGCCGAGAGGAAGCGCCCGCGCGCGTCCACGTGCCCCTGGACGATGTGCCCGCCGAGGCGCGTCTCAGGCGTGACGGCGCGCTCCAGGTTGACGCGGGAGCCGGCGCGCAGGCTGCCGAGCGTCGAGCGTTCGAGCGTCTCGCGCGAGCCGTCGGCGGCGAACGAGTCGGCGCGCACGTCGAGCGCCGTCAGGCACACGCCGTTGACCGCGATGCTGTCGCCCGCGCGCGTCCCCTCGGTCACGACCTGCGCTTCGACCCGCAGCCGCACGCCCTCGCCCCGCCGCTCGACGCCGCGCACGCGCCCTAACTCTTCGATGATGCCGGTGAACATGAGACCGAGTTTAAGGTTCAAAGTTCAAGGTTCAAAGTTCAAGGTTGAAAGCTTTACCTTTGAACGTCGAACCTTGAACTTTGAACCTTGAACTTGTCCGCCCGCATCAGGGCGCGGCGGGCGGGCGGATGGTGAGCGTCGCGCGGGTGCTCGTGACGCCGTGGAGCGTGACGGCGAGTTGCAGGTCGCCGCCCGCCGCCAGTTCGTCGGGCAGGCGCACGACGATCTGCGTCAGCCCGTCGAGGCGCGGCACGGGCCCGACGAACTCGACGGGCAGCGCGAACGCCCTGTGCTGCGCGTCCAGGGCCTGCACGGAGACGGCCTGCGCGCCCTCGCCGGCCGCGAGCACGAGGTTCGCGGCGAACAGGGCCAGGCGCGTGCGTTGGTCGGCGCTGAAGTTGCGCGCGGTCGTGAAGGGGAACGGGCCGCGCATCAGCGTGACGGAGTCGAGCGCGACGGCCTGCGTCGTGCCCGGCTCGACGAGCAGCGCGGGCTGACCGGCGGGCGCGAGCAGGAAGGCGCGCGGCTGGCCGTTGAGCAAGCCCGTGCCGACGATCTGGCCGGCGTCGTTGATGTCCGCGGCCGAGGTCAGCACCCAGCCGGAGCCGGGCGCGATGAGCGCGTTCAGATCGGTCGGCGTGTCGCCCTCGAAGATGACCGCGCGCTCGTTTTGGCGCGTGAACCAACTGAAGCTCGACTGCCCGACCACCTGCCCCGCGTTGTTGACGCCGAAGGCGGTGCTGTAGGTGTACTGGCTGCCGAGCGTGCCGAGCGTCCGCACAGACCCGTCGCGGTAGGTGAGCGCGCGGCCCGAACCGTCGTCGTTGCCGCTCAAGCCCCCGACGAGCAGCCCCGCGTCGTTGACGGCGCGGGCGAAGCCGCTGATCGAGAGCAGCGTCGTGTTGCCGTTGCGGTAGATGAAGAGGCCCGTGGGCTGCCCGGAGAAGCCGACCACGTCGCCGGCCGCGTTGACGGCGGCGGCGAGGCCGCTGGCCGCGCCCATGCGGGCCGTGATGTCGTCGAACGCACCGGCGCGGTAGCTGAAGGCGTGCTGCTGGCCGCTGGTGTTGGGCGCTGGCCCCGCCGTGTCGGCGTAGCCGACGACCAGCCCCGCGTCGTTGATGCCGAGGGCGCGGCTGTCGCGCCCGCCGAGCGTGCCGAGCAACTCGAACGCACCGCCGTCGTAGACGAACGCGCGCGTCTTGCCGTTGACGCAGTTCCCGTCCACGATGTCGCAGGTGAAAGCGTCGCCCGCGATCCGGCCCGAGTTATTGATCGCGGTGGCGACGGCAATGACCGCGCCGGGCGGCGAGATGTTTTTGACCGTCCCGCCGGAGTAAAGCACGGCGGCGTTGCCCTGCGTGCCGACCACTTGACCGGACTCGTTGATCGCGCTCGGCGTGAACGCGCCGAGATCGTAGACGGCGTAGCGCGGCGTCTGCGCGCGCGCGTGGGCGCAGGCGAGCAGGAGACAGGCGAGCGCGGCGAGGCGCAGGCCGGCGACGCGGCGTAGAGTTGATCGACGGAGCGCCATCAGTCACCTCCTAAACAGAACCGGGCGAGGGCCGCGCGCGACACGAGACCGGGCGGCTGCGGTCGAGAGGGGTGGCATAATATAGCACCGACCGCGGGCAAAGACATATTGCCCCAAGTTCCGTTTTATCTCCGTGCCCCCTCTGTGCCCTCTGTGGCTCGGTGGTGAATGCCCCTTAACCCAGATTCACCACAGAGGCACAGAGGGCACAGAGGGGGCACGGAGGTTTGTCAAAGTGTGCCGCGGTCGCGCGGTCGCGGCCGGCCGAGCATGCGCGCAACGCCTTCAGCCCGCGCGCTCGCGCACGACCGCGAGCATACGGGCGAAGACTTCGTCCGCGGACAGATCGGTGGTGTCTATGACGACGGCGTCGGGGGCGATGGCGAGGGGCGAGTCGGCGCGGGTCGAGTCGCGCTCGTCGCGCGTGTTGATGTCGGCGAGCGTCTCGGCGAATTGCAGCCCCGGCTCTTTGCGCTTGTCCTCTTCGTAGCGCCGCCGCGCGCGCGCCTCGGGCACGGCCGTCAGGAAGAACTTCACGTCCGCGGCGGGGAAGACGACCGTGCCGATGTCGCGCCCGTCGAGCACGACGCCGCCGCGCGCGCCCAGCTCGCGCTGCCGCCGCACGAGGTCGCGCCGGACGGCCGGGATGGTCGAGATGACGGAGGACAGGCGCGTCACCTGCTCCGTGCGGATCGCCTCGGTCACGTCGCGCCCGTCTAAGAGCACGCGCAGAGCGTCGGGCGGGCCCGACAACTCGATGCGCGCGCGCTCGGCGACTGCGGCGACCGCCGCCTCGTCCGCCGCGCTCACGCCCGCGCCCACGCACGCCAGCGCCACCCCCCGGTACATCGCGCCCGTGTCCACGTAGAGCAGCCCCAACTCGCGCGCCAGCATCTTGCCCAGCGTGGACTTGCCCGCGCCCGACGGGCCGTCAATGGCGATGATCAAGGGACGAGGGAGCATAAGGTTTAGAAGTTAGAAGTCAGGAGCCAGGAGTCAGAAGAAGGAAGAAGAGAGGCCGGCTATTCATTCCGGCTTCTGGCTTCCGGCTCCTGACTCCTGACTCTTGGCTTCTGTGCGCCAAGCACCTCGCGCAGCGCCGCGAGCGCCGTCTCGATGTCGGCGCGGGTCACGTCGTAGTGCGTGACCATGCGGATGGCTGTGCCGAAGCCGGAGGCCTGGACGCCGCGCGTGGCAAGGTGAGCGCAAATGTCGGTCGCCGTCTGGCCCGTGCCGGCTACGTCGAAGATGACGATGTTGGTGACGACGCGTTCGGGATCAATCTTGACGCCGGGCAGTTCGGCGACGCCTTCGGCCAAGCGGCGTGCGTTGGCGTGGTCTTCGGGCAGTTGTTTGGGCGTCTCTTCGAGCGCGACGAGACCGGCGGCGGCGAGCACGCCCGCCTGGCGCATCCCGCCGCCCAGGAGTTTGCGCCAGCGCCGCGCCTCTTCGATGAAGTCGCGCGCGCCCAGGAGGAGCGAGCCGACCGGCGCGCCCAAGGCTTTCGACAGACAGAACATGACGGAGTCGGCGGGCGCGGCGAGCGCCGCCACGGTCTCGCCTTGCGCCGCCGCGGCGTTGAAGATGCGCGCGCCGTCGAGGTGGACGGGCAGACCTAAGTCGTGCGCGCGCGCGCAAATCTCTTCGGTGCGCGCGCGCGTGTAGACCGTGCCGCCCGCGAGGTTGTGCGAGTTCTCGATGGCGACGAGCGCGGTGGGCGCGACGTAGTAGGCGCTCGCGGCTTTGACGTGGAGCGCCGACTCGATCTCGGCCCAAGTGAGGATGCCGCTGCCGTCGGCGCTGCGGACGGGGCGGGCGAGCGTGCCGGAGACGGCCGCCATCGCGGCCATCTCGAAGTTGAAGATGTGCCCGCGCTCTTCGATGACGACCTCCGTGCCGGGGCGCGTGTGCAGCTTGACGGCGATCTGGTTGCCCATCGAGCCGGTGGGCACGAAGAGCGCCGCCTCCTTGTCGAAGACCTCGGCCGCGCGCCCCTGCAAGCGGTTCACGGTCGGATCTTCGCCGTACACGTCGTCGCCGACCTCGGCCGCGGCCATCGCGCGCCGCATCGCGGGCGTCGGCTTCGTCACGGTGTCGCTACGCAGATCGATCATAAAAACCGTCCGTTGTCCGTGGTCAGTTGTCCGTTGTTCTTGTCGCGCCGGTTATTCGTTTCATCTTCGGCCCTCGACTCGCGCCCGAAGAACAACGGACAACTGACCACGGACAACGGACAGCCTTTCAGACGAAGGCCGCGAAGACTTCGTTCGAGAGCAGCGCGCCGGTGCGTGTGAGCCGCAGCCGGTCGTCGGCCAGTTCGATCAAGCCGGCTTCGCGGAAGCGCGCGAGGTCGGCGGCGTGGGTGGCGCGCACGTCCGTGCCGAAGCGGGCGCGGTGCGCGGCGAGGTTGACGCCGCGCGCGAGGCGCAGGCCTAAGAATAATGCTTCGGCGCTCGCGTCGCGTTCGTCCAGTGCGACGGTCTCGACGACGGCCGTGCGTTGCGTCTCGATCAGTTCGACGTAGCGGGCGGCGTCGCGCTCGTTGGCCCAGCGGGTGCGCGCGCCGTCGAAGGAGTGGGCGGAGTTGCCGAAGCCGTAGTAGGGCGCGCCCGTCCAGTATTTCAGGTTGTGGCGCGACTCGCGGCCGGGCCGGCAGAAGTTGGAGATTTCGTAGTGCTCGTAGCCGGCCGCGGCCGTGCGTTCGAGCATGAGCCGGTACATCTCGGCGGCGGCGTCCGGGTCGGGCGCGGGCCACTGCCCGCGCGCGATCTGCGCGGCGAGCGGCGTGCCCTCGTGGACTTCGAGCAGGTAGAGCGAGAGGTGCGCGGGGCCGAGCGCGAGCGCCGCATCGAGGTTGTGCGCCCACTGCGCGAGCGTCTGACCGGGGAGACCGGCGATGAGATCGAAGCTGACGTTACGGAAGCCGGCGGCGCGCAGTCGGGCGAAGGTGCGGCGCGCGTCGGCGGCCGTGTGCGTGCGGCCGAGGCGGCGCAGTTGTTCGTCGTCGAAGGTTTGCAGCCCGAAGCTGGCGCGGTTGACGCCCGCCGCCGCGTAGCCGCGCAGACTGTCGGGCGTGACCGTGCCGGGGTTCAGCTCCAACGTGACCTCTGCGTCCGTGTGGACGCGGAAGCGTTGGCGGACGGCCGCGAGGATCGTGTCGATCTGCGTGGGCGTGAGCAGCGAGGGCGTGCCGCCGCCGAAGTAGATCGTGTCCACGACCGGGCGGGCGGCGCGCTCGAACGCTTCGATCTCGGCGACGAGGGCCGAGACGTAGCGCACGGCGGCCGCCTCCTGGTACGTGCCGGTGGCGAAGTCGCAGTAGGAACAACGCGCGCGGCAGAAAGGGACGTGGATGTAGACGCCTGCTTGCTCCATCGGAAGGCGCGATTATAACACGCGGCGGCGCGTGTACGGATTCCGGGTCGGCGTGTACGGCTTTGCGCGGGGGCGGTGCATCTTTCGCGGCCGGCCGGGTTGCGTGTGGGCGGCGCGCGGCGTGAGCGCGGCGGAAAACCGCGGTGTTTCGTGCGCCCGCGCGGCGCGGCACGGCAGTTGAAACGCAGTCGCGGCAGCGGGCGAAAAGTTTAAGGCGTGCGGCAGGCGGGGGCATCGGCCGCGCGCGGGTTAATCGAGTAGCTATCTGGAATTTTCTGTCCTCGCCCTTTTATCAAAAGCGCATGGCCGCAGCTTGCCATGCGCTTATTTTTTTGCGCGGCCGCTTCAGCGCGGCGCGCCGGGCAGGCGCTTGAGGCTGCCGTCGCCGCTCGTGCGCGAGGCGGCCCGGACGCGCTCAACCTGCGCGAACACGCGCAGCAGGTTCTCGCCCAAGACCTTGCGCACGTCCTGCTCGCTGTAGCCGCGCTTCAGCAGTTCGTAAGTCAGGTTCGGCAGCTTCGAGATGTCCTCCATGCCTTCGGGCAGGTCGGGCACGCCGTCGAAGTCCGAGCCGATGCCGACGTGGTCTACGCCGGCCACCTTGGCGATGTGGTCGAAGTGATCGACGAGGACGGAGAGCGGCACTTTCGGGATGGGGTTGGCGTCCGTCAACTTCTGCAACTCTTCGGCCAGCCGCTTGGGGTCGTCCTTGTACTGCGCGCGCAGCGCGTCCGCCTGCGGCTTGAGCCGCTCGGTGCGCGCGTTCTCCGCCGCGTTGTACTCGGCGCTGATGAAGGCCGGGTAGAAGTTGACCATGACGACGCCGCCGTTCTGCGCGATGCGGCGCAGGAGATCGTCGGGGATGTTGCGCGGGTGGTTGGCGAGCGCGCGCGCCGACGAGTGCGAGGCGATGATCGGCGCGGTCGAAACGTCGAGCACGTCCGACATGGTCTTGTCCGAGACGTGCGACACGTCCACGAGCATCCCCAAGCGGTTCATCTCGCGGACGACCTCTTTGCCGAACTCGGTCAGGCCGTTGTGCTTCGCCTCGTCGCGCGCCGAGTCGGCCCAGTCGTTCGTGTTGTTGTGCGTGAGCGTCATGTAGCGGACGCCGAGGCGGTAGAAGTCGCGCAGGGCGAAGAGCGAGTTCTCAATCGCGTGCCCGCCCTCGATGCCCATGAGCGCGGCGACCTTGCCCTCCTTCTTCGCGCGCCGGATGTCGGCGACCGAATAGGCGAGCATGAGCTGCTGCGGGTAGCGCTCGGCCGAGCGGTAGACCCAGTCGATCTGCTCCATGGCGCGGCGGGCCGAGCCGCCCTCTTTCGCGTACTTCTTGTCCACGTAGATGGAGAAGAACTCGGCGGTCAGCCCGCCCGCCTTCATGCGCGCCAGGTCGGTGTGGTACTTGCCGACCGACGACACGCCGATGTCGTAGTCCTCGTCCTCCATCATCGTCGTGATGTCGTTGTGCGTGTCCACGACGATTGAGGAGCGGTGCAGCTTCAAGGCCTTCTGCCAGAGCTTTTCGTCGCGCGCGCCGGGCAGCGCGGGCACGTTGCGCTCCTTGACGGTGGCGGGCGCGGGCGTCTGCGCCGGGCTGACGACGAAGGTGCAGAGGAGACAGACCAGGGCGAGCGTGCGCTTGTTCATGGCGAGAAGATTTACCACAGCGGCGCGCGGGCACAAAACGCGCGGGCGGCGCGGCCGCGGCTTGCGCCTAGACATCGGCGGCGTTCACCGTATAATGCCGTCCGTATTCTTTCCCCGAACAAGGTTCAAGGAGCGCGAGCCGCCGGTCATGTCCACGCCGACCTCGAACATCGAATCCGTCTTGCACGAGGAGCGCATCTTCGCGCCGCCGCCGGAGTTCTCGGCGCGCGCCCACGTCGGCTCGATGCGCGACCTGGAGAAGCTGCGCGAAGAGGCCGAACGCGACCCCGAAGCCTTCTGGGCGCGCATGGCCGAGGAGTTGTCCTGGTTCAAACGCTGGGACACGGTGCTGAAGTGGGAGCCGCCGCACGCCGAGTGGTTCACGGGCGGCGAGTTGAACATCTCTTACAACTGCCTCGACCGGCACTTAACGTCGTGGCGGCGCAACAAGGCCGCGATCATCTGGGAGGGCGAGCCGGGCGAGCAGCGCACGCTCACCTACCAACAACTGCACCGCGAGGTCTGCCGCTTCGCCAACGTGCTGAAGCGCGCGGGCGTCGCGCGCGGCGACCGCGTGGCGCTCTACCTGCCGCTCGTGCCGGAGTTGGCGATTGCCATGCTCGCCTGCGCGCGCGTCGGCGCGACGCACTCCGTCGTCTTCGCCGGCTTCTCGGCCGACGCGTTGAAGGATCGGATCAACGACGCGGGCTGCAAGGTCATCGTCACGGCCGACGGCTCGTACCGGCGCGGCACGGAGGTCAAACTCAAGCCCGCCGTGGACGAGGCGCTCAAGCACACGCCGACGGTTGAGACGTGCATCGTCGTGCGCCGCACGAACACGAACGTGCGGATGCAGTTGGGGCGCGACCACTGGTGGCACGAGTGGATGGAGGCGGCGGCGGCCGACTGCGCGCCCGAAGAGTTGCCGAGCGAGCACCCGCTCTTCATCCTCTACACGTCGGGCACGACGGGCAAGCCCAAAGGCATCCTGCACACGACCGCCGGCTACCTGCTCTACACGCACCTGACGACCAAGTGGGTCTTCGATCTGAAAGAGGAAGACATCTACTGGTGTACGGCCGACATCGGCTGGGTGACGGGGCACTCTTACGTCGTCTACGGGCCGCTCTCGAACGGCGCGACCGTCTTGATGTACGAGGGCGCGCCGAACTACCCCGAACCGGATCGCTTCTGGGACATGATCGAGCGCCACCGCGTCAACATCTTCTACACCGCGCCCACCGCCATCCGCGCCTTCATCAAGTGGGGCGAGCAGTGGCCGCGCCGGCACGACCTCACCAGCTTGCGCCTGCTCGGCACGGTCGGCGAGCCGATCAACCCCGAGGCGTGGATGTGGTACCGCGAGACCATCGGCGGCGGGCGCTGCCCCATCGTGGATACGTGGTGGCAGACCGAGACGGGCGGCATCATGATCTCGCCGCTGCCCGGCGCGACGCCGACCAAGCCCGGCTCCGCCACCAAGCCCCTGCCCGGCATCAGCGCCGACATCATGACCAAGACGGGCGAGGCCGTGCCCGACAACATCGGCGGCTACCTCGTCGTCAAGCGCCCCTGGCCCGCGATGTTGCGCACGATCTGGGGCGACGACGAGCGCTACCGGCAGACGTACTTCGGCGAGATCGAGGGCGTCTACTTCGCGGGCGACGGCGCGCGCCGCGACCCGGACGGCTATTACTGGATAATGGGGCGCGTTGATGATGTCATTAACGTAAGCGGCCACCGTCTGGGCACGATGGAGATCGAGAGCGCGCTCGTCTCGCACGAGGCGGTCGCGGAGGCCGCCGTCGTCGGCCGGCCCGACGACTTGAAGGGGCAGGCGGTCGTCGCCTTCGTCACGCTCGAAGGCACGCGCCAGGCGACGGAGCAGTTGAAGGACGACCTGCGCCGGCACGTCGCCAAAGAGATCGGCGCGCTGGCGAAGCCGGACGACATACGCTTCACGGACGCGCTGCCGAAGACGCGCTCCGGCAAGATCATGCGCCGGCTCTTGCGCGAGATCGCCGCCAGCGGCGCGGTCGCCGGCGACGTGACCACGCTCGAAGACTTCTCCGTGCTCGAACGCCTCCGCACGCCGGAGGAAGAATGAAAGGAAGGGCTGAGGGCTGAGGGCTGAGGGCTGAAGAGCAGACCGCTCGACGGGAGCGACGCTCTCTTCATCCCTCATCCCTCAGCCCTCAGCCCTCATCGAACTATGGCTTTGAGCTACGCGAATGAGCAGCGGTCGGGGCCGCGCTACGTGGTGAGTCTGCCGGTGCGGGCCGAGTGGGACGACGAGGAGTCGGGCGAGCATGTGGTGATCGAGGGCGAGACGGAGAACGTCGGCCCGGCGGGCGCGCTCGTGCACCTGCACCAGTTGCCGGGCGTCGGCAGCCGCGTGCAGTTGGCGGTGCTGGACGAGAAGGCGGGCAGCACGAAGTTGACGACGGTGGCGGAGGTCTTGCGCGTCGAGCGCAACCCCGCGCAGCCGCTCGCGGCGCTGCAACTGATGAACGCCAGCGACGAGTGGCGCGGGCTGGTCTGGGAGCACGCCGCCTACCTCAGCTCGCTGCCCGACGACACGTACGAAGAAGACTGAAAGACTGTCCGTTGTCCGTAGTTAGTTGTCCGTTGTTTCTGTGACGGAGGCTGAAGGCTGAAACCGAAACGCGCGAACGACGTAGAAGAACGACGGACAACGGACAACTGACTACGGACAGCTTTTAGTGCAGACCGAGACGCAGGCGGGGCAGCGGCCGGAGCGGGCCGCGCAGGCGACGGCGCAGGCCGCCGCGGCGGCGGCCGAGGCCGCCTCGTCCGAGGCCCAGGCCGCCTCGTCGCAGGCGCAGGCCACCACGTCGCAGACGCGCTCGATCCTGCGGCTGCTGCTGCTCATCAACCTGTCGGTGCTCGGCGTCGTCGCGCTCATCTGGGCGCTCTACAAGCTGACGAGCGTGCTGCTGCTGCTCGTCCTCTCGGTCTTCTTCGCCTACCTGATCGCGCCGCTGGTCGAGTTGACGCACCGCCCCTACACGCTGCGCGGGCGGCGGCGCATGATGCCGCGCGCGCTCGCCATCGGCGTCGTCTACCTGGGTCTGTTCGGGACGCTGTTCGGCGTCGTCGCGCTGCTGCTGCCCGTGGTCAGCGACCAGCTCACGCAGTTGGCGCAGGCCGCGCCCGCCTACCTGCGCAGCGTGCAGGCGCGGGCGCAGAGCTGGCAGATGTTCTACGAGCGGGCGCGGCTGCCGCCGAACGTGCGCGACTACATCAGCACGACCGTGGCGCGCGCCTTCGAGGGCGTCAGCGCCAACGCCAGCGCGACCCTGTTCCGCGCCGCCGGCCTCCTGGCCTACGTGCCGTGGCTCGTCCTGATCCCGATCCTCGCCTTCTTCCTCTTGAAAGACGCGGACACGTTCCGCCGCTCGGCCTTGCAGATGCTGCCGCGCGGGCGGCTGCGCTGGCGCGGCGACGAACTGTTCCAGGACGTGAACTCGACGCTCGCCGCCTACATCCGCGCGCAGTTGATCGCGTGCCTGCTCATCGGCACGCTCTGCACGGTGGGCTTCCTGGTGATCGGCGTCCCTTACGCGGTGGTGCTGGGGATCGTGGCGGGGCTGCTGGAGTTCATCCCGCTGGTCGGGCCGCTCACGGTGGCGGTGCTGGCGGTGCTGCTCGCCAGCTTCCACTCGGGCCAGCAGGCGCTCGTCGTCTTCCTCTTCCTCGTCGTGCTGCGCATCGTCCACGACTACGTGACCTACCCGCGCATCATCGGCCAAGGCATACACCTGCACCCGCTCGCCGTCATCCTCGCCATCCTGTGCGGCGCGGAGCTGGCGGGCATCGCCGGCATCTTCCTCGCCATCCCCGTCATCGCCATCATCTCCGTCACCTACCGCCACTGGCTCGAACACCGCGGCGCGGACAAAGGCCTCGTCGCCACGCTCTTAGAACAGAACGCCGCCGCCGCCGCCGAGACGCAGCCCGCCCACGCCCAGCAACACACGCGCAAAGACTAACGAGCCGGGGCGCGACCGAATTCGGTCGCGCCCCGGCCCTCCATTGCCGCCGTTCGCGGCTAGCCGGCGACGACCGCTCTGCTCTGCTCCATCAGCTCGATGAAGCGGCGGAAGTGGTGTTCGGCGTCGTGCGGGCCGGGCGCGGCTTCGGGGTGGTATTGGACGGAGAAGACGGGCAGGCGCTTGTGGCGCAAGCCCTCGACGCAGTTGTCGTTGAGGTTGACGTGCGTCACCTCCACGTCCGCCGGCAGGCTCGCGGCGTCCACCGCGAAGCCGTGGTTGTGCGACGTGATCTCGACCGTGCCCGCGCCGCGCTCCAACACGGGCTGGTTGCCGCCGCGGTGGCCGAAGCGCAGCTTGTAGGTGCGCGCGCCGAAGGCCCGCCCCAGCAGTTGGTGGCCGAAGCAGATGCCGAACACGGGCACGCCCGAATGGGTGACGCGCCTGATCTCTTCGATCACTTCGCTCATCGCCGCCGGGTCGCCGGGGCCGTTCGACAGGAAGATGCCGTCGGGGCGCAGGGCGAGCACTTCGGCCGCGGGCGTGCCCGCCGGCACGACCGTCAGCCGGCAGCCCAGCCGCGCGAACTCGCGCAAAGAATTGCGCTTCACGCCGAAGTCGTAGCAGACGACGTGGAAACGCTCCACGCCTTCGGCCGGCACTTCGTAAGGGCGCTCGGTCGTGACGACGCTCGCCAGCTCGCGGTTCTCCATCGGCGCGGCGGCGCGCGCCTTCGCAATTAAACTGTCGGCGTCCGTGTCCAACGACGACAGGCAGGCGCGCATCGCGCCGCGGTCGCGTATGTGGCGCACGAGCGCGCGCGTGTCCACGTGCTCGATGGCGGGGATGCGCCAGCGTTTCAGGTAGGCGTCGAGCGACTCCTCGGCGCGCCAGCTCGAAGTGGTGCGGCTCGCCTCGCGCACGACGAACGCCTCGACCCAGGGGCGGTCCGACTCCGCGTCGGCGGCGTTCACGCCGTAGTTGCCGATCAGCGGATATGTCATGCAGACGATCTGCCCGGCGTAGGACGGATCGGTCAACACCTCCTGGTAGCCGGTCATCGAGGTGTTGAAGACCATCTCGCCGCACACCTCGCCCGCCGCGCCCCACGCCCGCCCGCGAAACGTCCGCCCGTCCTCCAGCGCCAACAGCGCCGCCTTCGTCTCACTCATACCGATCACGATAACAGAAAAGCAGTGACGAGTGACAAGTGACGAGTGACGAGCTAAAAAACTTGTCTTTAACTCGTCACTTGTCACTCGTCACTCGTCACTGCTTTTGAACCCCGCGGCGGCCGGCTTGCCAGTCGGCCCATTGCTCGAAGGCGCGCATCTGCTCGTCGAGGTGGGTGGCGCGCAGGAGTTGTTCGACCTCGGCGCGGGCCTGGCGGCGGGCCGGGCGCTCCGGTGCGTCGGCGAGTGACCAGACGAGGGCGGCGGCGACGGCGGCGTTGCGCTTGGCCTCCGCGGCGTCCACCGCGTCGAGCGTGTCCGACTCGGCGTGGTAGTCGGGCAGGTAAGGCGCGCCGTCCTGGTTCGCCACGAGGTTCGGCACGCCGGAGAGCAGGAAGTCGTAGTTGTCCGTGCCGTCAATCGCGTCGGGCGGGTTGGCCGGGACGCCCAACCAGCCGACGGCGCGCAAGGCGTCCGCGACGGGGCGGCGCAACTCCTCGCGCCCGTTCAGGAAGAAGCCGGTCGTGCGCCCCGACCCGATGTCGAAGATGACGACCGCCGTGTGGTCGTCCAACTCCGCCGCGTGCCGGCGGACGTAGCCCGCCGAGCCGAACATGCCCTGCTCTTCGCCGGTGAAGAGCGCGAAGCGGATCGTGCGGCGCGGGCGCAGGTTCAACTGTTTGACGGCGCGCGCCACGTCAATGACGAGCGCGACGTTGACGCCGTTGTCCTGCGCGCCCGTGCCCAAGTCCCAACTGTCGAGGTGCGCGCCGAGGAGCACGACCTCTTCGGGCCGCTCGCGCCCGCGTATCTCGGCGACGACGTTGCGCGCCGTGTACGCGCCGCCCGTCCGGTTCGCGAGGCTCAAACGCACCCGCACCTCGCCGCGCTCCGCGAGCCGCGCGAGCCGGGCCGCGTGCTCGCGCGCGACGACGGCGACGGGCATGGGCACGGGCCGCGCGTTGAAGTTGACGGGGTGGCGGTAGAGCAGCCCGCGCGGGCGCGTGGACTGTAGGAGCAAGGCCGCCACGCCCGCGCGCTCGGCCGCCGCCATGAGCGGCGCGTTGCGCAGGTACTCGCCGAAGAGATCGTCGAGCGTCTTCATCTCGCCCGAGGTGACGAGCGCGATTGCGCCGCGCGCACGCGCGCCGAGGCGCGCGAAGGCCGCCGCGCTCCCGTCGCCCGCGTTGACGACGCGCGCCACGAGCGGCCGACCGGCGGGCGTCGAAGGCGAGTAAGGTGCGGCCGCCAGCCGCACCGCGAACCGCTCCGGCGCGACGCACTCGGCCGCGGCGCGCTCGCCCAGCCACAGCGCCGGCACGTTGAACGGCTCGACGCGCACGTCGTCCGCGCCCGCCGCGCGCAGCTTCGCCGCGCCCCACTCGACCGCGCGCTCGCACGCGGCCGAGCCTGTCGGCCGCCCGCCGATCCGGTCGCACAACTCGCGCAGGTCTGCGAGCAGCGGCGTGTCGCCGACGGCGCGCGCGGCCAGGCGCGCGCCGGGCGTGTCGCGCTGCGCGCGCGCGCCGCCGACGGGCAAGAGTTGCGCGCCGACGAGCGCGAGGCACGCCACGGCGCAAGCGAAGATTCGGCCCATGCTGTCCTCCTTGGGTCGTGCGACTCAACTGCCGGGCGCGGCGGCGGCTATCTCTTTCGCAAACTCCTGGAGCACGTCCTGCCCCGTCGCCTCGGACTTGAGCCGCGCGCCCGGCACGTCGTCCTGCACGCCGATGTCGAGCCAGAACATGAAGCGCCCTTTGACGAAGATGACGTTGCCGCGGCCCCACACGTAACCTTCGTCGCCCGCGGCGATGCTCGTCGGCTTCGGCCCGCGCAACCGCTCGCGCCCGATGAAATCGTCGAGGAACTTGTGGTTCTGCTCGCGCGTGTCGAACAGGTAGACCGCGACCTTCACGACGCAAGCCAGCGGCACGTCTTCGGGCGTCCCTTTGTTGTCACGCTCGGCCGTCAGACATTTATGCGAACGCCAGAAGTGGATGGCGACGGTGCTGCTGGGCTTGTCGCCGGGCGGGGTGGCGGGCGGCACGGCGTCGTGCGTCCAGTCGGGCCGCAGTTCGCGCAGCCGGCTCACGAGTTGTTCGCCGAGGCCGGCGAGTTCTGGATCGAGTTCCTGTGCCGGCGTCTGCGCGCACGTCGGCAGACAAACCGCCAGGAGCAGGGCTAACGGAGCGAGCATACGGAGCATCTTCATGCGCGTCATAATTGACGGGGCGACGTTGCCGCCGCGGGGTAAAAGCGATCTGTGTTGACGCCGCATGGTAAAGCGATCTGTGGCGCGCGGCGCGGCGGCTCAGGTCTGCGTGCGTAGGAACTGCTGCGCCTCGTTGAGCCAGCGCTTGTCGGCGCGGTACTTGTAGGCGGGCGCGGTGCGCACGGCCTCGATGCAGGCGCGCATGGCCTCGGCGGCCTCGCGCGGGCGGCCCAAGCCCGCGAGCGCGCGCCCCTTCAGGTACAGACCTTCGGGGTCGGACGGGCGTTGATCGAGGAAGCGGTCGAGCGCGTCGAGCGCGTCCGCGTGCTGCCCCGCGGCCAGGTAGGTCGCGCCGATCTCGCGCCAGACCTCGTGCTGCGCGTGCTGCGGCGCGCGCGTCACGACTTGGCCGAAGTGTTCGATGGCTTCCGCGAGCTTGCCTTCGGCGCGGCCGATGCGGCCGAGTTGATAATGCGCGTCCACCTCTTCGGGGTCGATCTCGATGGCGCGGCGGAAGCGTGCGCGCGCGGCGTCGTACTCGTGCCGCTGCTGGTGAATGAGGCCGAGGTTGTAGTGGGCCGAGGCGTCGGCCGGGTTGAGCGTGGCGGCTTCGAGGTTCTGGCGGAAGGCGGCGCGCGCGCGCTGCGCCTGCATCAAGTCGCCGAGCTGGTTGCGCAGGAAGAAGAAGACGAGCAGCAGCAGGAACGGCGACGACAGCAGCGACCCCAGCCGTTCGACGAGCGGCGACACGAACATGAGCGCCACGCCGCCGCCGACCACCACCGCCAGCGCGCGCGGCCAGGAGATGCGGAACACCGCGCGCACCGCCAGCACGGCCCAGATGGCGAAGAAGGGCACCACCAGCGAGCGCGCGAACAACTCGGCTTGCAGGCGCGGGTCGAGCAGTTGCGCCAGGTCTTCCGGCGTGATGACGTGCTGCGCGGCGGCGTTCTCGTAGAACGCGCGGCTCTGCGCGACGGTCGAGGCTTCCAGCCCCCCGCGGCGCGCGAGCGCGAGCAGCGGCAGCGCGACGAGGTTGGCCGCCGCCCACGCGTAGCAGACGCCCGTCGCCAGCGCGACGAACTCCTGCTGCAAGACGAGCCGGTAGCTGCCGCGGCGCTCGAACCAGTTGGCGAACAGGACGAGCGCGGGCACGAAGACGAACGCGAGCAGGAAGAGCGTGCCCGCCGCGTCGCGCAGCAGCGCGAACACGACCCAGCCGCCGCTGCGCGCCAGCGACCGCGCGATGAACGGCCACAGCGCGTTGAACGTCAACGCCGCCTGCGCCAACAGCGCCAGCCCCAGCCCCGCCCCCAGCGGCGCGCGCTCCCGCACCGCGCCCAACGCCCGGCCCGGCGCGTAGAACAACAGCAGCAGCGGCTTCAGCCAGTCCATAAATTCAGGAGGCAGGAGTCAGGAGCCAGAAGCCAGAAGAAGGCAGCCGGAACGGAAGCAGATGAAGAAGGAATGACTTTCACAGGCGCGTCTTTCATTCCGGCTTCTGCCTCCTGACTCCTGCCTTCTGTTTCCTCACGGCTCCACCTCTTCCACGTCGGGCGTGGGCGTGGCGTTGAGGCCGGGGGCGCTCATGGAGTAGTCAGTCTCGTGGCGGATGATGCTCGCCTGCGAGAGCGGCCAGTAGCGAAAGAGCGCCTTGCCGTAGACGTACTTTTCGGGCACGAGACCCCAGTAGCGCGAGTCGGACGAGTGGTCGCGGTTGTCGCCCATCACGAAATAATAGTGCGGCTTGACGATGACGGGCGGCTGGCTCATGTGCGAGACGTTGAGCTGCGGGTCGAGGTACGGCTCGTCCAGCTCCTGCCCGTTGACGCGGATGCGCCCGTCGCGCACCTCGACCAACTCGCCCGGCAGCCCGATGACGCGCTTGATGTAACTCTTGTCGGGATCGTCCGGGAACCAGAAGACGATGATGTCGCCGCGCGAGATCGGCGGCAGGTGGTAGTAGACCAGTTTGTTGACGAAGATGCGCTCGCCGTCGTGCAGGCGGGGCAGCATCGAAGTGCCCTCGACCTTGACCGGCTGGACGACGAAGACGACGAACAGGATCATCAGCATGACGGCGAAGATCAGATCGCGCACGAGCAGACGGGCCTCGGCCCAGAAGTGCTTGCGCGATTCCAGCTCGAAGCTCTGCACGTCTATGTCGCGGTCGTCCGCCGCGCTGATGTCGCCGAAGCGGTGCTTGCTTTTAGGTGTGCGCCCGAAGAGGGACATAAAAAGTGGTCAGTGGTCAGTGGTCAGTGGTCAGTCGTTTTCGTTTTGTCAGTCGCCCGTTTCAGCGTCAGCCGCGCGCGCGCCGGCAGAACAACTGATCACCGACCACTGACCACTGACCACTTCCGGTTTTTGAGGTTAGCCGCGGCGGCGCGCGGTTGTCAACGGGGGGCGTCGGGCGGGCGTGACGGCGCGTCCTTGACAGCCGCGGCCGCACCTTTCTATTATCGCTAAGTTGCGTGCTGTCACACACTAACCCGCACCTGACCGCAGCGCACTAGCAACCCCGGACGGAGGCTCTGACCTAGCGTGATCAAACTCGACATCGTGAACCGCGTCGCCGAGCGCACGGGCGTGCCGAAGATGAAAGCCGAGCAGGCCGTGGACGCGCTCTTCCACTCGATGAAGGAGGCACTGGCGCGCGGCGAGCGGATCGAGCTGCGCGGCTTCGGCGTCTTCGTCGTCAAGCCGCGCAAGCGCGGCGTCGGCCGCAACCCGCGCACCGGCGAGGAGGTGGCCATCCCGCAGGGCAAGACCATCCGCTTCAAGCCCGGCAAAGAGCTACAGGCCCACGGCTTCAGCGCCGAGGAAGAAGCCGACGACCTCCACGACACCGACACGCCCGCCCCGCCCCAGCCCGAGTTGGGCGTCTAAAATCAGTGGTCGGTGGTCGGTGGTCAGTGGTCAGTTAAGAGTTCAAAGTTCAAAGTTCAAGGTTCAACGTTAGCTGCATCCTGAACCTTGAACGTTGAACCTTGAACTTTTGAACCGTCTTCCCACTGACCATCGACCACTGTTTTTTATGGCTGAATCAATCCAAGTGCCGCCGGTGTTGGGCCGCCGGACGTTCGGGCGGGCGCGGGTCGCGCCGCGCCCGACGGCGCGCGAGTGGGCGCGCCACGCCGGGCTGTTCCTGCTCACCGCGCTGACGGCGACCTTCGCGGGCGTGACGCTGGCGGCCCCAGACCTGCCCGAACCGCACCTGGCCGCGCCCGCGCACTGGTTCGAGTACGCCCGTTACGTGCCGGCCTACTACGCGCTGGCGGTCGGCGAGGTGTTCCGCTACGCCTGCGCGCACCCGGCTCTGTGGGCGCAAGGGGCGACGTTCGCCGCCGCGCTGCTCGCCATCCTGCTGGCGCACGAGAGCGGACATTACGTGGCGTGCCGGCGCTACGGCGTGGCGGCCACGCTGCCGTTCTTCCTGCCCGCGCCGCCGCTGTTTCTCGCCGGCACGTTCGGCGCGTTCATCAAGATCAAGTCGCCGATCCCGACGCGGCGCGCGCTCTTCGACATCGGCGTCGCGGGGCCGCTCGCGGGCTTCGCCGTCATTGTCCCCATCGCCGTCGCGGGCGTGCTCCTGGCGCAGCCCGCGCCGCTGCCGGAGGGCGGCGTGGTCATCTTCAACGACCCGCCGCTGCTGCGGCTGCTGGCGCGCGCGCTCCACGTCCGGCTCGACAACGCCGCGCCGAACCCTTACTACATGGCGGCGTGGATCGGGCTGCTGGTGACGAGTCTGAACCTGCTGCCGGTGGGACAGCTCGACGGCGGGCACGCGGTCTTCGCGGTCTTCGGCGCGCGCGTGCACGCCTGGGTCGGGCGCGGCGCGTTCGCGCTGATGGCGGCGCTGGCGTACCTGGGCTGGCGCTGGCACGGCGCGCCGAGCGGCTTCGTCTACGCGCTGCTGCTCTTCGTCATGCTGCGCGTGCGCCACCCGCAGGCCGAAGACGAGGCGCAGCCGCTCGGGCGCGCGCGCCGACTCGTCGCCCTCGGCACGCTCGCCGTCTTCCTCCTCTGCTTCGAGTTGTTCCCGCTCACGATCAAGTAGGCGGACGCACCATCAAACACGACAGCCGGTCGGGCGGCCGCGGTTGCAACCCGCGCCCGCCCGACCGGCCGTTTTGTTCGTTCGAGTCTACAGCGTTCAGCGCGGGCGCGGGGCCGGCGGCGGCGGCGCGACGGGCGGCGCGGGCGGTGGTGGCGGCGGCGGCTCGTCCGGCGTCCAGGCGAACGCGGGCTGCACGACCGGCTCGTGCCCCATGCCGCACGGCCCGTGCGACGCGGCGGGCGGCGGCGCGGGCGACGCGACGCGCAGTTCGACGCGCACCGCCTGGCTGCTGCTCGTGTGCGCGCCGGGCCAGAAGTAGTTGACTAAGAGCGTGCAGGCGACGCCGAGGACGAAGGTGACGAGTGCGACGGCGAGACGGACGCTCAGGCGCGGCTTGTTCATTTCATTCACTCCCGTAAACCCACAGATGCCGGCGCGCGCGGCGCGCGTTGGCTAGAAGCCCCGCGCCCGCCCGAGCGGCCGGCCGAAAATTTTAGCTCGCTTTCACCCGTGCGTTCTTACGAGGGCGGCCGGCTTTAAGTTCACGCGCGTGGGTCTTGCCGCCGCGCCCGCCTCGTGCTACTGTGGCCGCACCCCGGACACGGCAATCAAAACCCAAGGAGTACGGGAGATGAAACACTTAGCCCTTCGTCTCTGTGTCGCCCTCGCCACGTTCGCCGCCGGCACGACGGTCGGCAAGCTGCTGTCGCCCCTCCCCTTCACCGCCAAGCCGACGACGCAGGCCGAGCAGGAAGTCTTGAGCGTCGAGCGCGCCTACCTCGACGCGCACCTGAACCGCGACGCCGCCGCGCTCGCGCGCCTGCTCGCCGACGACTTCACGTTCCAGATGTCCTACGGCTACACCGAGGGCAAGAGCGAACGGCTCGCGCTCGTCAGCGACCCCGGCTTCGCCTTCACGGCCATTGACACGCGCGACGTGACGGTCTCGGTGGTCGGCTACCGCGCCACCGTGACGGGGCGCGCGCGCGTCCACGTCATGCGCGAGCCTGCGGAGTTCGGCCCCGGCTCGTTCGCGGGCGACTACTCGCGCACCAGCCCGTGGTACAACTACACGCGCACCTTCGAGCGGCGCGACGGGCGCTGGCAGATCGTCT
This sequence comes from Pyrinomonadaceae bacterium, assembly GCA_036389395.1. Lineage (GTDB taxonomy): Bacteria > Acidobacteriota > Blastocatellia > Pyrinomonadales > Pyrinomonadaceae > QHXQ01. Next base: position 181,892 of record DASVPY010000085.1, read on the forward strand.
CCGTGCACACCACGCGCCTCGGCTGCCGCTAGCCGCGTCGGCTCGCCGACCGCCTCAGCTCAACTATCCGCCGCGGGCGCGGGGGCGTCCGCACGCACCCGCGTGACGACTGCGCAGTCGTCCGCAAGCAACAAGGGGCCGCACTCGTTCGACGACGCGTGCGGCCCCTGAGCTTTGGCCTCTTCATCATTGACTCGCGGCCGGGTTTCGCGTAAGAAGCGTTGTGCTCTGCCAGCCCGCCCGCGAGTGACACCGAACATGCACGCGCGTCTGAGCCTGCTGCTCGCCCTACTGCTCGCCGCCGCCCCCGCCCAAGCGCAGACGACCGCCGACCCCGCGCTCCTGGCCGAGATCAACGCCGTCCGCGCGGTGGACAACCACGCGCACGTGATGAGCGTCGCCGGCCCCGACGGCCGAGAGGACACGGAGTTCGACGCCATCGCGTGCGGCGGGCTTGAGTTCGTCGCGCCGCCCCCTCTGCGCCTGCGCCCCGACAACCCCGTCTACACCGGCGCGTGGCGCGAACTCTACGGCTACCCGCACGGCGCGGACATGAGCGCGCCGCACGTCGGCGAACTGCTCGCAGCCAAGCGCCGCGCGATGCGCGAACGCGGCGACGCTTACCCGGCGTGGGTGCTCGACCGGCTCAACATCGAGACGATGCTGGCGAACCGCGTCGCGCCGGGGCGCGGCCTCGACGCGCCGCGCTTCCGCTGGGTCGGCTACGGCGACCCGCTGCTGCTGCCGCTCAGCACCGCGCGTCTGCGCGTGGACTCCGACAAGCGTTTCTTCTACGCGCAGGAGGAGGCGCTGCTCAAGCGCGACCTCGCCGCGCTCGGCGTCAACGCGCTGCCGCCGACGCTCGACCTCTACCTGAGCCGCGTGGTCACGCCGACGCTCGCCCAGCGCAAGCGCGAGGGCGCAATCGCCATCAAGTTCGTCGCCGCCTACATGCGCCCGCTCGACTTCACCGCCGTGCCGCAGGCCGAGGCCGCGCGCGTCTACGCCTGCTACGCGCGCGGCGGCACGCCGCCCTGGGCCGAGTACAAACGGCTGCAAGATTTCCTGTTCCGCCGCGTCGTCGCCGAGGCGGGGCGGCTGGGGCTGGTCGTACACGTCCACACGGGCGGCGGCTGCGGCCACTTCTACAACCTGACGAACGGCAACCCGCTGCTGCTCGAATCTGTGCTCAACGACCCGGCGCTGCGCGGCACGACCTTCGTGCTCGTCCACGGCGGCTACCCGTTCGTGAGAGAGACGCAGTTCCTGCTTGAGAAGCCGAACGTCTACGCCGACTTCTCTGCACAGACCTTCCTGCTCACGCCGCAGGCCCTCGGCCGCGTCTTGCGCGAGTGGCTTGAGTACGAGCCGGAGAAGGTGCTGTTCGGCACGGACGCCTCGCCCGCGACGCCGGAGGTGAGTTGGGAGGAGTCGGCGTGGCTGACGAACCGCACGGCCCGCGAGGCGCTTGCGATTGCGCTAACGGGTATGTGGCACGACGGCGACATCACGCGCGCGCGCGCGTCTGAGTTGGCCCGCATGGTGCTCCGCGACAACGCCGCCCGGCTCTACCGGCTCGACAAGTGAGCGGACTCGCGCCGCAGAATCCAGTTGAGTTGGTGGTTGAGAGTAGCGCGCGGCCGTTTTTAACACAGAGGGCACAGAGGTCACACAGAGGACACAGTTTTTACGGTGTCCTCTGTGTGACCTCTGTGCCCTCTGTGTTAATTCGATCTGCCGTCAGAGGCAACAACAGATGCGCCTAGCTGGTCGCCGCCGCGGGCAGCAGCCCTCTGATCTCGCGCACGATGCGGTGCACGTCCTGCTGGTCTTTCAAGGCGATCATGAAAAACTTGTAGCCCTGCTGGAAGCAGATGACGCCGTTGCCGAACAGCCAGATGCCGCTTAACAACGGGTTGCCGCCGATTATCCAGTCAATCGGCGCGCCGACGATGGTGCCGGGCTGGAAAATCTGCGCCCACATCATGACGCCCGCGGCGCAACTGAACGCGCCGAGGAGCGGCGCGCCGACGTAGCGCGCGATCTCGCGCTCGAACTCGACGCGCTTGCGCTCGGCCTCGTCCAACTCGCCCGCGGCCAGCAGCGTCTCGCGCTTGCGCAGGTAGTCGTCGAACTTCGTGCCCGCCTTGCGCAAGGCCCAGACGGGCAGCGCCGAGTGGGTCAGCCAGTGCGGGTGCGCGCCGAGCAGGACGGCGTCGAGACCGGGGAAGACTGCGCCCGCGCCCAGGCCCGCGGCGAGCGAGACCGTGACGACGACGGCGCGCTTCGGGTTCGCGCGCGCCCAGTCGAAGGCCTTGAACGCGCCGGCCGTGGTCGCGGTCGTCAGGCGCGTCAGGCGCGCGCCCTTGTCCACGACGCCCGCGGCGCGCGTGTACTGCCGCTTGGCCTCGCTTAAGACCTCGCCGGCGCGCTCGCCCGCGACGCCGGCCGCGTCGCGCAACGTCTCGCCCGCGGCGCGCGCGGCGCGCTGCGCCTCTTCGGCGGCGCGGCGGGCCTGGCCGCGCACCTCCTCAGTGCGCTCGCGCACGTCGAAGTCTTCGCCCAGCCGCTCGGCCTCGGCGCGCGCGCGCTCCGCCTCGCCCGCGACGCGCGCCGCGCCCCGCTTGGCCGCGTCCTGCGCCGCGCGCGCGCCCTCCTCGACGCGCTCCTTCACTTTATACTTCTCGTCCAGCTCGCGCGCCTTGCGCCGCGCCGCCTCGCGCCACTCGTCCAATTTGTCCCGGTAGTCAGCCATGAGCAACTCCAAAAAAGGGATGAGGGATGAGGGCTGAGGGATGGAGAGGGATGAAGAAGCCGGGAGTCAGAAGCCAGGAGCCGGAAGAAGAAGCGGCGCGGGCGCTCGTCCTCATTCTGGCTTCTGACTCCTGACTCCTGTCTGCTTCTTCATCCCTCATCCCTCAGCCCTCATCCTTTCCTACGGTACGCCCAGCGCGGGCGCGGGGTTCGGCGCGGCGTCGGCGGGCGCGCAGTGGACGCGGTCGCGGCCGGCGCGCTTGGCCTCGTAGAGCGCGGCGTCGGCGGCGGTGTAGAGCGTGCGCGCCTCGCAGTGCCCGTCGGCGCACTCGGCCAGCCCGATGCTGACGGTCAAGCGCCCGGCGGCCGGAATCTCCGTTGCCCCGACCTCTTGGCGCAAACGCTCGGCCACCTCAAGCCCGCGCGCGCGGTCGGTCTCCGGCAAGATCAGCGCGAACTCTTCGCCGCCGATGCGCGCCGCCGTGTCTATGCCGCGCGTGCCGGCCTGCAAGGTGTTGGCGACCAGGCGCAGGGCCTCGTCGCCCGCGTCGTGCCCGTGCGTGTCGTTGACGCGCTTGAAGTGGTCTATGTCCACGAGCAGCAGGCAGAAGGGGCGGCCGTAGCGGCGCGTGCGCGCCACCTCGCGGGCCAACTGGCGCTCGAAGCGGCGGCGGTTGGCGAGGCCCGTCAGGTGATCGGTGAAAGCGGCCTCCTCGCACGAGTCGAGGTAGTTCTTGAAGTCGAGCAGCGTGCGCGCGCGGGCGAGGAGCAGCCCCAAGTCGGTCGGGTCGGTGATGTAGCCGAGCGCGCCGACCTCCGCGCCGCGGCGCGCGTCCTCGGCCGCCGCCCGCGCCGAGGTCTGGATGATGATCGGGATGAAGCGGGTGGCGGGGTTGGCGCGCACGCGCCGCGCCATCTCGTAGCCGTCCATGCGCGGCATCATCACGTCGGTGATGATCAGATCGGGCTGGAGCGACTCGACCGCGGCGAGGCCCTCGACGCCGTCCTCGGCCGTGCGCACGCCGTAGCCCGCGGCTTCGAGCGCGACGGTCAGCAGTTGCCGCTTGTCCGCGTTGTCGTCCACCAGCAGAACCTTGAACTTGGTCAACATAACTGGCCCGCGCGCCGCCCCCCTTGTCCGCCCGCGCGCGGGTCTTGCGCCCCGCGCGCCTTCATGCTAGAGTGCGCGTCATCAAGGACGGTCACCGTTCGCTCGCGTTCGGCAAACAGCACGCCTGAATCCTTAACGAACGAGTTAGCGTAATCAACTTTAACAAGGCAGTCCCGACTCAGGTCTGTGCCCGGCCCCGTGCCGTCGAACCTCATTTTAAGCGAACCCTCGTTACAACCAACGCCGGCCGCCCACGAAGCGCCGGTGCAGCCCGAGGGACTTCTCATGCCGCAACTACGCGCCTGCGATCTGACTGTGGCGGATCGCCTGCACATCATCCAGCACTCGGAACTCGGCGCGCGCCTCGGCGCGCCGCAGCGGGAGCATCTGGCCACAGTCGCCGCCGCGCTCGACGTGCCGCGCCGCCGCTTCGTCTACCGGGCCGGCGACGCGCCCGATGCGCTCTACCTGCTGGCGGCGGGCCGCGTCAAGCTCTGCTACCTCGACCTGGCGACCGCGCGCGAGGCCGTGCTCGACATCCTGCCCGCCGGCTCGCTCTTCGGCGAGTTCGCCCTCTACGGCACGGGCGCGCGCCAGATGTCGGCCGTCGCCTACGAGCCGGCCCGGCTGCTGCGGCTGCCGGTCGAAGAGTTCCGTCGGGCCATGGGGGAGAGTCGCGAGCTTTATGATTACACCTTCAAGCTGGTCGGTCAACGTCTGTCCCGCCGCGAGCAGCGCATCGCCGACTTCGCGCTCGACACGATCCCGGCGCGGCTCGAAAAACTGCTCGTCGATCTCTCGGAGCGTTACGGCCGGCGCGGGCCCGAAGGCGTGCTCATCGATCTGAACCTGCCGCACCGCGAGATCGCCTCCATCGTCGGCTCGACGCGCGAGAGCGTGACCGTGCGCTTGAACGACATGCGCCGCGCCGGTATGATCGATTTCGTCGACCGCAAGATTCTGCTCAAAGACAGCTAGCGCCGGTGTAGGCAGACCCTACGTCAAGGAGGGTGTCGGACGACAGGCGGGGGCGACGCGGCGGTCGCCCCCGCCTGTTTCGTCTCGGCGACGAAAGATGAAGAAGTGTCCGAACTGTAACAAGCCCGTCGCGTGGCGCGACAACCCGCACCGCCCGTTCTGCTCCGAGCGCTGCAAGCTCATAGACTTCGGCCACTGGGCGGACGAAGACTACCGCGTGCCCGCGCACGACGAGCGCCCGTCCGCCGAAGAGGTCGGCGACCAGCGCGCCGGCACGGACGAAGCCGCCTGAGCCGGCGGCGCGCCCCTCGCCGGCACTTTAACAAGACCGAACCGCCCGGCGTCGGCGACGACACGCGGGCGGTTCGACTTCGTGCGCGGTGTTCTGGTTACGGCGCGGGTTGCAGGAACACGTCCCAGGCCCAGCGCCCGATCTGTGCCCCGTGTACGTCGCGCACCTTCGCCCGGTAGCGGAAGCTGTTGCCGTACTCGTCCGTCCGCTTCGCCTCCTTGTACCTCAGGTCGAAGGCGGCGACGCCCAGTTCCGGCAAGCCGTGCAACTCGCCCGCCTCGGACACGCCGTCGTGGTTCGTGTCCTGCCACAAACGCAAACTCTCGAAGACGGCGTCGCGGCGGTCAATCACGCCGTCGGCGTTGCCGCCCTGGCTCGCCGTGTCGAACTCGGCCAGGGCCAGGAAGCCGTTGCGCTCCGCGCCGGCCGGCGGCTCAGGCTGCGGCGTGTGGTTGCCGAACAACTCCCGCCCGTCGTCTATCGTGCCGTCGCCGTCGCGGTCTAAGGCGAGCCACGCGTCGTCCGAGTCGGCGCGCGTCCACGCGATACGCTCCGCCGCACCGTCGGCGTCGAGGTCGAAGGCGACGCCGCCCGCCGCGTCCGTCAGGCGGAGGCCGTCGCCGCCCACGTCCACCAGGACGGGCGAGTCGAGGTTGACGCAGCGGCAGTAGTCGTAGTCCCAGTAGGTCTGGGCCGAGCAGGCGTGCGAGGCGCACTGCGTCGGCGTGCAGGAGTTGCTGGCGAAGTTCCAGTACCAGTTAATGGCCACACAATCCTCGTAGGTCTGCGGGGTCGGCGTCGGGGTCGGCGTGGGCGTCGGGGTCGGCGTCGCGCAGCTATATTGGGCGACCTGTATGACTTTCGCGTTATCACACGATGTGGGGCCGGGTGTGCCGGAGTATTGATCATTGTAATTGGGGTCAGTACAGACGCCGTCGGAATTCCAGATGCCGCAATGCGCCTCCTGCATCACCGAACTGTTGTCCTGATTACAACCAGCCCCGCTACACTCACCTAAACCAAAGGTGTGTCCGATCTCGTGCGCCATGGTATTCGTCAGCGCCGTGCATCCATAGCCGGCATCTGTGCCGACCTCGGGATGGATGAACGTTATGGCGTTTAAGCGACCGCTCCCGCTGCTTTGACCGTTAGTGATCGCGACCGCGAGAGGCTTTGCCGGCGCAACTTTTTTCACTTGATAAACTAAATCGGGGCCGCGCGGGCTAGAGCCGTCCGGGTTCATCGTCGCCACCGGGGTGGAGCTATAATTTACGTGAAACGTGATGCCAGAGCAGTTGCCGGTACTTGATTTGCTTGCGTTCCAGTTACTAAAGGCGGTCGCGAGGCAGGCACGTTCTGTCGAGTTGAACCCGCTAGCGGATGAATCGATTGTCACCTCTACCGTCACCCCGCGCGCCTATGCGCCCGCTTTCCCATTCGTCCCGGCATCGGGCGTAGCACATGCGCCTGCCGGAGATGCTCGCGCACCGGGCACGGCATTATGGGAACACCAGAGGGCCGCGAAGCATGCAAGAAAAGCGCCCGAAAGGAGGTACAGAAGGTGCAGTCTAGGCATCACTTCTGCCCCCTTTGAGCGGCGCTCTTTACTTCGTTTATGAAGCTGGACTCTTCCGCTGCCCTGTAGGCCATGTAGGCGGCGAACGGACTGGCCGCGGTATCAGTCTCCGCCGTTCCATCGAGCGGGAAGACATGATGAGCACGTATTTCGTATGCCGTAATGATAGGAAAGCTTTCGCCTTCCGATTGGTATTCCAAGAAGAAAACATAATGCCTTTGGGGTTGCGGCATGTTCCGCCCATAGACCCCGCGCAGGACGGTTTTACCCGAAGGGAAACGGACCCGCCCGCCGCGCCGTTCGGTAGAAATCAATGCCGAAGGGAACAGGGCGATTGAACTGTTGTTCTTAATAACCTCATCAACCCGCACCGTGAACTCGGAATACACAGAAGTCTTATCGTTAGACAGGTGCGCCTCGGAGTTTGTCACTTCCCCGATCACAATTGCATCGCTTTGTCCGGCAGGAATTGCCTGTAAGGCCGGGGCGTGACTTGGGATCAACTCAAGAAGGACGGGCGGGTCTGTCTCTTTAATGGCGAAGTTTCTGGTGTCCTGCTTGGCAATGCTCTTATCTCGCAGGTCATATTTACTACCTCGCGCCCGCCGCAATTTAGCTTTAGCAACGTCCGTGCTTTCCGCTGCGTTTACATCCGCGACCGGGAACTGATTTGGCAGCGCCTGCTCCTCCTGCTGTGGGCCGCGCACCGCTGCAAAAACGGCGATCCCGGTTATCGCCAGGAATAGCATTACAAGAAGTGCTCTACGGCGGCTGACCGCGCGCCCGGCTCTCATTTTCATCTGCGCTGTCCTCCGATGAAGATTGATCGCTAAGGTTGATCGCTTATGCCAGACTAACAACTGCCAAAGGTTAAAGGGTGGAAACAGGCAGGAACATGGCTCGTCGGGGAGTGGGGTTCTTGCCAGGGTGAACCAGCGACAGGCAATGTATATTTATCTTGGATGGGTGTCAACGGCAGCCTTTAAATTTTGGCGGCCCTTCGCCGCGCGATGCCGCCGGCCCGCCCCTTTGTTGTAGAATGCGCGTGCAGCCCTACACGACAGGAGTCTCTGAAGTCTTATGAGATCGTTGCCGCCTCCGACGCCCCGCCGCCTGCGCCCGTTGCTCGCGGCGGCGCTCGGCGTCTGCCTCGTCTGCGCCGCCGCCTGCGACCGCAACGCGCCGCGGCCCGTGGACTCGACGGCGACCGACACGCCGCGCGGGCCGCAGCAGCCGCGCACGTCGCCGCCGCTCCCGCCCGTCGCCAGCTCGCACGGCCCGGCCGGCGCGCCCGACGCCGCCCGCGCGGGCGCGCAAGGCTGGACGCTGCTCGACGGCCGGCGCGCGCGCGCCGCCGACTACAAGGGCAAGGTGCTCGTGCTCGACTTCTGGGCCACCTACTGCCCGCCGTGCCGCGAAGAGGTGCCGCACCTGCTCGCCTTGCAGAAGCGTTACGGCGCGCAAGGCCTCAACGTCGTCGGCTTGAACGTCGGCGGCGACGAGGACAAGCCGAAGGTGGCCGACTTCGTTAAGGAGTTTAAGATTTCGTACCAGCTCGGCTACCCGGACGACGCGCTCGCGTCCATCGTCTTCGCCGAGCGCGACGACATCCCGCAGACCTACGTCTTCGACCGCAACGGCCGGCTGGTCGAACGCTTCTTCGGCTACGGCCCGCGCGTCGCCGAGGGGCTGGAACGCGCCGTCCAGGTGGCGCTCGCGAGCAAGTCGAACGAGGGCGACTGACGACGGCCCGCGCGCTTGCTCCATCTTCGAGGGGACAACGTGAGGAAAGCGAAAATCTTGGCCACGCTCGGGCCGGCGTCGCGCGAGCCGGCGACGCTCGAAGCCCTGCTGGCGGCGGGCGCGAACGGCGTCCGCATCAACATGTCGCACGGCGTCCAGGAAGAGCACGCCGAGACCATCCGCCGCGCCCGCGCCGCCGCCGAGCGGATGCGCCGCCCGCTCTCCGTCTTAGTCGATCTCTCCGGCCCCAAGATCAGGACGGGCGTGCTCAAAGGCGGCCAGCCCGTCGTGCTCGAAGAGAACGCACTCTTCACGTTGACCACGCGCTCGGTCGCGGGCGACGCACACGAGGTCTCGACCAACTACGCCGGCCTCGCGCGCGACGTGCGCCCCGGCGCGCGCATCCTCTTAGACGACGGCGCGATTGAGATGCACGTCGAGCGCACGACCGAGACCGACGTGGTCTGCCGCGTCGTCAACGGCGGCACGCTCAACGAGCGCAAGGGCATCAACCTGCCCGGCGTGCCGCTGCCCATCCCCTCGATGACCGACAAGGACAAGCGCGACTTGCAGTGGGCCGTGCGCCAGGCGGCCGACTACATCGCGCTCTCGTTCGTGCGCCGCGCCGAAGACTGTCTCGAAGCCAAGGCGGCGATCAAGGCCGCGGGCGGCAAGCAGCCGCTCGTCGCCAAGATCGAGAAGGCCGAGGCCATTGACAACCTCGACGAGATCATCAAGGCGACCGACGGCGTGATGGTCGCGCGCGGCGACCTCGGCGTCGAGACGAGCGTCGAACTCGTGCCCGTCTACCAGAAGCGCATCATCGAGGACGCGAACCACGCCGACCGCTTCGTCATCACGGCCACGCAGATGTTGCAGTCCATGATCAACGAGCCGCGCCCGACGCGCGCCGAGGCGTCGGACGTGGCCAACGCCGTCTGGGACGGCACGGACGCCGTCATGCTCTCGGCCGAGACGGCTTCGGGGCAGTACCCGGTCGCGGCCGTGGCGACGATGGCGCGCATCATCGAGTCGGCCGAGACGGGCCGGCCGACGGGGTCGAGCGAGATCACGAAATGGATCGGGCAGCAGACGGGGCGCGTGAGCCGCGCGCTCTGCGAGGCCGCGGCGTTCGCCGCCGACGAGATGGGCGCGCAGGTCATCGCGGTCTTCACCGAGTCGGGGCTGATGGCGCAGCGGCTGTCGGCGCTCAGGCCGGCGCAGCGCATCGTCGCGCTGTCGCACGCGCGCGAGGTGCAGAACGCGATGGCGCTCATCTGGGCCGTCGAGCCGCTCGTCCACCCGCGCGCCGACACGACCGAGGCGATGATCCGCTCGGCCGACCGGACGCTCTTAGAGGCCGGCGTCGTGCAGCAGGGCGAGATCGTGGTGCTGATGGCGGGCACGCTCTCCGGTCTCGGTCTGTCCAGCTCGATGACCTTGCACAAGGTCGGCACGGACGCGACGCGGGCGACGTGAACGCCGGCCCGCACGCCGCGCCGCAGGAACAAACGTCATGTTAAGACCGCGCGCACGAATCACCTTCGCGTCTGCTCTAGTCGTCGCCTGTCTGCCGCTGCTGTACGCCGACGCGCAGACGAGTGCGGCCGCGCAGGCGTCTGCTTCGACGGCCGAAGGTTTGACCGTCGCGCAGGTGTTGACGAACGTGCGGCGGGCGACCGGGTACGAGCGGTTGAAGCAGTTGCCGCGCGGCTTCGTCGTGGAAGAGACGGAAGGGCGCGGCGGGCGGACGCTGTGGCTCGGCGCGCGCGGCGAGTTCCGGCAGGAGGCGAAGCCGACGGACAACCGCCCGCTCGGCTTCGACGGGCGCTTCGCGTGGCAGGTGGATCGGACGGGTCTCCCTGCGCCGATGCCGCAACGCCTGCGCGAGAAGCTGCTGCTGCCCGCCTGGTTCCGCAGCGGCTGGTGGCTCGACGAGCGCGCGCCGCTCGTCTTCGCGCTGCTGCCCGCCGAGACCGACGACAAGCAGGTCGCGCTCTCCATGCGGTTCACGCGCGGGCTGGTCGGCGCGCAGGTCTACGTTGACCGCGCGACGTGGCTGCCCGCGAAGCTCGTCGTCGAGTACGAGCGCGGGCCGTTCACCGTCACGCCGCACGACTACCAGGAGGCGCTCGGCGCGCAACTGCCGCGCCGCCTCGTCACCAACTACCGCGGGTCGGATTCCGAGGTGCGCGTCACGTCAATCGAGTTAATCCCGGCGACGAATGCCAACGCGTTCGCCGTCGCGCCCTTGCCCGCCGACACGACGTTCGACAACACACGCCCGGCCGAGTTGCAGGTGGCGCAGGGCGCGCCCTTCGAGGGCGGCGCGCCCGGTCACTACTACGTGCGCCCGCTCGTGGACGGACGCGACGTGGGCTGGTTTCACTTCGACACCGGCGCGGACGCGATGCAGATTGACGCGCGCCTCGCCGACGAACTGAAGCTGCCCGTGCTCGGCAAGTCGCAGACGCGCGGCGCGGACGGGCGCGTGCAGGAGGTGACGATCCGGCAGGGGCAGACCTTCCAACTCGGCCGCGTCACGATCAAGAACCCGATCTTTCTGGCCTCCGATCTGTCGGACAAGAACGCGCCGCCGGGCACGAAGCGCGCGGGCTACGTGGGCTATCCCGTGCTGGCGCGCACGGTCATCGAGGTCGAGGGCGGCGGCGCGCGCATCGCGCTCTACGACCCGGCCACCTACCGGCTCAAGCGCGGCAAGTGGCAGGAGTTGTCCTACATCGATCTGACGCCCGCCGTCGAAGCCCGCCTTGAGGGCGACCGCCGCGGCCTCTTCCAACTCGACACGGGCTACGTCGGCACGGTCACCTTCTACGACAAGTTCATCAAGGACGAACGGCTGCTCGAAGGGCGCGAGGTCAAGGAGGAGACCGACACGGGCGCGGGCGGCAGTTACAAGGTCGCCACCGGCACAATCGAGTGGTTCGAGTTGGCGGGTCACAGGTTCGCGCGGCCGCGCGCGATCTTCCGCGTGTCGGGCTTGAGCCGCGAGGGCGGGGCCGGCGTCGTCGGGCGCGAGTTCCTGTCGGTCTTCAAGATCGTCTTCAACTACCCCGAACGCCGCATCGCCTTCGTCCGCTGACGCGAGCGCCCGTGAGCCTGCGTTGGCAAATCTCCTTCGGGCAGTTGTTCGAGGTGCTGCGCCCGGCCGCGGTCGCGCTCGCCGTCGCCTGCTCGACGTGGGTGCTGGCGGACGCGCGCCGCCGCGGTCTGCGCCCCTACGCCTGCGCCGCCTGGACGCTCGCCACACTCGTCCTCCCCTTCACCGCCTTACCCCTCTACCTGCTCGCACGCCTCTGGCGGCGCACGACAGAGAAGACAACGGACGCGAACGAGTCGGCGATAGATGCTGGTGCGAGCGCGGCGCGTGTGAGTCGGGCGCGTGCGTTCCGTTCGCGGCACGCGCCGACGTTAGTTTACGCTTTGACCGTGACGGCGCTGGCGGCGCTCTACTTCGTCTACGATTACCGCAGCCTCGACGCGCACCTGGCGCGCGCGAGCGACGCGAAGCTCAACACGCAACACGCGCGCGCCGCCGCCGAGTACCGCGCGGCCCTGCGCCTCGGTGACGACCCGCACACGCGCAAGCTGCTGGGGCTGGAACTGGCCGCGCTCGGCCGGTGGCCGGAAGCCCTCGCCGAGTTGCGCGCCGCCGAGCGGGGCGGCGAACCCGACGCCGCGCTGCCCCTCCACCTCGCCAAAGTCCTCGCCGCGCTCGAACGCCGCGAAGAGGCCGCCGCCGAGTACCGGCGCTTCCTCGCCAGCGAACTCTGCACACAGCCGTTGCCGGACGCCCGCTGCGCGCGGGCGCGTTTAGAGTCGAAGTGATGGTTGAGAGCCGACGCACGATCAGATCAACACAGAGTACACAGAGGTAACACAGAGGCCACAGAGGTTTTTAACTGTGTCCTCTGTGTGAGACCGGCCGCGCGCGACCCGCAACGCCAAAAACGAAAGGCAGCGCCCGCAAGCCGGAACGCTGCCTAACTTCCAAACTAAAACTCGTCGCGTCAGTCCGCGGTGCTCGACGCGCTCAGGACTTGGGGCACGGGGTCGGGCGGCGCGGGTGCGGGCGGCGGCGCGGCGTGGTCGGGCGCGGGCGCGGCGCTGGGCGCGGGCCGGCGGCCGCCGCGTTCCTTGAGCCACTGGCGGAAGGAGTCGCCGTAGAGGCGCAGCAGGTTGTGCCAGTCGTCCAAGAGCGCCGTCTTCTGCGCGCAGGCCACCGTGCAGTAGGGCGCGCACCACTTCTCCGAGTTGTACTCGCGGTCTATGTCGGCCTGCGTGTAGTCGGCGAGCGGCGTGCCGGGCGTGCCGCGCTGCTGCGAGCAGTAGTGGACGAGACCGTCCTCGCAGATGTAGAGGTAGCGCGCGCCCGCGCGGCAACTCCAGTCGTTCGGCCGCCCCTTGGCCAAGTTCTCCTGGAACCAGTCGAGCCGCGCGTACTCCTGCCGCGCCATCGTCTTGAAGTCGCGGTAGACGCGGTACTCGCGGTCGCTCAGGGGCTTCAACTCGCCCTGCCCGTCGTGGATGACGCCGACCGTGGCGGAGAAGCCGAGGTCGAGCGCGCGCCGGCCGATGACGAGCGCGTCCTCCGGCTGCTTGATGCCGCCGCCGACGACCGAGTTGATGTTGACGTGAAAGTCCGCGTGCTCGGCGAGCCACCTGAGTCGCTTGTCCAACAGGCGCAGGCTCTTCTTCGAGACCTCGTCCGGCTCGACGTTATCAATGCTGATCTGCAAGTATTCGAGACCGGCGGCGTTGAGCTTCCTGATCTTTTCGGGCGTCAGGTAGAAGCCGTTGGTGATGAGGCCGGCGATCATGCCGCGCCGCCGGATGTGCGCCACCAGATCGTAAATCTGCGGGTGCATGAGCGGCTCGCCGCCGGAGATGGTGATGATGGAGGTGCGCAGTTCCGCCAGCTTGTCCAAGCGCCGCCGCATCTCCTCGACGGGCACGGGCTTCGAGTAGTTGTCGTACTCGTTGCAGTAGGCGCACGCGAGGTTGCAGCGGCGCATGGGGATGACGTGCGCCAGGACGGGGTGGCGCGGCGAGGTCAGCCCGCGTGCGATCATCGCCGCTTCGCGCAGCTTCAGTTTGACGAACGTGCTCTGCTTCATCTGTCGGTTGGGGCCTCAGCGCCCGCCGGCCCTCGCGCGCGCGCGTGCCCGGCGCGTCTTCAGTGACCGAACTAACCCCGCGGGTCTGGCGCTGACCGGGAGAAGATACGCAAAGTCCGCGCCCGAGGCAAGGGCGCGCGTCGCTCGCCGACGGCGCGACCGAACTTCGCGGCAAAAATTTTTCGGCGGCGCAAACGGAAAGGGTTCCGGGCGCGTCGTTGCGGGCCACGGAACCCTTCCAACTGTCGGAGCTTTACTGCGCCGGGCGTCAGCCGCGCACGATCTTGATGTCGGAGCCGAGTTCGAGCTTGAACTCGCCCTTGTTGATGGCGGCGTTGCGCTGGATGTCCATCAGGCGCACGGTCGTCGCGTCGCCGTTGCGCTCGACCACCTTGGTCTGCACCGGCATCCCCGATCCGTCCACCCAGACCTCGGCGTAAGAGTAGCCGGCCTTGCCCTTCGGCACGAGCTTGACGTGCGAGGTCTGCACGCCGCCCCAGAGCGCCTCCTCGCCGATGTACTGCATGTCGAACGAGGACTTCAACTGCGCCTGCGAGACGTTGAGGCCGAAGCCGAGCACGCCGCTCACCTTGTTCCGGTTCGAGTTGGCGTCGCCCTTGTAGGCGAGCTTCATGCGCTGGCGCAGGAGCGTGTACTGGCCGTCCGCGACGGCGAGCGTCTCCTGCGGGCTGCGCCAGTCAACGCGCACCGCCTGGCTCTTGCCCGTGCCGGGGACGTAGAGCAGCGTGCCGACGCGCTTGTCGGTGTCGCGGATTTGCGCGTCGTACTTCTCCATGCTGATCGAGGCGCGCAAGGAGCGCAGGTCGCGCCGGTTGCGCTCCATGCGGTTGATGATCGAGCTGACCAGCCCGGCGCTCTGCGCGCTGGCGGGCCTGGGGGCCGCAAACACCGTCGCGAGGGTCAGAACTGCGGCGAGGCCAAGCGTCAAATATTTCTTCATGCTCACTCCTCTAAAACAAAGCCAAGGGGGACCGAAACCGCCTGCGCCCGGACGCGAAAACTTCGGGCGATTATAATGAACGACTACTCTATGTCAACCCGGTAGGCAACCACCGTGCCCGTCGCGTCGCGCACCGGCTCGACGCCGCCCACCAGCCGTGCGTCTTGCCGGCCCGTCGCCAGGCGGGCGCGGCGTTCCAGTTCCGCGGTGTCGGGGGGGGCGGCCGGCGCTTGTGCCGGCCAGGCGAGCAGCAGGGTCTTGGTCGCCGCCGCAGAGGGATTTTGATGCCCGAGGGGCGGGGCCGGTTCGCCCGCGAACCAGCTTTTCGGCGTCAGAAAAATGAAGGCCAGGATGAGCGCGCAGAGCACGTCGTACTGCCAAGTGCTGCGCCCGTAAGACCAGAAAAGCAGCTTTTTGAGTAGTCCTGTCACGCCGAAGAACCGTTCGCTTTTTGTCCGCCCACAAAAGCAACAGGTGGCAAAGACCGCGAAGCCCTAGCGCGCCCCGCGCCCGTGTCCACCTGTTCCCGCCTGTGATTATAACTGCACGGCCGCGCCCGGCGCAACGATTTGGCCGTCGCGCATCTGCACGATGCGGCGGCACATGGCGGCCGCCTCCGGGTTGTGCGTGATCATGATGATGGTCTGGTTGAAGCGGTAGTTCATCTCCTGAAACATGTTCAGGACGATGGCGGAGTTCTCCGTGTCGAGATTCCCGGTGGGCTCGTCGGCGAGGATGATGGCGGGGCGGTTGACGACGGCGCGCGCGAGCGCCACGCGCTGCTGCTCGCCGCCCGAGAGTTCGAGCGGCTTGTGGTGCATCTTGTCTTCGAGTTGCAGGAGGCGGAGGATTTCGCGGCGGCGCTCCGGGTCTCCGCCCTTCTTGCCGTCGCTGCCGGCGGCGATTGACTCGGCGAGCTTCAAATTCCCCTCCGCCGTGAGCGTCGGGAAGAGGTTGAAGCGCTGGAAGACGAAGCCGATCTTGCGGCGGCGGATGTCCGTCCGCTTGGCGTCCGAGGCGGCCGTCAGGTCTTCGCCGTCGATACGGATGCGCCCCGAGGTCGGCGTCAAAAGCCCGCCGAGCAGGTGCAGCATCGTGGACTTGCCGCACCCGGAAGGCCCCATGATGGCGAGGTACTCGCCCTCCTCCACGTCGAGCGACACGCCCCGCAGCGCGGGCACGTCCACGCTCCCCACCCGGTAGACCTTCGTCAGATTTTCCGCCTGTAGACTCGTTCTCATATCTTTTTAGTGATGGGTGATGGGTGGTGAGTGATAAGAAGGAGCAGCGATTTTTCTTATCACTTATCACTCATCACCTAATCACTCGTACGCAAGCGCGCTCACGGCGTCGAGGTTGGCGGCGCGCACGGCCGGGTAGAGCGCGCCCAGAGCGCCGCCGAGCAGGCCGATGAGCGCGGCCGTCAGGCCCCAGGCCCAGCTGTACTCGAAGGGCAGCGCGTAGGCGCGCTGGATCAGGTAGCCGACCAGGAACGAGAGGGCGAAGCCGGCGGCGACGCCGATGACGCTGATGAGCACGGCCTCCTTCACGATCTCGCCGACGATGAAGCCGCGCG